>NZ_JBHRXI010000048.1:0-162951 GCF_042648365.1 Lutimaribacter marinistellae | reverse complement strand
GAGACCCCGGCGCGACCCTCGCGCCGGGGTTTTTCTTTGCGGGCGAGACTATGGCTGCACAGCGCGCGAATTGCGTGATAAGGCGGCAGAATGGATCCCAGCACCAATCAGGACGGACCGGCCACATCGCACGCGCTTGCCGCGTTCGGGGTTCTTTTCGCCTCTGTCTGCTTCGGGATCGTTCCCTATTTCAGCCGGGGGCTGACGGAACAGGGCGTGGCGCCCTATGCTGTCGCCTTTTACCGCTACATCATTGCTGCTGTGCTGCTACTGCCCGCGCTTGTGATTCACCGCGGGGCGTGGCGCGAGATCCTGTGGGGCCTGGCCGCGGGCGCCATAATGGGGCTGGGATGGATCGGCTACGTGACCGCGCTGGAGACCCTGCCCGCCTCGACCGTGGGTGTCCTTTACATGACCTACCCGGTGTTCACGCTGCTGATCGCATGGGCCTTTTTCGCCGACGCGCCAACGCGGCGGGCACTGCTGGCCTCGGGCCTGATCGTCGTGGCGGCGGTTATCGCGGGCTCTCCCACCTCGGTTCCTCCCGAGCATTTCGGGACGCTGCTCATATCGCTTGCGGCACCGTTCGGATTCGGGTTCGGGATCTGCGTGCTGGTCTACCGGCTGTCCCGCATCGGCTCGCTGGCTCGCATGGCCTCGGTCTCGCTCGGCTCGGTGCTCGGCCTGTCGCCGCTGGTGCTGAGCGCCGATCCGGCGACGCTTGTGCCCGTGGACGGAACCGACTGGTTCCTGATCCTTGGCATCGGTGTCGTGACGGCAATCGTTCCGCAACTGATCTATACCATCTGTTCGCCAGTGATCGGCGCATCGCGCACGGCGGTGATCGGCAGCATCGAGTTGCCGACGATGTTCGCGGTGGGCGTGCTGGCCTTTGGCGAGACGATCACCCTGCCGCAGGCCGTCGCCTGCGCGCTGGTTCTGGGGGCGATCGGGCTGACCCGAAGCCGGACGACCCGGACCATCAACACCGTGATCGCGCGCGAGCCCAAGGACTGAAGCCGCCCCTGTGATGGCACGGGCGCCCGCCCCGTCGAAATCGAGGCGGATTCCGTGTATCATGGCGCAGGCTTCACGGGGGAGGACAGGCCATGTCGCGGATCGATTTCTGGTATTCCATCGGCAGCACCTACACTTTTCTGACGGTGATGCGGCTGCCCCGCTGGGCCGAGGACAACGGTGTCGAGGTGGCCTGGATGCCCTTTGACGTGCGCGCGATCATGAAGGCGCAGCAGAACATCCCCTTTGCCGGGAAACCGAAAAAGAGCGCCTATATGTGGCGCGACATCGAGCGGCGCGCGGCCAAGTACGGGCTGCATGCGGAACTGCCGGCGCCCTACCCGATCAGCGACCTGTCGCTGGCCAACCAGGTGGCCCTGCTGGGCATGCAGGACGGCTGGGGCGAGGCCTTTACCCAGACGCTGTATCGCATGTGGTTCAACGAGGCGACGGATGCGGGCACCGAAACGGCCCTGTCGGAGGCGCTGTTCCGTGTCCAGCAGGACCCGCTGCCAGTGCTGGCGCGGGCGCGAGACATGGCCGATGCGCTGGCCGAGCAGACGGCGCGCGCCGAGACGCTGGGCGTGTTCGGCTCGCCCAGCTTCGTCGTTGGGGGGGAGCTGTTCTGGGGCGACGACCGGCTGGAGGATGCGCTGTCATGGTCCAAGGTCGGCCACGTGACCTGACCGGGCGGTTCGCCCTGCCGTGACGTTTTCGGCCCTCGACGGATGCGCGTGCCGTGTTAGGTTTGCGCCATGCCGTACACGTGGACCGAAACCGCCGGAGAAGAAACGCAGCTTCAGCTGTGGCCGCATAACTCGCTGCCGCCGCGCGGGTTCGCAGCCGTGATCCTGGGGATCTTCACCCTGTCGCTGGTGCCGTTGGGCATCCTTGTGGGTTCGGTGATGTTGTGGGGCATCCTGCCCTTCATGCTGACCGCGCTTGGCGCGATGTGGTGGGCGTTGCAGTACAATTACCGCAGTCGTCGCATCCTCGAGGTGCTGACACTGTCGGATACCCGGGCGCACCTTGTGCGGCACAATCCGCGGGGCGATGTGCAGGAATGGGATTGCAACCGCTATTGGGCCGTGCCGGAGATGCACGAGGATGGTGGCCCGGTGCCCTATTACCTGACCCTGAAGGGGTCGGGGCGCGAGGTCGAGATCGGTGCGTTCCTGTCCGAAGACGAGCGCCGCGCGCTTTATGACGATTTGGTGCGGCGGCTGCGGGGCTAGCCCGTTCAGCGCTCGATTCCCGCGACGGCGCCGGGATCGTCGAACCTGAGTTCGCAGCGCAGGCCGGCGGGCAGTTCGAACCCGGAATTGTCGAGCATCAGCCGGACACCCACCGTGGCCGTGGCTGCATCGAAGACCTGATCGATGACGGTGATCTGTGCCGGGTGCGGCGTGTCCAGCGGCGCCTCGGGCAGGATGGTGAGCGTCTGGCCCAGTTCCAGCCGATCATAATAGGAGATCGGCACGAAAGCCTCGACCCGCAGTTGATCGAGCCGCGCGATGGTGAGGATATGCGCCTCGCCCTCGCGGTATTCGCCGGGGTTGAGCAGACGCTCCATCACCACGCCATCTACCGGGCTGCGCACGATCTTCTGGTCGAGACGGGCCTCGGCCTCGGCCAGCTGGAGACCGGCGAGATCCTTTTCGAGCCGCGCCTTGTCAAGTTCGCGTTCGGCAAGCCGCGCCTCGAGCCGGGCCTCTTCGGCCTGCGTTCGCGAGACGGCGTTGCGCTTGACCAGTTGCTCGTTCCTGCGAGCCTGTGCGTCGAGGAAATCGATCTGCGCCTCGATCGAGGCGATCTGCGCGTCATCCGCGGCCCGCTTGCGCGCGATGGCCACGGCGATCTCTTCGAGGCCGGTGTCGAGCCGGGCCACGACCTGCCCCTCGGCGACCCTGTCGCCGCGATCCACGGCCACCGAATCAACGATTCCCGCGACCGGAGTCGAGAGGCGAATCACCTTGTCGGGCTCGATCAGGCAGCTGACAGGGGCCATCGCCCCCTCTTGGTAGGTCTGCGCAGAGGACACTCCCGCATAGCTTGCAAAGGCCCAGAGTGCGACCACCAGATGTAGCGCCGGAGACGGGAAAGTCGAAGATGTATCCATGAAATCTGTTCCCATGTGGCCGCTCACTGCCCTAGGGTCAAGATTATTGAATATGTCGTCGTGATTACAAGACGTTCCATTTTACAACCGATTGTTCCGCCGTTGGCTTCAAGGGTGGAGCGCAAGGGGGAAAAATGATGAAGAAGGTGAGCGGGGCACCTGACACACCGCTGCGCGACGCCGAGGGGCGTGCGGGCGGTTCCGGTTCTATGAAGGCAAAAGGCCGCTCGAAGCTGCGAAGCGACACCTTGTTGAGCCGCGGCCTGCACCTTGAAATGCTGGAACCCCGAATCCTTCTGTCTGCCGACCTGATCCCCGTGGCCGGCGAGATCGAAGTGCCGGGCGAAACCGATTTCTACACGTTCGAGCTGGCCGAAGAGCGCACGATCGTCTTTGACTCGCTGATCGAACGCTATGACCTGACCTGGTCGCTGGAGGGTGTGGGCGGCGAGATCGTCGGCCCCACCGCGCTGGCACGGTCGGATGCGGATCATGGCGGCGAGATCATCGCGCTGGATGCGGGCACCTACACGCTTGCGATCGACGGTGTCGACGCGGCGCAGGGCGAGTACTCCTTCCGCCTGTTGAACACGGCCAATGCCGAGAGGATCGAAACCGACCGCCTGATCGCTGGCACGCTGGGCGAAGACGGCCGCGAGACGGACCTGTTCCAGTTCGAGGCCGCAGCGGGCACCGAGCTGTTCTTTGACGCGCGCAGCATGAGCGCCGGGTCCGCCGTGTGGCAGCTGGTCGATCCCGATGGCGCGACCGTGTTCGGGCCGACCACCTTTTCCCCATCGGGCGATGTCGCGCGGTTCGCGGCGCCAAAGGACGGCACCTATACACTGATGCTGGAGGGGCGCGTCTTTAATGGCTCGGACAGCGATTACAGCTTTCTCATCTCGCAGGTGGTGGACGAGACGCGCGCCGTCGAGGTCGACGACCTGATCCGCGGCGTTATCGAACAACCCGGCCAGCGGCATGAGCTGACCTTCACGCTCGACGCGGATGTTACGATCCTGTTCGACTCGCTTACCACGGTTCCGCTGCCGGTCAGCCTGACGGGGCCGCGCGGGCCGGTGTTCGAGAACCGGCAGTTGCACCGTATCGACGCGAACTCGGGCAGCGGCCTTCTGGAACTGATCGCCGGGGATTACACGCTGAGCGTGGGCGGCCAGGATGATACGGTCGGCACCTACGGCATCCGCATGATCGCCACCGGCGATGCCGAACAGATCGATCTGGCGGAACCTGCGACGGGGACCTTGAGCGATGAGGGCGTGGGCATCTTCGGCACCCGGATCGACTCGGGCGCGGGGGTTTCAGAGCCGGGCCGCGCGCAACTGTTTTCCGAGACGACGCCGCATTTCTCGGTTCCCGACGCGGATGCGTTGCGCCCCGAGGCGCTGACGCTGGAGACGTGGATCCGACCCGATGCGTTCGACTTCTACGATCTGATTGCGGGCAAGACGACCACCGGCAGCTACAATGACGGCTACGGGCTGTACATGACCGATAGCGGGGTGGCCTTTTACCTCAACAACTGGTTTGACGCCTCATCGCGTGTGGCGGCAGAGCTGGAGCTGGGGGTCTGGAGCCACGTGGCCGCCACCTATGACGGCGCGGCGATCCGCATCTATGTGAATGGTGAGCTGCGTGAAGAGCGCGAATACACCGCCGAGATCAATCACAGCACTGGCCCCCTGCTGATCGGAAGCACGCCTGACGGCTACCGGATGGAAGGCGCGCTGGACGAGTTGCGGCTGTGGGACCGCGCGCTGAGCGCGGACCAGATCGCCGACCAGCGCGGCTCGGTCATCGGCAGCGCCGAGGGGCTGGCCCTGTCGCTGGGGTTCGACGCGGCGACGCCCGACAGTGCCGAGGACCGCTCGGCCAACGGGTTCGAGGCGATGGCGGTGCCGGGCGCTGCGCTGGAAAGCCGGCTGTTCCGCTATGACGCGGCGGGTGGCGAGACGCTGGTGACGCAATTGACACCATCGGGCATCTCGCTGTCGATCTTCGACCCGACCGGCAGGCGCATTTTCGGCCCCGACAGCAATCCCGACAGAGATGTGACCCTGCCCGATCTTGCCGGGCGTTACCTGATCGCGGTCGAGGCGGAGCCGTGGAACACGAACCCGCTGGATTTTTCGCTGACACTCGTCCCGCCCAGCGCGCAGGAGCTGGACCTTGATTTCGACACCCTGGTCGAGGGCGAGCTGTCCAGTGTCGGCGAGGCGGATGGCTACAGCTTCACGCTGGACGGAACGCAGCGCATCTATTTCGATTCCATCTCGACCAATCGCAACGATGTCACGTGGCAGATATTCGGCCCGCGCGGCGCAGAGACGGGCGCGCGGCCCTTCAGTTCGTCTGACGCGTATAACGTGGCCGAAGGTGCGGTGCTGTCGCTGCCGGCGGGCGAGTACCGCCTGGTCGTGGACGGTACCGGTACGGCCACGGGGGAGTATGCGTTCCGGTTGGCGACACTGGCGGCCGCAACCGGGATCGACTATGGCGACACGGTGGATGCGACGCTGACGCCGGGCAGCCAGACGCGGCTGTTCCGCTTCGAGGCGACGGGCGGCGACGTGATCTCGCTGGCAAGCGAGGATGGCGCCTATGGCAGGCTGATCGACCCGTTCGGGCGCGAGGTGTTCCTGAACGAGGAGTTCGAGGACGTCACCGAGCAGCTGTTGCGGGTCGCGGGGACCTATACGCTGCTGGTCGAGGGCTATCCCTACAGCGCCGGGTCACAAAGCGTGACCCGCAGTTTCACGCTGGAGCGGGTACGCACCGAGACCCTGCCCGCCCCGACCGGCACCGCGATCGAGCTGGGCACGATCGTCGAGGGCAATATCAGCCAGGCCGACGACGTGGACAATTACACCTTCACGCTGGATGCGCCGCGCACGATCTATTTTGACCAGTTGAATTCCGCCAGCCCTTGGCCGTTCTGGACCCTGTCGGGACCGCGCGGGATAGAGGTGGAGAACCGTCCCTTCTACCGGAGCAATGCGCGCGACGCGTTCCAGGACGCGACGCTGGACCTGCCGGCCGGCACCTACCAGTTGAGCGTCTTCATCAATGACGGGGCGGCGTCTGCCTATTCGTTCCAGGTCCTGGACCTGTCGGACGCCGCCGGGATCGACCTGGGCAGCCCGGTCACCGGAACACTGGACCCGGGCCGCAGCACGCAGGTCTACAGTTTCGATGGAACGGCGGGCCAGCGGCTGAGCTTTACCGACACCACGCTGGGGAGTGCGCGCTACCTGCCGGTTCTGCGCGTGCTGGATCCGTTCGGGCGCGACATGTACGGCCCGGTCGAGTTGCGCAGTGCGCCGGTGCTGGAGTTGCTGCATGACGGGACGCATACCCTGCTGTTCGAAGGCGCGACCTATGAGACCGCGCCGACCCTGACCTACGGGTTCACGCTGGCCGAGGTTGTCGATACGGTGACGCCGCTGACCCTCGGTGAAACGGTCGAGGGTGAGATTGCCACCGCGCATGGTTCGGACAGCTATACCTTTGCGCTGGACGCGACGACCGACGTTGTGCTGGACGTGCTGGCGCGCTCTGACGATGGACGTGTCCGCATCACCGGCCCGAACGGGTTCGACCGCAGCCTGCACCTCACCGACGCGGACAGCGTCGATACCGGCGTCAACCCGTTCATGCGGCTGGCCGCCGGCGAGTACCGCATCACCATCACCAGCGACGACAGCTGGAACCGCCCGGCCTATGCGCTCCGCCTGCTTGACGCGTCCACGGCCGACACGGTCGCCCTCGGCGATGCGGTCAGCGGGACCCTTTCGCCGGGCGCCGAGACCGACATCTATCGCTTCGAGGTGGATGCCGGGCAGGTCATGTCGATCGGCGACGTCACCAATTCCGGTGCCCGCTACAACGCTTATTACCGGCTGATCGACCCGCTGGGACAGGTGATCGCCGGACCCAGCCGCCTGAGCGGCGAAGGCGCGCGCGAACTTGCCCTTGGCGGGGTCTACACCATGCTGATCGAGGGGCGCATCTACGAGGATCCGGCCTCGGAGATCGGCTATGGCTTCACGCTGGTCGATCCGCAGGATCCCGACCCGGTCGCCATCGAGATCGACGCGCAGGTTACGGCCGAGATCACGCGCGCGGGTCAGGCGCATCGCTTTACTTTCGAGGTCGGGCAGGACACGCGCCTGTACCTCGACAGTTTTACCGAGACCGACCAGTTCTGGATACGGATCGAAGGGCCCGAGGGGCTGAGCCGGACAACACGGATGAACGGCACCGACAGTGTCGATTTCGGAACGGGCAACCCGGTTCTGGACGCCGCGGCGGGCAGCTATACCGTGACCGTCTATTCCACCGGCGGTGTCACCGGGGCGTTCTCCTTCGCGGTGCAGGACCTCGCCGATGCGGCCGAGCTGACCCCGGGCGCGGTGGTCGAGGCGACGCTGGACCCCAAGCGGGAAACGGATGTCTATGCGTTCGACGGCACGGCGGGCGATACCTTTGTGCTGGACGTATTGCGGCGGGCGAACGCGAACCAGTCGACCTATTGGCGGCTGATCGATCCTGCGGGCAACCAGGAGATCACGCGCAGCGTCTTTCAGGACAGCGGCGCCTTCACGCTTAAACGCAGCGGGCTCTATACGCTGCTGGTCGAGGGCCGGGTCTACGAGGGGACGGAAGGTGCGATCGACTACTCCTTTGTCCTGCAGCCGCGGGTCACCGACGAGATCGCGCTGGACATTGCCGAGAGCGGCGCGCGTGCGGGCCTGAGCGGTGCGATCGGCCGCGATGGCGGGGCAGCGCAGGGATTCACCGGTTATGAACGGGTCGAAATCGACGATGCGGCGGTGAACCTGACCGGCGATCTGAGCTTTTCGCTGTGGTTCAAACCGGATGCTCCGCAACGCAGTTGGCAACCTCTTGTCTATCGCGCCGAGACGGCGAATGCGAATGACCGGCAATATACGCTGTGGTTGAACTCCAGCGGGTACCTGCACCTGACAACGGCGGATTCCAGCGGGCAGATCGCGGTGAACTCGCCCGGCGGGTCGGTTCGCTTTGACAGCTGGAACCATGCGGTGGGCGTGGTGGACCGCGCGGCCGACAAGCTGCACCTGTATCTCAACGGCGATTTGGCGGGTACGGTGGACCTGCGAGACCAGGATGGCGTGACGGTCACCACGCCGCTGTCGCTGGGCGGAGAGATCGGCGGACAGGCCGGTTTCGAAGGCGCGATGAGCGATTTCCGCCTGTTCGGTAGCGCGCTCGGCCCAGACGACGCTGCCGCGCTGGCGGGTGGTGGCAACAGTTCCGTCGATCCGCTGCTGCGTCTTGCCATGGACGAGGCGCCGGGTTCCGACGTGCTGGCCGATGCCTCGGGCAATGATCGCACGGGTCGTGTCGTGGATCTTGCCGCGCCGATGGCCGGCGTGTTCAAGGACCGGATCGAGACAGCGGGCGAGGTGCATGTCTACAGCTTCACGCTGGACGAGGCGCAGCGGATCTACTGGGACACCATGGGCAACCGCGCCGACATTCGCGCAGAGTTGCGCGGACCCAACGGGTTGAACATCTCGCGCACGCTGAACGCCACGGGCGCGAATTTCAACGGTGGCAATTACAGTTTCGAAGCGCCTGCCGGGGAGTACACACTGACGGTGCGGGCGGACGCGGCGATCAAGGCGGCCTATGCGCTGCGGCTGCTGCAATTCGGCGATGCCGAGGTGATCGACGCCGATGGCAGTGACGTGGCGGGCGCCATTCCGGCAGGCCGGGCCTCGGCCGCCTTTGCATTCGACGTAACCGCGGGTGAGCAGATCCTCGTCGATCTGGCGTCCATCGACCAGGGGTCGGGCAATTCGGCATGGCGGCTGTTCGACCCGTTCGGGCAGCTTGTGCTGGGGCCGCTCAGCGCCACCGACATCGCGGCGACCACGATGCATTTCACCGGGCGCTACACGCTGGTGCTGGAGTCGCAGCGCGGGCTCGAACCGCATCAGGACATCGCCTATCGGTTCCAGGTGCATCGCATCACGACCGAGGAGGTCGCCGTGACCCTCGGTGGCGACAACCCCGAGGCTGCGCCGGTTCTGGTGGAGGGCGCGCAGGACATGGGCCTGCGGTTGCGCGGCGCGGAATATGTCGAGGTTGCGCATGACGCCAAGCTGGACCTGACCGGCAACACCACTGTCGAAGCGTGGATACGGATCGACCGCACCACGGGCACCTGGACGCCGATCCTGTCCAAGACCAGCGATGACGGCATTCGCGGTTTCGACCTGTGGTACCACAGCAACGGCTCGATCTATGCATCGACCGATGCGCTGGGGGGCGGGCGCGATTCCGCGCAGACGGCCCCCGCCACCGTTCCGCTTGGGGAGTGGACGCATGTGGCGACCGTGTTCGACCGGGCCAACGGTCAGCAGCGGCTATACCTCAACGGCGAACTGGTACTGAGCGAGTCCATGCGAACCACGGTTGGCGAGGGCAATGACGCGCCCGTGCGGATCGGCTGGTCGCGCGAGATCGACCCGTCCTATGGGGCGTTCGACGGCGCGGTCGACGAGATCCGGCTGTGGTCGACGGCACGCAGCGACGCCGAGATCCTTGCCGATTACGACACGGCGCTGGCCGGTGACGAGACCGACCTGAAGCTGTACCTGCCACTCGACGCCGTCGCCGAGGATGGCACCGTGCCGGATGCCGGGCCGGATGGCCAATCCGCGATGCGGGTCAACATGATCCCGCGCGGGATCACCGGCGAGATCGACGCGGTGGGCAAGCGGCTGGACTACAGCTTTGCCGTCGACGCGGCGACGCGCGTCTACGTCGACAGCCTGACGCCCGCAGCGGGGCTGCAATACAGCCTGCGCGGACCGCAGGGCATCATCGTGTCGCAGGGCCTGAACCGCGCGGACAATTCGGGCAACCCGGTACTGAGCCTGCCCGCGGGCGACTATACCTTGCGCGTGCAGGGCGATGGCAGCACGACGGGGCTGTTCAACCTCGTTCTGCTCGATCTGGGCGCGGCCGAGACGCTGACACTGGGCACCCCTGTCGATGGCGAATTGCTGCCCGCGAACCGCACGGCGGCCTACTCCTTTGACTCCGTCGGCGGTGACGCGCAGGTCTATCTGCGCAACCTCTCCGAGCAAGGTCGGATGGACTGGCGCGTGATCGATCCGTTCGGGCGGGTGCATCTGTACGAAAACCCCGGCGACCGGGTTGTCGCCCTGCCCTACGAAGGTACTTGGACCTTCCTTGTCGAGGGCGAGATCGCGCATGGCACGCGCGCCGCCTACGAGCTGGCCGTCTACGAGATCGAGGACGAGACACCCACCGCGCTGACGCTGGACAGCGTTCAGAATGCCGACCTGGACTATCCCGGGCAGGTGCGCCGCTTTTCGCTGGAGCTGACCGAGGCCAAGAAGCTGGTGATGGACAGCCTGGTCTACAGCCGGGATCTGCGCTGGTCGCTGACCGGCCCCGATGGCGCGATCATCACAGGGCGGGCAATGGATCAGACGGACGCGACCCGCTTCACCGCCAACCCGGTGCTGTCGCTGGACGCCGGTGCATACGAGCTGACCATTTATGGCGATGGCAACCTGACCGGCGCGTTCGAGTTCCGCATGATCGACCTCGAGGCATCGGCCAGCGATATCGGCTTTAACGACGAAGTATTCGGGAACCTGCCGAACAAGGCCTTGGGCACGCGGGTGTTCAGCCTTGACGGGATGCGGCACCAGCCGTTCTCGATGGACATGATCGAAACCCCGGCGCGGGACACCGGATGGCGGGTGATCGATGCGGACGGGAACCAGGTGATCTCGGCCCGCCGTCTTGAGGATGCCGGGGGCTTTGTGCTGAAAGAGGCGGGGCAGTATTTCCTGTTGCTCGAAGGCAATGTCGCGAACGGTGAATCCGATGATGGCTACCGGTTCGAACTGGTCAGCCCCGCCTACCCCGCCGCGCTGGGGGATACGCTGGAGGAGTTCGGCACTGGGTCGTCCATCGGCCATGTCCTGAGCACCTACCAGGGGACCGAACCTGCCGAGACGGCCACGGGCGGCGGGACCGCCCTGCAACTGCTCGACATCCTGTCGGCGGACAACCGCACAGGCATCGCCTTTTCCACCACGGTCGAGGGGCAGGTCGATGCCTACACTGCGGCCTTCGACTACGACCTGACTGCGCCGGGGGTCGGCGATCCGGGCAACGGATTCTCGATGCTGCTGGTGCCGACTGCCAGCTATGGCGCGGGCGGCGAGATCGCCTTCCTGGGACTGGAACCGGATGCCAGCGACGTGCTGGCAGTGGCGCTGGACCTCTACCAGGATGGCGGCGACGGGCCGGTGCCGCATCTGTCGGTGCATTTCGGGAGCAAGAAAACCGAGGTCGCGCTGAGCGATCATGGTCTCGGCATCGCCGATCTGATCACCGAGCCGGGCCGCTTGTCCATGACCGCGACGCGGGTTGCCGGCGGGGCCAACATCACCGTTTCGTTGACCATCGGCGGCACCGAGACGGTGCTGCTGGAGGATTTCCTTGTCGGCGGGGTCGAACTGGCCGACCGGCGGCTGGCGATCCAGGCGCAGAACGGCACCAGCACGGTGATGGGCCTTTTGATCGACAACGTATCGCTGGCCACTGCAGCGCTGACCGGTGGGCTGAGTGCCGCGCCGGGCGATATCGTGACCGGCACCCTGTCGTCAGCCGAGGCCGTCGACCGCTATCGCATCGAGCTGGACGCGCCCGCGCGGATCGTTTTCGACCCGATGACCGACAATGGCGCGCTGCGCTACGAGCTGACCGGCCCGATCGGGGTCGAGGCGCGCAACTTTACCCGATCAGACGGTTACTACCTGACGACGAACCCCGTGCTGAGGATGCCGGCGGGTGTCTACATGCTGAGCGTCTACACCAGCGACGACTCGGTCGGCAGTTACAGCCTGGGCCTGCGCGATGCCGATGCGGCCACCGCGCTGGAGCCGGGAGAGCCGGTATCCGCCACGCTCGATCCGGCAAGCGGCGCGCATCTTTATGCCTTCGACTGGGCGGGCGGCGACGCGCTGATGCGCATCGATACCGCCCTGACCTCGGGTCCGACGGCCTATTGGAAACTGGTGGCGCCCGACGGTCAGATCGTCACCCAGCGCAACCGGCTCGACGCCGATTTCGAAACCGCTTCGCTGGGCGGCGCGGGACGGTACCTGTTGCTGGTTCAGGGCACGGTCGATACCACCGAACCCATAGCCTATACGCTGGGGCTGAGCGTGCCCGAGGTGGCGACGGCCGCGATGACGCTGGACAATGTCGTCACCGGCGAGATCGAAGCAGCGGGCGACGTGGCGCGGTACACCTTCACGCTCGACGCGGCGCGGCAGGTCCTGCTGGACACGCTGACCAACGATACGACGCTGGGCTTTACCCTGTCGGGACCGCAGGGAACCATCTATGCGCGCGACATACGGTCGATCGATTCCACCTATCGTAACGATGCGGCGGTGCTGACGCTTGGAGCGGGCGATTACGTCGTCACCATTGACGGGACCGATGCCAATACCGGCGCGTTTGCTTTTGCCCTGCGCGATCTGGGCAATGCCACCGAACTGCCCCTGTCGGAGCAGCAGGACCTGACCTTTGATCCCGGCAACAGCTCGCAGCTGTTCAGGTTCGACGGCACGGCGGGCGACAGTTTCTACCTCGACGCGCTGGAGGGCGACCTTCAGGGCCGGTGGAAGATCGTGGATCGTTTCGGGCAGCTGGTGGCAGGCTCGGCCAACCTGCGCAACGACATCCAGAGCCTGTCGCTGAACATCGACGGGCTGCACTACCTGCTGATCGAGGGCGAGGTCAGCCAGGGCGACGAGCGCACGCATTCCTTCCGCCTCGTGCCCCTGACCGGATCTGCGACGGAGTTGACCTTTGGCGAATTGACCGCGGGCAACATCGCGCTGCCGGGCCAAACCGCCAGCTTTACCTTCACCGTCGAGGAGGCGACGCGGATCTATGTCGATGCGCTGGCGCCCTATGACGGCAATTTCCGCTGGATGCTGTCCGGCCCGCGCGGCCAGGTCGACGACCGGTCCTTTACCCAGACCGATGGATCGAGCGCGCCCAGTGCGCCGCCGATCTACCAGCTGATCCCGGGCGATTATACCTTTACCGTCGCGCCGCAGAACGGTGTGAGCGGCGATTTCTCGTTCCGCGTGCTCGACCTGGCGCAGGCCGCCGAGTTGACCATCGGCACCGCCGTCAGCGACCAGCTGGCACCGGGCAACGAGACCCAGGCGTTCAAGTTCGAGGCCAGCGCGGGCGACCGGCTGTTCTTTGATTTCGGGGATGTCGACTTCAACAATTGGTGGCGCCTGATCGATCCGTTCGGCAACCAAGTGTTCAGCGAATACGCCAGCGATATCGACACCCGCGAGATGCCGTTCGACGGGACCTACACGCTGCTGGTCGAAGGGTTCATGAATGCGCCCGACGCGCGCGAGTTCACATTCAACATCTATTCCAACCCGCTGCGCACGCCGATTTCCCTGACGCTCGAAGACGTGCCGGCGCCGGACCTCGTGCCCAGCGCGTTCAGCGTGGCGACCGAGGACCCGCTGGAGACCGGCGGGACGATGCCTCTGGAATGGACGCTGACCAATGCCGGCGATCTGCCGGTGACGACCAGCTTCAACACCCGCATCACCGTGCGTGACGCCGACGGCGCGATCCTGTCCGATCTCGTCGTGCCCTATGATGTCGGCGCCGCGGGCGAAATCGCGGCCGGTGAGTCGCTGACCCGCAGCGCCGAGATTCGCCTTGCGGCAGGTTCTCAGGCGGTTGGCGATCTGTCGGTCACCCTGCGCGTCGATACCGAGAACAGCGTCGAGGAACAGAACGACGCGGGAGATGCCGAGACCAACAACAGCCTGAACCTGACCGCGACGGTCGTTCTGGCGGCAAGCCCCGACCTGCTGGCGCGCGACGTGTCGATCTCTCCGGCCTCGGGTTGGGAAGGCGGCGACACGGTCACGGTGGATTACACGCTTGCCAACGAGGGCGGCAAGGCCGCTAATGGCGCATGGACCGAGCGGTTGATCGTCACCAACCGCAACACCAACCGCGTTGTCCTGAACCAGGACCTGCGCGCGCCGGGCGACACCACGCTTGACGCCGGGGACACGCTTGCACGCAGCGTGGAGTTCGGCTGGCCCGAGGGGATCGACGGCACCGGCCTGTTCGATTTCCGCATCATCGTTGACGCGCTGGACGAGGTGTCGGAAGCGAACGAGGACGACACGGGCGAGTCCAACAACGACACGACCACGCGGGTCGCCTCGGCCCCCGACCTCGTGATCTCGGAGATTTCGGTCGCCGAGGAAGAACCCGCCGCCGGCAGCTCGTTGACGGTGAGCTGGACCATAGCCAACGAGGGCGCGGCCGCGACGCCGGGAGACTGGACCGACAGGGTCATCATCACCAATCTCGACACGGGCGCCTTGCTCCACGATGTCACGGTGGGTGCCGACGGTTTGCGGATCGACCCAGGCGAGAGCGATACGCGAACGATGGCCTTTGACCTGCCGCATGGCGCGGCCGGTGTCGGCAACCTGCGGATCACGGTGATCGCCGATCGCGACGATGCCAACCGCAGCGGGTTGAACGAGGCGCGCGACGGGCTGACCATTTTCCAGGCCGAAAACAACAACGACCGGCGTATCGACATCGTGTCGGCCTCGCGGCCCTACGCGGACCTCGTGGCCATGATCACCGGCGTGCCGGACAGCCCGCGCGGCGGCGAGACGGGCACCGTGTCGTGGAGCGTCGTCAACCGTGGCGCGGTCACGACCGAAGCCTCGGAATGGGTCGATCATGTCTATATCTCGGAAGATGCGGTTCTGGACGAGACCGACGTCCTGATCGGCACCGTCGCCCGGAGCGGGGCGCTGGAGGTCGATGCCTCTTACACCGTGACGACCGACGTGACCCTGCCCCTTGGTATCGAGGGCGACGTGCAGATCCTTGTCGCCACGGATGCCGAGGCGGCGGTGCTCGAACCCGACACGCGCGGCAACAATGTCGACAACCGGCAGATCGCGCTGTCCTCGCCCTATGCCGATCTGGCGGTTCAGGCACTGGTTGCACCGGCCGGTTCTTACCTTGCCAACGAAGAAATCGACGTGGCGTGGCGGGTGGCCAATTTCGGCCCCAACCCGGTCAGCGCGGCGAACGAAGCGTGGGTCGACCGCGTCTACCTGTCGGCCGATGACACGATCGACGATTCCGATTTCCTGCTGGGCGAATTCTTCCGCGACACTGCACTGGCGGTCGATGCCAGCTACTCGCGTTCGGCCAGCTTCCTCTTGCCGCCCGGCTTCGTGGGCGATTTCCACATCATCGTGCACACGAATGCCGATGGCGACGTCTATGAGCGCGACCTGACGGATAACAACATCAAGGTATCCGACGACACGCTGGGCCTTGCCGCCGGGCCCTCGGCGGATCTGCGCGTGACGTCGGTGGAGGGTCCGACCTCGCTGGTTCCCGGAGAGGTCGTGGAGGTCACCTATACCATCCTCAACGATGGCGAGGCGGATGCCCGTGCCCCGTGGTGGGATGCGCTCTATCTCGTCGGGCCGGGTCTGGGCGCGGGCCGCCTGCTGGGCGAAGCGGAACGGCCATTCGATCTTGCCGTCGGCGACAGTTACGAGGTGACGCTGGAGATCACCGCGCCGGATGTGGGCGAAGGCGAATACCGGTTCGAGGCGCGCGCCGATGCCCGGCGCGACCTGTTCGAGGGCGGGCGCGAGGACAACAACGCCGGACAGGGCGCGGCGCTGGGTCTGCGGCATCCGAACCTGGTGATCGGGACGGTCGCCCTCGACGACACCGCGCCGCAATCGGGCGATACGCTGCGGGTCACCTGGGAGGTCGACAATACAGGGGCGGGCCCTGCCCGGCTGGATTGGACAGACGGCATCTGGCTGAGCCGCGACGACGCGCTCGATGCGCAGGACATCTTCCTTGGAGAGGTGGCGCAGACTGCACCGCTGGCAGACGGGGCAAGTGCCGCCGCATTCGCGGATGTGACCCTGCCCATATCGGTGTCGGGCGCATGGTTCATCCTCGTGGGGGCGGATCGCGAGAATACGGTCAGCGAGCCCGGCAACGAAGAAGACAATACCGGCGCCGCCGCGCTGGACGTGACGCTTGCGCCCTATGCGGACCTGGAGGTGACGCAGGTCACCGCGCCGAACTTGACGGTGGACGATCCGGGCTTTGTCACCGTGGGCTGGACGGTCGAGAATACCGGCACCGGGCGCGGCATCACGGATGGCTGGACCGATCGCATCATCATCTCGGCCGATGACGAGCTGGGCAATGACGATGACATCGAACTGGCGGCCTTCGACCATACTGGCGGACTTGATGTCGGCGCGACCTATGACCGCGAAGAAAGCTTTTTCCTGCCGCCTGCACTCAATGGTCGTTTCACGCTTTTCGTGGTCACCGATGCGGATGACGTTGTGTTCGAGAACGGCCAGGAGGCGGATAACCGCCTTGCACTCGAAGGCTTCTTCGACGTGGCGCCCATTCCCTATGCCGATCTGGTGGTGCAGGAGGTGGTCGCGCCCGAGACCGCGAATTCGGGTGACGACGTGCTGGTGCGCTGGACGGTCAGGAATGACGGGATCGGCCTGACCCAGACCAGCCGGTGGAGCGACCGCGTCTATATCGCCGACAATGCCGAGGGAACAGACCGCGTCTACGTGGGCCGGTTCGAGCAACTGGGTTTCCTTGCGCCCGAGGCGGAATACACCCGTGAGGCGCTGATCCGGTTGCCGGACGGCTGGGAAGGTCCGGCCTATTTCTTTGTCGAGGTGCCCGGCGGATCGTCGACCGGCCCCAACAGCGCGCCATACGAGTTCGTGTTCACCGACGAGGGGAACGCGGGCGCATCGGGAGAAGTGGACGTCATGCTGACGCCGCCGCCCAACCTGATCGTCACCGACATCACCGCCCCCGAGACTGCGCCCGAAGGATCGCCCATCGATGTCACCTGGACGGTGCGCAACGACGGAACCGGCCCGGCAGAGGGGACGTGGACCGACCGGCTGGTGCTGCGCAAGTCCGATGGCAGCGGCAACGACATCCTGATCGGCGCCTACGATTACGATGGACCGCTTCAGGCCAACACGACCTACACGCGCCGGGAACAGATCATCCTGCCCGCCCAGACCAACGACCGTTACGACCTGATCGTGATCACCGATTACGGAAACACGGTCTACGAACATAATGACGAGGGCGACAACGAAAGCGCGGCGGACACGCAGATCCTTGTTTCGCGGCTGCCGCGGCCGGACCTGCAGGTTTCCGATTTCCAGACGAATGACAGCTTTACCGCCGGTGGAACCGGATCGCTGCGCTGGACGGTGATCAATCAGGGCCCGGTGGCGACCAAGGTGCCGAACTGGACCGACAGCGTTTACCTGTCGCTTGATGACAAGGTCACCTTTGACGACATCCGGCTTGGCAGCTACTCGAACGAGGCTGCGCTGGACACCGGCGAGCAATATCTCAGCCAGGAGGTGTTCTTCCAGATCCCGATGCGCTTCCGGGGCGATGTCTACCTGCTGGTCGAGACCGACAGCGGCAACGCGGTCGAGGAATGGCCCAATGACGGCAACAACCTTGGCGTTCACAAGATTTTCGTCGACCCGATCCCGTTCGCCGACCTGGTGGTGCATGACGTCGTAACGCCGACGCAGGCCTTTGAAGGCAACGAGGTCTCGCTGACCTATACCGTCACCAACCGCGGTGCGGGGGCGACGGACCTGGGCAACTGGGCCGAACAGATCTGGCTGACCATCGACAAGAACCGCCCGCATCCGGGACAGGGCGACATATTGCTGACCACGATCCAGTACGCCGATGGCATCCTCGACGTGGGTGAAGGATATGACCGGACCGTCTCGGTCACGCTGCCCGACAGCGTGCGATCGGGCAATTACTACCTGACGCCCTGGGTCGATCCATATGGCACGCTGCTCGAGGATACGCTGGCCGTCAACGTGAACGAGGACGACCCTACCGAGCTCAACTCCAACAACTACAAGGCCGGCGGCGGCGAGGTGATCGGTCAGCCGCCCGTGTTCAACGTGATCGGCGACCCGCCCGACCTGACGCGGCCCGACCTGAACATCACGATCGACGCCGTGACCCCCGAGGCCAAGGGCGGCGTCACGGGTGAAAACGAATTCGAGGTGACCTATACGGTTGCCAATACCGGTGACAAGGAAGCGTCCGGCGGAAACGTGACGCTGACGCTGACCTCGACCCCCAGCCTGAACGCGTCTGGCCAGGAGCGCTGGAGCCTCGGCCGGTTCGACCTGGGCACGATCGGCATTGGCGGCAGCGTGACGCTGACCCAGAAGATGAAGCTCGCCCCCGGTATCGACGCGGCCTATCTGCATGCGGTCGTGGCGCAATCGGGCGACCCCAACACCGACGACAATGCCGATGTCGCGACCACGAAGGTCGACAGCCCGATCCCGAACCTGCGCGTGATCGAGGTCGTTCCGCCGGCCGAGGCGTTCTCGGGTGAGAAGGTGGCCTTCAGCTATACCGTCGAAAACGACAGCGACGCCAAGATCTGGGAGGAGACGCGATACTGGCGCGACGAGGTCTGGATCTCTGCCGATCCGACCTTCATCCGTGATCGTGCGACTATGCTGAAGTCGCTGACAATCGCGAATTCCGACGGGCTGGACGCCGGCGAAAGCTATACAAGGACGGTCGAGGGGGTTCTGCCGCCGGGTATCGAAGGGCCGTTCTACGTCTACGTCTTTACCAATACCGGACTGCGCCTGCAGGAGTTCGAGCGGCCCTGGCCCTATACCGGTGGCGTCAATGACCGGACCGCGGGAACCTTTACCCCTAACGCGTTCGAACATCCCGAAGGCACGATGCTGCGGGGCAGTTTCGATGTCACCTACCGCGAACCCGATCTGCAGGTTACCGCGCTGGACATCCCCGAGACACTGGCGGCGGGCCAGACCATCGATATCAGCTTCGAGGTCACCAATGTCGGCAACCGCACCACGCGGCAGGAGGTCTGGACCGACCGGGTCTACCTTTCGCTCGACAATTCGCTGGACGTGGGCGATTTCCTGCTGCGGCGCGAGGAAGGCTCGCGCGAGATCCGGGCCGAGAACCGTCATGTGGGCGCGCTGGATCCCGGCGAAAGCTATACCTCGACGGTAACGGTCACCCTGCCCTTCGAGATCGAGGGGGATTTCCACATCCTGGCCGTTGCAGATGCGGACCTGTCCGACAGTTCGCGGTCGCGCTCGACGATCTCTCCGCGCCTGCCGGGGCTGAATGGCAGCTCTACCGGCGTGGTGCGAGAGTTCCAGGGCGAGGGCAACAACACCACCTTCGAGGCGGTGACGATCGGCCCCTATGTCGCGCCCGATCTGAAGGTCACGCAACTCGACGCGAGCGAGCGGGCCGTGCGCGGCCAGCAATTCGACCTGAGCTATACCGTCACCAACGAGGGCGGTCCGGTCCCCTTCCAGCAGGCGGCGTGGGACGATCTGATCTATCTCAGCCGCGATGCGCTGCTCGATATCCGGTCGGACCGGTTCATCGGCACTATCCGCCACGGCGGCGGGTTGGAGGCCGGCGAGAGCTACGAGGTCTCGCAAAGCTTTACCGTGCCCACCGACATGCCGACCGAGGCGTATTACGTCTTTGTCGTCACCGATCCGTCACGCAGCGGCAATCGTGGCACGGTTTTCGAACTGGACGATGCCAACAACGACGCACGCTCGGCCGTGCCGATGATCATCGAACTGCCGCCGCCGACGGACCTGGAGGTTACCGACATCTCGATCCCCGCCGATGCCGAGGCGGGTGAGCCGATCACCATCAGCTGGACCGTCACCAACCAGTCCGACGACGTGATCGCCGAGGGGTCGTGGTCGGATACCGCGTTCCTGTCGACCGACGGGATCTGGGACATCAAGGACCGCCCCATCGGACGGGTGCAGAGCTCGGGGCCGTTGGCGCCAGGCGAAAGCCGGACCGTCACGCTGGAAACCACGATGCCGGCGGCAACGCCGGGTGGCTATCGCGTAATCGTGCGCACGGATATCTTCAACCAGATCCACGAGGGTGTGAACGAGGCCAACAACACCACGGCGTCGTCGGATACGCTGGAAACCACGGTTCCCGAGCTTCTGATCGCGACGCCCACGACCGTGTCGGTCGAAAACGGGGCCGAACGGCTTTATCGCATCACCGTCCCGCCGGAAGAAACGCTGCGGGTCACCGTGATCTCGTCCGAGGAACAGGCGCTCAACGAAATCTTCATCCGCCATGACGCGCTGCCCACGGCGAATGCCTTTGACGCGACTTATGAAGGGCCGCTGTCAAGCGATCTGGTGGCGCTGGTGCCATCGACCGAACCGGGAACCTACTATATCTCGGTGCGCAATTTCTCGGGCCCCGAGGACGGAACCGAGTTGACCATCCTTGCCGAGTTGCTGCCGTTGGTCATCACCGACGTGCAGACGGATCGCGGCGGTGCGTCCAGCTTCGTGACCACGCGAATTTCCGGGGCGCAATTCGCCGAAAGCGCCACGGTCAAGCTGGTCCGGCCCAACATCGCGGAATACGCGCCGGTCAATTACCGGGTGGTCGATTCCAGCGAGATCATCGCGACCTTCGACCTTACGGATGCCCCGCTGGGCCTGTACGACGTCATCGTGACCAACCCGTCCGGCGCGCAGGCGCTGGCACCTTACCGCTTCCTTGTGGAGCGCGGGATCGAGGGCGACGTGACCATCGGCATCGGCGGCAGCCGCGTGGTGCTGCCGGGCGAGACCGAGACATATTCGGTGGCCCTGCAGAACCTCAACAACCTCGACGCGCCCTATACCTATTTCGAGGTTGGGGTGCCCGAGCTGCACTTCAACCCGTACGTGTACGGCCTGCCTTTCCTCGACTTCTTCACCAATGTCCGGGGCGAGCCGGACGGGGCCGAGGGCACGCCGAACGAGGATATCTTCTGGGCGGGGCTTGAAAGCATCGTCAACCGCGACGGCCAGCTTGCCACGCGCGGTTTCCTTTACGATCTGCCCGCCGACGGGTTTGCCGGCTTCACCTTCAACGTCGCGGCCTATCCGGGTCTTCAGGCGTTGCATGACGAAGCGTTCGAGGCGTTCCGGGCGCGCATGTCCTCGGTCCTGCCCGACCTCGACGAGATCCTTGAGGAAGGCGGACAGGGTGCGATCGGCGACTGGTACGACAAAGTCGTGGAAAAGGCGGCAGAGGCCAGCCCGCAGCTGGGTGCAGCCATGGCGGCCTTCCCCTTCGAGGAGCTGTACAACAAGAACACCGCCAAGCCGGGCGAGTGCGAGATTCCCTTTATCCCGTTCCGTTTCCACATCTATGCCACCTCGACCTCGATGACGCGCGACGAGTTCGTGGCGCATCAGACCGATATCGCGCTGGAATTGCGCGACACGATCCTTGCCGCGGACGAGGCACCTGCCCCGCTGGTTGCCATCGTTGCCGACCCGGATTTGTGGGTGAACTTCTACCTGGCTGGGCTGGAACAGGCGGGAATCCTGCGGGAGGAGGCCGACATTCCGCCAATCCGCGAGCGCCAGGAGATCCTGTCGCTGATGGCGACGCTGGCCTCGGGCATCCTGTTCGGCCCGGCGGGGCAGGATATCCGCTCGGACGGCGATATCCTGGGCTTCTTCGAGCAGCTTCGCACGTTCTATGGCCATGACGAGAACCTGATGGCCGAGATCGAGTATTGGGATCCGCGCGAAAGCGACTGTTACAGCGGCGAGATCCCGGTGCCGGCCCTTCCCGAATTCGTCGATTACGACATGGGCCTGACCAACCAGACCCATTTCGAAGCGGTGCGCATCTATTCGCCCTGGGTACCGTTCGAGGATCGCGGCCAGGCTCTGCCGGTCGATTTCATGAACCAGAGCCCTGCCACCGTCGATGGCGACGAGTTCGAGATTCTCGATTTCTCGGATTACTTTGCGGACCCGGCCAATACCGGCGCGCTGGCAGCGATCAGCGGTCCGCAGACGCTGGAAACCGAGGGCTGGTTGCCGGCCTCCGAAGATCTGCCGTTCACCGTCAAGTTCGAGAACGATCCCGCCTCGTCGACCTTTGCCAACCAGATCGAGGTGGTCACGCAGCTGGACAACGATCTCGACCCGCGGAGCTTCCGCCTCGGGGACATCCGGATCGGAGAAATCACCATCGATGTGCCGGATGACCGGTGGTTCTACCAAGACGAGATCGATTTCTCGGATACGCTGGGCTTCATCGTGCGGATCAGCGCGGGTGTCGACCTGTTCCAGGATCCTGCCACGGCGCGCTGGGTGATCCAGGCGATCGACCCGCTGACCGGCGAAAAGATCCAGAGCACGACACGTGGCCTGTTGCCGCCCAATACCGAGGGCGGCAAGGGCGCGGGATTCGTCACCTGGACGGTTCAGGCGGCGGATGACGTCGACACCGGCTCGCGCATCACCTCGTCGGCGCGGGTGCTGTTCGACACCGCCGCGCCAGAAGATACCGGGGAGTTGGTCCAGGTGGTCGATGGCAGCGCACCGCGCACGACCATCGAGGTCTCCAAGATCGACGGGACCGACAGTTTCGATGTCTCGTGGGATGCGGTCGATGATCCGGGCGGGTCGGGCGTGCGACATGTCACGCTCTACATTGCCGAGGATGGCGGCGATTTCCGCATCTGGCAGCGGCGGCTTGAGCAGGCCAGCGGCTCGATGATCTTCGAAGGCGATGCCGGCAAGGATTACGAATTCCTCGCCCTGGCCACGGACATAGCGGGCAACCGCGAGACGCCTTCGGACGGCTCGGCCGTGACCGCGGATGGCCAGCCTGTGAACCTGGGTGCGCCGGAAACGGTCGATGCGACCACCGCCCCGAATTTTGGCCGCGCGCCCGAGCCGGTCGACACGCCATCGACGAATGACCTGTTCATTCGCGCCAGCGAGAATATCCCCGCCGCCGCACCGGTCGTGGACCTGCCCGAGTTCGACACGATCCTGAACCCGTTCCTTGGCAATGCCTTTGCGACCGGATTCCAGCAGTCGCAGGACGGGGTTATCGGGCCGATGGCCATCCTCGAGCGGGCGAATGGCGATATCTGGATTTCGGGCGGATTGAACCGTGGCGAAATCTTCACCTTTGACGCGGAAGGCGGGACTGCCGACGGCACATCGCTGTTGATCCAGCTGGATGAGCCTGTTTTCAACCTGGCCGAGGACGCCGATGGCGCGGTCTGGGCCACGACGGGGGGCGGCTCGCTGCTGCGGCTCGATCCCGAGACGGGCGGCGTGGTCAAGCGCTTTGGCCAGGGGCTGACGATGGGCCTGGCCATCGACAAGGAGACGGGCCTTATCTATGTCGGCGCAAATTCCGGCATCCTGGTCTTCGACCCCGAGAGCGAGATGTTCAGCCAGTGGAGCCGGGACGAGAATCTGCGTGTCGGCTCGCTTGCCTTCGACGATCTGGGCACGCTCTGGGCCGTGACCTGGCCGGATCGCAGCCAAGTGGTCAAGTTCACCGAACGGCAGCGCGCCGAAATCGTTCTGGAATTCGACAGCCAGGTGGATTCCATCGCCTTTGGCCGTGAGGGGACGGCGCTGGAAGACCTGCTGTTCGTCTCTGCCAATACCGGTGCTGTTTCCGATACCGGCGAAGTCGCCGAAGGTTCGGCCCTGACCATGGTCGACCTGGAAACCTTGCAACGCATCGAGGTCGCCAGGGCCGGAACGCGCGGCGACGTGGTGGCGACCACCTCGGACGGGCGCGTTCTGATCAGCCAGTCGAACCAGGTGGACGTGGTCAGCCCGGCCTATTCGCCGATCGTGGTTGCGACCAACCCGCCGCAGGATGCCGTGGTGCCGCTGCCTTTGAGCGTGCTGACCGTGCGGTTCGACCAGGACATGTTCGCGGGCGACCCGACCTCGACCGCATCGGTCGCGAATGCCGCGAATTACACGATTGCCAGTTCGGACGGGACCGAGGTCACGCCCAACGCGATCGTCTATGACGCGGTCAACCGGCTGGTGCTGATCAAGGTCGCCAACCTCACCGACGACACCTATACTCTGACCGTCTCGGGCGAGGTGACCTCGACGCAGGGCCTGCGCATGGGTACCGACTACGTGACCGAGTTCCGCGCGATCCAGGACCTGTCGGCGCAGATCGCTGTCGAGTTCGGCGCGACGCGTTACGACCGATCGCTGGGCACAGTGTCCTATGACGTTCAGGTAACCAATATCGGCGATGGCGACATCGTGCTGCCGGTACTGCTGCTGCTTGATCCGAAGCGGGGCTATTCCGGTGTTCCGGGCGATGCGACGGGGCAGACCGATCAGGGCGTGTGGATGATCGACCTGTCCGCCAGCCTGCCAGAGGGCGGCAGGCTGGAAGCCGGGGCAACGACAAGTGGCCAGACGGTCGCCATCGTCACGCCCGACCGCCAGCGGGTTCAGTTCTCGGCCGGGGTTGCGGCCTCGACCGGGCCGAACCGCGCGCCTGTCCTGACCTCGACACCGCCTGAAACGGCAGCCGTGGGCGAGGCGTTTGCCTTTACCGTGACGGCCGAGGACCCGGATGGCGACAGCCTGATCTATCATCTGCTGGACGCGCCTGCGGGCATGGAGATCGACGCCGAGACCGGCGAATTGACATGGATGCCGGATGAGACCGCCAACGCGGAGGCACCGGTGACGGTGCAGGTGTTCGATGCGCGCGGGGCCGTGACGGTACAGCGGTTTGTCCTGTCCGTCGCGGGCGGCAACCAGGCGCCCGAATTCCTGTCCGTGCCGACAGAGATCCGCGCCGCCGAAGGCGAACTGGTCGAGTTCGAGGTCGTCGCCGCCGATGTCGATGGCGACGAGGTGGTGATCTGGGTCGACAACCTGCCCGAAGGTGCCGTGTATGACCCCGAGCGCAGGGCGCTGTCCTGGCAGGTGGGTTACGAACAGGCCGGGACCTACACCTTGACGGTACGCGCCTCTGACGGGCTGCGCGAGATCGCGACCAACGTGACCCTGCTGATCTCGGAGGCCGCGCGCCCTGTAACGCTGCGCACGCCCGGGAAGATGACCGCGGCCGAAGGCGACCGGATCCGGTTCAACCTGCAGGCCGAGGCAGAGCCCGGCACGCCGCTGTCGTTCGGTGTCGTCAACGGCACCCTGCCCTTCGGTGCGACGTTGAATGCCGCGACCGGCGAATTCGAGTGGACGCCCGGCTACACCCAGGCCGACACCTACGAGATCACCTTTGCCGTTTCCGACGGCAACGGCATTGCCGTGGCCGCGATGGAGATCGAGGTCACGCCCGGAAACGGCGCGCCGATCTTTGACAATTTCGACGGGCTGCAGATCTACGAGGGCCAGAACTTCGTTCTGCGCGCCTTTGCCAAGGATCCTGACAACCCGTTCTACGAGCCCGGGTATCGTGATGTGGACGGCGTGTTCCACGAGCTTGGCGATCTGCCCAAGACGGTCTCGATCGAGATCGTTGGTGACCTGCCGGCCGGTGCGACCTTCGACAGTGATACTTGGGAGCTGTTCTGGGTTCCGGGTGCCGACCAGGCCGGCGAATACGAGATCACCTTCCGTGCCACCGATGACGGCGCCGAAAGCGGCGAGCCGATCTCGGTCGAGGAAACGGCTAGGATCAAGGTGCTCGACCTCAACCTGCCGCCGGTCCTGTCGGAATTGACGAACGTTTCGATTGCGCGCGATGCCGTGCAGGAGATCCCGGTTTCGGCCATCGACCCGGATGGCGACCCGATCGAGCTGATGCTCATCAACGAGCAACCGGGCATTCCGCTGCCGGGCTTCATCACCTTTACCGACAATGGCGATGGCAGCGGCGTGATCCGCCTTGCACCCGGCGTGGGCGATCGCGGCGAGCACGCCGTGACGATGG
This sequence comes from Lutimaribacter marinistellae, assembly GCF_042648365.1. NCBI lineage: Bacteria > Pseudomonadati > Pseudomonadota > Alphaproteobacteria > Rhodobacterales > Roseobacteraceae > Lutimaribacter > Lutimaribacter marinistellae. Next base: position 136,808 of record NZ_JBHRXI010000048.1, on the reverse strand, counting down.
TGGCCTATGACGATGGCGGCGAACAGGGCACGCGGCGTGGCGCGCTGCATACCTTCGTGATCGACGTGCAGAGCGATAACGAACCGCCGCAATTCGTCTATCAGTCCGACGTGGTCGCCGTGGTCGGCGAAGAGCTGTCCCTGGAGCTCAACGCCGGCGACCTCGACCAGGACGATCTGACCTTTGCGCTGGACGATCTGCCCGCCGGTGCGGTCCTGGCGATGGATCCGCTGATCTATGGCCGTGCGCTGCTGACCTGGACACCCACCGCAGCCGATATCGGCAGCTACACGGCCAAGGTTTCGGCCACCGACACCGGCGCGGACGGGCTGACCGATCCGGCAACGACGGACCTGTTGTTCGGTGTTACGGTCCGGCGCGCCAACAGCGCCCCGATCCTGAACCCGATCGGCCTGCTGGAGGGAACAGAGAACGTCGCGCTTTCCCATAGATTCGGCGCCACGGACCCCGATGGGGACGCACTGACCTACGCGGTCACGGATCTGCCCAAGGGGGCGACCTTTGACCGGTCGACGGGACAGTTCGACTGGACGCCGTCGCCGGTTCAGGCCGGTACGTTCACAGTCGGTGTCACCGTATCGGACGGGCATAGCGAAAGCAGCGAAGACGTCACGATACAGATCGGCGAGGCCAATCGCGAGCCTGTGTTCGTTCCCATGACCGCACAGCTGGGCCGCGACCGGGCCGAGATCCGCTTTACGGTGGTGGTTGACGACCCCGATGGCGACGACCTGAAGCTGAGCGTGATATCGGGCTTGCCCGATGGCGCGGCCTTCTCGGAGCAGCGCGGGGAGTTCAGCTGGATTCCGCAATACGAACAGAGCGGCACCTACACGGTCGTGTTCGGCGCGCAGGACCCGAGCGGCGCCGAAGCACGCTATGCCGTGGATATCATCATCGCCGATGTGAATCGCGCGCCGGTGATGGAAGTGTCCGATCGCGTCTTCCTGATCGGCGAGGAAAAGAGCTTTGCCCTCGAAGCGTCCGACCACGATGGCAACCCGCTCACCTTCTCGGCGCTGGACCTGCCCGAAGGGGCGACGCTGGACGCGGCTAGCGGCGAGGTCACGTGGACGCCGGGCCCCGGCCAGGAAGGCGATTACTACGTCACCTTCATCGCCGATGACGGCAAGGACCGGACGCGCCAGACCATCGTCATGCGCGCGACGCTGGAGCCCGAAGAGCCTGTGGTGCGCATCGAGCTTACGCCGAGCTTCCCGGCCGTTCCGGGCCAGCAGGTCCTGGTACAGGTCGTGGCCGACAGCCTGTCGGACATCACCGGCATCTCGCTTTATGCCGATGGGAATGAGCTGACGCTGGACGCGTTCGGGCGCACCCTGCTGACACCGACGCGCACCGGCAAGATCGAACTGGCGGGCTATGCGCAGGATGCCGATGGCAATATCGGCCAGCAGATCCTGGACCTGAAGGTGCGCGACCCCGAGGACCGCAGCGCGCCGGTCATCTTCATGGGCGAGGGTCTGAACCTCTACCAGCTTGATGGCAAGGTCGATATCGGCGGCATGGTCGAAGACATCAATCTGGACTTCTGGAAGCTGGAACTGCGCAGCGCGGACGGATCGCGCCTTATCCGCGAGCTGGCATCGGGCGAAGAGCCAATCGGCGGGCTGCTGGCAACGCTCGACACCGGAGGTCTGCTGAACGGATTCTATTCCCTACGGCTGACGGCGGCAGATATCGGCAGCCGCTACTCGGTCAAGGACGTCCGCATCGAGGTGAACGGGACCGAGAAGGCCGGGCGCTTCACTGCAGTGGAAACGGATGTCGAAACCGACCTGGGCGGTGTACCCTTCTCGCTGACCCGCCGGTTCGACAGCCTGACCGGCGCGGACCGCGATTTCGGCAGCTGGTCGGCGGGCTTCGACCTCGACATCGCGCTGAGCACCGAACCCACCGGGCGCGAGGCATTCGGCCTTTATGCGGCGCTGGCCGAAGAGGCCCGGCTGTACCTGACGACGCCGACGGGCGAGCGGATCGGCTTTACCTTCACACCTGTCGAAGAAAAGATCGGCGGGCGCAGTTTCTGGCGCGCAGGCTGGACGGCCGATGGCGATGCCGGGTGGATCCTGCAATCGGCGGACATGTTGTTGCGCAAGTCCGGCGGGCGGTTCTTTACCGCCGATGACGGGCTGGCCTACAACCCGACGGATCCCTTCGTCGGGGGCGCGCAGCCCTTCCTGTTGATGGGGCCGGATGACACGGCATATGCCGTCGCGAGCGATGGTCGGGTTCAGGAAATCCACAAGGACGGTGTCCGCCTGTTCGTAGGCGACAGCGGCATCACGGCCGATAACGGCGCGGTGCTCAATTTCCTGCGCGATGCGGATGGGCGGATCGTTCGGGTGACGACCCCGGATGGCAAGGCCACGGTTTACAGCTATGACGACCAGGGACAGCTGACGCGTTATCGCGCCCTCGAAGACGGCTCTGGCGGGCGGTTCGGCTATGACGAAGACGGGCGGCTGAACGTCACGACGGGCGGATCGGGCACCCCGCGCGTGATCGTCTATGATGGCGATGGCGGCATCGTCGAAACCCCGCTCAATGAGGATCTCGGCGGTATCAGCCAGTTCACCGGGCGTGTGATCGCAGGCGATGCCTCGGGCGGGACGCAATTCTATACGCTGACGATCCGCGAGAGTGATCTTGTGACCGGTGCGGGCGGCAACGGCCCGGTTATCCGTGTCGAGACCTCGTCGGAGGAGACGACGCCCGAAATCGATGGGGGCCGGTTGTTGAGCCTTCAGCGAACCGGCGGCAAGACGGTCGCGCTCTACCGGTTCGAGGCGCCGGGTCTTTACACGATCGCGCTGTCTGGCGGGTCGGAATTCGACCTCGTTCTGGGTGCGGCGGGAGACATCAACGCCGATGGCAGCGTGAACGGCACCGACAGCGACCTGCTGCGCGATGGCGGGGCCGGCACAGACATCACCGGGGACGGTACGGTGGATGCACAGGACCGCGAGGTTCTGAACGTCAATTTCGGTATTCGCGGCAACACCGCCCCCGTGGTGGCGGCCACCCTGCCCGACATCTTTACCCATGAGGATCTGCCCGTCCTGGTGAAGCTGGACGAGATCGCCGAAGATCAGGAGGGCGACCCGGTCTTCTTCCGTATCATCGAGACCGAGAATGTCAGTGCACGGTTCACCCCCGACGGCGAATACCTGCGCATTACGCCCGGCGCCGGGTTTACCGGCGCGGCGTCGATCACGGTGGCGGCCGATGACGGCTACGCGCAGACCGGCGAGATCAAGCTGGACGTGACGGTGTCGGATGCTGCGCTGACCTCGATAACCCTTTTGCAGCGGGAGTATTACTTCACCGAGGCGGGTGAAGTCGGCGACCTGGTCGTTGTTGGCCAGTTCGAGGATGAGGCGGATGTCGTCCTGCCCTTCGACTATGTGAACGTCAGCACACCCGACCCCGATGTCATCAAGATCGGCTCCAACGGGCTTGTCACCGCGCTCAAGGAGGGGGACACGCATATCCTCGCGCAGCGCGGCCACCTTGCGGCGGCCACCGCCGTGGCTGTCGGCATCGCCGAGGACCCGAATGGCGCGGTCGCGCAGATCTTTGGCATCGACGCCTATCCCGACAGCGTGACCATCGTCCCAGATGGCGGCCAGCGCCAGATCGTGACCGAGCTGGGTACGCTGGGAACTGATTTCGTTCAGGGACCCGAGGATGGCGTCGTCTATGTCTCTTCGGATACCGACATCGTCACGGTGACGGATGGCGGCATGATCGAGGCGGTCGCCACGGGCGAGACGACGGTGACCGTCATCTATCGCGGCGCCGAGGAAATACTGAACGTCACGGTCGCCCCGCCGGTCGAGGCTGCAAGCACCGAAATGGACGAGACGGGCGGCGCGTTGCGCACACCGGACGGGATCGAGATCGCCATCGGCGCGGGGCAGCTTTCGGGTGGTGCCACCATCTCGGCCGAGGCGCGGAGCGAAGAAGAGCTCGACCTTGAGGTTCCGCCTGATTTCGATTTCGTGGCGGGCGGCGTCATCGACATCGAGGGCGGCGAGCTGAACGGTCCGATCCAGTTGGCCGCGAAGGTTTCGGGCGATGTGGCGCAAGAGGGCGACGAGGTCCTCTTCTTTGTCCTGGACGATTTCAGCGAACAGACCGATGGCGAATACGGCGAGATCTGGCGCCTGGTCGACAGCGGCACCGTCGATGCCGACGGCATGGCGCGCACCGCCTCGCCCCCCTTCCCCGGCATGTCCGAGCGCGGCAGCTATCTGGTTGCCAAGGCCAACCAGCCCCTCATGGATGCCTCGCTCTATATTCCTACGCTTGCGCGGGCCGCGGTTGCGGTGATCCCGGCGATGGCCATCGGTCTTGCCGTGGGTGGCCTGGGCGGTGCGTTGGTCGGGCTGGGGCTGGTCGCCGGCATCAGCTACATGGCGTTCAAGATGACGCCGGCCAAGCAGAAGGTCGACGTCTACCAGGATTTCCTGGAAGGCAAGAAATGGGCGAAATACGAAGCGGAGGCCGACCCGCAGGGCGTCGACGGCCGCCTGAACATCTCGGCCAAGCTGCCGCCCGGCGCGACCATTCCCGCCGCGGGCGACAAGCCGCAGGTCACCGAGGTTGCACCCAAACTGCTGCCCGATGGCAGCGTGCGTCTCGAGATCGAAGGCACGCGGCTGATCTATGGCGAGAATTCCGAGAATTCGACGAGCTTCGGCAACCGGATCGAGGATACACGCCTGAAGATCCGCATCGGAAGCTACATCCAGTACATCTACGGCAGCGAGTTCAAGGACGTCGATATCGACGCGGCGACCGGCAATGGCAGCATCTCGGTGCAGTTGCCGAACGACATTCTCGTGTCGCGCGCGCATTTCAGCTTTGAGCGTCCGTCGCCCGCCGGGGCGTCGGATGGCAAGGGCAAATGGGCCGATGCAACCACCGCCGAGCCATCAGAAGAATTCACGGTCAAGAACGATCGCGGATACGGCGTGATCGGCGGCTCGGAATATGTCGGCGACGTCAACCAGACGATCCTGCAGGTGTTCGATATCCTCCCGGCCAATTTCTCGGAAACCGACGAAGACGATGCCGTGGATGGCGTGTTGCCCGAGAAAACCGAGGTGGTGACGAACATCCCGATCATGGATGGCACGAAGCCGGTGGACGGCTGGCCGCTCGACGTGGTGGTCGCGGGCGATCTGTCGGCGGCCTATGTCGCCACTTACGAAGGCATTGCCATCATAGACATGCTGAGCCTTCGGCAGTTCGATCCCTTCCCCAAGATGGAAGGCACGAACCTCGTCAAGATCCCTGGCCGGCAGGTGCAGAAGCTCGCCCTGTCGAATGACGGCAATTACCTTTACGCGGCGGGCACCGGCGCCATTCACGTCATCGATCTGCGGCCGGATTCCGACGACTACCTGAAACAGCGGCAGATCACCCTGCCGGTGCCGGGTGTCGACATCGGCAACCAGAACGGCAAGATCAACGACATCGCACTCGATGCCGATGGCAAGAAGCTTTACGTCGCCGTGCCCTTCGGAGGCATGTTCGGCACGAATGGCTGGGCGCGTGGACAGGGCAAGGATGGCAAGATCTATGTCATCAATGTCGACCCCAAGGATGCCGAGCGCGCAGCCGCCGGTGAATCGACCACCTACCTGTCGGTGATCGGCGAGATCAACGGGCACAAGGACCCCTACGACATCGAGGCGACCGCCGATCCGAACAAGCTGGTCTTTGTCTCGCGTGGCGAGCGGCGCGAAGGGCTGTATTTCATCAACGTGCGGGACTCGAACCCCGACAGCTATGACGCGGCGATCCCCGAACAGTTGCCCAGCATTCCCGATCAGGAGCAGCCCAACCGTTTCCCGCTGGAGCTGAACCTGCGCGATATCGGCGTGCGCTATGCGGGCTTTGTCCTGCCCTTCCCGCCGATCCTGATCGACGACTATCGCAAGCTGACCAGCCAGTACTATGACCTAGACATCCGCAATCCCGTTGCTGTCGAGGTCACGCCCGACATGTCTTATGCCTTCGTGGCGGACTACGACCTGTCGCGCTACATGACGATGGGCAACTCTTTGATTGCCTACGAGATCGAGCGGCGCCACCAGCTGGGCAACAATATCGGCCTGATCCGCAACCCGTTCGAGTTCGACAAGACCAAGTGGGACGAGCTGAACAAGGCGCGCGGTGTCGATTACAAGTATGGTCTGCGCGGGCATGTCGGCTCGACCAGTCCGATCCCCGACCAGTACCTGAGCGAAATGGCGATGCGTCCCGATGGCAGCCAGGTCCTGGCGCATCTGCGTTCGTCAGGTGCGATCCTGACCCTGAACACCGACGGCATGATCAAGGCATCGGACCTTGCCATCAAGGGCGCGACCGGGACCGATCTGGGCCGCAACCGCGAACTGCCCATCGACCTCGAGCGCGGGCTGCTCGGGCTGGGTGACGAGGTTCAACGAACCGAAGTCGACGGCTTCCGCCTCTATGGCGATCCGCTCGACGTGGTGTTCTGGGGCCGCGGCATGGATATCCAGAGCGAAGTGGGCCTGGACCTCATCTATCCGCAAAAGGAAATCACCGCGAACGGGCCGAACGCCGACCAGTTGAAGTTCGAAGTGCATCTCGATCCGCGCAAGATCGGGGTGCCCTATTTCGAGATGGATCTCTTCGTATCGACCCAGGCCCCCGGCGAGGGGCTGTTCCCGGGCGACCCGTTCCGCCCGCGCGCATGGCTGGGCAATGACGACCCGACGCAATCGAACGATTACCACACCTATCGCCTGATCAACTCGGCGGACTCGATAGGCAGCTTCGCCTTCCGGTCCGGCAAGAAATACTTCCTCAAGGGCGACGGAACGATCGACGAATCCAAGACGGTCGACCTGACCGAAGCCGATGTGAATGGCGTGGATCCGACCCACGCGGTGATCATCGAGGCGGCACCCGGCTTTGGCAATGCCCTGACCGGCGGCCAGAGCTATTACTGGGGTGTGAAGGTCAAGAACAGCGGCGGCGATCTCGTCGGTTCGCGCCGGTTCACCACCAGTGCCGTCATGCCGACACAGACGCCCTTCTCGTCCGTCAACGTGCTGACGCACGGCTTCCAGATCATGGGTCTGCTGCCGGATTACGCGAACACGCCTCTGAACGAGGATACTCTGGCGCCGTGGCTGGAAAGTGGCGAGCTGCTGAATACCGCATCAGGGGGCGGCACGGTCCTTGTCTACAACCGTCAGACAGGGAAATGGCACAAGTACAATCCTGATGGTGCCGAGGGCGCGCGCATCGACAAGTCTGCCTATGACCCGGCGCAACTGAAAGAAAAAGAAGCCGTCACGCTGGTGCTCGATTGGTATCGCGAGAGCAACATCTCCGACAGCGGCTTCTCCGAAGCGGCTGCGGACGCCTTTTTTGCCTCGCTGGTGCAACTTGACCTCGATACCGGCGGGAAGGTGTTCAAGAGCCCGCTGCACTTCATCGGTCACAGCCGTGGCACATCGGTCAATTCCGAGATCATCCAGCGGCTTGGCGTGCGGTTCCCGGAATCCGGCGGCAAGAACATCGACATCCACATGACGACACTGGATCCGCACGACTTCAAGCAGGATTCGCTGAAGGTCGAGCTGAAGAAGATCGTCGAAAGCTGGATCACCGCGGCCAAGTTCGGCGCGACGCTCACCTCTTTCGCCAACCCGGCCCTTGGGGCGACGCTGCTGCGGGTCATCAACGGCGTGGAACTGGGGGCACAGCTTCTGTTCAAGATCGCCGGTTACGCCGGGATCCAGGCGGCCGAAATCCCGTGGGACGATTTCAAGGACCCGAATGTACAGGTCTGGTCCAACATCGATTTCGCCGACAACTACTTCCAGACCTCCGCGCCCGAGGGCGACAGCAACTTCAACAAGTTCACCGGGCTGAAATTCGTACCCGTGACTACGCCGAACGGCACCAAGATCCCGACCGACAAGGACGGCAAGGACAAGCTGCCGACCAAGCACGGCATGGGTGTGCCGGATATCGAGCTGGACTTTACCAAGGCCAAGATCCCCGGCTTCATCGAGGCCGATGCACTGGCCACGCCGCACAGCCGGATCACCAACTGGTACCTTGGCACGGCGGACGTCAATTCCGGGTTTGTCGGCGGTGTCCTGATCCCGCGCACGATGGGTGACGAGGGGCTGGCCATCAACTCGACCGGGGACGAAGGCTTCTTCGGACAGCTGGGCAACGCATTGTTTGGCGAGGGACACACGAAACAGCCCTATTACGGTGTCGATCCGGTCGCCTTCAACGCCGGCAAGTGGGGGGATGTGAAAACGCATTTCGCGAAGTATTTCGAGAATGCGAACGTCAATCCCGGCACCGACAAGAGCAACTCGACCCGGACCGAGGCGATCGGCACCGGGTTCTATTTCTCGACCGTCGCGGGCGACCCGGACATCCGGCCCAAGCTGGCCGAACGCAAGCGCACCAGCCTTGATTTCGACAATACCGAAGTCGACCGGCCTGCGGGTACGAAGGAAAACCCGGTCAAGTACGAGGCGGTGCCGACCGTCTTCAACGGCGATTTCAGCCACGGCACGCGCCATGCGCTTTCCAATTACATCAAGTGGATCGCGGGCGCGGGTTACAGCCAGCTGCTGAACGGGCAATCCTCGTGGGATGACTTCAAGAAGGCACTGAAGAATGTCGGCGACAAGGAATTGTCGATTGCCAAGAAGTTCGGAGGCGTGGCGTCTGCCGCCAATGCGATCCTGCCGGATCTGCCGCCCGAACTGGGCCGTTTCCCTCTGCATTACGACCTGCCCGGCTGGTCGATGCATGGCGGGATCGAGGGCACCCAGGCCGACCGGGACGGGGCGGCGGCCTTCCCCGATGGCGTGGACGAAGGCGTATCATACACGTTCGACCTGTTCTCGGCCTCGACCGCCGAAAGCTGGGGGCTGGCCGGTCCCGTGGATATCACCGGTCTGTTCCTGATGAACATGAATTTCGGCGCCGAGGTCATCGACATCCTCGGGCGTGTGCTCAAGCCTCTTCTCGAGAAGGTGCTGAAGCAATATGCCGACAAGTTCACCAGCGACAACTATACCGACCGCTACACCGACAGCGAGAAGAAGGCACTGATCCGCAAGGATTATGCCGACAGTGTCGGCGGAACGGTGGTGCCGGACGGCGACGGGTTCAAGGTCGTCAAAGATGGCAAAACACTGCTATCCAACGACCAGCTTTCGCGCAACGTCGATGCGACCTTCAACTTTGTCATCGACGATGCGACCTCGCTGCGGCTGCTGGCCAAGGCGTTCGACTTCCTTGTCGATGCCGCCTCGGGCAGTGCCGTCGTCAAGGATGCGCTGAAATCATGGGGTGGTGACAGTTTCGCGCTAAAGGGTGGCGTGCCCTCGCTGATCAAGATCCTCGACACGCCGCTCGACACGTCGACGCCCGAAAACGAAGAGGCGTCGAAAGCGGCACGTGCCAAGGCGTTCAGCGATTACCTTGCCTGGATCGGCAAGAACCTCGTTGCGCTCGTGACCCATCAGCTGGGTTGGGACACCAAGCCGAACTATGCGCTGATCTTCGGCGGCTCGCAGTCGCTGAAGGAGATGGTGCGCACCTTCCTGCCGGAAACCAAGTTCACCGTCGGCGGCAACCAGATCTCGGTGCCCGACATGTTCGACCGCGCAATCGATGCCGTTGGACAGATCGACTCGCTCACGCATAACCGGCTCTACGTCCCGGCGGACATGGAAGAAATCATGTTCGACGCCTTCATGCCGCTCAATCCGAGCGTGGAGGTGAATGCCGAGATCGTGTTCACCACCATGGACGGCAACGAATACACGGCCAAGGGCCTGAACACGAACGCCAACGGCGTCGTGGAAAAAAAGGACGCCTATTACTTCGACCGGAGCTTCTTCTCGACGCAGATCGCGCGTTTCGAGATCCCGTCCGAAGTCCGCGGCAAGGTTGCCAATGTCACCATCACCAATAACGGGCTGGAGCGCGCTCCGGCGGCCAACCTCGCCGAGGAACTGGTCGATTTTCTGAGTAACTTCAACATCTTCGCGTCGGTCGCCGATGCGGCATCCGTGGTCATGGTGATCGACAACATCCGGATGTCGAAATCCGGGTCGAACCAGACCGCCGCCGGTATCGGCGACGGGGCTACGCCCATTTCCGTGCTCGAAGCCCAAGCCATGGCCGAAGTCGCCCAAGGCATATGGGTCGACAGCGCGCTGGTCCCCGGTGCGGGTGACCTGCTGGGCGACGTGGTCATTCGCGTTGCCGATCTTGACGGGGCGGCCCTGGCGCTGGCCGAGGGTAACGAAATCACCATTGATGCCGATGCGGCCGGACATGGCTGGTTCGTCGACCCCACTCCACGCGAGGCAAGCGAATTCGAGGCTGCCGATCTTGACCATCTCTTTGTCGCCGGGGACGGTACGGATGCCGACGGGCGGATCGACCTGCTAACCGTGCTGATGCACGAAATGGGCAATATCATGGGCCTTGCCGATCACGTCGATCCCGGCAGCAGCTTTGTCATGAGCCCGGTGATCGATACCGGAACGCGGCGTCTGCCGACCGGCCCGGACGTGGGCGACTGGTCCGCAATCATCGCTGCCGATGGCGATGTGGTCGGCACGGACGGGGTACAGCGTACGACAGTACCGACGACACGTCAGAGCGCTGTCGGATCGGCAAGCGCGGATACACAGATCGCAGGCGCCGTTGGCGAGCCCTTCACGAATGGCGGATTCGACACCGATCTCTCCGGTTGGACGACCACGGGCAGCGTGACCGCCGTGGATGGCAAGGCACGTCTGGACGAGAGTTCGGGCGTCATGTCCGGGCTCAGCCAGGGTTTCCAACTGCCCGCGGGGATCACCGCGATACAGTTCACGCTTTCCGACATCACGCTTGGCCAGCCTGCCGATGCGCCACCGGATGCCTTCGAGGTCGCGCTGCTCGATGGCGCAACGCGTCAGCCGGTGCTGCCGGCCATCGCGAACCTGCCCGGAACCGACGCGTTCCTAAACATCCAGGCGGATGGCACGCGGTACCTGAGCCCGGCAGTGGGGGTCGCCGCCAATGCGGACGGCTCGCTGACGGTGACGGTAGACCTGACAGGCCTCGACGCACGGCCAGAAGACCTGATCGTTTCCTTTGACCTGATCGGACTTGGAGACGTCAATTCCGCCGTCAGCGTCGACAGCGTGCGCCTGCTGGGACTGGAGGCAAATGACGCCCCGGTCGCCACCGGCGAAAGAGCGACCACACAAGAGGATACACCGGTCGAAATCGACATCCTTGCAAATGACAGCGACCCGGACGGCGACCCGTTGATCGTGCAGATCGAAACCGACCTGGGTGGCGCAACGCTGGTGCCGGTTACGGGCGGCGTCTTCCGCTACACGCCCGAAGCCGACGCGAATGGCGAGCGGCAGATCACCTACCGTCTCTTCGACGGGGTGAGCAGGTCCGAGCCGGCGGTGCTGACAATCGACATCACACCCGTGAATGACGCACCGGTTCTGGAGACAATCGCCGATGGCCGCGTCCCGCAAGGTGTCGAAACCACGATCCAGGCGGTCGCCACCGATGTCGATGACGGCACGGGCGATCTGCGCTACGCGCTTGAGACGGCGCCCGACGGCGCGACCATCGATCCGGAAACCGGGCTGATTACCTGGACACCGTCCACGCCCGATGCGGGTGCCTTCACGGTGACTGTCACCGACCCCGGCGGATTGAGCGTGAGCCGGAGCTTTACGTTGTCGATCCTCGCGGCACCTGTCGTCACCGTTGCTGATCTTGCGGTGACCGAGGGTACGGCAATCGACCACGCGGCAAGCGCAACCGATCCCGATGGCGATGATTCCGCCATCACCTATCGGTTGGTCTCGGGTCCGCCATGGCTGGTGCTCGATGCGGCAACGGGTGCCCTGACTGGTAATTCGACCGATCGCGGCGGCATCTATACCGTCACGGTCGAAGCGACGGATGCCGATGGCGTCACCGGGCAGGCGAGTTTCGAGCTTCGCGTCTATGCCGCCCCCGTCCTGAACGCGGCCAGCGTCACACTTGTCGAAGGCGACGCGCTTTCGGCGACACCGCTGGCAACAGATGCCGACAGCCCGGCCGAAGAACTGACCTTTGCCAGGATCGACGGCCCGGACTGGATCACGGTCGATCCATCCACCGGCGTCGCAAGCGGCGACAGCGCTGGCAATGTGGGCAGCTTCGAGGTGACGATACGCGTCACCGATGCGCAGGGGCAAAGCGCCGACGCGACCTTTACCGTTACCGTGCGTGCCCGCCCAACCCTTTCGGCTGCTGACGTGACGCTCACGCAGGGTTCCGCGCTGTCGCATCCTGTCACGGCGAGCGACGCGGATACGCCTGCGGATCAGTTGACCTTTGCCAAACTCGCCGGGCCGGACTGGATCGCCGTCGATCCCGCCACCGGCACCCTGACCGGTGACAGCAGAGGGCAGTCGGGCGAGGCCGCCGTGACGGTCCAGGTAACCGACGCCGATGGCCTTTCGGCCGAGGTGACGCTGACCGTGGATGTCAACGCACCGCCGGGCTTCACCCTGGCCGATACCACGCTGATCGAGGGCGCGGCGCTCGCGCTTGCGCCGACCGTGTCGGACCCGGACAACCCGGAGGGCAGCCAGACCTTCAGCAAACTTGTCGGGCCGGACTGGATTGCCGTCGACACGACAACCGGTGCCGTGACCGGCGACAGCGCAGGCCAGGTCGGCGTGCATGACGTCACCGTGCGGATCACCGATCCCGACGGGCTGAGTGCCGAGGAAACCGTCACCATCACCGTGCTGGCGCGCCCGGTCCTGAGCGTGGCCGACGCCACGGTCACGGCGGGCGAGGCGCTGTCCGTCCTGCCGGTTGTCACCGATGAGGACAGCCCGGCGCAGGATCTGACCTTTGCCAAGCTTGCCGGACCGGACTGGATCAGCGTCGATCCCGCCACCGGCGAGATCACGGGCGACAGTTCCGGACAGGCGGGCGAGGCGACCGTCACCCTCCGCGTCACCGATGCCGATGGCCTGAGCGACGAGGCCAGCCTGACCGTCGACGTCAATACTCCGCCGGTTCTGACGGTGATGGACACCACGGTCGTCCAAGGGGCCGCCGTGGATGTCCTGCCTTCGGTTGCAGATACTGATGATCCCGACGGAAGGCGCAGTTTCGTGCTGGTAAGCGGACCGGAATGGCTCTCGGTCGATGCTGAAACCGGGCGCCTTTCGGGCAACAGTTCCGGTCATCCGGGAAGCGTCGAGGTCACGCTGCGCGTCACGGACGCGGACGGGCTGAGCGATGATGCAACCCTTACCGTCAGAGTGCTTGCCGTACCTGTCCTTTCGGCTGCTGACGTGACGCTCACGCAGGGTACCGCGCTGTCGCATCCTGTCACGGCGAGCGACGCGGATACGCCTGCGGATCAGTTGACCTTTGCCAAACTCGCCGGGCCGGACTGGATCGCCGTCGATCCCGCCACCGGCACCCTGACCGGTGACAGCAGCGGGCAGTCGGGCGAGGCCGCCGTGACGGTCCAGGTAACCGACGCCGATGGCCTTTCGGCCGAGGTGACGCTGACCGTGGATGTCAACGCACCGCCGGGCTTCACCCTGGCCGATACCACACTGATCGAGGGCGCGGCGCTCGCGCTTGCGCCGACCGTGTCGGACCCGGACAACCCGGAGGGCAGCCAGACCTTCAGCAAACTTGCCGGGCCGGACTGGATTGCCGTCGACACGACAACCGGTGCCGTGACCGGCGACAGCGCAGGCCAGGTCGGCGTGCATGACGTCACCGTGCGGATCACCGATCCCGACGGGCTGAGTGCCGAGGAAACCGTCACCATCACCGTGCTGGCGCGCCCGGTCCTGAGCGTGGCCGACGCCACCGTTACGGCGGGCGAGGCGCTGTCCGTCCTGCCGGTTGTCACCGATGAGGACAGCCCGGCGCAGGATCTGACCTTTGCCAAGCTTGCCGGACCGGACTGGATCAGCGTCGATCCCGCCACCGGCGAGATCACGGGCGACAGTTCCGGACAGGCGGGCGAGGCGAGCGTCACCCTCCGCGTCACCGATGCCGATGGCCTGAGCGACGAGGCCAGCCTGACCGTCGACGTCAATACTCCGCCGGTCATCGCCGCCAGCGACACGGTGATCGTCGAGGGCACGCAGGTCGATATCCGCCCCGTGGTCACCGATGTCGACGATCCGGCAGGGGCGCGCGTCTTCGTTCTGGTCGATGGGCCGAACTGGCTTTCGATCGATGCAGAGACCGGGCGCCTGACCGGCGACAGCACCGGCCAGATCGGTGTTGCCCCGATCGCGCTGCGGGTCACGGATGCCGACGGATTGGAGGGAGAGACCACCCTTACCCTTACCGTACAGGCGCGCCCCGTTCTGACGGTCGGCGACACCACGGTGGTTGCCGGTGAGGCCCTGTCGCACGGGGTGACGGCGCAAGATGCCGATACGCCGGCATCTGATTTGCGCTTTGCCAAAGTGGCGGGACCGGACTGGATCACCGTCGACCCCGCCACCGGGACAATTTCGGGTGAAACGACGGGCCAGGCCGGTATCTACGAGGTAACCCTGCGCGTCACCGACCCGGACGGTCTCGGTGACGAGGCCAGCCTGATCCTGACGGTTCTGGCCCGACCGACGCTTGCGGGCGAGAACACCACGCTGGTCGAGGGCCAACCCCTCGACCTGCAATTGACGGGCGGCGATGTGGATGGCGGCACCGCCGACCTGGTCTATTCGATCGTGGACGGCCCGGACTGGATCACCATCGACGCCGGAACAGGCCGTGTGACCGGTGACAGTTCCGGCAATGTTGGCGAGAGCACCGCGACCTTCCGTGTAACCGATGGCGACGGGCTCAGTTCCGACTTGACGCTGACGATAGATGTCAACGCCGTGCCGGTCCTTACCCTGTCGAACGTCACGTTGATCCGCGGCGAGGCGCTCGACCTGGTCGCGGCCGCGTTGGATGAGGACAGCCCTCTTTCGGCCCTGACCTTCCGTCTTTTGGCAGCGCCGGACTGGATTTCGATCGACCCCGCCACCGGGCGTCTGACCGGAGACACCGCTTTGCAGGCGGGTGAGGCGCTGGTTCGCGTTTCGGTCACCGACCCCGACGGGTTGACGGCCGAGGCAGAGATGATTGTCGATGTCAACGCGCCGCCGGAACTGGACAACCGTGAGCTTTCGCTGATTGCAGGCCAGAGCATTGCAGAGGCATTGGCCGGGCGCGACGATGACGGCGACGTACGGGACCTGACCTATGCGGTCGTCGACGGCCCCGAATGGCTGAAACTGGACCCGGTGACCGGAATCCTGACCGGTGACACAACCGGCCAAGTCGGACAGACCGATGCAGTCATCCGCGTGACCGATGCCGACGGGCTGACCGGAGATGCGACGGTGTCGATCAACGTGGCGCCGCAGAGTGTACCGGGGGCGACGCCCACCTCGCCCGTTCAGATCACGCGACCCGCAACGACGACCAGTTCGGTCTCGACGGTATCGACCGGCGGCGCGAGCGTGACCGCTGGATACGTCTCGGACAGCTCCCTTGGCGGCGGCGGCGTGTTCACCGAGATCCCGGTCGTGTTCGAAAGCCAGGGTGGCATCACCAGCATGATCATCGAGATCACGCATCGTGCCGGGGTGATGAAACTCCTCGACGTATTCAAGGGCGTCTGCCTGCCCTTCGGCATCGCGGTGAAGACCGAACTGACCGATACGGGGATGCGCGTCACCATCACCTCGCGCGAGCCGTTGCCGGCAGGCGTCATCGACCTTTTGCGCGTGCAGGCTCTGACCGGGGGGAACCCGCTTTCGGCCGATGTCACCATCCGCGCGCTGGAGATCAACGGCCAGCCCGTCGACGACGCGCCCGAAGCACCGGTGCCGGCGGACGGGACGCCACTGAGCGTCGACGTCGGCGACGTCGAATTCGAGAAGGCGGTTCAGGGACCGCTTGCCTACCAGATCGCGCTGGAAGGTGCCGGTGCACGCGATCCGGGCGAGTTGCTACTCGATCCCGACGCTGTTGCCGGCGGCTTCCTTGCGTTGAGCATTTCGAACCTCCGGCGTGCCGACAACCTGCGCATGACGCTGGCCTATGACGGCAATGCGCTGCTGCCGCAGACTGCGATCGCACCCCGCAGCGGCAGCGCCATCAACATGGTTGATCGTCCGGCAAGCGGTGAGCTGGAAATCACGGTATCCGACCTGCCCGCTCTGCTGGCCGAGGCCGCGGTGCTGGCCTGCGTGGCCTTCAAGCGTGCGCCCGGCGGGCGCCGGACCGGGACCGTCAAGCTCAAATCGCTCGAGATCGACGGAGCCGATGTTCCGCTCGAAGAGGAGCTGTCCGGCTGGACAGACGAGACGCCCGGTGGCTACACTATCGCTGCGGCAACCTCGACCGGCCTGTCGATCCCGATGGTTCACGCGCCGGTAAGGTCACCCGAGAAGTAACCGGTTTCATTCACCTTTCATGAGGCAACGAGGTATGGCCAAGGCGGCTGAGAAGACAGAGAAGAACGGGGCGGATGCGGCAAAGGCAGCAACCGGTCCAAAGGCCGAAACTGCCCAGCACAGCACGGGAACCGGCCCCAGGCAGCGCGAAGCGACCGTACCGCCGAGCCAGGTGAAATTCGACACGTCGAACCTCAAGAGCAGCTATTGCAATGTCTGCAACGGCTCCAGCACGCGCGAAGAGGTGGTGGTCAATTTCGGCGTCAACAACAGTTGGGACATGGGTACGGCCAAGCTCGAGGTGCAGCTGGAGCACAGGGTCGTGATGTCTCCACATGCCGCAAAGCGGCTGCGTGACATGCTGGTCCGGTTGATCGACGAACATGAAACCCGGTACGGCAAACTGGACGGTTAAGGCGGGGCGCGCCTGATGGCTATCGGCCGATCGGCACCCGGCCTGACCACCACGAGCGACCCCGGCGGGGCCGAGGTCACGCAGGTATCGCGCAGCCTTTGGTCCGCCTTTGCCAATGCGCGCAGTGAAACGGCACTTCTGACCTCGTGGCTGGCCGTGCTGGTCAACCGCGTACCGGAGGCAACGCTGGGCGTTCTGTTGCGTCCCGACCCCGCAGCGGCAGCCTATGTTCCTGTAGCAGTAGCCCCCGATCCGCGACGCGACCTGTCGGGACTTGGTGACATCGCCCAAAAGGCGATCGCGTCCAACAGGCCCTCGAGCACGCGTTCGGGCGATGGGGAAATCAGCCGGGTCGCAAGTCCCGTGCAAGGCCCCGATGGGTCTGCCGGATATGTCGTCGTTCTTGAACTCAAAGGGTCCGACGACGCAGGCGTGCAACAGGCGTTGAGAGATGCGCATTGGGCAGCGGGCTGGCTTTCGGCACAATTGTGGCAGGACGCCGCCCGGGACGGCGAAGCGCGGTTGCGCAGGGCCGGCGTTGCGCTGGACATCCTTGCCGTCGCGGGCGAGCACCGCAAACCGGCGGCGGCGGCCATGGCTGTCGTCAACGAAGTGCAGACCATCCTCGATTGCGACCAGGTCAGTATCGGGCTGATCAAACGCCGCCGTAGTGCGCCGAAGATGAGGCTGTTGGCGATGTCCTATTCGGCGTGGTTTCGCAAGCGGTCTGGCCTGGCCGAGGGGATCGAGACTGCAATGGAGGAGGCGTGGGACCAGAATGCCAGCGTCAGCCATCCACCGCTGGAGCGCATTGCGCGGGCCGTTTCCGTCGCCCATGGCGAGCATGTGCGCAGGTCTCGGACAAGTCACATGATCACGGTTCCGTTGTCTGATGAAGACGGCCCGATCGGGGCAATGACCTGCGAAAGACGAGATACCGACAAGCCGTTCGACGAGGATACCCTTCTGCTGGCCGAAGCGGTCGCCGCGCTGGTGGGGCCGATGCTGGCGCTCAAGGCGCATAATGCGCGGTGGTTTGGCGGACGGATCGTGGACGGCGTGTTGCATGTCCTGGATGTCGTGCTGGGACCGAGGCACCTGAGCTGGAAACTGCTGACGATTGTCCTTGCCCTGCTGGTCTTTGCCGCGGCCACGGTGAAGGGTCCGTTCCGTGTTCAGGCCGATGCCGTTCTGCGCGGCCAGGAGATGCGCGCCGTGGTCGCGCCCTTTGCCGGGTTCATCGACGATGCGCCCTTGCGGGCGGGCGACATGGTTGCGGCGGGCGACCTGCTCGTGCGGCTTGATGATTCCGACCTTCGGCTGGAAGAACTGCGCTGGCGGTCCGAGATCGACCGCCTGATTTCGCAGGCGCGCGAGGCGCAGGCACAATATGACCGGGCGCAGGTAGCGCTGCTTGAGGCGCAGCTGTCGCAGGCACGCGCCCAACTGGCGCTTGCGCAAGCCGAACTCGAACGAACGCGGCTGATCGCGCCGATTGACGGCGTCATCGTGTCCGGGGACCTGAGCCAGAAGCTCGGCGCCCCGGTCCAGCTAGGGGAGGTTCTGTTCGAAATCGCGCCACCCGACCGGTACCGCGTCGATATCTATGTGGACGAGCGTGACCTTCCCCACGTCGAGACGGGCCAGCCCGGGCGTTTGTCGCTGGCGGGCCAGCCGAGCGAAGGCGTGCCGTTCGCCACGACCCGGATCACGCCAATCGCCGAGATCCGCGAGACCAGGAACACGTTTCGCGTAGAGGGATTGCTCGACACAACGCCGGTGGGGTTGCGCCCGGGCATGGAAGGCGTCGCCAAGATCGAGGTGGGGCGCGAACTGATGGTCTGGGTCTGGTCGCGCCGGCTGATCGACTGGGTGCGCCGTACCTTGTGGACATGGCAGCCGTGACATGGCCGAAAGCTATCTCTCCACCATCTGGTACCGCGTCGCAGACCTGCAACCGAAGCTGCGCAACCATGTGACCGTTCACCGGCATCGCTATCGCGGGCGGGCATGGTACGTGCTGCACGATCACGCGTCGGGGCGGGTGCACCGGTTCACGCCGGGTGCCTACATGCTGATCGGGCAAATGGATGGCGGGCGCACGGTGGACGAGGTCTGGCGTTCGCTGGCCGAAGCGCATGATGCGGACGCGCCGGGACAGGACGAGGTGATCCGGCTGCTGTCGCGGCTGCACCAGAACGACCTGATCCGGTATGCAGGCTCACCCGACGTGGCGGACCTGCTGGAGCGATACAATCGAAACACGCGCCAGGTGGTAAAACAGAACCTGCTCAACCCCATGAGTTTTCGCCTGCCGCTGTTCGATCCGGACGCATTCCTGAAAAGGACATTGCCCTGGGTAAGACCGCTTACGGGGTGGTTCGGGTTCATACTTTGGCTGGTAGTCGTTGCAGCGGGCATCTTGACCGCGGCAATGCATTGGGAGGAACTGACCCGCAACCTCGTGGACCAGATGCTCGCAAGCTCGAACCTGATGATCGCGGCGATCACCTATCCGGTGCTCAAGGCGCTGCACGAGCTTGCCCATGGCTATCTCATCCGTGCACGCGGCGGAGAGGTTCGCGAGATGGGGATCATGTTTCTCGTCTTCTTTCCCGTTCCCTATGTCGATGCATCCGCGGCCGCGGCGTTTCGCAACAAGTGGAGCCGCGCTGCGGTCTCGGCTGGCGGCATCTTCGTCGAGACGTTCGCCGCAGCCATTGCGATCATGGTCTGGGTGTCGGCCGAGCCCGGCATGGTCCGGGCCGTTGCCTACAACGTCGTCCTGGTCGGCGGCATCTCGACCGTGCTTGTCAATGGCAACCCGCTATTGAAGTTCGATGGCTATTATGTCCTGTCCGACCTGATCGAAATCCCCAACCTGGGAACACGGGCGAACCGTTACTGGGGGCATCTTATCCAGCGTTACATTTTCGGTGCCAAGCAGTTGAAGGAAGAGGTCGCGACCTTCGGCGAAAAGGTCTGGTTCGTGCTCTACGCGCCATCGGCCTTCGTCTACCGGATGGTCGTGATGCTGGGGATCGCCCTTTTCGTTGCGCAGAAGTTCTTTGTCATCGGTGTGTTGCTGGCAATCTGGTCGCTGTTCAACACGATCGTCAAACCCTTGTTCAAACACGTTCGGCATGTCGTGACGGCCCCTGCCCTGCGCAAGGTGCGCAGGCGCGCGATGGGGTGGACCTTTGGCACCATGGCGGTAATCCTCGGGCTGGCTCTGCTGATCCCGCTGCCCTTGCGCACGGACACTCAGGGCGTGGTCTGGTTGCCGGACGAGGCGCATCTGCGCGCAGGAACGCAGGGGTTCGTGACCGATCTGGCAGCCGCCGAGGGCGCCCGCGTGTTGCCGCAAGACCTGGTCGCCACGTTGGAAGAGCCCACCGTGCGCGCCCGGATCTCCGTGCTGGAGTGGCGGGTCGAAGAGATGCGGCGCAGGCTAGCCGCAACCGAGGTCAACGAACGCCGCCGGACCGAGGTTGCCCGCCTGGAATTGCAGGAAGCCGAAGCCGAACTGGCCCGCGAACGTGAGCGGATCGCGGAACTGGCGGTGTACGCACCCATAGCAGGTGTGTTCCAACCGGCCCTGCCCGGGCGCGAGCTGGTGGACCGCTACGTGTCCGAGGGTGACCTGATCGCTTACGTTCTGCCGGACGGGCCTCGCCAGATCAGGGCCCTGGTGTCACAGGATGACATCACGCTGGCGCGCAACAGGCTGCAAGGCATAGAGGTCAAGGCCGCGGGCCATCTCGACCGTCGGATCGCGGCCGAGCTGGTCCGGGAAATGCCGCAGGCCACGGCTCGGACCCCGGCAGCAGTCCTGACCAGCGCCGCGGGTGGCCCGTTCCTGACCGATCCCACCGATCCCGAGGGAGCAACGCTGGTGGAACAGGCCTTTGTCATCGACCTGACCTTGCCCGAAGAGACCGATCCGCTGCCCTTCGGTACCCGCGTTTACCTGCGTCTGGATCATGGTGCAGAACCCGCGGCGTTTCAGATCTGGCGACGGGTCCGGCAATTGTTCCTGAGGCAGTTCAATGCCTGACCTTTCGGGCGCATTCGGATTTGGCCGCGTGCCTTTGGGTACTGGCCCCTATCCCGAACTGGCGGACCCTGCGGGCAATTCGGTGGATCTCTGGCTGGAGCGCCGCTTGGGGCGGCTGACCTCGCGCCTGCCATTCACACGCAATCGACTGGCCCGCCGGGCGGATCGCGTGCTCTCACATGGTGCGGAGATTGTCGACGAACCTGACGACGGTTTGCGCGAAATGGCCCTTAAGCTGCGCCCAGCCCTTTTGCGCGGAGTCGAGACCGATGCGGTGGATCGCGCCTTTGCCATCACCCGAGAAGTGAGCGCACGCGTGCTGGGAAAGCGTCACTACAAGGAACAGATCATGGGGGCCATCGGTCTTTACGAGGGCCGGATGATCGAAATGGCAACGGGAGAAGGCAAGACCCTGACCGCCACCCCTGCCGCAGTTGTGGCAGCGCTGTCTGGCAAGCCTGTACACGTGGTGACGGTCAACGACTACCTCGCCTCGCGCGACGCCGAAGAAACCGCCCCGGTCTACCAATTCCTTGGCCTGACTGTCGGTGTCATCGACAGCGATATGGATCCGCAAGCGCGCCAGAAGGCATATGCCTGCGACATCACCTATGTCTCGAACAACAATCTGACCTTTGACTACCTCCGCGACCGGATCGCGTTGGCAAGGCGCCGGGGACGTCCAAGGCGTAAGGCGCTGGAACTCGTCTCGGCCCGGCAGGCGGCACCGCTCATGTTGCGTGGGCTGGCCTTCGCCATCGTGGACGAGGCAGACTCCGTTCTGGTCGACGAAGCAAGGACGCCGCTGATCCTGTCTTCGACAGCGGATGATCCCGAGGCGGGGCAGGTCTATGCCACCGCACTGGCCGTTGCGCGCAAACTTCATGACCGCGTCCACTACAAGGTGGATGCGATGAACCGGCAGGTGACACTGGAAGAAGCCGGTCGACAGGCGCTGAGCGAGATCTGCGCCGAACTGACCGGCATCTGGCGGATACGGCGCGCGCGCGAGGAACTGGCGCAACAAGCCCTGTCCGCGATTCACCTTTTCGAGTTGGGCCGCGACTACGTCATCCTCGAAGGCGCCGTTCAGATCGTCGACGAGTTCACCGGCCGGGTGATGCCGGATCGCAGTTGGCAGGGCGGCCTGCACCAGATGATCGAGGCCAAGGAACGCCAAGAGATCACGGGCCGCAAGGAGACGCTCGCCCGGATAACCTATCAACGCTTCTTTCGCCGTTACCTTCGCCTTTCCGGCATGACAGGCACCGGGCTGGAACTGGCAGAAGAATTTCGTGACACGTTCGGCCTGTTCACGACCCGCGTTCCGCGGCACCGGGCCAGCCGCGTAAGGCACTTTCGGACGAGGTTCTGCGAGAGCGCCGCCGCCAAATGGGACATGGTCGCCGATCAGGTCGCACGGCTGCACGAGGCCGGCCGGCCGGTTCTGGTCGGCACACGGTCCGTGGAGGCCTCCGAAGCCTGTGCGGCCGCCATCGCCGCGCGAGGACTGCCGCATGAAGTGCTGAACGCCACGCAAGACCGCGAAGAGGCCGAGATCATCGCCCGCGCAGGACAGATGGGCGCGATAACGGTTGCCACGAACATCGCCGGCAGGGGCACCGATATCCGTCTTGGCGAAGGCGTCGATGCACTTGGGGGGCTGCACGTGATCCTGACGGAATTCCACGAGAGCCCCCGGATCGATCGCCAGCTTTATGGTCGGACGGGCCGCCAGGGGGCCAATGGATCGACCGAGGCGATCGTGAGTTTCGAGGACGAACTGTTCAGCCGGTTCGCGCCGCGCCTGCTGCGGCTGGTTCGGGCCTTCCCGTCCCGCGTGACGGAAACGCTGCTGCGCCGGTCGGCGCAATCGCGCGCCGAAGCGGAACACGCAACAACGCGAAGGGAACAGACCAAGCTCGACCGGCAGCTTGAGCGCGCTCTTGCCTTTACCGGTCCCACGGAGTGAACCCTACTCGGCCGCTCTGCGGCTCTGCGGGACGACTTCATAGCCCGGCTCCTCGGGCTCGTCATCGGTCATTTCGGGCGGAAAGCCAGGAGCTCGGATATCCAGCCCGGTGGCGTCTTCCAGTCGCTTGATGATGTTGGGTGAAAGTTCACGCGGGCCGAAGCGCGCGATCCCGTCGTCAAAGATGCGGATCATCATGGGGTTGATCTCGAGCGGGACACCTGCCCGGTCGGCAACCTGCTGGAACAGGCCGATATCCTTCTTGACCAGGTCCATCGTGAACGAGATGTCCCGCGAACCGTTCAATATCACCTGGCTTTCGGTTTCATGTACGAATGAAGTGCCTGACGAAATGCGGATCGCCTCGTAGGCCGTTCCCAGATCCATGCCCGCCGCCTTGGCCGTGACAAGCGCCTCGCAGCAGGTCAGAAGGTTCGCGGTGGCAAGGTAATTGGTGATGACCTTCAGGATGGATGCCGAGCCCAGATCGCCGGTGTGCAGGATACGACGCCCCATGGTTTTCAGTAGCGGCGCCACATGCTTGAAACTCTCCCGGTCGCAGCCCGCGAAGATCGAGATGTTGCCGGTATCCGCCCGGTGGCACCCGCCGGAAACCGGGCAATCGACGGCCGCACCACCCTTTTCGATGACAAGCGCACCCAGTCGCTGCACTTCGGCCTCGTCGGTCGTGGACATCTCGAGCCAGGTCTTGCCAGATCGGACCTCCGGCAGCATCTGGATGACGACCGCGTCAGACGCGGCAGGCGATGGCAGGCACGTGATCACCACATCGCAATCGCGCATGATCTGCGCTGGCCCTTGGCCAGCACGCGCTCCACGGGCGACGAACCGTTCCACCAGTGCCGCGTCAAGATCGTGGACCGTCAAATCCACCCCGTTGCGCAGGAGCGAGCCTGCCAGTTTGCCGCCCACGTTACCCAGACCTATGAACCCGACCTTCATGCCGCCCGTCCTTCCCTGCATCTCTCCACTCCCATAACCCCATCATCCCAGGGAAGATGGGTCATGCCGCCGACCGACATGGTCACGTCGCATTTGCGGCGTCAGGGTGCCAAGAATGCAGGTCAGTGCAACCGCAGCGCGTCAGCGCTGCCTGGCCCAACGGAAAGCGTCGCATCTGTGATGCGGCGCTTTCGGGCGGGAGCATTCCTCGATCAGAGCAGAACCTCGATCAGGCGCGGCCCCTTGTTCGCGAAGGCCGACGCAAGCGCCTCGGCAAAGTCCTCCGCACGGTCCACACGCTCTCCGGCAACGCCCAGCGCGCGAGCCTGCGCGACCCAGTCGATCTCGGGCCGGTCGAGGCTCAGCATGTCCACCGCCCTCGGTCCGGCATTCTCGACACCCACGCCCTTCAACTCGCCCCGGAGGATGCGATAGCTTCGGTTGGCCCAGATAACCACGGTGATGTCCAGCTCTTCTCGCGCCATGGTCCATAGCGCCTGCGGCATGTACATGGCCGAGCCGTCGCCGGTGAGCGTCATCACCTTTCGGTCGGGGCAGGCGATGGCCGCACCGATGGCCACCGGCAGGCTGTAGCCGATCGAACCGCCGCAATTGTTCAGCCAAGTATGCGGTTTGGCGCCCAGCGTGGCGGGATGAAAACCGCGCCCCGTGGTGATGGATTCGTCAACGACGATCGCGCCTTCGGGGATGGATTGCCCAAGTACCGCGGCAAGCGTCTCCGGCGTCGCGGGGCCCGACACCGTTTCGGCCGCAAGCGGGGGCGCCAACGATGGTTGCTCACCGCTCGCCCCGAGCGCATCGACCAGCGCGGAAAGTGCTCCATCGAGGTCCGCGCAGGCATCGGCGAGAGTGATTATCTCGGCCCCTTCGCGCGTCAGGATGGCGGGTTTGCCGGGATAGGCGAAAAAGCCGATCGGCGGTTTCGACCCGACCAGAACCACGTTCCGGAATGGTGCGAGCGTTTCGAGCGCCTGATCGATCGGATAAGGAACCCGCGCGACCGGCACGCGCCCCGCCCCACGCTCAACCCGCGCGTTGGACCATTCGGACAAAAGCGCACATCCCGTCCGCGCAGCAATACGGCTGGCTTTTTCAAGGTTCTCCGCCGTCAGCGCCTCCCCTCCCAGCAACAAGAGGCTCTCCGGCCCGTCAAGCGCGCGCGCAGCCTGTTCCAGCAGGTCGTCTGAGATCTGCGTCCGCGCCGGAAAGGCGACAGGTTCGGCAACTCGCCCGCCGGACGTCCACGCCGTATCGGACGGCAGGATGAGGGTCGCAACCTGTCCGGGCGCGGCTTGCGCGGCGGCCACCGCCTCGGCCCCGTCGCGGCCCAGATCGGCTGCATGTTCCGATGTCCTGACCCAATGGGAAACCGGGCGCGCGAGCCCCTCGATATCTGCGGCAAGCGGAGCATCCAGCGCGCGGTGCGTCGCGGCGTGTTCGCCGACAATGTTCACCACGCCAGAGCCCGCCTTCTTGGCATTGTGCAGGTTGGAGATGCCGTTCGCGAGGCCCGGCCCCAGGTGCAGCAATGTCGAGGCCGGTCGTCGTGCCATGCGATAATACCCGTCGGCCGCGCCTGTCGCCACGCCTTCGAACAGGGCGAGCACCGGGCGCATTCCGGCGATGCGGTCGAGCGCGGCGACGAAATGCATCTCGGACGTGCCGGGATTGGTGAAACAGACCTCCACCTCGCTTGCGATCAAGGTTTCCACCAGGCTTTCGGCGCCGTTCATTTCGTTCATCCGCGACACTCCTTCCGCATAACGCTTTGGCGGCGACGTTAGAGCGACGACGCCGCAGGGTAAACCTTTGCCATTCGAAGTGTCGTGACGCACCATGAACGCCATTCGCCAGACGTTACTTGGCCCGTTCCCAGCCGGTTTTTTGTCAAACACGAGCCGCTTGATGCCTTACCAGGGCGCCGTTTTGACGGTTTCGCGGCCGGGGCGTTCGATTCCGGCCGGTCGACCCTTGCAATGGAGGAACGGGTCCTAAAATACTTATTGCCAATGCGTTTTGGATTAATCCCACCAACGGACGGAGTTCGCCGGTGTCCTTGTTTCTGATTGCGGCCCTGCCTTTCCTCGGGGCCGTATTCCCTGCCTTGCTGGTTCGGGCAGGCCGCGACGCGGCCGCCTCGGCAGCGGGGCTGACGACTCTCCTCGCTCTTGTCGGCCTTCTGATCAACGCTCCAGCAGTCATGCGGGGCGAAGTGGTTACAGCCCGGTTCGACTGGATTCCTGCCCTTGGGCTGAATGCTAATTTCTTCCTCGACGGGCTGGGCCTGCTTTTTGCGGGCCTGATCCTGGGGATCGGATTGCTGATCATTCTCTACGCCCGGTTCTACCTGTCGCGCGAGGATCCTGTCGGCCAGTTCTACACCTACCTGCTGCTGTTCCAAGGCGCGATGGTCGGCATCGTTCTAAGCGATAACATATTACTTTTGCTCATTTTCTGGGAACTGACCTCGCTGTCTTCCTTCCTGCTGATCGGCTATTGGAAGCATTTGCCCGAAGGTCGCCAAGGCGCGCGAATGGCATTGGCTGTGACCGGGTCGGGCGGGCTGGCGATGATTGCCGGGATGCTGATCCTCGGAAACATCGCGGGCTCCTACGATCTGAGCGTGATCCTGACGCAGAAAGAGGTGATCCAGGCCTCGCCTTATTACCTGCCCGCGCTGATCCTGATCCTATTGGGATGCTTCACCAAATCGGCGCAATTCCCCTTCCATTTCTGGCTTCCGCACGCGATGGCGGCCCCCACGCCCGTCTCCGCATACCTGCATTCGGCAACGATGGTGAAGGCCGGGCTGTTCCTGATGGCGCGGATGTGGCCGGTTCTGGCGGGGACGCAGGAATGGTTCTACATCGTTGCGACCACTGGTCTTGTGACAATGCTGCTGGGCGCGGTGATCGCGCTGTTCAAGGACGACCTCAAGGCGCTACTTGCCTTTTCGACAGTTTCGCATCTGGGCCTGATCACGATGCTTCTGGGCTTTGGCACGAAATTCGCGGCGGTCGTCGCGGTGTTCCACATCATCAACCACGCCACGTTCAAGGCCGCCCTGTTCATGAGCGCGGGCATCGTCGACCACGAGGCGGGCACCCGCGATATCAAGCGGCTGGGCGGTTTGCGGCACCTCATGCCGCTGACCTTCACCATCGCAACGGTAGCGGCGCTTTCCATGGCGGGAATTCCACCGTTCAACGGTTTCATCTCGAAGGAAATGATGCTGGATGCAGCGGTTCAAACGTCTTGGTTCAACTCCGATCTGATCGTACCTGTCTTGGTAACGGTGGCGGCGCTGTTCTCGGCGGCCTATTCGTTCCGCTTCGTCGCGCATGTCTTTATGGGCGACCAGCGCGACGATTATCCCCACCCGCCGCATGATCCGGGTCCGGGCCTGTGGCTGGCACCCGCCTTCCTTGTGCTGCTTGTCGTTTTGATCGGCCTGTTTTCCAAAGCCGTGGCCGGTCCCCTCGTTGCGGTGGCTGCATCGGCGGTGATTGGCGGGGCGGAACTGCCCTATTACTCGCTGAAACTGTGGCACGGGTTCACGCCTGCGCTTTACATGTCGATCGTTGCGGTTCTTGGTGGGATCATCCTTCTGGCGTTGCACCGCCACCTCGAGCGCGGTTGGAACGCGATGCGCAGGCCCGAAGCCAAGGAGATCTTCGACGCCCTGATCGGCGGCTTCACACGGTTCAGCCGATGGGTGACCGACGGGGTCCATAACGGTGTCCTCAGCCGTTATGCAGCGATCTTTGTCGTCTTCACCGTCGGTCTTGCCTGGTATGCCTATGCGACTGGTACGACAAGCATGCCGACACGCTTGCCGCTCGAGGCACCGCTGGTTCCGATCATCGGCTGGATCTGTCTGGTCGCCGCGACGCTGGCCATCATGTGGTTCCATCGCAACCGGCTGCTGGCACTGGTTCTGATCGGTGTCGTGGGCCTGATGGTTTCGATGGCTTTCAACTATCTGTCCGCACCGGATCTGGCACTGACGCAGATATCGGTCGAGGTGGTGACGATGATCCTGCTTCTGCTGTCGCTGAACTTTCTGCCAACCGAAACCCCGGTCGACAGTTCGCGGCGGCGCAAGATCCGCGACGCGCTGATCTCGATCGTCGCCGGCATCGGCAGCGGCGGGCTGATCTACGCGTTGATGACGCGCGATTTCGCCTTTCCGTCGATTTCGGACTACCATCTCGCCAACTCCTACAGTGGCGGTGGCGGCACGAATGTCGTCAACGTGATCCTCGTGGATTTCCGCGGGTTCGACACATTTGGCGAAATCATCGTTCTGGGCATCGCCGCGTTGATCATCTTTGCGCTGACGGAAAGCGTTCTGGCAACGAACGTCCGTGCCTACCTGCTCAATCGCAAACCGCATTGGCCGCAATCAGGTGACGCGCACCCGTTGATGATGGTGGTTGTCACCCGCGTGATGATGCCGATCGCCTTGATGGTCGGCGTCTACATCTTCCTTCGCGGTCACAACCAGCCGGGTGGCGGGTTCATCGCGGGTCTGGTCGTGGCTATTGCCGTGTTGATGCAGTACATGGCCAGCGGCTTTGCCTGGGCGACCGAACGTCAGCGCTTGCCCTATCACGGGATGATCGGCTGGGGCGTTCTTATCGCGGCGGCGACGGGATTGGGCGCGTGGTTCAACAACGTGCCATTCCTGACCAGCGACTTCACCTACGTGAACATAAATCCATTCGAAGAATTCGAGCTGGCGACGGCAATGCTGTTCGACCTTGGCGTATTCCTTGCCGTTCTGGGTGCGGTGATGCTCGCGCTGGAGAGCCTGTCGCGCTTTGCGTGGCAGCCGGGAATGGTCAGCGAGCACGCGATGGACATCAACCCGATGCGCGACGACCCGCCCGAGGCGGCCAGCAAAGACAGTGAGGGACAAGCCTGACATGGAGTTTCTACTTGCCTCCGCGGTGGGCGTCATGACCGCTGCGGGTATCTTCCTCATCCTTCGCCGCCGGACCTTCCCGGTGATCCTGGGCCTGTCGCTTGTGACCTACGCGGTCAATGCCTTTCTCTTTGCCACGGGGCGGCTGGCTTTGAACGCACCGGCCGTGCTCAACAAGTACGAGGACGTGGCCTATACCGATCCGCTGCCGCAGGCGCTGGTGCTGACGGCAATCGTGATCTCTTTCGGGATGACGGCAGTGATCGTGATGATTGCATTGAGCGCCTATCTCTCTGCCCGCAATGACCGGATCGACCTGCCGGTGTCCGAGGAAGCGGGGGAAGAGCGATGAATCACTGGATCATCGCGCCGGTCGTGTTGCCCGCGATCGTTGCGCCCTTCATTATCATGGTGCTGCGTCACCACCTCGACCTGCAGCGCATCTTCTCGGTTGCTGGCTGTCTGGGCCTGTTCGGCATTGCCGCCACGCTGGTCGTGCAGGCATCGACCGGCGAAATCCAGACCTATGAGCTGGGCAACTGGCCCGCGCCGTTCGGCATCGTTCTGGTTCTCGACCGGCTGTCCGCGCTCATGGTGGGGCTTACGGCACTGCTGGCGCTGCCTATCGTGCTATACGCAATAGGCTCGGGCTGGGATCAGAGAGGCGAGCATTTCCATGCCCTCTTCCAGTTCCAGCTGATGGGTGTGTGCGGGGCTTTCCTGACTGGTGACGCATTTAACCTGTTCGTGTTTTTCGAGGTTCTGCTGATCGCCTCTTATGGTCTGATGACCCATGGTGGAGGGGCTGTCCGGCTCAAGGCAGGTGTCCAGTACGTGACTTACAACCTGCTGGGTTCAACGCTGTTCCTGTTTGCACTTGGAACGCTCTACGCGGTCACCGGGACGCTGAACATGGCGGATCTGGCTGTGCGCGTCGCCGAGATGCCCGCCGAGGATACGGCCCTGCTGCGTGTGGGCGCGGTGTTGCTGCTGCTGGTTTTCTCGATCAAGGCGGCGGTCCTGCCGCTGCATTTCTGGCTGCCCGCCAGTTACGCCAACGCCCCCTTCGTGGTTGCGGCATTGTTCGCCATCATGACCAAGGTGGGCGCCTACTCGATCCTGCGGGTCTATACGCTGGTCTTTGGCCCGGAGGTCGAGGCAACGTCCGGCCTGATCGCTGCGTGGATGCTGCCGGCCGCGTTGGTAACGCTGGCAGTGGGTGCCATCGGCGTTCTGGGCGCACAACAGATCGGGCGGCTGATGGCGTTCGGGGTCATCACGTCGATGGGGACGCTGCTGATCGCCATCGCGCTTTTCACGCCAGAGGCCACGGCGGCGGGTCTTTACTATATCATGCATTCGACGCTGGCGGCCGCGCTGCTCTTTCTCGTGGCGGACATGGTGAACAACCGCCGGGGTGGAGCGGTCGCACCCACACATCCGATGCAGCAGTCGGGGCTGATCGCATCGCTGTTCTTCGTCGGCGCGATCGCCCTGGCGGGCATGCCACCGCTTTCGGGGTTCATCGGCAAGCTGCTGGTGATGGATGCGGCCCGCGAATCGCCCAATTACCAGATCGTCTGGGCGGTGATCCTTGTCAGTTCGCTGATCACGATCATCGGCATGGCGCGGGCGGGCTCGCAGATCTTCTGGAAAAGCCACGATGCCTCGGTCGCGCCTACGCCGGTTGACGATGGTGAAGATGTCATGCCGCTTCCCGCGCCGCCCGAACCGCAACCGGGGCTGGCCTTTGCTTCGGTGTTCGCACTGGTTGCGGGTCTCGGGGCGCTGACACTGTTCGCCGGTCCGGCCACGACATATACCGGCGGCATCGCATCCCAGCTCTTTGCGCCGCAGACCTATATCGACGCCGTGCTCAAGGGAGAGGGCGAATGAAACTGCTTCGACGGATTTTCCCGCACCCCCAACTTACGATCCTGTTGACGGGCGTATGGATGCTTATGGCGAACCAGGCCTCCTTGAACTCTTTGGTCTTCGGGCTTTTCCTGGGGATCGTCATCCCCTTCGTTGCACAGCCTTGGTGGCCTGACCGGCCACGCCTGCGAAACTGGCCCATGATCGTGGAATACATGCTGGTCGTGTTGTGGGATATCGTGGTGGCAAATGTCACCGTCGCCTACATCATTCTTTTCAAACGGGACGACGCGCGCGAGCCTAACTGGGTCGCCATCCCTCTGGACCTGCGCTCGCCCGAGGCGATCACGGTTCTGGCGGGCACGATCACCATGACGCCCGGCACGGTCAGCTGCGATCTCTCGGCGCAGGGACACAACCTGCTGGTTCACTGCCTCGATGCGCCCGATCCCGGTGCCGTTCGCGACAGTATCAAATCCCGCTACGAGCGCCGCCTGAAGGAGATTTTCGAATGATCCTCTACGCACTCTATTTCACGTTCTTCTGCTTCGGCGCGGCGGTCCTGATGTGCCTGTGGCGCATCATCACGGCCGACGGCGTCGGCACACGGGTTCTGGCGCTGGACACGATGGTCATCAACACGATCGCCCTGATGATCCTCTATGGCATCTCGGCAGGTACCGAGATGTTCTTTGAGGCCGCGATGATCATCGCGATGCTCGGCTTCGTGTCGACCGTGGCCTATGCGCGCTTCATGCTGCGCGGCAACATCATCGAGTGAGGCCGTAATGGACACAGCTTTGGAATTTCTGATCGCCTTGTTCCTGATCGTGTCGGGGATCTTCGGTTTCGTCGGCTCATATGGGATGATCAAGCTCAAGGACCCGATGTCGCGCCTGCATGCTCCGACCAAGGCAACGACGCTTGGCGTGGGCGGCGTTCTGATCGCGTCGATCCTGCATTCGGTGTTTTCCGAGGGGCGGCTTTCGCTGCACGAGTTGCTGATCACGCTCTTTCTCTTCCTCACCGCCCCGATCACTGCGCTGTTCATCGCCAAGTGGCACATTCACCGACATGAAAAGCCCGGGAACCTTCCCGGATGCGGAAGTGACGAGGTCTGGGCCACGCATGCCGTCGAGCAGGACGAGGATGTGCCCGGGCACAAGACGCGCTGAACGCCGCTATGCGCCACGCCCCGCTTCCCCTGACCCGCGACCTCGTGTTGGTAGGTGGCGGCCATACGCATGCGCTTGTGCTGCGAAAATGGGGCATGAACCCCTTGCCCGGCGTTCGGGTGACAGTGGTAACGCCGGGTCCAACGGCCCCCTATTCCGGGATGCTGCCAGGCTTCGTGGCAGGACATTATGCGCGCGAGGCGCTTGATATCGACCTTGTCCGCCTCGCCCGTTTTGCGGGCGCGCGCGTTGTGCTGGCCGAAGCCGATGGGATCGACCTTGCGCAGCGCCAGATCTGCGTTTCCGGGCGTCCCCCCATCGGTTTCGACGTGGTCTCGATCAACGTGGGCATCACCAGCGACATGCCTCGCCTGCCCGGTTTTGCAGAACACGCCGTTCCCGCGAAACCGTTGGGGCCGTTTGCATCCGCGTGGGAAAACTACCTGTCCGGCAGCGGCCCCGCCAAGGTCGCGATCATCGGTGGTGGGGTGGCAGGAGTCGAGCTCTCTATGGCGATGGCCCACGCCCTTCGTGAACGCGGAAGAGAGGCCATAGTCACGATTGTCGATGCGGGAACCGCCCTGCCCGGACTGGGCCAGAGCGCTGAAAAGCGTATGCGTGCGGCACTCGACAGATTGGGAGTTGTCCTTCTTGAAAACCGCAAGGTCACGTCGGTTTCCACCAAGGGCGTCGAAACCGATCAGGGCCTTATCGAGGCAGATTTCATCACCGGCGCAGCAGGTGCGCGCCCATACCCATGGATCACGAACAGCGCGCTCGAGCTTGAGCAGGGCTTCATCACGGTCGGGCCAACACTGCAATCGAGCGATACACACGTGTTCGCCGCGGGGGATTGCGCCTATCTGTCTCACGAACCCCGACCGAAGGCGGGTGTCTACGCCGTGCGCGAGGCGCCAATCCTGTTC
Source organism: Lutimaribacter marinistellae (assembly GCF_042648365.1). Taxonomy (NCBI): domain Bacteria; kingdom Pseudomonadati; phylum Pseudomonadota; class Alphaproteobacteria; order Rhodobacterales; family Roseobacteraceae; genus Lutimaribacter; species Lutimaribacter marinistellae. The sequence continues at coordinate 103,909 of NZ_JBHRXI010000048.1, read as the reverse complement.
GAGAACCTTCGTGCCGCGTTGGGTGGCAGTTCATTGCGCAGCTATCGGCCGCAGAAGGATTACCTCAAGCTGATTTCGCTGGGCCGAAAATCCGCGCTGGCCGAAAGGTTCGGGCTGACCCTCTCGGGCCCGCACATGTGGCAATGGAAGGACCGGATCGACCGCAAGTTCATGGACCAGTTCCGGGACCTTCCCCGGATGGAACCACCGCCCCTGCCCCGCCACCATGCGGCTGGCATGGCCGAAGCGCTGGGCGAAAAGCCGATGTGCGGCGGTTGCGGTGCCAAGGTGGGCCGGAACGCCTTGCAAGCGGCCCTTGCATCGCGTCCACCACCTGCGCGCGACGATATCTCCGCACTTCCGGGAGACGATGCGGCGCTGCTGCGCACAGGTGGTGCCCGGCAAGTGATCAGCACGGACCACTTGCGCAGCGTCTGCGAAGACCCTTTCGTCATGACCCGGATCGCGGCGGTGCACGCCCTCGGCGATATCTGGGCAATGGGGGCCGATCCTCAGGCCGCGACCGTGTCGATCATTCTGCCGCGCATGACGCCCGAACTGCAGGAGAGAACCATGGCGGAGATCATGGCCGCGGCCGACGAGACGCTGCGCGGCGCGGGCGCCGAGATCGTTGGTGGCCACAGCTCGATGGGCGACGAGATGACGATCGGATTTACCGTGACCGGGTTGCTTCAACGTGACCCGATTACACTGTCCGGCGCGCAGGCGGGTGATACGCTGATCCTGACCAAGCCACTGGGCAGCGGTGTGCTGATGGCTGCCGAGATGGCGGGCGCGGCGCAGGGCGCCGATGTTACGGCGGCCTACGCCCTGATGACACAGGCGCAGGCAAAGGCCGCTCGCATCCTAAAGGACGCGCATGCGATGACCGATGTGACGGGGTTCGGGTTGGCCGGGCATCTGGACGGGATATGCAAGGCCTCGGGCTGCGGCTCGACATTGGACCTCGATGCCATCCCGCTGATGCAGGGGGCCGAGGCGCTTGCCGAAGCAGGCACACGCTCCACCATTTTCGGCGAGAACCGGATGCTTGCCCCGGACCTGCCCCAGGGTGGCAAGGCGGACCTGCTGTTCGACCCGCAAACCGCCGGCGGCCTGCTTGCAGCCATTGCGCCCGAAAGTGTGGAGGATGTGCTGCAGGGTTTGACCGAAGCAGGCTATGCCGCTGCAAGGATCGGCGAGATCACGACAGGATCAGGGGTGCGCCTGAAGCGTTAGAAACGGTCGACCAGTTGCCCGATGCTTTCGGCCGCTTTCTGCAGGTCGTGTGACGATAGCGCCCTTGCGTCCACGCGCCCCAGAACACTGTGGCGGTGCACCTTGCGCGACGTGTCATAGGCTGGGTCATAATGCTCTTCCATCAACGCGCGCGTAAGCGCGTGCTTGTCATCCGACGCGATCAAAGCCAGCCAGCCGTCGACGATTGCATGACCCCGATGATGCCGCAGGGGTTCCAACCGCGCGCGCAGACGCTGCGGATCGGACAGGATGTCGTCATAGGCGCGGACAAGGTAATGCGTCCGCGCGTCTATCGGTGCCGTCACTTCGATGCGCGGCGCAGCACAAAGCGCTGACCACAGGCTCGGCGGCAGCAAACGTTCGCCGATCTTGGAGGATTCAGCCTCGACCACCACGGGGCTTGAGGGGTCGAGTGCGACCAGTCGTGCGGCGAGCCGCGACTCGAAGGCTTTCTGACTGGGCTGACCGCCCGGCATGCCCCCCAGAAGAGAGCCGCGATGATTGGCCAACCCTTCGAGGTCGAGCACCTGAACGCCCTGCCGATCCAGTTCGGCCAGAAGTTCGGTCTTGGCGGTTCCCGTGTAACCATCCAACGCCACCAGCCGATGCGGCAGCGAATCCTTGTACAGGTACCGGTTCACCAGCCGACGATAGGTTCGGTATCCGCCTTCGATCACCTCGGCACGCCAGCCGATTTGTTGCAATAGCCAGGTGAACGAACCCGATCTTTGACCACCGCGCCAGCAATAGACCAGTGGCCGCCAGCCACCTTCATGATGGCTCAACCTTTGTTCGACGTGATCGGCTGCGTTGCGAAACACCAGCGCAGCCCCCAGTTTCCGTGCCAGGAACGGGCTTTGCTGTTTGTAGATCGTACCGACGCGGGCGCGCTCTTCGTTGTCGAGAACGGGCAGGTTGATTGCCCCGGGCAGATGATCCTCGGCGTGTTCGGCCGGGCTGCGCACGTCGATCACGGTGTCGAACCCATGCGCGTAAAGCTCGGGCAGTGTTTTGAATGTCAAAGCCATGGCAGCGATCTAGCGCGCCCGGCGCGCGAGGGAAAGCCGCCCAACCGTCAGGCCTCCAGCGGTTCGATCAGGTCCGGCCCGCTGGCGCGGTTCGAATTCACTGCGGGATCGACGCGATGGAAGTCGAGAACCTCCTCCCCTCCCGGCTGCATAAGGGTGGCGGCACCTTTTCCGGCTTCACCCAGCCAAAGCGCCCAGTCATCCGCTTCGAGGATCAGCGGCATCCGGTGGTGGATCTGTCCCATGTGTTTATTCGCCTGGGTGGTGACGATCGCGCAGGTCCGCTGGCGGGCATCCTCGGGGCCCCAGTCCTGCCAGATCCCGGCAAAGGCAATGGGCGCCCCGTCGCTGCGCCGGATGTACCAGGGCACGCGTTTGCCATCGGCGTCCTTGGTCCATTCATAAAACCCCGTGGCCACCAGCAGGCAACGGCGATGGCGACAGGCATCGCGAAACGCGGGTTTCTCGGCAATGGTTTCGGCACGCGCGTTGATCAGCAGGGGACCGTCGGTTTCGGACTTGTACCAATGCGGGAGGAACCCCCAGCGCATCGACTGAAGCTGCCTGCCGCCTTCCCCGGCGCGGATCGCGTGAATCCGGTTCGTGGGGCAGACGTTGAAGTTCGGCACAGGCGGCAGGTCGTTCGCGGGCTGCGCCTCGAACAGTTGCGCCATGGCGTCGGGTGGCAGGGTTATCGCGAAACGTCCGCACATGGTCAGAGCCTAGGCAGAAACCGGGGGGAGAGCCAGACCCGGTGCAATCTGCTCAATCGCGCTGAATCCGGCCATCGGTGTAGGGTTGGTAGCGCCCTTGTTCGGCAAGATACTCGGCCACGACATCGGCAAGATCGGGGCCGTAGTCATAGGCGTTCTTGTCGTCGCCTGCGAACATCGCGTAGCCATCCCCGCCCCTGCGGACGAAGTTGTTGGTCACAACGAGGTAGATCTTGTCGGGAACGATCGGCTCATACCCGTCGCCGTTTGCCACCATGACCCCCGTCACGCGTCCGTCCCCCTCAGGTACCGAAGGGGTCCAGCGAAAAGTCATTCCGGCGACTTGCGGAAAACGGCCAGCCCCGTTTTCGACATCGCTGACGCCGTTCTCCAATGCCTCCAGCAGCGTCGCGCCCGTCACCTCGAAGGTCGACAGGGTATTCTGGAAGGGCAGAACCGTCATAACCTCGCCCATGGTGACCTCGCCCTCTTCGAAAGAGGCGCGCAAGCCGCCGGCATTGGTGATCGCGATCGTCACGCCCTGATCCGCGACGCGGGCCAGCATGGCATCGGCCACGAGGTTGCCCATCTCGCATTCCTGCTGGCGGCAGACATCGCGGTTGCCCTCGACCGGGGCCGCAACCTCTGCCACCCTGCGCGCGCGGATCTCGTCTAGCGGTATCGACAGATCGCCGATCCGGGCGAGGATTTCTTTGTCTTCGGCAACCGCCGCGTCCATGGTCAGCGGCTCGCCCTCGGCGCGGATCACGTTTCCAGCGTCGTCGAAGGTGACGACAAGTTCGCCAAGGAATTTGCCGTAGGCATAGGCCTGAACGATGGGCACCCCGTTGACCACCGTGGGATAGGGACCGACGGCATCGGGCGCCACGTTGGACAGGTAGGTGTTGGTATGCCCGCCGACGATCACGTCGACACCATGCGTTTCTGCGGCGATCCTTTGGTCCAGCCCATAGCCGGAGTGGCTTAGCACGACGATCTTGTCGATCCCGCGCGCCGTCAGCAAATCGACCTCACCCTGCAGGGCCGCAACGGGATCGGTGAACAGGACGTTCGGTCCGGGTGACGCAAGATCGTGCGTGTTGGCGGGCGTCAGCCCGACAAGGCCGATCTGGTGTCCGCCTATCTCGATCACGGTGGACCCTTGGATAGCGTCGGCAAGGAACGGCTCTTGCGTCACATCTGCATTTGACATGAGCACGGGAAAATCGACCGCGTCCATGAAGGCGCGCAGAACCTCCGGCCCGTCGTCGAATTCGTGATTCCCGACCGTCATCGCGTCATATCCCAGCCGGTTCATCATTTCGGCCGCCATCCTGCCCTTGTAATGGGTGTAGAACAGCGTGCCCTGGAACTGGTCGCCGCCATCGACAAGGATGGAATGGTCGGCCCGGGCCCTTGCATCCCGGATCGCCGTGATTAGGCGCGCGGTCCCGCCAAAGCACACGCCTTCGTCATTGTCTGCTGCGCTGCAGGTGCTGTCGAAGCGCGAGATCGGCTCGAACCGGGCATGGAAATCGTTCGTGTGCAGGATGGTCAATGTGAAATCCGCCGCCGCGCTGCCTGCTCCGATGCAGACTGCGACCGCCGCGCCCAAGAATGCCTGTTTCATGCCGACCTCCCGCTTTCTGCTCCGATGGTGCTGCGCGCGGGGCATCGTGTCAAACGGCTTGCGCCGGATACGGCATCAGGCTTGATTCCCCGCCCTCAGCGAGGCATCACCGACGCATGTTGATCTACAAGATTTTCCGGGCCGAAGAGTTGGCCCAATTCGAAGCCGATGGAGAAACGGCCGGGGCACCGGTCGATCTGGCCGATGGGTACGTGCATTTCTCGACCGCCGCACAGGCGCGCGAGACGGCGGCGAAACACTTCGCCGGAGAAGACGGGCTGTCCCTGCTTGCCTGCGAGACCGCAGCGATGGGCGATGCGCTGAAATGGGAGACCTCGCGCGGCGGGGCGCTTTTTCCGCATCTTTACCGTCGCCTGCGGCGCGACGATGTCCTCTGGACGCGCCCTCTGCCACTCGTCGACGGCACGCACCAGTTTCCACAGGAGATGACATGACCGGATTCATCGACCCGGACCGCGCCCAGTTCGAGGCGTTCAAATCGCTCGACCGGGACCACCCGATCGAGATGCTGAACCTCGTGAAATTCCGCGATCTGGCGCTTTATCCCGAAGACCACCGCCTTGCCGGGAAGGGTCTGACCGGGGCCGAGGCATATCGCAACTACGGAAGCGAAACGGCACCGATCATTGCACGGCTCGGCGCGAGCATTGTCTGGCGCGGCAGTTTCCAGTCGACCCTGATCGGACCGAGTGGCGAGCACTGGGACGAGATGTTCGTCGCCCGATACCCTACCGCGCATGCCTTCCTCGAAATGGTGACCGACCCGATCTATCGCCAGGCCGTCGTGCACCGGCAGGCTGCTGTCGAAACGTCACGCCTGATCCGGACCAAACCTGCCGAAACAGGGGCGCAATTCGGATGAATTTCGCCGAGCGCGCGGCCCTTGCCGTCATGCATCGCATCGATCCTGAAACCGCCCACGGGCTGGCCCTGCGCAGCCTGCGGATGGGACTGGCCCCGGCACCCGGCCCGGTGTCGTCAGAGCGGCTGCGTACGCGGCTGGCGGGTTTGGATCTGCCCAACCCGGTCGGTCTGGCGGCAGGGTTCGACAAGAACGCCGAGGCTGTCACGCCCCTGACCCGCGCTGGGTTCGGATTCGTCGAAATCGGGGCGGCCACGCCCCGCCCGCAACCCGGCAACCCCAAGCCGCGCCTGTTTCGACTGTCAGAGGACCGCGCTGCGATCAACCGGTTCGGGTTCAACAATGACGGAATGGAAATAATCGCCCGGCGGCTCGCGGACCGTCCGCGCGACGCAGTGATCGGGCTGAATCTGGGCGCGAACAAGGACAGCGACGATCGACCCGGCGATTTCGCGCGCGTGCTGTCTCATTGCGCGGCCCATCTCGATTTCGCGACGGTCAACGTCTCCTCCCCCAACACCGAAAAGCTGCGCGATCTGCAAGGCAAGGAGGCGCTGTCGGCGCTCCTCGCCGGTGTGATGACAGCGCGGGATGCGTTGGAACGGCGACTGCCCGTCTTCCTCAAGATTGCGCCCGATCTGTCCGAGGACGAACTGGCCGATATTGCCGAAATCGCCCGGACCAGTGGTGTCGATGCCGTCATCGCGACAAACACGACCCTGTCGCGAGACGGGTTGAAAAGTGCTCATCGCGAGGAGAAAGGCGGGCTTTCCGGGGCGCCCTTGTTCGAAAGGTCCACCCGTGTGCTGGCGCGTCTCAGCCAGTTGACCGATGGGGCAATACCCCTGATCGGCGTGGGCGGGATTGCGACCGCAGAGGACGCCTATGCCAAGATCCGCGCCGGTGCCTCGGCGGTGCAGCTATACACGGCACTCGTCTATGGCGGCATCAGCCTCGCGCAGGAGATTCCGCAAGGACTCGAGGCACTTTTGGCGCGCGATGGCTTTGCAACGGTCGCCGATGCGGTGGGGACCGATCGTGCACGCTGGCTCTAGTCCTCGGCGCGGGCCTCCAGAGCCGGGTAGCGCAGTCCCAGGGTCACGCCGCGCGCAGCAAAGGAAATGAGCAGTGCGATCCACAGGCCGTGGTTTTCGAACACGGGCATCAACAGGGCTGCCGCGCCTGCGTAGATCAAGAAACTGAGCAGCATCATGTTGCGCATGTCACGTGTCGCGGTTGCGCCGATGAAAATCCCGTCCAGCATGAAGGGTGCCCAGCCGAGAACCGGCGCGAGTACCATGTAGGGAAGGAAGTCTCGAGCCGCGGCGCGAACCTCGGGAGAGGTGGTCATCAGGTCGATGATTGTCCCACCGGCCAGCGCGAAAAATGCCGCAAGGCCGATGGCGATCACACCGCCCCAGAAGCTTGAAAGTACGGCAGAGCGGCGCAGTACCATCCGCTGCCGTGCGCCCATCGCTCGGCCCACAAGCGCCTCGGCGGCAAACGCGAACCCATCCATGGCATAGGCAGTGATCTCGAGGAATTGGAGCAGTACCTGGTTGGCCGCGAGGCGCACATCCCCGAAACGGGCACCAAGCAGAAGAAACGACACGAAAATCCCCTGCAGCAGGAGAGAGCGAAGCAGGATATCGGTATTGACGGCCATCATGTGCCTCAGGCGTGCCGCGTCGAATACCTGATCCCAGTTCCGCCAATCCGGCACCCGGAACGCGGCCCGGCAGAACCAGAGACCAAGCGCAAGGCCGCTCCATTCAGCCATCAACGTCGCAACGGCCACCCCCTGCACACCCCAGCCCAACCCGAGGACGAACCAGAAGTCGAGCGCGATGTTCAACCCGTTCATCCAAAGTTGCAGCACCAGCACCGCGCGCGTCCGTTCCTGTGCGATCAGCCAACCGGTGATCCCAAAGATGGCAATCGCAGCAGGGGCACCCCAGATACGGATCGCCATGTAGTCACGCGCCAGGCTCTCGACCTCGTCCGAGGCGGGCGAGATGCGGAACGCGCCCCAGAACAGGGGCAGCTGCAGGGCAATCAGAACGCATCCGCCAACAGTTCCGATCAGCAAGGCACGGGTCAGAAGCGCCGCAACCTCGCCCCGGTCGCCCGCGCCCAGCGCCTGTCCGGCAAGGCCGGTCGTCCCCATCCTGAGGAAGCCGAAAATCCAATAGACCGCCGACAGGATGACCGCACCGATCCCCACCGCGCCGATCGGCGCCGCCTCGCCCATCTGGCCAACGACGCCGGTATCGACCGCACCCAGAATGGGTACGGTCGCATTCGACAGCACGATTGGCAGCGCGATATGGAGAACGCGACGATGCGTGATCTCCGCTGCCGGGATTGCGCTCACCCGGTGGTCTCCGCCTCGCGCGGCTGCGGCATCAGGAAATGCCCGGACCCCTGTGCAAAGAGTTTTGCATGATTGTCTTGCCACGCTTCGACCCGGACCGAGGCATAGCGGCGTCCGGCGCGGCTTACAGTTGCGCGCGCGTATGCATCGCGCGGCAGGCCAGAGCGCAGGTAGTCGACCGTGAAATCGATGGTTTTGGGGAAACCGGGGAACTCCGGTTTCGCGAAATCTTCGGGGTCGATTTCACCCCGTTCGATTGCCGGAAACATATGCTCCCAACTCAGGGTGATGATCGCCGTCACTTCGAGAAACGCAGCCGTGACCCCGCCATGTATCGCCGGGAGAAACGGGTTGCCGATCAGCTTCTCGTCGAAATTGAGAACACCAGTCAGCTCATCCCCCCGGCGGTCGAAGGTAATACCCAGAAATTGAATGTAAGGAACACCCTCGACCAGCGCCTTGAGCGCGGCATCGCGGCGTTGCTTTACAACCTGCATCGGCTCGGGACGGGATCTCGGCATCACTTGCCCTCCACGGTAAAAGAACCCGAGGCCGTGGCCACCGGCCTGTCGGCATCATCGTCATAGGCCGTGGCGCGCACAAAGGCGACGTTTCGGGTGATGTGATAACAGGTCGCGCGCGTCCGGATGGCCTGCCCCGGCGTGGCGGCGCGCATGTAATCGATGCGCAGGTCGATCGTCGCCGTACCGCCCGGCGCATGCGGATGGCTCATCACGGCCGCGCCGGAACAGGTGTCCAGCATCGCGGAAACCGCACCGCCATGGATCACGCCCCGGCGTGGATCACCGATCAGATCTTCGTTGTACGGCATCGATATCTCGGCCTCGCCATTGCCGATATATGTCAATTCCAGTTTCAGGGCCCGTGCATGGGGGATCGCCTCGATGAACTGGCGGGCAAGCTTCGTTCTGTCGGTCATGGGTCCTGTATTCCGCTGTTCTGACGGCCCTTTATGGTCCGGGGGTCAAGCAAAGGGCAAGGGAGCCTGTTGCGCTTCGCGTCGACCGGGCCTAGTTTGCGCACCGGAGGAGAGCTGGTATGTCCGACACACGCCTGTCATTCAAGGAAATGTGCGCGGAATTCGACGTGACGCCGCGCACGTTGCGTTATTACGAGTATATCGAGCTGCTCCAGCCCGATCGCGAAGGGCGATCGCGGTTCTACGGGCCGCGCGAACGTGCCCGAATGAAGCTGATCATGCGCGGTCGCAGATTCGGGTTTCCTCTCGAAGAGATTCGGCAATGGCTGATGATCTACGAAAACGAGGGGAATCAGGCGCAGATGCAGGCCTTTGTCGAGATGGCCGACCGTCAGACCGCCGAGTTGGAGCAACAGCGACAGCAACTAGACGAGGCACTGTCGGAGCTCAAACAGCTGCGCGAGCATACTTTGGGCCTGATCAAGTAACGTACTCTTGTCCTTGGATGGACCGTCTTGTCCCTTAGATTGGATGGCGTGCGGGTTTGATCCGCACTTGCCCCAGAAGGAGTGGAGATGGTGCACCCGAAATCCGTTCTGGCCGTTCTGGCATGCCTTACCCTGATGGCGTGTGACGTTGGCCCCACCGGTCACGGTACCGCGCCGCCGGGCGTGTCACAAACCGAGTGGGATGCCGAGGTACAAGCCCGGCGCGACGCACGGCGCAAGACCTATATGGGCCCCCGCGGCGGCGCCACCGGGCGCTGACAGGCACGTCTGAATCCAGCCGGCCTGTCACATTCCAAGTGATCCCACGTCACGAAAACTCGTGACGCAGCGTTCGGATTACGTCAACGTCAAGTTCATGTTGTAACCGGCGTCGGAATTGCCCACCTCAGGCACATGACGCCTGCGATGAGAGATTGAGATATGACCGAAGATCTGATGACGATCCGCGAGATGTGCGACGCCTATGACGTCACCCCGCGCACGTTGCGGTTCTACGAATCCAAGGAACTGCTGTTCCCCATCCGTGAAGGCCAGAAACGGCTCTTTACCAAGCGCGACCGCGCCCGGCTGAAACTTATCCTGCGCGGCAAGCGCTTCGGCTTCAGCCTCGAAGAGATCCGGCAGCTTCTGGACCTCTACCACGCCGGGGACCAGCAACTGACCCAGGTGACGCGAACCTACGACATAGCCTGCGATCGCCTTGCCGACATGGAAGCGCGCCGCAACGAGCTGACCGAGGCGATCGACGACCTCAAGAAGCAGCTGGAATGGGGCGAACAAGTCATCGCCTCGATGAAGGAAGAAAAGGACGCAGCGGAGTGACAAGCCCCGCCGTCCAACTGCAAAACGCTTGATATCAGGGAGCGAGCCATGCCCATCTACAATGCACCGACAAAGGACAGCCAGTTCATCCTTCACGATGTGCTGAGCGTGTCCGCCTCTGACATCCCCGGTTACACCGAACTTGAGCGCGACTTCACCGGCGCCGTTCTGGAAGAGGCGGGCAAGGTTGCCAGCAACGTGCTGCATCCGCTGAACACTGTCGGCGACACTGAAGGTTGTCGTCTGGAGAACGGTGTGGTGTACACGCCAACCGGCTTCAAGGACGCTTTCGAGCAGGTCAAGGAAGGCGGATGGCCCGGCCTCGACATGCCCGAGGAATACGGCGGGCAAAACATGCCCTACGTGCTGGGCACGGCAGTGGGTGAGATGTTCTCGGCCGCGAACCAGGCGTTTACCATGTACCAAGGCCTGACCCACGGTGCGGCCTCGGCGATCCTGGCACATGGCTCCGACGAGCAGAAGAATACCTATCTGCCCAAGATGGTGTCCTGCGACTGGACCGGTACGATGAACCTGACCGAACCGCATTGCGGCACCGATCTGGGCCTGATGCGCACCAAGGCCGAACCTCAGGAAGACGGCAGCTACAAGATCACCGGCCAGAAGATCTTCATCTCGGCTGGCGAGCATGACATGGCTGACAACATCGTCCACCTGGTGCTGGCCAAGATCACCGGCGGCCCCGAGGGCATCAAGGGCGTGTCGCTCTTCATCGTGCCCAAGTTCCTTGTGAACGAAGACGGCAGCCTTGGCGCGCGCAATGGCGTCAGCTGCGGCAAGATCGAAGAAAAGATGGGCATCCACGGCAACTCCACCTGCGTCATGAACTATGACGAAGCGACCGGCTACCTGCTGGGCGAGGAGCACAAGGGCATGCGCGCCATGTTCACCATGATGAACGAGGCCCGCCTGGGCGTTGGCATGCAGGGTCTTGCTCAGGCCGATGCGGCCTATCAGAACGCCTTGGAATATGCCAAAGACCGGCTGCAGGGCCGTGACGTGACCGGCGCCAAGAATCCCGATGGTCCGGCCGACCCGCTGATCGTTCATCCCGATATCCGCCGTTCGCTGATGGATCAGAAGAGCTTTGCCGAGGGCGCCCGCGCCTTCATCCTCTGGGGCGCTACGCTGATCGACCAGGCCCATCGCTCGAAAGACAAAGACGCCGATGGCCTGATTTCGCTGCTCACGCCGGTCATCAAGGGTTTCCTGACCGACGAGGGGTATGACATGACCGTGCGTGCTCAGCAGGTCTATGGTGGCCACGGCTACATCGAGGAATGGGGCATGTCGCAATACACCCGCGACGCCCGGATCGCGATGATCTACGAGGGGGCGAACGGCGTTCAGGCGCTGGACCTCGTAGGTCGGAAACTGGCGCAGGACGGCGGCAAGCACGTCATGGCCTTCTTCGACATGGTCAAGGAGTTCTGCAAGACCAGCGCCGGACAAAGCGAAAGCCTTGACCGCGACTTCATCGAGCCGCTCAAGAAGGCGTCGAAGGATCTGCAGCAGGCCGGCATGTATTTCATGCAGAACGGCATGAAGAACCCCAACAATGCCCTCGCCGGGTCCTATGACTTCATGCACATGTTCGGGCATGTCTGCCTGGGCCTGATGTGGGCACGGATGGCCAAGGCCGCGCAGGCGGCCCTTGACGGCGGCGCCTCGGATCGTGACTTCTACGAAACGAAGATAGCCACCGGCCGCTACTACATGAGCCGTCGCCTGCCCGCGACTGCGATGCACCTTGCCCGCATCGAATCCGGCGCAGAACCCGTGATGGCGCTGGAAGCTGCCAACTTCTGATCGGTACGGCGGGGGTGAACCCCGCCCTACCCCTACGACCCGAGGGAGGACAGATGCCCAAACGGTTCCGCCTGACCCGCCGCTTCAACGCCGCAATGACCGAAGACGGCTATCGCCGGCTCAAGAGCTTCGCGCGCGAGGCCGGTCTGGACGAAGGCGAGGCGCTGTCCTTTCTCTTCGAGAACTTCAACAGTGTCATCAACGACGAGAACCTGACCCACCGGTTGCGCCTCTTCAATGCCGAGCTTGAAGACCGCAAACGTTAGGGCGCACGTCCAGCTACTCCATTTGCCCGGCGCATGACGACCTTTAGCGGGAGTATTTGAAAAGAGATGAAAGGCGAGAATGCCGCGGACTGCACCACCTCATGGCAATTGCTTTCGCTGGGAGGGAGCAAGAGCGTTTCCGGCGAGGCGATGCAGGTCTGTCAGAGCCGCCCTCTGATCCGACGCTACTGACGTCAGGTTACGAACGTGGGGTCATAGCGCGCGCCCCGTTTCACGATCATCTCTTTCCAAATACTCAATCGACGAAACGTCGTTACCTGCACCACGGGAGGGGTGTCTGCATGACCATAAAGCTTCATTGCTTCGGGGAGAGTGGCAATTCCTACAAGGCCGCCTTGGCCCTTCAGTTGTCTGGCCTCGACTGGGAACCCATTTTCGTGGATTTCTTCGGTGGCCAGACCCGCCTGCCCGAGTTTCGCGCCGAGAACCCCATGGGCGAGGCTCCGGTCATGATCGACGGCGATTTCCGCCTTTCACAATCTGGTGCGATTCAGGCCTATGTCACCGAGAAAACCGGCAAGTTCGGCGGTGCCGACCGCCAGGAGCGGTACGATGTGTTGCGCTGGGTTCTGTGGGACAACCACAAGCTCTCGTCCATGGCTGGCGTCACGCGGTTCCTGATGAACTTCCTGCCCGAGGACAAACGGCCCGCCGAGGTGATCGGTTTCAACCAGGGCCGGCTGAAGACCGCATATCAGACGCTCAACGCACATCTCGAAGGCCGCGACTGGATCGTGGGTAGCGGCGTGACCAATGCCGACCTGTCCTGCTGCGGGTATCTCTACTATCCCGAACCGTTCGGCTTTGACCGTGCCGAATGGCCGAACATCGACGCCTGGCTGACGCGGCTTTCCGAGCAGCCCGGCTGGAAACACCCCTATGACCTGATGCCCGGCAAACCGTCGGATCGAGCTTGAGGAGACAATCATGACCGAAGCCTATATCTATGACGCGCTGCGCACCCCGCGCGGCAAGGGCCGCAAGGAAGGCAGCCTGCACGAGGTGACCTCGGTGCGCCTGTCGGCCCTGACGCTGAACGCGGTGAAAGAGCGCAACAACCTCGAGGGGCACGCAGTCGAGGACGTGATCTGGGGCAATGTCACGCAGGTGATGGAACAGGGCGGCTGCCTTGCACGCTCGGCCGTGCTGGCCTCGGACCTCGATGAATCCATCCCCGGCCTTGCCATCAACCGGTTCTGCGCAAGCGGTATGGAGGCGGTGAACCTTGCCGCCAACCAGGTCAAGGGCGGCGCGGGCGATGCCTATATCGCCGGTGGCGTCGAGATGATGGGCCGCGTTGCGATGGGCAGCGATGGCGCGGCAATCGCGGTCGATCCAAGCTTGGCCATGGAAACCTATTTCGTGCCACAGGGCATCTCGGCAGATATCATCGCGACCGAATACGGCTTCTCGCGCGATCAGGCCGATGCGCTGGCCGTGGAATCGCAGAAACGTGCCGCGAAGGCATGGGAAGAGAACCGTTTCGAGAAATCGGTCATCACCGTGCGCGATCAGAACGGCCTCGCCATCCTTGATCGTGACGAATACATGCGCCCGCAGACCGACATGCAGAGCTTGGGCTCGCTCAACCCGTCCTTCCAGATGATGGGAGAGCAGATGCCCGGCTTCGACAAGGTGGCGATGCTGAAGTATCCGCACCTTGAGCGGATCAACCACATCCACCACGCGGGCAACTCGTCTGGCATCGTGGACGGCGCTGCCGCAGTCCTGATCGGCAACAAGGAGTTCGGCGAGAAGCACGGACTCAAGCCCCGCGCCCGCATCCGCCAGACCGCCAAGATCGGCACCGATCCGACCATCATGCTGACCGGCCCGGTTCCCGTGACCGAAAAGATCCTGGCCGAAAGCGGCATGAGTTTCTCGGATATCGACCTGTTCGAGGTCAACGAGGCCTTTGCCTCGGTCGTGCTGCGCTTCATGCAGGCCTTCGACGCCGACCCCGACAAGGTGAACGTGAATGGCGGCTCCATCGCGATGGGCCACCCGCTGGGCGCGACCGGCGCGATCATCATCGGCACCCTGCTGGACGAGTTGGAGCGGCAGGACAAGGAAGTGGGTCTCGCCACGCTTTGCATCGCGTCCGGCATGGGCGCGGCCACCATCATCGAGCGCGTGTGAACCGCGGGACCGGGAGAAAGAAAATGGCTGAATTCACGTTGAGCAAAGACGCAGACGGCGTCGCAATCATCACCTGGGACGTTCCCGGCAAGACGATGAACGTCATGTCCTTTACCGGGCTCGAAGAACTGGACGCCTGCATCGACGAAGCACTGGCCGATGACACGGTCAAGGGCATCGTGATCACCTCTGGCAAGGACGGGTCGTTCGCAGGCGGCATGGACCTGAACCTGCTGGCCGTGATGAAGGAACAGGCGGGCGACGACCCGGCCAAGGGTCTTTTCGAAGGCACGATGAAAATGCACGGCCTGCTGCGCAAGATCGAACTGGCCGGCATGGACCCCAAGAGCAAAAAGGGTGGCAAGCCTATCGCGGCTGCCCTGCCCGGCACCGCCGCCGGTATCGGGCTGGAACTGCCACTGGCCACGCACCGCATTTTTGTCTCGGACAACCCCAAGGCAAAGTACGGCCTGCCCGAAATCCTCGTCGGCATCTTCCCCGGCGCGGGCGGCACCACGCGCCTGGCCAAGAAGCTGGGCGCGGTGGCCGCGGCCCCATTGCTGCTCGAAGGCAAGATGCTGGACGCGAAGAAGGCCAAGGGCGTGGGCATCATTGATGAGGTTGCGGCCGATCCGGTCGCCGCGGCCAAGGAATGGGTCCTCAACGCCAAGGACGCCGATATCGTCAAGCCGTGGGACGCCAAGGGATACAAGATGCCCGGCGGCGCGCCCTATCATCCGGCGGGCTTCATGAACTTCGTCGGGGCCTCGGCGATGGTACATGGCAAGACCCAAGGCGCGTTTCCCGCCGCCAAGGCGCTGCTGAGCGCGGTTTACGAAGGCGCGCTGGTCGATTTCGACACGGCGCTGAAGATCGAGGCGCGCTGGTTCACCAACGTGCTGATGAACCCCTCCTCCGGCGCGATGATCCGGTCGCTCTTCCTCAACAAGGAAGCGCTGGAAAAAGGTGCGGTTCGGCCCAAGGACGTGCCCGACCAGCGGGTGAAGAAGCTGGGCGTTCTCGGAGCGGGCATGATGGGCGCGGGCATTGCGCTGGTTTCGGCGCAGGCCGGCATGGAAGTCGTGCTGATCGACCGCGACCAGGAAAGCGCGGACCGCGGCAAGGCTTATACCGAAGCCTATCTCGACAAGGGGATAAAGCGCGGCAAGGTCACGCAGGACAAGAAGGATGCGATGCTGGGCCTGATCACGGCAACGCCCAATCTGGATCAGCTCAAAGGCTGCGATCTGATTATTGAGGCGGTGTTCGAAGACCCCAAGGTCAAGGCCGAGATGACCCAGAAAGTCGAGGCGATCATCCCCGAGGATTGCATCTTTGCCTCCAACACCTCGACCCTGCCGATCACCGGGCTGGCCAAGGCCAGCAAGCGTCCCGAGCAGTTCATCGGCATCCACTTCTTCTCGCCCGTCGAGAAGATGCTGCTGGTCGAGATCATCAAGGGCAAGGAGACCGGCGACCGCGCGGTGGCCAAGGCGCTCGACTATGTACGCCAGATCCGCAAGACGCCCATCGTCGTCAATGACGCGCGGTTCTTCTACTGCAACCGTTGCATCATTCCTTATGGCAACGAGGCGACGCGGATGGTGACCGAAGGTGTCGCACCGGTTCTGATCGACAATGCCGCGCGTCAGCTGGGCTTCCCCGTCGGACCTATCCAGCTGGGCGACGAAACCTCGATCGACCTGGCCGCCAAGATCACCCGCGCCACGAAGGAGGCGATGGGCAACGAGTACCCGGCCTCGGAAGCGGATGACCTGGTCTTCTGGATGGAGGCCGAGGGCCGACTGGGCCGCAAGGCAAAGGCCGGCTATTTCGATTACGACGAAAAAGGCAAGCGCGTCGGCTATTGGAAAGGCATCCACGACAAGTACCCGCTGGCGGATGAGCAACCCGACCTGATCGAGGTTCAGGAACGGCTGATGTTCGTGCAGGCGCTCGAAGCGGTACGCGCCCTTGAGGAAGGGGTGATCGAGGACATCCGCGAGGCCGATGTCGGCGCGATCCTTGCCTGGGGCTTTGCCCCGTGGTCGGGCGGGCCGCTCTCTTGGCTGGACATCATCGGTGCCCCCTACGCCGCGCAGCGCTGTGACGAACTGACCGAGAAGTTCGGACCCCGGTTCACCTGTCCGCCGCTCCTGCGCGAGATGGCGGAGAAGGGCCAGACGTTCTACGGTCGCTTCGCACCAGAGAAAAAGGCGGCCTGATCCGCCTCGTCCCAAGAAATCGGCCCGGAGTTCGCTCCGGGCCTTTTTCGTTCAGATATCATCGCCTGGGGGTTCCAGTGGACCGCCGGGCGCGGCCAATCCGCGTTCGGGCAACCACGGGTTCAGCGCCAACGCCTCTTGCAACACGTCACGTGCCTCGCCGACACGTCCCAATGCGAGCAGAGAAAGTGCCTTGCCGCTCATCGCAGCCACGTGACGGGGCGAGCGCTCCAATGCCAGGTCGAGATCGACCAGCGCGGCCGCGTAGTTCTGCGCGAGAAAATTCACGAAAGCGCGTTGATTATACCCTTCGGCATAGTCCGGGCAGTATTCCACGAGGCGGTCGAACTCCGCTCGGGCGCCGAGCAGATCCCACCCGGCCCGCTTCGACATGCCCCGATCAAGGATGGCTTGCGCAGCGGCGTCGGGCGCGTCGGCCCACAACTCCCACATCTGGTTGGAAATCTGCTGCGCGGCGCCTTCATCCTCGGCAACCGCAATATCTTCGATCAACCTGTCGAGCTGTGCGGCGTGATCGGGCGGCGGCGGACATGACTGCGCGGCAGCGCTGCCAGCTGCAAACATGACCAGAACGAGGATAAGAGGCATCTTCATGCAATAAAGCATGGGCCGCTTGGCCCCAAGGTCAAGCACGCCTTAGCCGGGCACCTCCAGCGGCCCCATCAACCCTGTTTCCTTCACGGCCTCCATCGCCATGAAGGTCGATGTGCTGGCCACATGCGGTAGGGTCGAGATCTTTTCCGCAAGAACTGCACGGTAATCCGACATCGACCGAGTGCGGATCTTGAGCAAGTAGTCAAAATTGCTTGCGATCATATGGGCTTGCTCGATCTCGGCGATCCGGCGCACGGCGGCATTGAACTCCGACAGCGCCTTTTCCCGCGTGTCGGTCAACCGCACCTCGACGAATGCCACGTGGTCAAGGCCCAGCCGGATCGGGTCGACCAGCGCCCGGTACCCGGTGATGTAGCCCTCGGCCTCCAGACGTTTTACGCGCGCCTGCGTCGGCGATTTCGACAGCCCGATCCTGCGTGCAAGGTCGGCAATCGACATTCGGCCATCCTCGGCCAACGCCATCAGAATCGCACGGTCGAAGCGGTCAAGGCCCGGGAAGTCCGTTTGCATCGCCAAATCCATCAAATTCAGGCCACTGTCCTGTTTCACAGATACATTCAGCCGATCGTTCCGTCAAATCCGGGATATTCTGAACGATATAGAGAAGGAGCCCCTTGCCGATGTCCACTGACCTGCGACATGCCATCGACAGCCAGGCCTATGCCGACCAGTCCGAAGTCTTGGATCGTTTGAAAGCCCAGGCAGATCTCTCGTCCGAGGATCGCCGCCGCATCTGCGAAAAAGGCGCGCAGCTTGTACGTGACATCCGCTCCAGCAGCATGCCGGGATTGATGGAAGTATTCCTTGCCGAATACGGCCTTTCGACCGACGAGGGCGTGGCGCTCATGTGCCTGGCCGAGGCGCTGTTGCGGGTGCCCGATGCTGACACGATCGACGCTCTGATCGAGGACAAGATCGCGCCATCGGATTGGGGCAAGCATCTGGGGCATTCGTCTTCCTCGCTGGTCAACGCGTCGACCTGGGCGCTCATGCTGACAGGGCGCGTTCTCGACGACGACCGTCCCTCGCCCGTGCGTGCGCTGCGCAGCGCGGTCAAGCGTCTGGGAGAGCCTGTCATCCGAACTGCTGTCGGCCGAGCCATGCGCGAAATGGGACGGCAATTCGTGCTGGGCGAGACCATCCAATCCGCCATGAAACGTGCCGAAGGGATGGAGGCCAAGGGGTACACCTACTCCTACGACATGCTTGGCGAGGCCGCCCGGACCGAGGCCGACGCAGCGCGTTATCACTTGTCCTATTCGCGTGCGATCACCGCAATTGCGCAGGCCTGTACCTCGGATGACATCCGGGACAATCCGGGGATCTCGGTGAAACTCTCGGCGCTGCATCCGCGCTACGAAGTAGCTCAGGAAGAGCGGGTGATGGACGAACTCGTTCCGCGCCTGCGCGCACTCTGCCTGCTCGCGAAATCGGCGCGGATGGGCTTGAACATCGACGCAGAAGAGGCAGACCGCCTTTCCCTGTCGCTGCAGGTGATCGAAACCGTGATGGCCGAACCCGCGCTCAAGGGCTGGGATGGCTTCGGCATCGTCGTGCAGGCCTATGGTCCGCGCGCCGGCACGGCGCTGGATTCGCTCTACGACATGGCCAATCGGTTCGACCGCAAGCTCATGATCCGACTGGTCAAAGGGGCGTATTGGGATACCGAGATCAAGCGCGCGCAGGTCGAAGGCGTCGACGGCTTTCCCGTCTTCACGCAAAAGGCCGCAACGGACGTGTCCTATATCGCCAATGCGCGCAAACTGCTTGGGATGACCGACCGGATCTATCCGCAATTCGCCACGCACAACGCCCACACCGTCAGCGCCATTCTGCACATGGCCGACAATGTCGAAGCGTTCGAGTTCCAGCGCCTGCATGGAATGGGCGAGACACTGCATCAGCTCGTCAAGGCCCGGAACGGAACGCGCTGCCGGATCTATGCCCCGGTCGGGGCGCATCGCGACCTGCTAGCCTATCTCGTGCGCCGCCTGCTCGAAAACGGCGCGAACAGCTCTTTCGTGAACCAGATCGTGGACGAGGATGTGCCGCCTGAGGTGGTGGCATCGGACCCGTTCGAGGCGCTCAGCACGCCCGCACCCGATTTGGCTAAGGGTCCCGATCTGTTCCAACCAGAGCGCGATAATTCCAAGGGCTTCGACCTTGCCCACATCCCGACGCTCGAGATGATCGAACGAGCACGAATGCCTCATGCCGATGCGCAATGGCAGGCCGGGCCACTTCTGGCCGATGCGGCACCACAGGACACAAAGGCAACAGCAGAGCCGGTCGCCAATCCGGCCCGGCCCGCAGGTGGCCCCGGCACGGTCATCCCGGCCAGCGCTGCCGATGTCGAACGCGCCCTGTCCTCGGCCCGTCCGTGGCAAGCCGATGCTGCCGAGCGTGCAAGGGTGCTGCGTGTCGCCGCCGATCTATACGAGAAGCATTTCGGCGAGATCTTCGCGCTTGTGGCCCGCGAGGCGGGCAAGTCGCTGCCTGACGCCGTGGGCGAACTGCGCGAAGCGGTCGATTTCCTGCGCTATTATGCTGCCAACATCCCCGATGGCCCGCCCGCCGGCGTTTTCACCTGCATCAGCCCGTGGAACTTTCCCCTTGCCATTTTCACCGGCCAGGTCTCCGCGGCGCTTGCAACCGGCAACGCGGTGCTGGCGAAACCCGCACCGCAGACCCCGCTGATCGCCTTTCGCGCCGTGCAATTGCTGCACGAGGCCGGGGTGCCGCGCACGGCGCTGCAACTCCTCCCCGGAGGTCCGCAGGTCGGTGCCACGCTGACCTCGGACCCGCGCGTCGATGGTGTCGCCTTTACCGGCTCGACGGCGACGGCGCTGAAAATTCGCGCAGCCATGGCGGGAAACCTGACCCCCGGCGCACCGCTCATCGCCGAAACCGGGGGGCTCAACGCCATGATCGTGGACTCGACAGCGCTTCCGGAACAAGCCGTGCAGGCCATCGTCGAGTCCGCCTTTCAATCGGCGGGTCAGCGATGCTCGGCCCTGCGGTGCCTTTATGTGCAGGAGGACATCGCCGACGATCTGCTGACCATGCTGAAAGGCGCAATGGACGCTCTGCAAATGGGCGACCCATGGCATCTCTCGACTGATGTCGGGCCCGTGATCGACGAGAATGCGCGCAGCGGGATTCTCGAGCACGTCGCCAAGGCCCGCGCCGAGGGCCGCGTGCTCAAGGAAGTGTCCGTTCCGCCCGACGGGCTTTTCGTGTCACCAACCCTGATCTCGGTCGGTGGCATCAGGGAACTGGAGACAGAAGTCTTTGGCCCAGTGCTTCATGTTGCACGCTTCCGTGCCGCCGATCTGGACAAGGTGATCGAGGACATCAATGCCACGGGATACGGTCTGACCTTCGGCTTGCAGACCCGCATCGACGACCGCGTGCAACACGTGACCGAAGCGATCCATGCGGGCAACATTTACGTGAACCGTAACCAGATTGGCGCCATTGTCGGCTCTCAGCCTTTTGGCGGCGAAGGGTTGTCGGGCACCGGACCGAAGGCTGGCGGACCGAACTACATGACCCGGTTCCTGGCGCCCGATCGCCGAGAAACTGATGCGGTCTGGAATGGCGAAGCCTCGGCGACGCTGGAACGACATGGAACCGCGGCGGTACCGGTAACTCGCAGCCTGCCGGGCCCGACGGGCGAATCGAACCGCCTGAGCGAAAGCCCCAGAGAGGCGTTGCTGTGCATGGGGCCCGGAAAGGAAACCGTTCAGGCACAGGTCGAAGCGGTGCGGGAGCTGGGGGGCGTCGCCATCGCTGCTAACGGTCCCGTGTCCGATGAACAACTGGAATCGGTTTCCGGGATTTCGGGGGTCTTGTGGTGGGGCGATGCAGGCGAGGCGCGCAGGATCGAACAGGCACTCGCCCGCCGCGACGGGCCGATCCTGCCGCTGATCCCGGGCCGTCCCGACCGCGCGCGGGTGCTGGGAGAACGCCATGTCTGCGTCGATACGACCGCTGCGGGGGGCAACGCGGCGCTTCTGGGAGGAATGGCCTGAACCGCAAGCCCTCCCGCCCGCCGGGGCCGCATCAAGGATGCGACTCCGGCCGTTGGGCCGGGCAGCGCGCGAAAGCGCGCTGCGGGTGCACCAAGCACGCTTGACCCGCCTGTGCTTTCGCACCAGCTTTGCCCAGATGTTCCCGATCCGTGATCATAACCCCTCGGGGCGCACGCCCTATGTCGTCTACCTGCTCATGGCAGCCAATATCCTGATCTTTCTCAGCTATTGGGGGATCATGGATGACGCACGGCTGATCAATCGCTTCTTCTTCGACTGGGCGATCATCCCGGCCCGGATCGAGGACGGATTCCGTTATGATACCCTGCTAACCTCGATGTTCCTGCATGGCGGGTTCATGCACCTGGCCGGTAACATGCTGTTTCTGTGGATTTTCGGCGACAATCTCGAGGATGAGATGGGCCATGTACCCTTCCTGCTCTTCTATATTGCAAGCGGGCTTGGAGCGGGACTGATCCACGTGTTTTCGGCGCCAGACTCGGTGGTGCCCACGGTTGGGGCATCCGGGGCCATTGCGGGGGTCATGGGCGGCTACCTGCTGATGTTTCCCAAGGCGAGGGTCGATATCCTGCTGATCCTGATCGTGTATTTCAGGGTCTTCTCGATTCCTGCCTTCGTGATGCTGGGCGTTTGGCTGGGGATGCAGTTTCTTGGCAGCCTGAGCAGCGATCCCGACGCAGGCGGTGTCGCCTACTGGGCCCACACCGGCGGGTTTGCCGTTGGTTTCGTGCTGTGCCTGCCCTTGTGGCTGCGACGTGGCGGAGCGGCCTATTGGAACCGGACACATGGCCACCCGCCCCACCCCGAACGGTCGGTCGAAATCGCCTATACCCGTATTC
Source organism: Lutimaribacter marinistellae (assembly GCF_042648365.1). Classification (NCBI taxonomy): domain Bacteria; kingdom Pseudomonadati; phylum Pseudomonadota; class Alphaproteobacteria; order Rhodobacterales; family Roseobacteraceae; genus Lutimaribacter; species Lutimaribacter marinistellae. The sequence goes on along the minus strand of NZ_JBHRXI010000048.1, from coordinate 81,739 downwards.
CGCGCACGCGGCGCGGGCCAAAGGGACCCTGGGGCTGATCTAGCCCCGGATCACCTTGGAAAAACTGTCGAAAATCGGTTCGTTCGCGCAGATGACTTCGCCGCTGTCGAGGATCGACCCCGAGGGTTCCAGCGCGTCGACCATTCCGCCAGCCTCGCGCACGATTATGATACCTGCCGCAAGGTCCCAGGCGTTCAGGCGACGCTCCCAGAACCCTTCGTACCGTCCGGCCGCAACATAGGCCATGTCGAGCGCGGCGGAGCCCCAGCGCCGGACGCCTGCGCAGACCGGCATCAGCCGTGCAAGGTCCTGCAGGGTGGCCGGAAGGTCCGAACGACCGCCATAGGGCAGACCGGTGGCAAAGATCGACTCGATCATCCGATGCCGGGCGGAGACGCGGATGCGGCTTTCGTTCATCCACGCGCCCTCGCCCTTTTCGGCAAAGAACATCTCGTCCTTGGCGGCATCAAAGATGACACCGGCGACGATCTTGCCCTTATGCTCCAACGCGATGGAAATGCACCAATGCGGCAGACCGTGCAGGAAATTCGTGGTTCCGTCCAGGGGATCGACGATCCAGCGGCGCGTGGGATCTTCGCCATCCTGGCCGCCACCTTCCTCGGCCAGCCAGCCATAGGTGGGGCGCGCGCCGAGCAACTCGTCCTTGAGGATTTTCTCGGCAGCGATATCGGCGCGGCTAACGAAATCGCCCGCCCCCTTCATCGAGACCTGCAGGTTCTCGACCTCGCGGAAATCCTTCACCAGCGAGCGGCCCGCCTTGCGCGCGGCCTTGATCATGATGTTGAGATTCGCACTGCCAACCATCGAAACGGGCTCCTCATCGGTCAAACCGCGCGTATATCGATGCGCCTCCGGATTGCCAAGGGCCATGTTCTGCAATGCCGCTGCCATACTGCCATAATCCGTGGCGTCACTGGTTGTAGGTCGACCGCGCTGCCCTCACCTTGGCAGCAACGTGACAAAGGAGATTGCAATGTCCGACCAGATGAAACGCATCGTTCTTGCCAGCCGCCCCGAAGGCGCGCCAACGCCCGAGAACTTCCGGCTCGAAACCGGCGAACTGCCCGAACCGGGCGAAGGCGAGGTATTGGTTCGCACCCATTACATGTCGCTCGACCCGTATATGCGCGGGCGGATGGACGACGCGAAATCCTACGCGGCACCGGTGCCGATCGGTGGCACGATGGAAGCCGGTGGCGTGGGCGAGGTCATTGCCTCGAACGATCCGTCGTTCAAACCGGGCGATTTCGCATTCGGCATGCTGGGCTGGGCCACCCACGGCGTGCAGCCCGCGAAGATGCTGCGCAAGATCGACCCCGACCAGATGCCGATTTCGGCCACGCTTGGTGTGCTGGGCATGCCCGGCTTTACCGGGTGGTATGGGCTTACGGAACTCGGACGACCCCAAAAGGGCGAAACGCTGGTCGTGGCGGCGGCAACCGGCCCCGTCGGCTCGATGGTCGGCCAGCTCGCCCGGCTTGCCGGGCTTCGTGTGATCGGCATTGCCGGCGGCTCGGAAAAATGCAAGCTGGCGACCGATACCTTCGGTTTTGACGCATGCATCGACCACCGTGCCTATGAAGCCGCAAAGGATCTTCGCAAGGCGATTTCCGACGCCGCGCCCGATGGCGTCGACATCTATTTCGAGAATGTCGGCGGCAAGGTGCTCGAAGCTGTGCTGCCACTGATGAACCCGCATGGACGCATCCCGATCTGCGGCATGATAGCTTGGTACAATGCCGGTGGCCTCGGGGCGGGCGCAAACAGCGACACCCTGACCGGGCCAGACCTATGGCGGAACATCCTCGTCAAGTTCCTCAGCGTGAATGGCTTCATCATCGCCAACCACTGGGACCGGTTCGGCGAATTCCTGAAAGAGGTCGCTCCACGGGTCGCCAGCGGCGAGATCAAGTATCTCGAAGACGTGGCCGAGGGGCTGGAAGCCGCACCCGAAGCCTTCATTGCCATGCTCGAGGGCGGCAATACCGGCAAACAGGTCGTCAAGCTGGTCTGACACCTGCACCGTTTGCCCAGACCGAACCTGGGGTGAAACGGGACACACCGTAAAGGGGGCACAAAGCCCCCTCGCAATCAGGCGGCCTGCAACTTGCGGGCCTCCTTGCGGGCCAGGCTCACAAGCTCCTGGACGTAGGGTTTCTCCAGATCCTCTTCACGCACCGCAGCATAAAGGCGACGCGTGATACCTGCCTCGGTCAAAGGGCGCGTGACGTAGTCCGAGTTGTACTTGACCTCTCGGACAACCCAGTCCGGAAGAACAGAAACGCCCCGGTTCGAAGCCACGAGCAGCAGGATCACCGCCGTCAGTTCCACCTGCCGGATACTCGCGGGTTCCACGCGCGCCGGCGTCAACAGTTGGCTGAACACATCCAGCCGTGAACGTTCGACGGGATAGGTTATCAGCGTCTGGCCACGAAAATCCTCGGCTTCGACAAAGGGTTTCGCCGCCAGCGGATGCGATGAGGCCGCGACGAAGACCGGGTTGTAGTCGAACAGTTCCACGAATTCGATGCCGGGAAGGTTTTCCGGGTCCGAGGAGACGACCAGATCCACCTCCTCCTTCTGCAACGCCGGCAAAGCATCGAAGGCAAGCCCCGGCTTGATGTCCACATCAACGTCGGGCCAGCTTTTGCGGAACGCTTCCAGCACTGGAAACAACCATTCGAAACAGGCGTGGCACTCGATCGCGATATGCATCCGCCCGGTTCGCCCGTCCCGCAGTGACGAGAACTCCTCTTGCATGGCCTCGATCTGCGGCAGGATCTGTTCGGCAAGGCGCAACAGGCGCAGTCCGGCGGGCGACAGTTTCATAGGCTTGGACCGCCGGATAAACAGCTCGACCCCTGCCTGGTCCTCCAACCCCTTGATCTGGTGGGACAGCGCCGATTGCGTGATGTTCAACTGATCCGCAGCACGGGCCAAGCCTCCGCAATCATGGATCGCCTTTATCGTCCGAAGATGACGGAACTCGATATGCATCCTTGGGTTCGCCTCATGTTGTTCTTGAGAAATATGAAGTTGCCTCACCATGCTGCACCTGCCACAAAAGCTCAACCTCAATGGAACGGAACCGTCATGACCACGCCGCAGATCTCATTCGAATTCTTTCCGCCGCAAACGCTGGAAGCGTCGTTTCGGCTGTGGGACACGGTTCACACCCTGTCGCCGCTTGGTCCGCGTTTCGTCTCGGTTACTTACGGCGCGGGCGGCACGACACGGGAACTGACTCGCGAAGCCGTCGCAACCCTGCACAAGACATCCGGCCTGAACGTCGCGGCTCACCTCACCTGCGTGCGGGCGACCCGCGACGAAACCCTGGGCATCGCGGATACATTCGCGCAGGCTGGCGTGACGGATATCGTGGCCCTTCGTGGCGATCCGCCAAAAGGAGAGGGTGAATTTCGTCCGCATCCCGGCGGCTTTTCCAATTCGGTAGAGCTGATCGAGGCGCTGGCCGACACCGGCAAATTCACCATTCGCGTCGGCGCCTACCCGGATATTCACCCCGAGGCACCGCACGCGGCAGCCGATGTGGACTGGCTCAAGCGCAAGCTAGATGCCGGCGCTGACGAAGCATTGACGCAGTTCTTTTTCGAGGCCGAAACGTTCTTTCGGTTCCGGGACGCCTGCGAAAAGGCCGGTATCGACAAGCCGATCACGCCGGGCATCCTGCCGATCGAAAACTGGAAGGGCGCGCGGCGCTTCGCACAGATGTGTGGAACAAAGATACCCGCATGGGTCGAAAACGCCTTTGAAAAAGCGACCCGCGACGGGCGCGAAGATCTGCTGGCAACGGCCATCTGCACCGAGCTGTGTTCGGACCTGATCGAGGGCGGCGTGGACAAGCTGCATTTCTACACGCTTAACCGCCCCGAATTGACCCGCGATGTTTGCCACGCCCTGGGGATTGTGCCCAAGGTCACGCTGCAGAACGTGGCGTAAGTCTTGTCCACCCCTGCCCGGCTGGTAGCGTTCCGGTCATCAGGGAGGACATTCCATGCACGCAGCGCAGGACCTGCTGACACCCGCCGACATGGCCACCATGTCCGGTTTGGAATTCATGCAAGGCATACTCGATGGCAGGCTGCCTGCCCCGCCGATTGCTGAAACGCTCGGCTACGATCTTCACGCGGTCGAAGAAGGGCGTGTAACCTTTCGCGGCACGCCCACGCGCGCCGTTTGCAACCCTCTTAGCCAGGTTCACGGCGGCTGGTACGGTACGCTTCTCGACAGCGCGATGGCCTGCGCGGTGCAGACGCGCGTTCCTGCCGGTGCCGCCTACACGACGCTGGAGTACAAGATAAACATCATCCGCTCGATCCCGCTGGGCACCCAGATCGACTGCGTCGGGATCGCCGATCATGTGGGTCGTTCCACCGGTGTCGCGCATGGAGAAATTCGCGGAACGGCTGATGGCCGGCTCTATGCCACCGGTTCCACGACTTGTATCGTTCTCAATGTCGTTGGTTAAAGTGCGCTCAGTGGATCTGCGGGGCGCGAAAACCGGGAATGAAACGCCATAGGCTCGGTGCCGGGTCGCCTTGCATCTCGGGCGGGACTGTTTCGTGATACCGCTCGCTGCGGTCCACGCCCATTACCCGTGCCCGCCGCAGCAGGAACAGCTTTCCCCAGCCGCGCCACGTACCGACCGAGGGCGCCTCGGGATCCGTTGGAAAGCGCAGGCGCCAATTCTCCGGCAATGGCAGGTCATGTGCCTGCGCGCGCTCCATCATCCACACAAGCGAGATGTTGGAGAGCGGACGCGCCTCTTCGAAGCCACCCAGTTGCCCGCCGACATCGCCATGCGCCCCGCGAAACCAGACCTGTTCAAGATGGCCGCTATAGGCAGGCGAACTTTGCCACAGGACAGGAGCGAACACCTCGCGTGTTTCGTTTAGGGCAAGCGCCTGGTAGCCCGACCGCACGCTCGGGCCCAACTCATGGTTGTGAAAGGCATGCCGCGCCTCGGCAAAACGCCACAAAAGCGGCAGGCGTAGGCCCAGCGCCTTGACGGAGTCCCATACGCCGATCATTTCGATTTCGACGTGCGCGTGGCAATAGGCGCGTCCGAAGTCTGCGGCATGGGTGCCGCGCGGATTGCGTTCGTAATGGCGATAGGCCTGTCTGATGTTTCGCTCGGTCGCATGTTCCGATTTCAGCAGGCCCACCATGTCGATAACACCGGCAAGGCTGCGGACGCCATAGGCACCGCGCGAATAGCCGAACAGAAAGACGCGGTCGCCGGGCTTGTACCGCGAGGCAAGATAGCCATAGGCGCGCCGGATCTGTCGATTGATACCCCGGCCGACGACCACGTCGCCTGTCTTTTTCCAGCTCTTCCATTGCACACCAGCCTCGTAAAAAACCGATATGCCCGGCCCCATTTCGCACATCATGCGATAAAGCTGACCGGCATGCGTTTCGTTGCCCGGCTCAAGGGTCGACATGGTACCGTCAAGGATGATCACGTGGGTGAGTGCCTCGCGATGCCGCGCTTCTGCCGAATGGCCCGAGGACAGCGGACGCCCGAGCCATCCCAGAAGTTTCCTACTCAGCCGCGACAGATTCATCTCTCAACAATTCCCATACTTTGAGCGGCGTGAACGGCATGTCAGCCTGGCGCACCCCCCGATCCCAGAGCGCATCCTGAACCGCGTTCGCCACTGCAGCCAGCGCACCCACGGTGCCTGCCTCGCCGCAGCCTTTCATGCCCATGAGGTTCGCGGTCGAAGGCACCGGCTCGGAAGAGAACTCAATCATGGGCACGTCAGCGGCACGTGGCAAGGCGTAGTCCATGAACGTCGCCGTGAGCAGTTGCCCATCTGCGTCATGCACAACATGCTCGGTAATGGCCTGCCCTATGCCTTGCACAACCCCGCCATGCACCTGCCCTTCGGCCAGCATGGGATTGATAAGATTACCGAAATCGTCGACCACAGTGTAGCGATCCACGCGTGTTTCTCCGGTTTCAGGGTCAATCACGACTTCGGCAACATGCGCGCCGTTGGGATAGCTGCGTCCGGGCAGCTTTGCGCGGGCCTCATGACTCAGCAACTCCATCCGGCCATCTGCACGGGCCATTTCAGCCGTTTCCAGCATGGTCGGTGTCAGGTTTGACCCCGGTGCGCGAAAGGTTTCGTCGTCGAACACAACGGCGCCCTCATCGACTCCCATCTTTTCAGCCAGGTAAGGCGTGAAGGCCTCGACCATGACGTCAACCGTCGCCAGTGTTGCCGTGGTTTGCACGGTGACAGAGCGTGACCCACCGGTACCGCCACCTTGTGCAATCAGGTCGCTGTCACCCTGCACGACCCGGATCCGATCGGCGGGAATTCCGGTCTGGTCGGCAAGGAACTGGGCGAACACGGTTTCGTGCCCCTGCCCGTTCGACTGCGTTCCGACGTAGAGGTTCACCGTGCCATCCTCGCAAAACTCGACCTTCGCGCCTTCGGAAGGATCGCCGAGAATGCTTTCGATATAGTAACACAGGCCCTGGCCCCGAAGCAGGCCGCGCGCGGCGTCGGCACTCTTGCGCGCGCCGTAACCGTCGGCTTCGGCCTCGGCGGCAGCGCGTTTCAGGACTTTGTCGAAATCGCCCACGTCATAGGTCTCGCCCGTTGCAGTGCCATACGGGAACGCCTCTGGCCGGATGAAGTTCCGACGTCGAAGCTCCCAGGGATCCACGCCCAATTCGCGCGCAGCGCGGTCCATGACACGTTCCAGCACGTAGATCGCCTCGGGGCGCCCCGCACCGCGATAAGCATCAACCTGCGTGGTGTTGGTGTAATAGCCCTCAACCTGCAGCCAGGTCGTCTGGATGTCGTACACCCCCGTCAATACGCGCGAGAAAAGCTGCGTCTGGATCGGCTGACCGAATTGCGAGTTGTACGCCCCGAGGTTGCAGCGCGTGCGCACCCGGTAGGCGGTGATCCTGAGGTCGGCGTCAAACGCCAGTTCCGCCAGCGAAGTCAGATCGCGGCCGTGATTGTCGCTCAACATCGCCTCGGTCCGGTCCGACATCCATCGTACGGGGCGCCCGAGTACTCGGGCTGCATGGGCAACGGCGAAGTACTCCGGATAGGCCATCGCCTTCATCCCGAAGCCGCCCCCGACATCGGGATTGGTCACGCGCACGTTCTCCGGTTCAAGACCCAGTTTTTCCGAAAGCTGGGTCTTCACACCCCAAACGCCCTGCCCGCCATAGCTCAGATGCAGGCGCGTCCCATCCCACTCGGCGTAGCAACCACGCGGCTCCATCGAGTTGGCGATGATCCGGTTGTCTACGACATCAAGTGCAACCGTATGCGCGGCGGTTTCGAACGCCTCCCGGGTCGCTTCCTCGTCGCCCATGTCCCAGTCGAACGCCCTGTTTTCAGGGGCTTCGTCATGAATGAGCTGTCCACCGGGGCCCAGGTCGGTCTTGGCAGGAAGATCATCTATATCCAGTTCGATCAGTTCCAGCGCGTCGCGCGCCTGCTCTCGCGTGTCCGCCACGATTACCGCGATCGGTTCACCGACAAAACGAACGCGCTTGCCCGCAAGCATGGTTCGGACCGGGGCCGCCCCCTTGCTGCCGTCACGATTCGTCACGACGGTGGCATTCATGGCGGTATCGATTCCGGCGTCCTTCAGATCATCCAGCGTCAGCACGAGATGCACCCCATCGGCGGATCGCGCGCCATCGAGGTCAAGAGCGGTTATGGTTCCATGCGCAACAGGGCTGCGAAGCACCGCGACATGCAATGCGTTTTCCGGCGCGATATCATCGACATATCGCCCCGCCCCGGTAAGGAAGCGGACGTCCTCGACCCGTTTGACAGGCTGGCTTTTCCCGAATTTTTCCATTGCGCAGGCTCCCTTTGGCTGACGAGGCGACACTAGCCTGCGACCGGCCATTGTCCAGACCCGCGCAGGGATCAGTCAGCATTACCGAAAGAAGCTGCGCCGGGCATCGCGCGCCATGTTCCAACGCATTTCCAGATCGGCGATCCGGGCCATCGCAGCCTTGCGTTTTGCCGGGTCGGAGAGCTGGGGATAGGCCTTCCGTGCGGCGTCCAACTCTTTCTTGAGGCGAAACTCTTCCGGGATCACCCCCGCTTCGGCCATGATCCTGTGACCGGCGGCAAGTGCCGCGTCGCCTTCACCCGATCGGTCGGGAAGCGGTTTGCCTTCGCCTTCCAGGTGATCGAGCTGCCCCTCGGCGCGGGCCTTGAGGATCTGGCGTTCGATCAGGTTTCGGAAACTGCGGATCATCCGGTGAGTATAAGAAATAAACCCGCCACTTGCGAGAGTGGCGGGTTCGGATTGTCACGCGCTGGAAAGACGAAGAGAGGTCACGCGATCTCGGCCAGCCGGGCGAGTGCCTCGTTGATACGCGCCTCTTCCTCTTCTCGGGCGGCTAGGTTTTCGCGGGCTTCCTCGACAACCTCGTCGGGAGCGGACGCAACGAATTTCGGGTTGTTCAGCCGCCCCCGAAGGCCGCCCAACTCCTTGGAAAGCTTGGTCTTTGCCTTCTCAAGGCGCTCTTTCTCGGCCCCGATGTCGATGATGTCCGCAAGCGGCAGACCAAAGGACGCGCCGGGAGCGGAGATCGAGATGGTGCCCTTGGGCGGGGCGTCCATCCTCGTCAGGCTGTCGATGCGGGCGAGACGCTTGATCAGTGTCTCGTTCCGGTCCCACGCGGCCTGGCCGTCGGCGTCTATCTCGGTCACGATCATCGGCACGTAGAGGCCAGCGGGAACGCGCATCTGTTGGCGGGCCGATCGCGTGTTCTCGATCACCGAGATGACCCAGTTCATCTCGTTATCCGCTTTGGAATCAATGAGTTCCACTGAAGCGTAGCTGGGCCATTCGGTCGTTACCAGCATCTGGTCGCGCTGCGCGGTCAGGCCCCAGAGCTCTTCGGTGACGAAGGGCATGATCGGGTGCAAAAGGATCATGCACTGATCCAGCACCCAGGCCATGGTGGCGCGGGTTTCTTCTTTGGCATCAATGTCTTCGCCCTGAAGAAGCGGTTTGGACAGTTCCACGTACCAGTCGCAGACCTTGCCCCAGACAAAGGCGTAAAGCGCGTTGGCCGCGTCGTTGAACCGATAGCTGGCCAATGCGGCATCGACCTCTTCACGGACGCGGGCCGTTTCGCCGACGATCCAGCGGTTCACCGCGAATTGTGCGTTTTGTACATCCTCCACACGGCCAATTGACCGTTTTGTACCATCGTAAACCCCGTTCATCTCGGCAAAGCGGACGGCGTTCCAGAGCTTTGTGCCGAAATTGCGATAACCCGCGATCCGGTCGCGCGACAGTTTCAGCACGCCACCGATGGCCGCCATCGAGGCGTTGGTGAAGCGCAGCGCGTCGGCACCGTATTCGTCGACGATTTCCAGCGGGTCGATGACGTTGCCGGTGGTCTTGGACATCTTCTTGCCCTTCTCGTCGCGGACGAGCTGGTGCAGGTAGACGGTGTGGAAGGGGATCTGATCGACCACGGCCAGTTGCATCATCATCATCCGGGCGACCCAGAAGAACAGGATGTCAAAGCCTGTGACCAGAACATCGGTCGGGAAGTAGCGGCGCATCTCGTCCGTATCCTCGGGCCAGCCCAGCGTGCCGATGGGCCAGAGGCCGGAGGAGAACCAGGTGTCCAGAACGTCGGGGTCGCGCCAGACCGGGTAGACCAGCCGGGTCGGATCCTGGCTGATCTCGTATTCCGCAAGCGAGGTGGCCAGGGCGTGCAGCGCGGCGTTGCGGTCTTCGACCTCGACCACGCGGGCGTGGTTGAGCGGCGTCGGCAGCGAGGCCTCGGCATCCTGAACCCGCGTGACGACGCTGTCGAAATCGGGCGCGCAGAAATGGTGCTCGTCACCGAGCAGCAGTTTCTGTTCGGACAGCAGCCTGCCCATTTCCACGAGGTCGAGCGTGCCGTCGCCCTCGTCATCCTTGAAACTGCCGCAAGACAGGTCGAACCCGTACCAGACCGGGATCTGGTGACCCCACCACAGCTGGCGCGAGATGCACCAGGGCTCGATGTTTTCCAACCAGTGATAATAGGTCTTTTCGCCCGACTCGGGGATGATCTTGACGGTGCCGTCGCGGACCGCGTCCAGTGCGGGGCCGACGACCTTTTCGGCATCGACGAACCACTGGTCGGTCAACATCGGCTCGATCACGACCTTGGAGCGGTCGCCAAAGGGCTGCATGATCGGCTTGGCCTCGACCAGGGGCATCAGCGCGGCCGGATCGTCATCCTCGGCCAGCTTCTTGCCCAGAACCGGGTTGTCAGCGCGGGTCATGACGGCGAGGCCTTCGGCCGTGATTTCCTCGACCACGCGCTTGCGGGCCTCGAACCGGTCAAGCCCGCGCAGGTGGTCGGGGACAAGGTTGATGATGTCGATCTCGGATTCGGTGAAGGCCGCACCGCGCGCATACCCCTGCGCCTTGGCGGCCTCTTCAGAATAAGGCGCGCCGTCGTCGCGCATATGCCCCCGTGTGTCCATCAGACGGTAGAGCGGGATGCCGCCGCGCTTGGCGACCTGGTAGTCGTTAAAATCATGCGCGCCGGTGATCTTGACCGCCCCGGACCCGAAATCGGGATCGGGATACTCGTCGGTGATGATCGGGATTTGGCGGCGATGCTCTTTCGGGCCAACCGGTATTTCGCAGAGTTTTCCGACAATTGGAGCGTAACGCTCATCCGACGGATGAACCGCGACCGCGCCGTCGCCCAGCATGGTTTCGGGGCGGGTCGTTGCGATCGAGATATAGTCGCGCTCTTCTTCGAGGATGACGTTTCCGTCTTCGTCCTTCTCGACATAGGTATAGGTCTCGCCGCCGGCGAGCGGGTACTTGAAGTGCCACATGTGGCCGGCGACCTCGATATTCTCGACCTCGAGATCGGAAATCGCGGTTTCGAAATGCGGGTCCCAGTTGACCAGCCGCTTGCCGCGATAGATCAGGCCCTTGTTGTACATCTCCACGAAGACCTTGATGACGGCGTCGTGGAAATTGGGCGAGTTCTCATGGCCGGTGCGCGGATCGCCTGCGGCGCCTGCCATGGTGAAGGCGTTGCGCGACCAGTCGCAGGACGCGCCGAGGCGCTTGAGCTGTTCCACAATGGTGCCGCCATACTGGCCCTTCCATTCCCAGACCTTTTCCAGGAATTTCTCGCGCCCGAGTTCAGTGCGCGAGGGCTGCTGCGTGGCGGTCAGCATCTTTTCGACCTGCATCTGCGTGGCGATGCCGGCATGGTCCTGCCCCGGCTGCCAGAGCGTGTCGAAGCCGCGCATCCGGTGCCAGCGGATCAGGATGTCCTGCAGCGTGTTGTTGAAGGCATGGCCCACATGCAGCGCACCCGTGACGTTGGGCGGCGGGATCATGATGGTGAAGCTTTCGTCGCGCGAACGGTTCGCGCCCGCCTTGAAAGCGCCGGCCTGTTCCCAGGCCGCGTAGAGGCGGGGTTCGGCCTGGGCCGCGTCAAAGGTCTTGTCCATCGCCATGGGGCACTCGCAGATGTCTGTTTCCGGGTTGCGACCTGCAATACCGAAAGGGGAAGCCGAGGGAAAGAGGCGCGGGGCTTGATGTTTTCCGGATCGGAACATATCAAGAACGCATGGGAAAGCTGAATCTGGATCAGAAGCTGGCGATCCTGTCGGACGCCGCGAAATACGATGCCTCCTGCGCCTCGTCGGGTGGTCAGAGGCGGGGTTCCCGCGATGGCAAGGGCATCGGTTCGACCACCGGGTCGGGAATCTGCCACGCCTATGCGCCGGACGGGCGCTGCATCAGCCTGCTCAAGATCCTGATGACGAATTTCTGCATCTACGACTGCGCCTATTGCGTGAACCGGGTCAGCTCCAACGTCCGGCGCGCGCGGTTCTCGCCCGAAGAGGTGGTGCAGCTGACGCTGGAATTCTATCGGCGGAACTATATCGAGGGGCTTTTCTTGTCGTCGGGCATCATCCGCTCGCCCGACGATACGATGGCCGACATGGTACGCATCGCGCGGATGCTGAGGGTGGAGCACAACTTTCGTGGGTATATCCATCTGAAGACCATTCCCGATGCCGACCCTGCGCTGATCGAGGAGGCCGGGCTTTACGCAGACCGGCTGTCGATCAACGTGGAGCTGCCGACGGATGCGGCGGTCAAAAACTATGCGCCCGAGAAATCGCCCGACCAGATCCGCCGCGCGATGGCCGATGTCCGGGTCAGGCGCGAGTCGCGAAAGGAGCGGAGTTTCACCGGGAAGCGGCCGCCGAAATTTGCGCCTGCCGGGCAGTCCACGCAGATGATCGTCGGTGCGGATGGGGCCAAGGACGCGACGATATTGCAAAGCTCGACGCGGCTCTATTCCTCGTACCGGCTGAAACGGGTGTATTACTCGGCCTTCTCGCCGATCCCCGACGCATCGGCCGCGCTGCCGCTGATCAAGCCGCCGCTGATGCGGGAGCACAGGTTGTACCAGGCGGACTGGCTGCTGCGGTTTTACGGGTTCGACGTGGATGAGATCACCGGGGCGACCGAGGACGGCAACCTTGACCTGAACATCGATCCGAAACTGGCCTGGGCGCTGGCAAACCGCCACCTGTTCCCGGTGGACGTGAACCGCGCGGATCGCGAGACCTTGCTGCGCGTGCCGGGTATCGGGGCCAAGACGGTGGGCCGCATCCTGACCACGCGGCGGCACCGTACGCTGCGCTACGAGGATCTGCGGCGCATGGGCGCCAACCTGAAACAGGCGCGCCCGTTTATCACCTTGCTCGACTGGCGGCCCGGTGCGGCGCTGGACGCGGCCGACCTGAGGGCGCGGTTCGCACCGCCGCCAGAGCAGTTGCAACTGATCTGATGCGGCGGGTCGTCCTGCCCCAGATCGGGACCTTCGAGGCCTGGCGCAACGAGGCGCGCGCACTGCTGGGCGCCGGCGTTCCGCCCGAAGAGGTGTTGTGGTTCCGGGGCGAGGCCGAGCCGGACCTGTTTGCAGAGCCGCTGCCCCCCGCGCGCGGCGATGCCGTGACGGTGCCCAAGGGCTTTGTCGAGCTGGCGCGGCAGGTGATCTGGCATTCCGACCCGGAACGGTTCGCGCGGCTCTACACTCTGCTCTGGGCATTGCGGGGCAATCGCCACCTGCTGTCAGACCGTGGCGATGCGCGGATCGACCGACTGAACCGGATGGCCAAGGAGGTCGGGCGCGACAAGCACAAGATGACCGCCTTTGTCCGGTTTCGCGAGGTTGCCGAGCCGCGCGGCGGACGGCGGCAATTCGCTGCGTGGTTCGAACCGTCGCATTTCATCATGGAGGCCACCGCGCCTTTTTTTGCGAAACGCTTCGGCGACATGGACTGGTCGATCTTTACCCCGGACCTGTCGGCGCATTTCGACGGGCGCGGGGTCAGGTTCGAGGCGGGCGCACCCCGCCCCGACCTGCCCGAGGATGCCGCTGAAGATCTCTGGCGGACCTATTTCCGCAACATCTTCAACCCGGCGCGGCTGAAGCTGGATGCGATGCACGCGGAGATGCCCAAGAAGTACTGGAAGAACATGCCCGAGACGCAGCTGATCCCCGAGATGGTGGCGACCGCGCAGGCCCGCGCGCGGGAGATGGCGGAGGCCGCGCCGACGCTTGCCCCAGCGCGCGCGGCGCGCATCACCGACCGCCTTGCGGCAGAGCGCGCCGAACCGCCGCCCATGGGCGACCGGGCCGCGCTGCTGGCCGGATTGACCGGGTGCCGCCGCTGCCCGCTGTGGCGCAACGCGACCCAGCCCGTACCGGGCGAAGGGCCGCCGGACGCGCCGCTGATGGTGGTCGGAGAACAGCCGGGCGACCGCGAGGATCTGGAGGGGCGGCCCTTTGTCGGACCGGCGGGCCGGTTGTTCGACGAGGTGGCCCGGCGCGCCGGGCTGGATCGCGGACGCGCTTATGTCACCAATGCGGTCAAGCATTTCAAATTCGTCCCGCGCGGCAAGCGGCGCATCCACCAGGCACCCGACCGGGGCGAAGTGCAGCAGTGCAAATGGTGGCTGGACCAGGAACGCGCGCTGGTTCGCCCGCGGCTGATCCTTGCCATGGGCGCCACGGCGGTCGAAAGCCTGACGGGCAAGCGTGCCGGACTATTGTCGCGGCGCGGCACGATCGAGGAAACGACCGACGGCACCCCGGTTCTGATTACCGTCCACCCGTCATACCTGCTGCGCCTGCCGGATGGCGAGCGGGCCGAGGCGACGCACCTGTTCGAGGCGGACCTGCGACAGGCGGCCGAGGTTCAATCGCGACCCTGACGCGGATTGCCGGTTTCAAGGCCGAAGCGCGACCGGAAGTAGCGCTCTACCCGCGCATAGGCCGGGGCGTGGAAATCCAGCGTCAGCAGAGAGTGGCCACGGCCGGGATACTCGACCACCTGAACGGCATCGCCAAAGGCGGCCTCGACCGCGCGCATATGTGCTCGGGTCGACAGCCGGTCGTCGCGGAAGCGGATGGCAAGGGCCGGCCCCTTGCGGTCCATCGCGTGTTTCGCCGCCGTGATCTCGGCCGCCGACATGTGCAGATGGGAGCCGCCCAGAAGCGGCAGCGAGGGCTGGCTGGCCACGGCGGCCTGCACCGCGTCCTCGGCCATGAGCGGGAGCGCGAAACTACCGGTTAAGCACATGCCGATGACCCCGACCCCCTGCCCGCCCGCGCGGCTGTCGATCTCGGCCACCAGCGCCGCGATCCATGCGGCGACGGGACTTTGCCCGCCGCGGCGGAACAGGTGGAACTCGCGCCGGACACAGAACAGGCGCAGCGCGTTGGCCGCGATCGCCTCGCGCCCGAACGGTCCGAAGAGATGCGGCAGGTAAGTGGAAAAGCCGGCCCGGTTCAGGCGGGCCGCAAGCTCCAACGTCTGCGGGCCGATGCCCGGCAATTCCTGCAGGATGAGGATTGGCGGACCAGAGCCCGAGAAATGGACCTCGTGACTTGCCTGCGCGCCGGTCGAGAGCGGCGCGGAAAATCTGAACGAGGAATGCGCAGGCCTGTCCGACATGCGCGCAGTCTACGCGAAACGGCGCGCCCTATCCACGACGGGGCCAGGAGCGCGGCCTGCGGCGCGCCGGTCTGCCTATTGCCTAGTCGAAATTCGGTTCGCGGCCCTGCATGTTCGCGGCCACCGCCTCCAACTGGTGCTTGCGCCCGATCAAGCCGACGGATTCCCGCGATTCGGTCAGAAGCACGGTGGCCCGGTCCGCCTGTTCGGCAACACCAATGAGGCGTTTCGCGGCGCGGATGGCAGAGGGGCTCTTGCCTGCGATCTCGGTCGCGAGGTCCTGCGCGGCGCCAAGCGGGTCGTCGTGGATCTCGGTCACCAGCCCCCAGTCGAGCGCCTGCCGCGCAGCGAAGGGACGCGCGGTATAGGTCATCAGCCGCAGCACGTCCGAGCGGACCAGTTGCGGCAGAAGCGCCATGCCGCCGAGATCGGGAACAAGGCCCCATTTCATCTCCATCAGGGAAAGCTTGGCATCGGGTGCGGCGATACGCACATCCGCGCCCAGCGCCAGTTGCAGCCCGCCGCCGTAGACGTGGCCCTGCACCGCGGCGATCACCGGGACCGGAACGCGGCGCCAGACCATCGCGATTTCCTGCATCTCGTTGGCATCTTCGTGGCTGCGGGTCATCAGCCATTCCTCGGGGTTCATGTTCCCCATCTGCATGAACGATGCGAAATCCAGTCCCGCGCAGAAACTGCGCCCCTCGCCCGCAAGCACGACGGCGCGCGCGTCCGAGGCGGCCACCTCCTGCCCGGCGGCGACGATGGCCTTGACCATCGCATCATCGAGCGCGTTCATCTTGTCGCCGCGTGTCAGCGTGACATGGGCGACGTGATCCTGGTAATCGACGGAAACGCGGGCCATGGGACCTCCCTGTGCATTCGTGTCGGGGCTCAGTCTGCACGGCTGACAGGCCGGAGGCCAGCGGGACGTGGGGGCAAAAGCGCCGCGGCCTTGGGGCTTGCCGCGGCAAGCGCGCTGCGGTTATCTGCGCGCCATGACACAGCCCCGCTATACCCAGATCGTCCAGTCGCTGCCTGCGACCGTCCCCTTTGTCGGCCCCGAAACGCAGATCCGTGCGCGGGGCGAGCCGTTCAAGGCGCGTATCGGCGCAAACGAGAGCGTGTTCGGCCCCTCGCCGCGCGCGATCGAGGCAATGCGCGACGCCGCATCCGAGGTCTGGATGTATGGCGATGCCGAGAGCTATGACCTCAAGCAGGAGCTTTCCGCCCGGCACGGCGTCACGCCCGCCCATATCGTCGTGGGCAGCGGGATCGATGGACTATTGGGGTCGCTCGTGCGGCTGGTAGTTGAGCCGGGCGATACGGTCGTGACCTCTGACGGGGCCTATCCGACCTTCAACTATCACGTCGCGGGGTTCGGCGGGGTGCTGCACAAGGTGCCTTATGTCGAGGATCGCGAAGATCCGGCAACCCTGTTCGCCAAGGCCGCCGAGGTGGGTGCCAAGCTGGTCTACCTTGCCAATCCCGACAACCCGATGGGCAGCTGGCACCGGGGCGAGGAGATCGTCGCGGCGCTGGACAAGCTGCCGGACGGGGCGCTTCTGGTGCTTGACGAGGCCTATGTCGAATGTGCGCCCGAAGGAACGGCGGCGCCGGTCGACGTGGACGACCCGCGCGTGATCCGCATGCGCACCTTCTCGAAGGTCTACGGCATGGCGGGCGCCCGGATCGGGTATGCGCTGGCCGCGCCCGAGCTGATCTCGTCCTTCAACAAGGTGCGCGACCATTTCGGCGTCAACCGCATCGCGCAGGCCGGCGCGCTGGCGGCGCTGCGGGACACGGCGTATCTTGACGAGGTGCGGGGCAAGATCGCGGCCTCGCGCGAGCGGCTAGCCGCCATTGCGCGCGAGAACGGTTTGGAGCCGCTGCCATCGGCCACGAATTTCGTCGCCATCGATTGCGGGCGCGACGGCGCCTTTGCCAAGGCGGTCCTGGACGGGCTGATCGCTCGCAGCATTTTCGTACGAATGCCGTTTGCAGCGCCGCAGAACCGCTGTATCCGCGTCAGCTGCGGTACCGAGGCCGACATGGCGGCCTTTGCTGCCGCTTTTCCGGGCGCACTGGACGATGCACGCACCGATCAGCCCGAGTAACGACGAATTGACCCCTGACTTCTGGAACCTGCGCGCTATCGTCGCAGTTAGCTCCATACCGATCAGGAGGCAGTCATGGACAACAATAGGCTTCGGTCCGCACCCGATTACACCCGCGCCGCGCTGACCATGCTGGGGGTGAACCTCATGTGGATCTTCTTCGTGCTCTGGGTGATCTTCGGGTTCCTGCCCGTCTTGCTGCTGGCGGCCTTCATCAACCAGGTGATCAACCGGCTTGAGGCGCGTTACAGCGCCTGACGCGCGCCGGCGATGACCTTTGCCGCCGCCGCGACGCCGCCCGACCCGTGCGGGATGTCGAGCGCGGCCAGCCCGGCCTCGATCCCGCCGAGCATTCCCAGCACCATATGCGCGTTGACATGCCCCATGTGCCCAATGCGAAAGAATCCGTGCCATGCCGGATCGCCCGGCGGCGCCATGCCCAACCCGATGCCGAGTGTCAGCCCGACATGCGACGTCACCCAGTCGCGCAGTGCCGTGCCGTGCGGTGAGCCGATGCGCAGTGCGGTGACCGCATGCGACCGCAGCGTGCGATCCGCCACGTTGAGGTGCAGCGGCCCCTCATCCGACCAGGCCTCGCAGGCGGCCCAGATGGCCTCGGCCAGGCGCTGGTGGCGCGCCCAGACATGTTCGACCCCCTCGGCATGGATGAGGTCCAGCGCGGCGCGCAGACCGTAGAGGTGATGCGTCGGCGCGGTGCCGCCGAAATACTGGTAGAATTCCTGTGGGTCGCCGCGCGGCACCCAGTCCCAATACATGCTGACGCGCTTCATCCGGGCGCGCACCTCGGCCGCACGGTCGTTGAAGAAGACGAAGGACACGCCCGGCGGCGTCATCAGCCCCTTCTGGCTGGCCGCGACCATGACATCGACACCCCAGTCGTCCATCTCGAACCGGTCGCAACCCAGCGAGGCGATGCAATCGGCCATGAGAAGCGCCGGGTGGCCCTCGGCATCCAGCAGCGCGCGCAGGGCCGCGACGTCGTTTCGTACAGAGCTTGACGTATCGACATGGGTGGCCAGCACCGCCTTGATCGCGTGTCCGGTATCGGCACGCAGCGCAGCGGCCACCTGTTCCATGTCCCAGGTGGCTTGTTTGCCGAAATCGAGCACGTCGACCTCGGCGCCCAGTCCGCGCGCCATCTCTCCCCAGCCGATGCCGAACCGTCCGGTGGCCAGCACGAGAACACGCTCGCCCTCGGCCACCGTGTTCGCCAGTGCCGCCTCCCACGCGCCGTGACCGTTGGCGATGTAGATGGCGACCTGTCCGCTGGTCCGCGCGACGCGCTGCAGGTCGGGCACGAGAGAGCGCGTGATCTCGATCAGCTCGCCGGCATAGATATTGGGCGCGGCGCGATGCATGGCGCGCAGCACCGCGTCGGGAACCACCGAAGGGCCTGGGATGGCAAGGTATTCCCGCCCCTGCGAAAGAGTGATTTCCTGTGTCATGCGCGCACTGCCCCCGTCTGAATTGCGGCCACGATAGCGCCGGGGACGGCAGGGTCAATCGGCCGAAATGACCGGTCTGCTTGCGTGGCCCTGCCCGGCTGCTTAAATGGGCGCGTCATGACGCATTTCACAGACCCTGCACAGGCCCGGCCATGAGCGCGAAACCAAAATCCTCGGCCGAACTTGTAGGCTGGCTCTGGCGGCACTACCTGCGCCAGCACATGGGCCTTCTGGGCATCGCGGTGATCTTCATGCTGATCGAAGGCTCGATGGTGGGCGCGGTCAGCTACATGATGCAGCCAATGTTCGACGAGATCTTCGTCGAGGGCAATTCCGGCGCCCTGGGCTGGGTGAGCATCACCTTTTTCGCCATCTTCGCCATCCGCGGGCTGGCAGGCGTGGTGCAGAAGGTCACGCTTGCCAACATCTCGCAGAAAACGGCGGCGCATCTGCGGCTCGACCTTTTGAACCGTCTGATCCGACAGGACACGTCGTTCCACAAGGACCACCCGCCCGGCTTCCTGATCCAGCGGGTGCAAAGCGATGTCACCGCCGTGAACCAAGTCTGGCAGGTCATCATCACCGGCGCCGGGCGCGACCTGATTTCGCTTGTTGCGCTGATCGGCGTGGCGATCAGCGTCGACCTCGTCTGGACGGCGATCATGCTGATCGGCGTTCCGCTGGCCTTTCTGCCCATCGGCATGGCGCAGCGCTATGTCCGCAAGAAGGCAAGTTCGGCCCGCGATCTTGGCGCGACTCTGGCGACCCGACTTGACGAGATCTTTCACGGGATCGTTCCAATCAAGCTCAACAGCCTCGAGCGGTACCAGTCGGACCGCTTCAAGGGCCATATGGATTTCTTTGTCCGGTCCGAAGTGCGCGCCTCGTTCGGGACGGCCTCGATCACCGGCCTGATCGACGTGATGGCGGGGCTGGGCTTCATGGGCGTGCTGCTCTACGGCGGGGCCGAGATCATCTCGGGCGAAAAGACAGTGGGCCAGTTCATGAGCTTCTTCACCGCCATCGGCCTCGCTTTCGACCCGATGCGGCGGCTCGCCTCGATCTCGGGCACGTGGCAGGTGGCCGCGGCCGCGCTGGAACGCATCAAGGAGCTCCTCGACGCGCCCATCCTGCTCTTGTCACCCACCGATCCGGTCCCCGCCCCCGAGGGCAAGCCCGATATCGACCTGCGCGACGTGCGCCTTGATTATGGCGATGCCAAGGTCCTTCGCGGGCTGACGCTGCATGCCGAGGCGGGCAAGACCACCGCCCTCGTTGGCGCGTCGGGCGCCGGGAAATCCACGGTCTTCAACCTCTTGACGCGCCTTGTCGATCCGCAGGATGGCGCGGTGGAACTGTCGGGCGTACCGGTGAACCGGATCGCGCTGGACGAGCTGCGCGATCTGTACTCGGTGGTCACGCAGGATGCGCTGCTCTTCGACGAAACGCTGCGCGAGAACATCCTGCTGGGGCGCGACGACGTCTCGGACGCGGAGCTTCAAACGGTACTGGACGCGGCCCATGTCAGCGATTTCCTCCCCAAGCTCGAGCATGGCATCGAGACACGGGTCGGCCCACGCGGCTCGGCCCTGTCAGGCGGGCAACGGCAACGCGTGGTGATCGCGCGGGCGCTTTTGCGTGACACGCCGATCCTGCTGCTGGACGAGGCGACCTCGGCACTCGACGCGCAGTCGGAAAAGGTGGTTCAAGCCGCGCTCGACCGGCTGTCGGGCGGACGCACGACCCTCGTGATCGCGCACCGTCTGTCGACCATTCGCAGCGCCGACAAGATCGTCGTGATGGATCGCGGCGCCGTTGTCGATGAAGGCACCCATGAAGAGCTTCTGGCCCGAGGCGGAATCTACGCCGATCTCTACCGGCTGCAGTTCCAGGACGGGCTCGAGGTCGTCGACCGCTCGGGCATCGCGGCGATGGCGTCGAAGGGCAAGACACCGCTGAACGGCGCTGGCACGACCCTTGGCTGGCTGGGCCGGCTGCGCGCACGGCTCTTGGGCTAGGCGCCGCCGCCCCCCTTCCTCTTGCCGAAAATATCCTCGGGGGGGCGCCGAAGGCGCGGGGGGCAGACAGCCCCCCTCGGCGTCAACCGGTCAGCGCCGCGGCCTCCCGGGCCAGCGCCTCGATCCCGTGCCAGTCGCCCGCCTCGACCATCGAAGAGGGTGCGACCCAACTGCCACCGGCGCAAATCACGTTGGACAGCGACAGGTAACCGGCCGCATTGGCGACCGACACGCCGCCGGTAGGGCAGAACCCGATCTGCGGCAAGGGCGCACCGATGGCCTTGAGTGCTGGCGCGCCGCCGGCTGCCTCGGCGGGAAAGAATTTCAGCATGTCATATCCGCGCGCCAACAGGCGCATCGCCTCGCTCGCCGTGGCCGCCCCGGGCAAGAGCGGCAAGCCCTCGGCCTCGCATGCGTCAAGCAACGCGTCCGTCGCACCCGGGGACACGCCGAACCGGGCTCCTGCCTCCTTGGCGGCGCGTACGTCGTCCGGCGTGACGAGGGTACCCGCGCCGACGACCCCGCCCGGCACCCCAGCCATCGCGCGGATGGCGTCGAGCGCCGCAGGCGTGCGGAGCGTAACCTCGAGCACGGGCAGACCGCCCGCGACCAGCGCCTCGGCCAACGGGCGCGCCTGTACGGCGTTCCGGACGGTCAGGACCGGGATGATGGGCGCGCGCGCGCAGAGTTCTCGCGTATACGCAGACCGGCTCATAAAGCACCCCCGAACAGGCTGGCGCCGCTGTCCGCCCCGCCGACGGCGGCCCGGAACGGCGCAAAAAGCTCGCGCCCCAGGCCATACCCGTTCGCGGCGAGGTCGGGATGGCAAATTGCCCGCTCGGCCACGCCCTCGGTGACGATCTCGAGCAGGCCCGCCTCGGCATCGACGCGCAGGATGTCGCCGTCGCGCAACTGCGCGATCGGCCCCCCTTCCAGAGCCTCAGGGCAGACATGGATCGCGGCCGGAACCTTGCCCGACGCGCCGGACATGCGGCCATCGGTGACCAGCGCGACCTTCTGCCCGCGCCCCTGCAGGATCGACAGGACGGGTGTCAGGCTGTGCAGTTCGGGCATCCCGTTGGCCTTTGGCCCCTGGTAGCGGACCACAACGATGACGTCGCCGGTCAGCTCGCCGGCCTTGAAGGCGGCTTTTACGGCCTGCTGATCCTCGAACACGCGAACGGGTGCCTCGATCACGCGGTGTTCGGGAGCGACGGCCGAGATCTTCATCACGCCATGACCCAGGGAACCGGTGAGCCGCGACAGCCCGCCGGTGGGCTGGAACGGATCGCTTGCAGGGCGCAGGATCCTTTCGTTCAGACTGCGTTCGGTTCCATCGTGCCACTCCAGCCGGCCATCGATCAGTTTGGGCTCTTGCGTGTAGGCGTCGAGCCCGCCGCCCGCGACAGTACAGGTATCGGCATGCAACAAGCCAGCCTCGAGCAGCGTGCGGATCGTGTAGCCCAGCCCGCCGGCGGCATGGAAATGGTTCACGTCGGCCAACCCGTTGGGATAGACCCGCGCCACCAGCGGCACCACTGCGGAGAGGTCCGAGAAATCCTGCCAGTCCAGCAGGATGCCCCCTGCCCGGGCCATGGCAACAAGGTGGATCAGCAGGTTGGTCGAACCGCCCGTCGCCATCAGCCCGACGATGCCGTTGGCATAGGCTTTCTCGTCCAGCACATGGGCGACGGGTGTGTAGTCCTCCCCCAGAGCGCAAAGCTCCAGCGCGCGGCGGGCGCCGTGAACCGTCAGCGCATCGCGTAGTCCGGTATTGGGCGTTACGAAGGAGGCGCCGGGCAGGTGCAGGCCCATGAACTCCATCAGCATCTGGTTGGTATTGGCCGTGCCGTAGAAGGTGCAGGTGCCCGGGCCGTGATAGGCGGCCATCTCGGCCGCCATCAACTTGTCCCGACCCACTTCTCCGGCGGCGAATTGCTGGCGGACCTTGGCCTTTTCATCGTTCGACAGCCCGCTGGTCATCGGCCCCGCGGGCAGGAAGACCGCCGGCAGATGGCCAAACACCTGCGCCGCGATCACGAGGCCCGGCACGATCTTGTCGCACACGCCGAGGAACACGGCGGCATCGAATGTGTTGTGCGACAGGGCCACCCCGGCGGCCAGCGCGATCACGTCCCGCGAGAAGAGCGACAGTTCCATTCCCGGCTCACCCTGTGTGACCCCGTCGCACATGGCGGGCACGCCGCCCGCGACCTGCGCCGAACCGCCAGAAGCGCGCACGGCCTCGCGGATGAGGTGGGGGAACCGCTCGAAGGGCTGATGCGCCGAAAGCATGTCGTTATACGCCGTCACGATCCCAAGATGCCCGTGCGCGCCTGCGGCAAGGCGCGACTGGTCCTCTCCGGCACCGGCATAGGCATGTGCCTGCCCCGAGCAGGAAAGATGCGCCCGCGCGGGCCCCTGCCCGGCGGCGCGGTCCATCCGGTCAAGATAGGCGCGGCGCGAAGGGGCGCTGCGGTCGATGATGCGCGCGGTGACCTGTTCAAGTGTCGGGTGTACCATCCTATCCTCCGATCTGGCGCCAGCGGCGGTGGTCGCGATGCATGAGCATCAGCGCCTCTTCGGGCCCCGAGCTGCCCTGGTCGTAGGGCGCCGGTCGGTCGCGGCTGTCGTCGAAACGGGCGATGATCGGGTCGATCCAGGCCCAGGCGGCTTCGACCTCGTCGCCACGCATGAACAGGGTCTGATCGCCCCGGATCACGTCCATCAGCAGGCGCTCATAGGCGTCGGGCGCTTGCGCCTCTTCTCCCAGCGCGTCGGCAAAGCTCATGTCGAGCGAAACGCCGGCAAGGCGGAACCCGCCGGGGCCGGGATCCTTGATCGTCGTTTGCAGGCGTATCCCCTCGTCCGGTTGCAGCCGGATCGCCAGCACGTTGCCCTTGAGTGGGCCGGTACCCGGAAAGATCGTGTGCGGCGGATCCCGAAAGAACACCGCGATCTCGGATTCGCGCGCTCGCAGGCGTTTGCCCGTGCGCAGATAAAAGGGGGTGCCCGCCCAGCGCCAGTTCGCGACATGGACCTTCATTGCGACGAAGCTTTCGGTGCGGCTGTCGGGGTTGCCGACATGGTCGAGATAACCATCGCCGCCCGCCTTGGCCGCGTATTGACCTCGGGCGATATCCTCGGGCGGGACAGGATCGAGCGCTTCGATCACCTTGACCTTTTCATCGCGCACCGAGTTGGGAGTGAATTTCGCGGGCGGCTCCATCGCGGTCAGGCAAAGCAGCTGCATCAGGTGGTTCTGGACCATGTCGCGCATCGCTCCGGCGCGATCATAATAAGCTTCGCGCCCCTCGATCCCGAGGCTTTCGGCCACGGTGATTTGCACATGGTCGATATGGGTGGCGTTCCAGAGCGGTTCGAACAGCGAGTTGGCAAAGCGCAGCGCCATGAGGTTCTGTACCGTCTCTTTACCGAGATAGTGGTCGATCCGGTAAATCTGGTGCTCGGCAAAGGACGCGCGCAGCCCGGCATTGAGATCGCGCGCCGTGTCGAGATTTCGGCCAAAGGGTTTTTCGACCACGATACGGCTGTCCCGAGTGGCGAGGCCGTGGGCGTCGAGCTGTCGCGCGATACCGGCGAACAGGCTGGGCGCGACGGAGAGGTAGAAGGCGCGGACCACGTCGTTGCGCAGACAGCGCGTCAGATCGCTCCAGCCTGCCTCGCCTCCGACATCGATCGCCACGTAATCGAGCCGTTCGAGGAAGGCGGCGAGAGTTTCCTCGCGCTCGGGCGTGTCGGGGGCCACTTCGCGGATCGCTCTCGCCACATCGGCCCGGAACGCCTCGGCGCTCATCTCGCTGCGGGCCGATCCGATGATGCGTGCCGAGCCGGGCATCTGGCCGACAGCGAACCTGTGGAACAGACCCGGAAGGATCTTGCGCCGCGCAAGATCGCCGGTCGCACCGAACAGCACGAGATCGAAGGGTTCGACCGGAATGACGCGGGATACCATGGCAATCCCCCCTGTTTGATCGGAAACGCGGCGTTAGCGGTAACGCCGTTTTGGCGTTCTGTGTCTGATCCGTGCCGGGATTTCAACCCGATGGTGGACCGCTGGTGTCCGCTCCGTCAACGTCAGTGCGGTCTGTCGGGCCGCATTCCGTGCCGGGATCCGGTCGAACGGTGAATTTTCGGGCATGTCCTCCAGCTACGGGATATCTGAGGCGCAATGCGTGGTTTTCGCAATTATTGTGTAACTTATCCCCCGCCACGGAAAATAAATGTTCCAAAAATGAAAGTAGTTATGCTCAAGGAGTTCGGCCAACTACCTCGAACACCCTGTGGGTAAGGCTGGGGATATCTCTGGGAAGACTTCGAGCACTGTTCAAGACAGCGCCGGAACGCGTTGAATCCGGTCGGAAAACGGCATGCCGGGTCAAGGCGCGATCACGCCTGCTGACGCAGCCATTCCATCACGCTTGGGCGCACACTTTGGGCACCCCGGTGTCGCGCGTTCAGGATGATCTTGCGCAATTCGCCCAGATCCGCGCGCAGTAGCAGGCTCTTGACCGGCCCGATGGATGCAGGGCGCATCGACAGTGTCCGCATGCCCATTGCGGCGAGGCACATCGCCTCGACCGGGCGGCCGGCATCCTCGCCGCAGAAACTCAGCGGGGTGTCCGATATCGCGCAGCGTTCGACGATGCGCTCGATGAAGCTCAGGAAACTGACGTTCAGAGTATCATAGCGGCGGCGGACCAGTTCATTTTCCCTGTCAGCTGCAAAGAAGAACTGTTTGAGATCATTGCCGCCGATCGAGATGAAATCCACCTCTTCAAAGAACTTCTGCGGCGCGAATGCAAGCGATGGCGTTTCGAGCATCGCGCCCACCTTGAGCGTTTCGGGCAGCGGATGGCCCAGGCGCGTTTCGCGGGCGATGGCCTTGTCGACCTCGGCGCGGGCCGCCCTGTACTCTTCGAACTGGGCAACGAAGGGAAACATGATCGTCAGCGGCCGCCCGTTCGAGGCCCGGATCAGTGCCTGCAACTGCATCCGGAGAACGCCCGGCTTGTCGAGCCCGACGCGGATCGCCCGCCAGCCAAGTGCCGGGTTCGGTTCAGCGAGATGCTTCATGTAGGGCAGAACCTTGTCCGACCCGATATCGAGCGTGCGAAACACGACGGGCTTGCCCTTGGCCGCATCCATGACACGCGTGTATTGCGCGACCAGCTCGGATCGTTTCGGCATCTGGCTGCGGATCAGGAACTGCAACTCGGTCCTGAACAGTCCCACGCCTTCGGCCCCGGAATGTTCGAGCGAAGGCAGATCGGCCATCAGCCCGGCATTCATGACCAGTGAAATCGTATGACCATCGACAGTTACAGCGGGTTTCTCACGTATCGAGGCATAACGCTCCTGCGCCTTGGCCTGCATCGCGATCTTGTCGCGGAAGGCGGAGACGACGGTTTCCTCGGGGCGCAGGTGCACGATGCCCTGATCCCCATCTACAAGGATATGATCGCCGTTCAGCGCCTCGGTCGTGATGCGCGGGGCATGCACCACCAGCGGAATGGCCAGCGCCCGCGCCACGATGGCCGCGTGACTGCCGACCGACCCCTCTTCGAGCACGATACCCTTGAGAGACCGGCCATATTCGAGGAGGTCGCCGGGACCGATATTGCGCGCAACAAGGATGGGATCGGCCGGAAGTTCGGCGCCGGTACCGTTGCCCTGGCCGGTAAGGATGCGCAGAAGCCGGTTCGAAAGGTCGTCAAGGTCCGCGAGCCTTTCGCGCAGATATTGATCGGTGACCTGGCTCATGCGCGCGCGCGCGATGGATTGTTCTTTTTCCACGGCAGCCTCGGCGCTTAGACCGCGGGAAATGTCTTCCTCCATCCGGCGCATCCAGCCCTTGGAATTGGCGAACATCCGGTACGCTTCCAGCACCTGAAGCTGTTCATTGTCGCCACTGCGCGACATTTCCAGCATCCGGTCCACGCCCACACGCAATTCTTCGACCGCTTCCTGCAGGCGCTGAAGCTCGGCATGGGGATCGTCCGCGATCGGGTTCGTCACCACGACGCGCGGCTCGTGCAGCCAAACGTGACCTTCGGCCGAGCCTTCCTGTGCCGGCCCGCCGCGGATCAGGACCGATTGCTGGTGCAGCGGAGACAGCGCGGCCCCCTCGCCCACGAAAGCACCCAGTTCCGCCATTTCAGCAAGCACCATTGCCACGACTTCGAGTGCGTATACCTCGTCGGGCGAGTATTCCCGCGCAACGCGCGACTGTACGACCAGCACGCCAAGATTCTCGCCAAGGCGCTGGATCGGAATGCCGAGGAAAGAGGAGTAAATCTCCTCCCCCGTTTCGGGCATGTAACGAAACCCCTTGGCCTTGGGCGCATCGGGGGCGTTGATGACGTTGCCGTATTTCGCCACGCGGCCGACAAGCCCTTCGCCCATGCGCATACGGGTCTGGTGGACCGCTTCGGGATTCAGCCCCTCGGTCGCGCACAGCTCCAGCGTATCGGCGTCGCGGAACAGGTAGACCGAGCAGACCTCGGTCCCCATGCTGTCGGCGATCAGATGCGTGATGCGGTCAAGACGGGTCTGGCCGGCTTCTTCTCCGGCCATCACCTCGCGCAGCCGCATCAGCAGCTTTCGTGATTCCGTTTCGGTGCCGTCGGCCATTTATCCTGCCTGCGTGTGGTATCAGGCGCCTTGCGGGTGTTCCGATCAGGACGCCTTGTCCAGTTCAAAGGCATCATGCAGCGCCTGAACCGCAAGTTCCATGTATTTCCGGTCGATGAGAACGGAAATTTTTATCTCGGAGGTTGTGATGACCTTGATGTTGATACCCTCTTGCGAGAGCACCTGGAACATTCTGGCGGCAACGCCG
The DNA here is from genome assembly GCF_042648365.1 of Lutimaribacter marinistellae. Classification (NCBI taxonomy): domain Bacteria; kingdom Pseudomonadati; phylum Pseudomonadota; class Alphaproteobacteria; order Rhodobacterales; family Roseobacteraceae; genus Lutimaribacter; species Lutimaribacter marinistellae. Next base: position 54,220 of record NZ_JBHRXI010000048.1, on the reverse strand, counting down.
GACTGCGACCGCATGCCGATGCCCACGACCGAAACCTTGCAGACATCGTAATCGATCAGCACGTCCTCGAATTCCAGCTCGCCTTTTTCGGCGGCGTCGCGCATCGCCCGTTCGGCCCGCGTTACCTGATCGGTCGGGCAGGAGAAGGTCATGTCGGTGATCCCCTCCTCGGACACGTTCTGCACGATCATGTCGACATTGACGCCCGCATCGCTGAGGCCGGTAAAGATCGTGGCGGCCACGCCGGGGCGGTCAAGTACCGACACGACGGTCATCTTGGCCTCGTCGCGCGAAAAGGCCACACCCGAGACAACGTTCGATTCCATGATTTCCTCCTCGTCGACGACCAGCGTACCTGCCGTGTCGGACTGTTCCTCGAAGCTCGACAGCACGCGCAGCTTCACCTTGTATCGCATGGCCAGCTCGACCGAGCGGGTCTGGAGCACCTTGGCCCCGAGCGAGGCAAGTTCCAGCATTTCCTCGAAAGAGATATTTTCGAGCTTGCGGGCCTTTTCACACACGCGCGGGTCGGTCGTGTAGACACCATCGACATCCGTATAGATGTCGCAGCGTTCAGCCTGAAACGCGGCTGCAAAAGCCACGGCGGTCGTGTCCGAGCCCCCCCTGCCCAGCGTTGTGATCCGTCCCTCGGGGCTGAGCCCCTGGAAGCCCGCGACCACGGCCACGCGCATGCCCTCGCCGAATTTCTGGCTGATATTGGTGGTCGGAATATCCTCGATCCGGGCGGCGGAATGGGCCGATGTCGTCAGAAGCGGCACCTGCCAGCCCTGCCAACTGCGCGCGGGCACGCCCATTTCCTGAAGCGTCAGCGCCATCAGGCCGGCGGTCACGTTCTCGCCCGAAGAGACGACGGCGTCATATTCGCGCGCATCGAAGAAGGGCGAGGTTTCGTTCACCCAGCCGACGAGTTCATTGGTCTTGCCCGCCATGGCCGAGACGATGACGATCACGTCATAGCCCTTGGCCACTTCGACGCCGATGCGCTTGGCCGCGCGGCGGATGCGGTCGAGATTGGCGACCGAGGTGCCGCCGAATTTCATCACGAGTACGGGCATGGGCCAGGGGTCTCCGTGCCATGGTCTTTGGTCCACGGCGTCTTATGCGTTGGGTTTGCATCGCGCAAGTGGACAAAAGGGGCCGCTTGACGCTTAACTGGCCCCGACACGGGCGATTTCGCCTGCCCGGTCTTTCAGGAAGGGTTCATTTCGATGTTGCGCATTGCCTTACTCATGGTTCTGACCGCCGGCCCCGCACTGGCGCAGACGGCAACCGTCTCCGGCACGGATGGGCGGAATGCCTTGGGCACAGTGCCCTGTACCGCGATAGCCGGAGCGGCGTTGCGGGATTGCCCGGCGGAACTGGTGCACAAGGACAATGGCGACGCGACGCTGTCGGTGGCGCTGCCGGGCGGCGAGATACGCCGCATCTATTTCTCGGATGGCAAGGCCACCTCTTCCAGCGCGACCGCAGCGATGACCAGCGAAGTGCAGGGCGACATGATGGTGATCTTCATCGATCCCGGCGAAACCTATCGCGTGCCTGCTGCCGCCGTCGCGCCCTAGAAAGGGTGCGGGCGGCCGTCCCATGTCTCGAAACAGCCTGTCGTATCCAACGACAAGGCTGCAAAGCGTTCTATCAGCCCTGCGGCGGCCTCGCCCTCTGCGATCTCGGCGGTCTGACCGCCCATGTCGGTGCGTACCCATCCCGGATGGTAAATACCCACAGCGATCCCCTCGCCCGCAAGATCACTGGCGAGGTTCCGGCCGAAGTTGAGCGCGGCGGCCTTGGACGCGCGGTAGACATAGCTGCCGCCCGGAGCCCGCGTATCCGAGCCCATCTGCGACGAGATGATAGCGATCTTGCCGCCCGCGGCCCGTACATTCGGCAACAGGGACTGCACCGTCAGGAACACACCCGTGACGTTCACGGCAAAGGTGTCGGCCCAGACCTGCGGCGTGTAACCCTCGATCGTCTGCGCCTTGTCGAGGTAAACGCCCGCATTGCACACCAGAAGGTCGATTGCCTGGCCGGAAAGCGCATCGGCCAGATGGCGGTGCTGATCGGGATCGGTCACGTCCAGCACCGCGTCGGCGCTTTTGTCGCGCGCGGTTGCGATCACGTCATGGCCAGCCTGCCGGTAGCGATCCGCCAGCGCCTTGCCGATTCCGCGATTCGCGCCGGTAATCAGAACGCGCATCAGTTCGACTTGCGATTTGGCATGAAGGGCAAGGGCGCGACGGGCACACCTTCGTCCAGCAGCGCCTTGGCCTCTTCGGCGCGCGCCTCGCCATAAATCGACCGTTCGGGCGCCTCACCCAGGTGCATGCGCCGCGCTTCGGCCGCGAAATCGCCACCCACGTAATCCGCATTCTTCTCGACATGGCGGCGCATCCGCGCAATCGCCTGCTCAAGAGGGGTTTCCGTGCGGGACAGGCTCCCCTTTTCAGGCAGGTCCCCTTTGCCCTCTCCCTGCGACCGGGTCGCAGAGCTGACCCGCGGGGTCATGATGGCTTTTTCCACGTCGGTCCCACCGCAAATCGCACAAGACACCATGTCCGCGCGCAACAGCTTGTCGAACGCCTCGGCAGACTGAAACCAGCTGTCGAACGTGTGACCTTCACTGCATTTGAGCGCGTATTGAATCATGTCCAGTCAACTTTAAGGCAACTAGGCGGTATTCGGAAATACATATCGGTCAGGACGTTAATATCAAGTGGCCTTCGACTTGGCCGCCTCGAGTCTTTGCATCCTTTGCGCAAGGTCACGCACCAGCCTGTCGCGCGGGATGTCGGCATCCATCGACAGCCGCCGCAAGCCGAAATGCACATGCGCAACCTGCTGGTAGTAGCGGGCATAGAGGAAATTCGTTCCCGCACCCGTCACCGCCCCCATCACCGGAACCGCCTGCGCCGCAAGTTTCTGGCCCAGAACACGAGCAAGTCGTGGTGTCACGAAGGAGATCAGCCGCTGCATCGAGTTTCCGGTCAGCGCCACCCGTGCCGAGAGAAAACCCAGATCCGCGCCATCATCCTCCTCGAGCGGGCCGGCGGAGGAGAACACGCGCACGCTGTCGAACTGCACGTTACGCTCGGACGGGTCAAAGCCGTTCTCGGCCGCAACGCCCTGGATCGCGCGCAGCAGTAGCGTGGTCGTGGCCGGAAGTTCCCACAGGGCGGTGGACAATCCACCGAAACCGCCAGCCGCGCCCATCGCGGTGGACAGCGCGGTATTAACCCATTCCCTTTGATCCGGGACGGCCCGGCGTGATCCTTGCGCCGCGCGGACAGCCACGTGCAGCGCCTGTTCGGTTCCCATTTCCAGCCCTGCGCGAACCGGATCGGGCAGCCTTTCCAGCAAGCCTTCAGCCTGCCCGCCGATCCGGTTCAACAGCTTGATGCCCTCGCCATTCGCGCGGTGGTAATGCGCGGCAAGGCGGTCAAGCTCGACCTCGGGATCAAGATCGTGGATCAGCTGAATGTCCTGCATGGCGACGCTCCTTTGTCCAAGGAAAAGATCGGCATGCAGGGGGCCCGTTTCAATGGGGCGTGCTCATCCCACGCGATTCCAGCGGGTCACTGGCCCGGTGATGCCCTGCCACGCGCCGGGAACAAGGTCGAGCCCGAGGATCCGGTCGGGGTTGGTGGGTGGCGGCATCTCGACCCCCTCCAGCCGGGTAAAACCGAACCGCTGGTAATAAGGCGCATCCCCAACCAGCATCACCCTGTTCCACCCCTTTTCGCGGCCAGCTTCCAGCCCCGCGCGGATTAGGTAGCCGCCCAGCCCCTCGCCCTGGTGGGTCGGGTGAACGGCAATCGGCCCCAGCAACAGGGCATCGGCGGTGCCGACATGGACCGGCCAGAACCGGATCGCGCCCGCGACGATCCCGTCCTCGCGCACGATCTGGCTCAACCCCCTTACGGGCGGGATGTGGTCGCGCAGGCGATAGGAGCTGAGCGCCTCGCGCCCCGGCGCGAAACACAGGTCGTAAAGCGCCTCCACTTCCCACCAATCGGCGGCCTCTTCGGGCCTGATCTCGAACACCTGCGCGCCTGCCTCGTTGATTAAACGGTGGAATTCGCCCTAGCACTTCGCTACGCCATGGGCAAACGTGCAAAACGACCAACCGGAGAGAGTGATGTTCTACCGCCCCGAGGACGGCCACGGATTGCCGCATAACCCGTTCAACGCGCTGATCACGCCGCGGCCCATCGGCTGGATCTCGACCCGCGGGGCGGATGGCGTGAACAACCTTGCGCCATATTCCTTTTTCAACGGGGTCGCGTATGTCCCGCCGCAGGTCATGTTCGCCTCGACCGGGGCCAAGCCGGACCAGGACAACACCAAGGACAGCATGGCCAATGTCGAGGCCAGCGGCGTGTTCTGCGTCAACATCGTGGAATACGCGATGCGCGACGCCATGAATGCATCCTGCGAGACGCTGCCCAAGGGGGTGGACGAGTTCGAACATGCGGGCCTGACCGCCGTGGAGTGCGAAACCATCCCCTGCCCCCGGATCGCGGGCGTCCCCGCTGCATTGGAATGCAAGCTGACGAAGATCGTCGATCTGCCCGGCGAAGCGAACCGCGCGGCATTTGGCGAGGTGATCGGCATTCACCTGCGCGATGATTGCCTGAGAGACGGGATTTTCGACGTCACCACGTTCCAGCCGCTCGCGCGGCTCGGCTATCGCGATTACAGCCGGGTGACCGACCTCTTCTCGCTGGCGCGGCCCGACGACTGATGCCGTTGCCCGATCCGTCCCGCGCGTATCCCGTCACGCTTCCCGATGGCAGCACGCACAAAGGGACCGCGTTTCTGAACCGGGTCATCGACCATCCGCGTTTCTTGGCGGGCGATTACAGCTATGCCTCGGATTTCGATCCGCCGCAGGACTGGGCGAACCGTTTGGCACCCTATCTATTTCCGTTTTCCAAGGAGCGGCTGGTGCTCGGCAAGTTCTGCCAGATCGCGCATGGCGTGCGGTTCATCACCTCGTCGGCCAATCACGCGATGGACGGGGTCAGCTGTTTCCCCTTTCCGGTGTTCGACCCCGAGCGGATGGACGGGTACCAGCCCGACACGCGTGACACGGTCGTGGGCCATGACGTCTGGTTCGGATATGGCGCGATGGTCTTGCCCGGTGCACGGATCGGCACAGGCGCCATCATCGGCGCAGGCGCCGTGGTCAGGGGCGAGGTTCCGCCTTATGCCATCGTCACCGGCAATCCGGGACATGTGGCCCGGTTCCGGTTCGACCCCGACCGGATCGCAGCGCTGCTGGAGGCCGCGTGGTGGGATTGGCCGGTCGAGCGCCTGTCAGACGCGTTGCCGGCGCTGATGAAGGGCGATCTGCCCGGCTGACCCCTAATGCGACCGGGACCACAGCGCGCGGATATGTGCCGCGACCGGCTCGGGATGCGTGATCGGCACCATGTGTCCTGCGCCCTCGATCACCTCGGATCGGGCATCGGGCAGTCGGCGGGCCAGACCTTCGTTGATCGTCTTGATAACCGGATGGGTCAGATCGCCGCGCAGCAACAGGACAGGCATCGTCACACGGTCGAGGACACCGGGCGCAAGCAACCCGGCAGAATCCTCGAATAGCGGTCTGTCGCAGGCCGGTACGACCGGGATCGAGCGGATCATCGCGTCGCGCGTCGCCTCGGGCAGTTGCGGCCAGCGCGGGCTGTCATCCGTGCTCCACATCCGGTTGAAAAGGCGGGCGGCCAGCGCGAAATCGCCCTGCTCCCACGCCTCGAAAAACGGGCTGGCATCGCGGCCATGCTGGGCCAGAACCTCGGGCGCGTCCAGCTCGGCCACCTTGAAGAAGACCGGCTCCGCCAGTGTCAGGCTGCGCACCAGTTCCGGATGCCTCACCGCAAGCCGAAGGGCGACCGTCGCGCCAAAGGAATGACCGACGACATCCATCGGCCCGGTCAACAGGGTTTCGGCGGCCTCTAGGTTGCGTTCCTGGAATTCGCCCTGCCCGTCCCAATCGGGACTGCGGCCATGATGCAGCATGTCAAACGCGGTGAATTGCGCCTCGGGCAACTGTCCGGCCAGACCGCGCCACGCACCGCCATGGGCCAGCGTGCAATGGATTGCCAGCACCTTGCGCGGACCGTCGCCCATGTGCCGGACATGGACGGGTTGCGGCAGCGACACGATATCCTTCACCCGCGCATCCCCGCGAGATGTGCGTCGAGGTCTTCCAGCCGGTCCTGCCCCCAGAAACGCTGGTCGTCGGGCGTGATGTAGAAGGGCGCGCCGAAGACCCCGCGCTCGACCGCCTCTTCGAGGTTCGCGGCGTAGGTTTCGGCACCGACGAGCAGCCCGCTATCGACAAGGCCGGGATCGAAGCCCGCGCCCTGCAGACAGTCACGGATGACCGCGTCGTCGGCCACGTCCTTCTCCTCGGCCCAGCAGGCACGCAGGATCGAATGGCAGAGTTTGCCCAGATCGCCGCCGCCTGCCTTTTGCGCGGCAATGATCGCGTAAGAGGACGGCGCCATGTTGGTCGGGAAATGCGCAGGCTTCAGGTTGAATTCCATGCCCAGCTTGCGCGCCTGCCGCGTCAGCTCCTGCGCGCGGTATTCCTGCCGCGACACGTGGCGCTGCGCCGGCGGAATCCCGCCCGTGCGGCCAAACAGCGCCAGCAGATCGACCGGCTTGTAGGTGATGGTGGCACCGTGTTTGGCCGCGATCTCCTCCAGCCGGGTGCCGGCAAGATAGGCATAAGGTGAAATCGTTCCGAAATAATAGTCGATAGCAACCATGTGCCTTTTCCCCGTGCTTGTCTTTGCGCGACGGTAGTCGCGTGCTAAGCGGTGTCAACATCACGAATCTGTCACAGACGCCTTCGCTGCCGGGGAAACAGCCTATGCCGACACTTACCGAGCCCAAGCTTATCGCTGGGAACGCCAACCAACCGCTGGCCAATGCCATCTCGCGCCGGATGAGCCTGTATCGCGGGGTAGACCAGCAATTGGTCGATGCGCGGGTCGAACGTTTCAACGACGGCGAAATCTTTGTCGAGGTGTTCGAAAACGTCCGCGGCGAGGACATGTTCATCATCCAGCCGACCTCGAACCCGGCCAATGACAACCTGATGGAGCTGCTGATCATCGCCGACGCGCTGCGCCGGTCCTCGGCCGCGCGCATCACCGCGGTGATCCCCTATTTCGGCTATGCCCGCCAGGACCGCCGGACCAAGGCGCGCACGCCGATCAGCGCCAAGCTGGTCGCCAACATGCTGGTAGAGGCCGGCGTCGAGCGGGTTTTGACGATGGACCTGCATGCCGCGCAGATCCAGGGCTTTTTCGACATCCCGGTCGACAACCTCTATGCCAGCCCGATCTTCGCACTGGACGTCCGCACGCAGTTCAAGGGGCAGATGGACGAGCTGATGGTCGTGTCCCCGGACGTGGGCGGCGTGGCCCGTGCCCGCGAGCTTGCCAAGCGGATCAACGCCCCGCTTTCGATCGTCGACAAGCGCCGCGAAAAAGCCGGCGAAGTGGCCGAGATGACGGTGATCGGGGACGTTCAGGACAAGATCTGCCTGATCGTCGACGACATCTGCGACACTGCCGGAACGCTTTGCAAGGCGGCGCAGGTGCTGTTGGACAAGGGCGCGAAAGAGGTCCACGCCTACATCTCGCACGGCGTGCTCAGCGGCCCGGCCGTGGAACGGATCACCAACTCCGTGATGAAATCGCTGGTGGTCACGGATTCGATCCAGCCCACGCAACCCGTGCTGAACGCGCCCAATATCCGGATCGTGCCGACCGCGCCGATCTTCACGCAGGCGATCCTCAACATCTGGAACGGCACCAGCGTGTCATCCCTGTTCGAGGACAAGACGCTTACGCCGATCTACGAGTCGCTCTATCACATGGATTGAGCCTGGGCGGGCCGCGAGATGCGGCCCAGCTCTTCGGCTAGATCGGCGCATAGCGCGCGCATCGGTGCCGGATCCGTCTGGCGCTGAGCCTGAACCTTGAGGCCAAAAATATAGGTCTGCACCCGCCGGGCGAGGCGTTCCGTATCGCACTCGGCCGGCAACTCTCCCATCTGGCGGGCTTTCTGCAGGGCCTTGGTGATTGCGTCTTCGATGCGGTCCAGATGCCCCGTTATGAAGCTGCGCAACGCGCCCTCCTCCGGCACTTCGAGCAGCGACTTCACCAGCATGCAGGCCGTCGAGGGCCGTTCGGACGGGGCAAGCTCCGCTAGGTTCAAAAGGTGCTGCTGCAAGGCCGCCAGCGGCGAGGGGCTTTGATCGATAAGGTCGGCCAGCTCGGCCCCCATCCGCTCGGAATATCGATCGAGCGTTGCCCGAAACAGCGCCTCCTTGCTTTGGAACGCCGCGTAGATCGAGCCGGGCCGCATGGCCAGCTCCGTCTCGAGATCCTTCAGCGAGGTGGCATGATAACCCTTCCTCCAGAAAAGGTTCATCGCGGCGTCAAGCGCCCGCTCCCGGTCATATGTCGCAACTCTTGGCATAAGGGTGAGTCTAATACGACCAACGGCGCGCGAACAGGTCTTCACGAAATGTTGTTGAGCGATTGCTCAAATACGATCTTGAGTGATCGCTCAAGAATGGTCAGGTTGTCGGCATCCGATTCACGGCAACCCAGAAAAAGGAGCCTGACCATGAGCAAGTTCGAAAAACTCGACGAAACCACCGCCTCCGAGGCGGCCCTGCCCCTGATCGAGAAATCCAAGGCAGCGTTCGGTCGCCTGCCCGGTCTGCATGCGGTAATGGCGCGCGCGCCTGCCCTGCTCGACGGCTACCAGGTCCTGCATCGCCTGTTCGCCGAGGAGACCTCCTTCGACGCCGAAGAGAAAACCGTTGTCTGGCAGACGATCAACGTCGCCCATGAATGTCACTATTGTGTTCCGGCCCATACCGGGATTGCGAAGGCCATGAAGGTCAGCGACGAAATCTCGAACGCCCTGCGCGACGAGACCCCGCTGCCCACCGCAAAGCTCGAGGCGCTGCGCACCTTCACCCTCGCCATGCTGGAAAGCCGTGGCAACCCGACCGAGGCGCAGCTCGAGGCGTTCTATGCTGCGGGCTACGGCGAGCAGCAGGTGCTCGAAGTCATCCTTGGCCTCGCACAGAAGGTGATGAGCAACTACACCAACCACGTGGCCGACACACCTGTCGATGAGCCGATGAAGAAATTCGCCTGGACGCCGAAATCTCAGCGCTGATGGCAATACATGGGGTCGCCGGATCGGCGGCCCCATTGCGGATCCATGCGGCCGTATGGGACCAGTCCGTTTGATGGCGGGTCAGGGAATATCCCAGTCATCCTCGCCGCTGACGTCACCGATGGCCATCCACGTGGCCCGCGCACGGGCGACGCGGGTGTCGTGCCAGGTTCGGAACACGATCTCGAACCCTTCGCGGGTGATGCTTTCGGCGGTGATCTCTGCCCGGACCGCAGCAGTATTGTCGATATCCCAAAGCGAGATCGTGACATGCACGGCAGGGACGGATCGGAACGGCTCGGCGAAGGTCACTGGCGTTCTGCGCTCCCGGTCGCCTGAACCGGTCCACATTTCCCCGTCATCCTCAAAATCCGAGAAGAGCGGGACATCGCCTTGATCTATGCCTATCGGATGCGTTCGGAAATATTTCATTCGGGCGTCTTTACACGGGATTTCAACAGCCTAGCCCGGGTTCATTTCAAATGCGAGCATGAAAAGACCCGCCCGACCGGTTGCGCGACGCTCATCAACGCTGCGCACGGGCACCAATGTCGGACTTGCGGCCGAGCGCGTTCGGTCCAATCTCCCACTCCGCCCGCAGCGGACAGCAACACGCCCGAGATCAGGCAGCACCAAAGAAAAAGGGCCCGGTCGAGCGTGACGCATTCCGTACGGTGGGAGCCTTGAAAACAAGGACCTGTCGCGTGAAGCGCGGCAGGTCTTTGCTATTTATTGATGAATCGCGGCAGCCACGCCAAGGAAATCTGCAGGAAATCCGAAACTTTTTCTCGGGGATTTAGACCCTGACCGCTTGAACGAAAAAATACCTGGCATCCCAGACGTTTCTTCTTCTGGTTCTAGAAAAATAGCCAATATCCTTTGATCACAAGCTTGTCCTTCGCACGAGGCGGAGATCCAGGACGACTGTCCGTATCGACCTAAAGCCATGTGGATTTTCTGGTTCTTGGTCGTAAAACGACTAAAGCAAACCGCGGATGTCCGAGGTTCTGATGACCAGCTTGGCAACGTTCAACTTCAAGCTCTCGCAGCTCTGTCCGGGCGCTGGACAGCATCGCATCAAAACATGCGGGAACCCCGGCTGTTCGAACTTCGGACAGCCGTTGACCAATCGTGGCACACGCAGGTCCACATGGCAGAAAACGAGACCGGACCTGACGCCAGAGCAGATGAAGTTCGTTGAGAAGCATGGGCCGGGTGCCTACAAGCTTGCCGGCGCTGACAGGAAGCATCTTCGGGTCTCTCGGGTGTTTGGATACGAAAATGATCCGCATGTCTGGTCCGACCAACGCACAGTCCGATGCCTTGGGCGAACCCACGACGGGCGCACGTGCGACTCCGGTTTCTCCATCCTGTCTCGGATCACCTGGATGAGGAGATCGACAGGCTCAGGAACTACAACGGCGTACTCGACGGGCCATCGTGCGGAGCCTGTGGAAAGCGCTTCCTGGATGATCCTGACGAATTCGCCCTCGACGGTGTCCATGAGCGGTCGAAAGACAGCAATGGTAAGCCAATCCGCAAGAGAAAGACGCCTTCGTCTCTTCGCGTGCTTCACAAGCCGTGCCGGGGGCAGAAGGGTGCGCGATTCTCCGTTTCGCTGCCCCACGCCGGGCAGAAAACGACGGCCGACAACCTCAGGACTCTCGGCGCGGTGCTAAACAGCGCGGGGATCGTCGACATACAGCGGATGATCGGGACCGCCGCAACCGGCAAGAAGATCGGCATGTCCCGGATCTACGACCGGATCGAATGGCTGGAAGGGGTCTTTCTGGCCTACGAGCGCGAGATGCTGCGCCGATGGAAGAACAAGGTTGATCGATGCGGTGAAGCCGTCGAGCACCTTTTCAGCCACGACGACATGGTCCTCACGGTGAACTGGGAGACGTCGACGGATCGGCGGAACACGCAGCTCAACTGTGCGATCACTGCGGACGCTCGCAGTGGATATGTCTATCGGCTCGACGTCGATTTCGACCCTCGCGCCACGCCTCTGGACATGTTCAACGCCAAATACCTCGGCAAGGACGGCTTGCCGCAGAATCTCGAGCATCTCTATCCGGACAGCAAGGTGAAGGCGGCCCCGAAGTTCTCGTGGCAACGGCCGACTGGCCGGTGTCACGAGCCGCAGTTCTTCGCGGCCTGCGTGAACGAGCTCAAGACATTCCAGAGCCGAGCAAAGCGCCGCATGCCGAGGAAGGGCGATGCCCAGAAGGCTGCTCGAGACAATGTGATCGAGCGTACGAACAGCATGATCGAAAATATCCGGACGATCTCGGAGGGGTGGTTCGGGTTCCCGATCGACACCTCCGAAGAGCGTGGCTCGTTCAAGGGCGTCACGACCAGGGATATTTACACGAAGGGCGCTCATTTCGCGCTCCTGAAGGAGATGCTCCCGCGAGGGTCGATCGTTCTGACCACCGAGCAAGAGGCCACCTTGCCGCCCCTGCTTCCACATATCTTCGACGAGGAGATCCGGGAGGACCGGTTCGCTTGGCTGGCCATGACCTTCAACAAGAAAGCCACGAAACCGGAAAAGCTCGGCAAGGTGAAGGAGTATCGCAAGGCGCGTAAGCAGTTCCATAACGAGGGTATGTATGCTGGCCGCTTCGACTTCGAAACGGACCCGCAGACAGTGAGCGAGGCATTCATCGCCGACCGCATGAAGACGGCGCTTCGAGGAACCGCTACGGCGTTCCAGATCTCTAACTATCAGTCCGTGCTCTTTCCTTCGCTCTGGGTTCGGTCCTCGACCCAGGCGAGTGGAGAGATCGACAAGGTCGTCGGGTTTCCCATCCTGCCCCGCCACCTTCGACGGAAGCTGAAGCAAGTTCCTTTCGACCAGGAAGAGCTCAGCCAGGACCTGCGCGAAGAGATCGCGCCATGGGTCTACAAGGCGACGCTTCAACCGGTCAGCTCCTTCATGAACTCTTTGCGCGAGAGGATGAGCGTCGCTGCCCGAGCCGGAAGTGGAGGCGCCCGCGTCGGCGGCTCCTTCATTCAGGGCGCGATTTTCAACCCCAGGACGTTGATCGCACTCCTGAACATCTATCGCGTTCACTACAACTTCTTCGAGCCGCGGCCATACGCATGCCCGTACGAGGAGATCGACGACCTGGTCGATCCTCCGAAACTGTCACCGCGCGCATTGCGAATACCGGGGACGGATGAGTTTGTGGATGTCCCACCGCGTGCGCGGCGCTCACGCGCGCGAATGACGCCGGCCATGCGCCATGGCATGGATGCTTTCACAAAGCGGAAAGATGGCACACAAGACCCACCGGACATCTACCGAATACTATATCGCCCATGGCTCTACATGGGGACCAAACTCGGCGCACGGTTTGAGAGATCCCGAGGGAGCAACAGAACGAAAGCTACCAGTCCTCGACAGGGGCAGGCCGTTTGAACTGAGTCTGCTCCGAGCCCAACCTGAACGCGTGCCGGGCAGCATTCTTTGCGTTTTCGCCATGGGCGCACCTGTAGTCACTCACGGCCCAGAGCGGCGATATATGATCTTTACCGGCGCTGCTGCACAGCTTCACCAGACGGACCATCCGTCCAAAGTGCAACATTTACGGTGTCTGCAGGTCCTTAGAGTGGACCGATCCGCCCTCAATGCCTGTAATCGCCTAAATCCTTTGCCGATAGCCAATCTTCGTTAAGGCGGCAACGCCTCCACTGCCGATCATCACGAGACTTCGGACCTCCCGGCGCAGTCTCCCAACGGTGTCATGCCACGCCGGGAACGCACCACCCAGAATTCGGCGATCTTCTTCGCTCAGATCTTCCGGTTCAGGTCCTCTGACGGGAGGCAATTGAAGATTTTTCGATAGTCCTTCGCAAACTGGCCCATATGCCAAAACCCCCAGCGGTTCGCCGCATCGGCGACCCTGTTGCCATGCCTTCCGGACAGCAGATCCTGCCGCACCCTGTTCAGGCGCAGATGGACCTGATAAGCTTTAGGACCCATCCCGAACCGTTCAATGAAGGCGCGCTGCAGCGTCGGAAGGGATGAATCGCAGAGCACGCAAAGCTCGCGTATGCCCGGTGGGGTATCGGCCCGAGCATCCATGATTTCGAGGGCACGTTGCAGCACCCTGTCTCGCATGCGCGATGTGCCCTCATCGCGCGCTCCATCGGCTTGCAACGTCGCGAGAAGGAGCGCCAGGGCGAGCTCTTCTTCAAGTTCCGTCTGGGGGCCGCATGCCATTTCGCTGGAGAAATCGGTCAGTTTGCGCCGAAGATGCAGGGCGGCCCTGGGCCTTGATTCCAAATCCAGAACGGTCGGCTGTCTCGCCTCTGGCGATGGCTCGAAGCCAAAGTCGCCCGCAATCCGATCGAACGCCGCCTGGCCGATGCTGATCGTAAACGCAGCAAATCCTGACTCACTGACACCGTCGAACTCGTGGCCCGCTCCAAAGCAAACAAGGGGCAGCCGTGGAGCGGGTCTTCGCCGCCAGCTCGAAAGCCCCCGCGGTTCCGGAAATCCGAACGTCAGCGTATCTCGAGGGGCCGAGCCGACCTGATGGACGCGGCTGCCCATCCGGAGCCACAGCGTCGACACCAACTGTCCGCTATTCACCGATACATGTGTTGCCCCGGAGCCCGGAGAGATCTGACGGAAATCCAAATCCCAAGAGGTGAACTCGCCGATCTCGTTGGGGTGCTGCAGGGCGGCAGTGGCGGGATGCAAGACGGTCATGACGTCCCGAAAATCGACGTTTTCTTGATGTGGCACTTGGCAACGATAGGCGATGTTTGCCTGCAAAGTCTATCTTGGATGTCGCAATGGCAAATCAGCACTCCCCGAGCAGCCAGGGACGCCCCTGCCTGCCTGGGTCACAGCGCAGAACGTCCCGCATCGTCATGATGGTCACGGAGCAGGAGCGCGCGGCACTGGAGGCCCATGCGGCGCGCGCGGGCTGCTCGGTCTCCACCGCGTGCCGGGAAATCGTCCTCGCCTCGATGGCGCGCGACTATCGGCACCGATTCCACACTAAATGAAACGATCTCAGGAAACGATCCCAATGTTACGATCTCTCTCTTGCTTGACGGCCTGCCTGTTCGCGGGCTCCCTGATGGCCCAGGATGGCCAGATCATCCACGACGCAGAATTCTTCGTATTGCAAAGTCAGAATGGCGAGCGATGGGCCGAAGAGGACGCGGCACTGGACGCACGCCTGGCCGAACTGGAAGCCGAACACGGTCGACCGCCCAACATCATCTACCTTCTGTGGGACGACCAACCTTTCGGGATCGTGGGGTTTCCCGGTATCCAAAAGAACCTCGGTTTCGAAACGCCCAATCTAAACGCAATGGCCGCCGAGGGCATCAACTTCACCCGCATGTATTCGGAACCTGCCTGCACACCGACACGGGCGGCCTTTCTGACCGGGCGGCTTCCCGTTCGTCACGGCATGGGCGTCGTCGGCATGCCGCACGAGTTCGCGGGCCTGCGGGGCGACGAGGTAACGCTGGCAGAAGTGCTGTCCGAGGCCGGCTATGCTACCGCGCATTATGGCAAGGGCCATCTGGGCGACGTTGAAGAAAGCTACCTGCACAACCAGGGCTTCGACGAGGCACTGTTCACGCCGATGAACCAGATTACCTCGCTCTATGATCCCCTTGGCACGGGAACCAATGCGGTCCTCGGCTTCGCCCCCGAACTGTCTCCGCCAGACCCCTACAAGCTGGATGATCCCGGTCTTGTTCCGGAAGGCTGGGTGCAGATCATCGACGGCAGGAAGGGCGAGTTGGGGGAGGAATGGGGCCTGCCCAACAATGAATGGTATGACAAGCTTGACGCTGAAAGCGAGAAACGGATGATCGATTTCATTCGCCGTAACGCCGACGCCGACCGTCCGTTCTTTGCCCAGTACTGGCCCAACTGGTTGAATTTCCTGAAACCGGATCTGGAAAAAACCACCCAGAACGGTGGCAAGGTCGCCGAGGCCTACCAACGTCTCGACGCCTTTGTGGGTGTGGTGATGGAGGAGCTCGAAACCCTCGGCATCGCCGAAAACACGATCTTTGTTGCAATGGCCGACAATGGCCCGATGGTGCACAACCCGCCACCAGGCTGGGGCATGACTCAGGTCATGTTCTCCGGCGGCAAGGGCGATTTCACCGAAGGCGGGGTCCGCGTGCCGGCCTTCGCCTGGTGGCCGGGCACAATCGAAAGCGGCCAGCTGGTTGGCGACATCGTCCACGTGACGGACCTGTTCACCACCTTCGCGCGGATTGGCAAGGCAACCGATTTTATCCCTCGCGATCGGGTGATCGACGGGATTGACCAGACATCTCTCTTGCTGAACGGAGATACGTTCTCGCGGCGCGACTTTGTTCACATCTACCAGGGACACACCCTCGCAGCGACCATCAAGGGGCGCTACAAGCAGCACTGGATCAGCTCTGACCCCGGCGCCGCGACCGGCATCGGCGCATCGTTCTTCGACCTGTACCAGGATCCGCAAGAGCACAATCCGCATCTTGTGCCGCTCATCCATACCTTGGGCCAGTTCAAGATGATGCGGGCGCGCCACGAACTGATGAAGGAGCAGTTTCCAGACAAACCGAATGCACGGGGGCTGCCGCTCACGGGGCTTTCGAATGCGCGCCCGGAAACGCTGGGCATCAGCGAGAAACTCGAGCGCAACTTCAGCCAGTTGCCATTCTCTGTGCAGGACTTTCTCGCGAAGGAACCGACATTCGAGATGATGGAGTTTGACTGGGGCAACTGACGCAGCAACCAGCGCCCGCAGGCGAGGTCCGAGCGACATCGCCTGCGGGCAAGGCATTACTCGCGTCTCGCGCCGCCGTTCCGGCAATCCAATTCGCGGCAAGCCCCGAGACCTGTTTACCCCACTTAAAGTAGCGAGATAAACCTGCTCATGTTGATTGTTCTCGGTCTCTATTTCGGCCTTGTCTGGCTCTTGTTCGCGAAGCTCAAGATCTTGCCCTGGAACGGTTTCTGGAAAGGCACGGTTTACACGATTGCAGTGATGATCGCGCTCGTCGTGATCGGTGCGCTCAATCACACGACGCCATCGGGGCCGATTTCGGTGCAGGGTACGGTCACAAGCATTGCTCCGAATGTTGCCGGACGCGTGATCGACGTGCCCGTGGAGGCAAATACCGTTGTCGCAGAAGGAGACGTTCTGTTTCGGCTCGACGATACTACGCAGGCCGCAGAAGTCGCGCGCCTGAGAGCGACGCTTGTGACCGCTGAAGCCTCAGCGGATCAGTTGAAGACAGACCTTGAAGCCGCAGAATCCGAAATCGCCGCCCTTGAGGCGCAGCTCAGTTTTGGCGTCGCTCGTCGCGATGATATCATTGAGCTCAACGAACGCGGTGCCTCGACGGAGTTCCAACTCCAGGAAGCCGTTTCCACAATCGATCAGCTTGAAGCCAACATGCGGGCGGCAGAAGCTCGCAAGCGTAGCCTCGAACTCAGAATCGCCGCAGAGATCGACGGAGTCGATGCCGGCGTCGCGGAAGTCCAGCAAGCCCTTGCTCAAGCGGAATGGGCGCTCTCTGAAACGGTCGTTCGGGCCCCGGCCGATGGCATCGTCACAGGCGTCTCGCTCCGACCCGGCAACCGCGCAACCACCATGCACGGAGCGATCAACTTCCTGATCCCGGGCGACCGCCAACTCGTTGCAACCCTACCTCAATCCAGCCTGACAAACGTCTTCGTTGGTGACACGATCCGAGTCGCCCTGGGCACCTTGCCCGGCACATCTTTCGAGGTGCCGATAGCTGCCTTGCCGCCAAGCACAGGCGAAGGCGTAATCGATGCACGAAGCGGGCTGCCCAGCTTGCGCGAGCTTGCCGGCACGGATCGGTATGTCGTGCTAATGGATCTGCCAAACGACCTCCCGGAGCAAGCCCTGCGCCTCGGGGCGTCGGGGACAGCCCTCGTAATCACCGAAGAAGCCGGCGCTATAGCTGTCCTCGCGGAGGTCCTCTTCTGAGTGTCCAAGATGCTCAATTACATCTGAGGTTTGTCGCATGCCGAACGTCAAGCCCGTGTGGACTGCCAAGTACCCAAGGCGAGCCTGCGTCCGGCATTCTCGAAGACCTACAGGTTCCGGGTCGGATGTCTTTGTGACTTCGCAACCCAAAACCACGCACCGAGCCTGTCTCATTCCATTTGAACAAGAAAGAAAGGGCCAAGACATGAAGCATTCCGCGCTTTCCGGTCGCCGGACGAAGCTCTCAGAAAGGAGACATCCATCGTGACCCATCATCGCCGCGGCCTGTCGGGGGCCGTTTTCGCTGCCTGCATCGCCGCAGGCGCCACGCCATCGACCGCGCAGGAAGGGTGGGACTTCAATGGGTACATCTACCTTTGGGGCGCCGGTATCGGCGGAGAGACCGTAACCGGACAGGACATCGAGGTCAGCTTTGGCGATATCGTCGACAATCTCGATTTCGGCCTTATGGGCAGCCTTGAGGCCAATAACGGGCCGTGGTCGATTTTTGGCGATGCGCTCTATCTCAGCGTGTCCAAGAACCAGGGCGCGGCTGTCGGCCCCGGTATTCCGGCCAACGCCGACGTGGATGTGTCCGGCCTCGTCCTGACGATGGGCGTGGGCTACGACCTGCTTGCCGAGTACACCCACCGGTTGAACGGGTTCGGCGGTTTCCGCGTCCTCGACATGGACACCACTGCCAATGTGGCGGTAGCAGGCGGCTCGCAGCGCCTTACCGACACGATCAACAATTGGGATGCCGTGGTCGGTCTGCGCGGCCAGGTCGCCTTGAACGAGCGATGGGATCTGCTCTATTACGCCGACTTGGGCACCGGCGACAGCGATTTGACCTGGCAAGCGGCCCTGGCGGCCGAATACAAGTTCACGAACTGGTCGTTGGGTGTGGGCTACCGGCACCTGTCATGGGAAATCGACAAGTCCAGAACGCTGAGCGATCTGGCGTTCTCGGGGCCGTACGTCGGCGCGAAGTGGTCCTTCTGACCGGCATTGCGACGCGCAGGCGAAGCATCGGTGAAGACGATACCGGATCCCGGCGGGTAAGGGCTCAAAGCCGTCTTGCGACGGTGCTCCAAAAGATCCCGGATTTGACCCTGCCTGAATGTCAGCTGTTTCTTCAGTGGCACGAAAGGTTCGCTGGTGCAGAGAATGGCTGCTCTCCGCCCTTCCTTCCGCGGGACTTCACATATGCGGCGCAAAGCGAGATTCTAAGGCGAATGGCGGGGAGGTTTCGCACAGCCCGTGTGGCATACAACAGCGCCCCGTAAGTTTCTACGGGGCGCCGCTCAATCAATGATTAAGTGAGCGATAGGTTTATCCAGCGCTTCCCCAGAAAGTGCCTTGCCCAAGGGGTGGCGGCCCTTACCCCTTCGCTACGGAGCGTCTTGCCTGACCTCCCACCACACGGAATGCGTCAGGTCGCGCGGGCCCTTTCATTCTCTCTCTGTCGTCGCGGTCAGGGCGCCGGAACGCGCGAGTCCACGGGCAGGCCGATATGATCACCGATCGCGACCATGTCGGCGAGCAGCTTGGCCGCCTCGTCAACCGCGTTCGGGTGGTCTTCCGTCTTGGCCTTTTCATGGGCCTGGCGGGCTTCGGCGACCATCTCGTCCATGTGCTCGCGGGTCATCTCGCCGCGCGGCACCGCACGTTCGGCCAGCACCGAAAGCGAGTCGGCGCTGATCTGGGCGAACCCGCCCGAGACAACGTATTCCTGCGTGCCATCGGGTCCTTCGACCGTCAGGACACCCGGACGCAGCGTGGTGATGGTTGGCGAGTGATCGGGCATTGCCGTCATGTCGCCATCCGCACCGGGGATCTGGACCGAGCTGACCTGGAGCGAGGCAAGCCTGCGCTCCGGGCTGACAAGGTCGAATTGCATCGTATTAGCCATCAGGGAAACTCCTTAGGCGGCTTCTGCGGCCATCTTCTCCGCTTTGGCTTTCACCTCGTCGATGCCGCCAACCATGAGGAAGGCCGCTTCGGGCAGGTGGTCGTACTCGCCGGCCACAACCGCCTTGAAGGACGAGATGGTGACGTCGAGCGGAACCTGAACGCCGGGAGAGCCGGTGAAGACCTGCGCAACGTCGAACGGCTGGCTGAGGAAGCGCTCGATCTTGCGGGCGCGGGCCACCGTCAACTTGTCCTCTTCCGACAGTTCGTCCATGCCGAGGATGGCGATGATGTCCTGCAGCGACTTGTAGCGCTGAAGAATCTGCTGAACGTCTGTCGCGACCTTGTAGTGCTCTTCGCCCACGATCGCCGGGTCAAGCAGACGCGAGGTCGAGTCGAGCGGGTCCACCGCCGGGTAGATACCCTTTTCCGAGATCGCACGGTTGAGAACCGTGGTCGCGTCGAGGTGCGCAAACGAGGTTGCCGGAGCGGGGTCGGTAAGGTCGTCCGCGGGAACGTAGATCGCCTGCACCGAGGTGATCGAGCCCTTCTTGGTCGAGGTGATGCGTTCCTGCAGCGCGCCCATGTCGGTCGCCAGCGTCGGCTGGTAGCCCACCGCCGAGGGGATACGGCCCAGAAGCGCCGACACCTCGGAACCCGCCTGCGTAAAGCGGAAGATGTTGTCGACGAAGAACAGAACGTCGGTACCGGACTGGTCGCGGAACTGCTCGGCCAGGGTCAGGCCGGTCAGAGCAACACGTGCACGCGCCCCCGGAGGCTCGTTCATCTGTCCGTATACAAGCGCCACCTGGCTTTCCGACAGGTTGTCGGGCTTGATGACGTTGGATTCGATCATCTCGTGGTAGAGGTCGTTACCCTCACGGGTCCGCTCACCCACACCGGCGAAAACGGAATAGCCCGAGTGCACCTTGGCGATGTTGTTGATCAGTTCCATGATGAGAACCGTCTTGCCCACGCCGGCGCCGCCGAACAGGCCGATCTTGCCGCCTTTCGCGTAGGGGGCCAGCAGGTCAACGACCTTGATGCCGGTGACCAGAACTTCGCTTTCGGTCGATTGCTCGTCGAAGGTCGGGGCGGGCTGGTGGATGGCACGGGATTCGTCCGCCTCAACCGGGCCCTTCTCGTCGATGGGCTCGCCCACGACGTTCATGATGCGGCCAAGGGTGGCGTTCCCGACCGGAACCGAGATCGGCGCGCCGGTATCGGTCACGGCAGCGCCGCGGACCAGGCCCTCGGTCGCGTCCATCGCGATGGTACGCACGGTGTTTTCGCCCAGGTGCTGCGCGACTTCGAGAACGAGGCGCTTGCCGTTGTTCTCGGTTTCCAGAGCGTTCAGGATCTCGGGCAGGGTATCATCGAACTGCACGTCGACGACGGCCCCGATGACCTGCGTGATTTTGCCTTTGCTATTCGCCATCGTTCGTCTTGACCTCTCAGGCTAGTAATTCGGTTTCTCGCCGTTGCCGGCGGTTCATTTCTGGTTTTGGACGCCCGCGCGCGACGCGATCATCCGGGTTTTGTGTCTCAGGCGTGCGCCCGTTTCATCCAGCCAGCGACGCATTCCCCCCATGGCGCCGAAGTAGACGGTGACCGCCGGGGCGCGCAGCCGCGTTCCGAGGTCGAGCGCCTCGTATTTGCGAGTGAAGGCGTCGCGGCTCGCTTCCAGGTCCGGGCCGTGGGTTCCGCCGCTGTGATGATGGACGAAGAACGGCAGGACATAGGTCCGTCCCCCCGCCATCCGCGCCTGCACGCACATGTCCGTCGCGTAGAGGTGAAACCCCTCCAGGTCGAGAGACGGCAGAACCGCCCGCGCCCGCGGCAGCACGAGAAAGCACTCGTCAAGCGACTGCGCCTCGCGCGGGGCGGTCAGCGGCCGCGAACTGCCATGCGGGTCGCGCAGATGGCGCAGCAGCTCGGTGCCGTCAGCCGACCAGCCCGCGCATCCCGCCAGCGTCCACTGCGGATCCTGACGGTCGAGCAGTTCCAGAAGGGTCTGCAACTCCTCGGCGCCGTCATCGACCAGCTCCACATCGTCATGAACCATCACGATGTAGCGGCCACGGAACTCGGGGAACATCCGGCGCAGGGCCGAATACCCGTCGAACCGGTTCTGTCCCCGGTTGTCGAGCGCGATGAACTCGGTCGTTTCGGAGGTGAACCCGAACCGCTCGAAGCTCTCCAGCAGGCGCTTGTACCGGTCGTCGGACGCGACAAGCGTGCAGACGGAGAACAGCAGCTCGGGCTGCCGCTCCTCTGTCACGTATCGCGCCTGAACGCCGGTCATCTGCGGTCCCGTCCCTTTCTCAGCCGATCACAGCGCTTCCGCGCCCGAGATGATCTCGATCAGCTCGTTGGTAATCACGGCCTGACGCGAACGGTTGTACTGGATGGTCAGCTTCTCGATCATCTCGCCGGCGTTGCGCGTCGCGTTGTCCATTGCAGACATCCGCGCGCCCTGTTCCGACGCTCCGTTCTCGAGCAGCGCCGAGAAGATCGCGGTCGCCACGCCCTTGGGCAGGAGATCGGCCAGGATCGCCTCTTCGCTGGGTTCGTAATCGTAGAGCGCAACGCCGCTGTCGCCGTCCTCTCCCGCATCCTCGTAGGTGGCGGGAATGATCTGCTGGGCCGTCGGGATCTGCGTCACGACGTTCTGGAACTTCGAGTAGAAGATCGTTGCAACGTCGAACTCGCCCTCGTCGAACCGCGACATGACGTCCTTTGCGACGGACTGCGCGTCGGCATAGCCGATCCGCTTGACCTCGCTCAGGTCGACATGGCCAGCAAAGTACTGGCCGTAGTCACGCTTCAGGGCGTCGCGCCCCTTCTTGCCGACGGTCAGGATCTTGACCGTCTTGCCCTTTGCGATCAGCTCGTCCGCCTTGGTGCGGGCGAGCTTGGCGATATTGGCATTGAAACCACCGCAGAGACCGCGTTCGGCCGTCATGACAACGAGCAGGTGCACGTCGTCCTTGCCGGTGCCGCGCAGAAGCTTGGGCGCGCTGTCGCTGCCGCCCACCGAGGCCGCCAGCCCCGCCATCACGGAATTGAACCGCTCGGCATAGGGGCGCGCGTTCTCGGCCGCTTCCTGTGCCCGCCGCAGTTTCGCGGCGGCCACCATCTGCATGGCCTTGGTGATCTTCCGGGTCGATTTGACCGAGTCGATCCTGAGTTTCAGGTCCTTGAGACTGGGCATTACCGCGTCTCCTTAAGCGAAGGTTGCGGCGTATTCGTCCAGCACAGCCTTGATCCGGTCGGCGGCGTCGCCCTTGATCTTGGGATCTTCGTCCGTGATCCACTGAAGCAGATCGGCATGCTTGCCGCGCAGATGCGCAAGCAGACCCTCTTCATAGCGGCCCACGTCCTTGACGGCGATCTTGTCGAGGTAGCCGTTGGTGCCGGCGAAGATGACACAGACGATTTCCGCGTTGGTTAGCGGCGAGTACTGCGGCTGCTTCATCAACTCGGTCAGGCGCGCACCACGGTTCAGCAGGCGCTGGGTCGCGGCGTCGAGGTCGGAACCGAACTGGGCAAAGGCCGCCATCTCACGATACTGCGCCAGTTCCAGCTTGACCGGGCCGGCAACCGATTTCATCGCATCGGTCTGGGCCGAGGAGCCCACGCGCGAGACTGACAGACCGGTGTTCACGGCAGGACGGATGCCCTGGTAGAACAGTTCGGTTTCAAGGAAGATCTGGCCGTCGGTGATCGAGATCACGTTGGTCGGGATAAAGGCCGACACGTCGCCGCCCTGGGTTTCGATAACGGGCAGCGCGGTCAGCGAGCCTGCGCCGAAATCCTCGTTCAGCTTCGCCGAACGCTCCAGCAGGCGCGAGTGGAGGTAGAACACGTCGCCGGGATAGGCTTCGCGTCCGGGCGGACGGCGCAGCAGCAGCGACATCTGGCGATAGGCGACGGCCTGCTTGGACAGGTCATCATAGATGATCAGCGCGTGGCGGCCATTGTCGCGGTAGAACTCGGCCATAGCGGTCGCGGCATAAGGTGCCAGGAACTGCATCGGCGCGGGGTCCGAGGCGGTGGCGGCCACGACGATCGAGTAGTCGATGGCGCCGGACTCTTCGAGACGCTTCACCAGCTGCGCAACGGTCGAACGCTTCTGGCCAACGGCGACGTAGATGCAGTAGAGCTTCTTGCTCTCGTCGTCGCCAGCGGCTTCGTTATACGATTTCTGGTTCAGGATCGTGTCGAGCGCCACGGCAGTCTTGCCGGTCTGACGGTCGCCAATGATCAGTTCGCGCTGACCGCGGCCGATCGGGATCATGGCGTCAATGGCCTTGAGGCCGGTCGCCATCGGCTCGTGCACCGATTTACGAGGGATGATGCCCGGCGCCTTGACGTCGGCCACGCCGGTCTTGTCGGTTTCGATGGGGCCCTTGCCGTCCAGCGGGTTGCCCAGGCCGTCCACGACCCGGCCCAGAAGAGCGTCGCCGACCGGCACGGACACGATCGAGTTGGTCCGCTTGACGGTGTCGCCTTCCTTGATGTCCCGGTCCGAGCCGAAGATCACGACGCCGACGTTGTCGGCTTCGAGGTTCAGCGCCATGCCCATGATGCCGCCGGGAAACTCGACCATCTCACCGGCCTGCACGTTGTCGAGACCGTACACACGGGCAATACCGTCGCCGACGCTCAGCACGCGGCCGATCTCGGCCACTTCGGCTTCCTGACCAAAATTCTTTATCTGGTCCTTCAGGATCGCAGAAATCTCTGCTGCTTGGATACCCATTTATCCGACCTCTTTCATTGCATTCTGGAGGGAATTGAGCTTGGAGCGGATCGAACTGTCGACCATCTTCGAGCCCACCTTGACGACAAGACCGCCGATGAGGCTTTCATCCACGGTCGCATTTATGTTGACGGATTTGCCCACGCTGTCGGCCAGCGTCTTGCTGAGCTTGTCCATCTGGGCCTTGGTCAGTGCCTTGGCCGACGTAACGTCTGCGGTAACCTCGCCGCGCGCTTCGGCCAGCATCTCGCGCAGGACGCGGACCAGCTGGGGCACGACGAACAGGCGGCGTTTCTGCGCCATCAGGCCCAGCGAGTTCCGCAGGACGGGAACAAGGCCCATCTTGTCTGCGATCGCGGTTATCGCCGCTTCCTGCTCGGCGCGGGACACGAGCGGCGAACTGATCAGGCTGCGCAGATCGGCGCTGTCATCCAGTGCCGCGGCCATATCGCTGACGCCGGTTTCGAGACTTGCAAGGTCATCGTTTTCTTTCGCGATCTCGAAGATCGCCGTGGCATAGCGCTCGGCGATGCCTGCGGAAATCGAAGCTGGTTCGGACACGTCCACCCTTCCGATATCTTGGCCCCGGTAAGGCGCGGCCGCGCTGTCCGGGGGCGTGACGAGACCCCACCAGAACTGGCGGGGCACTTAAATCACGGGGGATGTAGCAGAGCGGTCCCGGCCTCGCAATACAGTATAGCGGTAACGGAAATATCCCCAAATTCAGCGTTTTCAATCACTTGCCACGAGTGCGACCCTTTGCACCCGGCAAGTCACGTGAAAAATGTTACCGTGTTGCAGGTTTTTTCGATTCCGCAGCTTGCAACCCTGCCCGGCCGACCCCAACGGATCAGACCGGTTTCGCCACCGGCTTGCGCATGCCCTCGAACGCTTCCAGCGCCCGGGGCGCGCCGTCGCGCACGGCCGAGCCACGTGGCGGATGCACCCGCTTGGATACTTCGACCAGAAAGACGCCGCCGGCCATGATCCGTGGCAGGCGCGCGCCCGTGCGTTCCATGAGGCTCCCCGATTTCAGCCAGAAGCGCCGGAACGACGGCGGCTGGTAAAGGGCCGAGCAATGGTATTCAGGCAGGAAGTGGTGCTTGCGCAATTGCGTCTCGAGCTGGCCCAGCGTGTAGGGCCGGCCATGACCAAAGGGCGTGTTGTCTGACCGCGACCAAAGGCCAGCGCGGTTCGGCACGACAAAGATCGCCTTGCCGCCGGGTCCGAGAACACGCCAGCACTCATCAAGCAGCTCCGTTGGCCGCTCCGACGTCTCGAGCCCGTGCATCACCACCAGCTTGTCCACGCGCCCTGTTTCCAGCGGCCACGCTGTTTCCTCGGTCAGGACCGACACGTTCGGCATGCCCGACGGCCAGGGCATCACGCCCTGCGGCCCAGGCATCAGGCCGACCACCCGCCGCGCCTCGGCCAGGTAGGGACGCAACAGCGGTACGGCAAAGCCAAAGCCCGCAACCGTCTGCCCCTTTGCTTCGGGCCAGATCTCGGTCAGCCGACCCCGGACCGCCGCCTGCGCGGCCCGTCCCAACGTGCTGCGATAATAGAAGTTCTTCAGATCCTGCACGTCGAGATGCATTGCGGACACCTGCTCGATGGGCCAAGCTGACGATAGTCTAACAACTTGAAAGGGCAAAAGGCCATGCCTCTCGACATCGTCACGATCCCCTGCCTCAGCGACAATTACGCCTTCCTCGCGCATGATGCCGCATCGGGCCAGACGGCGCTGGTGGACGCGCCCGAGGCGGGGCCGATCCTTGACGAGCTGAACCGCCGCGGCTGGTCGTTGAGCCATGTGCTCCTGACCCATCACCACCCCGACCACGTGCAAGGCCTCGCCACGATCCTCGACCGCCATTCAGCGCAGGTGATCGGCGCGGCGAGCGACGCGCACCGCCTGCCCCCGCTCGACATGCAGGTGTCGGATGGCGACAGTTTCGAATTCGGTGGCGAAACGGTCCATGTGCATGACGTGTCCGGCCACACGGTCGGACATATCGCCTTCCATATCCCCGAAAGCCATGCAGCCTTTACCGCCGACAGCCTGATGGCGCTGGGATGCGGTCGCGTCTTCGAAGGCACGATGGACCAGATGTGGGCCTCGCTGCAAAAACTTGCCGCCCTGCCCGACGACACCGTGATCTATTCGGGCCACGAATACACCCAGGCCAATGGCCGCTTCGCACAGACGATCGAACCGGGCAACGCAGCGCTGCAAAAGCGTATCGCCGAGATCGCCGCTGCGCGAGAAAAGGGGCAGCCGACCGTGCCGTCGACCCTCGCCGAGGAAAAAGCCACCAACCCGTTCCTGCGCGCGGCGGAATCCTCGGTTCAGGCCGAATTGGGTATGAAAGGCGCCGATCCGGCCGCCGTTTTCGCCGAAATCCGCACGCGAAAGGATAATTTCTGACGCCCGAAAATCGCGCGGTGCAATCACGGTCTGGGGAAATGTGACCGGCAAATGAAAGAAAACCCTTGAAGCCGGGCAATGATCAACCAAACTCTAATACCATGAGGACATGGTTGGCCAAGGGGGTCCAGCCGATACTCGACCCCCCACCGACCCAAGATTAAGAGGAGCACCGGCGTGCCTTCATTCTCGAGCACACTTGAACAAGCCATCCACGCGGCCCTGGCGGCCGCGAACGAACGGCGTCACGAATTCGCGACCCTCGAGCATCTGCTGCTTGCCCTGCTGGACGAGCCCGATGCCGTGCGCGTGATGAAGGCCTGCACCGTCGATCTCGATGAACTGCGCGGAACCCTCGTCGAATTCATCGACGAGGATCTGTCGAACCTCGTCACCGATATCGACGGCTCCGAGGCGGTGCCGACCGCGGCCTTCCAGCGCGTGATCCAGCGCGCCGCTATCCACGTGCAAAGCTCCGGTCGCACCGAGGTGACCGGAGCCAACGTGCTTGTCGCGATCTTTGCCGAACGCGAAAGCAACGCGGCCTATTTCCTGCAGGAGCAGGACATGACCCGCTATGACGCGGTGAACTTCATCGCGCACGGGGTTGCCAAGGATCCTGCATTTGGCGAAAGCCGCCCGGTCAGTGGGTCGGACCAGCCCGAAAGCGAAAACACAACGGCCAGCAACGCCCCCGAGGGCGACGGCAAGGAAAGCGCGCTCGCAAAGTACTGCGTCGACCTGAACGCCAAGGCTCGCGATGGCGATGTCGATCCGTTGATCGGCCGCGACCTCGAAGTGGAACGCTGCATTCAGGTTCTGTGCCGCCGGCGCAAGAACAACCCGCTTCTGGTTGGCGATCCCGGCGTCGGCAAGACCGCCATCGCCGAGGGGCTGGCGCGCAAGATCGTGGCCGGCGAAACGCCCGAAGTGCTGCGCAACACGACGATCTATTCGCTCGACATGGGCGCCCTGCTTGCAGGCACCCGCTATCGTGGCGATTTCGAAGAGCGGCTCAAGGCCGTGGTGACCGAGCTGGAAGAACACCCCGACGCGGTGCTGTTCATCGACGAGATCCACACCGTCATCGGCGCCGGCGCCACCTCGGGTGGGGCAATGGACGCATCGAATCTGCTGAAGCCCGCATTGCAGGGCGGCAAGCTGCGCACCATGGGCTCCACTACCTACAAGGAGTTCCGCCAGCATTTCGAAAAGGATCGCGCCCTTTCCCGCCGGTTCCAGAAGATCGACGTGAACGAACCCACGGTTGAGGACAGCGTGAAGATCCTCAAGGGTCTCAAGCCGTATTTCGAGCAGCATCACGAGATCAAGTACACGGCCGACGCCATCAAGTCGGCGGTGGAGCTCAGCGCACGCTACATCAATGACCGCAAACTGCCCGACAAGGCCATCGACGTCATCGACGAGGCTGGTGCCGCGCAGCATCTCGTGGCCGAAAGCAAGCGCCGCAAGACGATCGGCGTCAAGGAGATCGAGGCCGTGGTCGCCAAGATCGCCCGCATCCCGCCCAAGAACGTCACCAAGGACGATGCCGAGGTTCTCAAGGATCTCGAACAGAGCCTCAAGCGCGTTGTATTCGGCCAGGACAAGGCGATCGAGGCGTTGTCCTCGGCGATCAAGCTGGCCCGCGCCGGCCTGCGCGAACCGGAAAAGCCCATCGGCAACTACCTGTTCGCGGGCCCGACCGGCGTCGGCAAGACCGAGGTGGCAAAACAGCTTGCCGATACGCTCGGCGTGGAACTGCTCCGTTTCGACATGTCGGAATACATGGAGAAACACGCGGTATCCCGGCTGATCGGCGCGCCTCCGGGTTATGTCGGGTTCGACCAGGGCGGCCTGCTGACCGATGGCGTCGACCAGCACCCGCATTGCGTGCTCCTGCTTGACGAGATCGAAAAGGCGCACCCGGATGTCTACAACATCCTGTTGCAGGTGATGGATCATGGCCAGCTGACCGACCATAATGGCCGGACGGTGAACTTCCGCAACGTGGTCCTCATCATGACCTCGAACGCGGGCGCGACCGAACAGGCCAAGGCGGCCATCGGCTTTGGACGCGACCGGCGCGAGGGCGAGGATACCGCCGCGATCGAGCGGACCTTCACGCCCGAGTTCCGCAACCGTCTGGACGCGGTGATCTCTTTCGCGCCGCTGCCCAAGAAGACGATCCTGCAGGTGGTCGAAAAGTTCGTCCTACAGCTCGAGGCGCAGCTGATGGACCGCAACGTGTCCATCGAACTGACCCGTCCGGCGGCCGAATGGCTGGCCGAGAAGGGTTACGACGACAAGATGGGCGCCCGCCCGCTGGGACGGGTCATCCAGGAGCACATCAAGAAACCGCTGGCCGAGGAACTGCTCTTCGGCAAGCTGGCCAAGGGCGGCGTGGTCCGTGTTTCGGTCAAGGACGGCGAGTTGAAGCTCGACATCCTCGGGCCCGACACGCCACGCATCTCGGGCGACAAGCCGCCGCTCCTGACCGCCGATTGATGCGCAAGACGCTTCTGGCGCTTTTCTCGCTCGCCGCGGCCCCCGCGGCGAGCGATCCCGTTCTGAGCCTGCCGGTCGACTGCGACCTGGGCGAGAGCTGTTACATTCAGCAATATACCGACCGCGACCTCGACGCGGGTTTTCGCGACTATACCTGCGGCCCGCTCGCCTATGATGGCCACAAGGGTACCGATTTCGCGCTCGCCACACTTGCCCAGATGCAGGCGGGCGTGGATGTCCTCGCGGCCGCTCCCGGCCTTGTCACAGGACGCCGTGACGGGATGGCGGACCAGATTTACAGGGGCGACGCCGACACCGCCGTCAAGGGTCGCGAATGCGGCAACGGCGTGGTGCTGCGCCACGACGATGGCTGGGAAACCCAGTACTGCCATCTGAAGCTGGGTTCGGTCCGGGTCGGGGTCGGCGAGCGCGTCGAACGCGGCGCGGTGCTTGGCCAGATCGGCCTCAGCGGCAAGACACAATTCCCCCACCTGCACATGTCCGTACGGCATAACGGGATGGTGGTCGACCCGTTCGACACCGCCGATCAGGCGCTGTGCGGTGAAGGAGACGGAACGCTTTGGCAAGAGCCCCCCGCCTATACGCCCGGTGCGGTGATCGACGCGGGCTTTGCACCGAACATGCCCGATTATGCCACGATACAGGCCGGAACCGCCGCGCGTCCGAACATGCCCGCCGAGAGCGAGGCGCTGGTGCTGTTCGGCTTTCTCTTCGGTGGCCAGCAAGGTGACGAGATCGACATTTCCATCGATGGGCCGAACGGCCCGTTCGCCTCGAACCGTACGACCCTCGACCGCGATCAGGCGCGCTTCTTTCGCGCCTTCGGCAAGCGCCTGCGGGCCGATGCCTGGCCCACTGGCCGCTACACCGGCACGGTGCGCCTGTTGCGTGACGGGAATGAGCTGGACAGCTTCACCACCACGGTCGATCTGCGCTAGGTTTACTTCTCGGTCAGCTTCAGCTCGATGCGACGGTTCTGCGCGCGGGCCTCTGCCGTATCTGCGGGATTGACAGGCTGGAACTCGCCGAACCCGTTGGCCGACAGTCGCTCTGGCGGGATGGCGAGCGCATCGACCATGTAGCGCACCACAGAAAGCGCCCGCCCCTGGCTCAACTCCCAGTTATCGGCGAACCGCCCCGTGCCCGCCAGCGGCGTGTCGTCGGTATGCCCATCCACCCGGATGATCCAGTTGATCTCGGGCGGGATTTCGGCGGCGACGTTGCGCAGGATCGACGCGACCTTGGCAATCTCGGCACGTCCGGCGGGCGACAGGTCGGCCGACCCCGGCGGGAACAGCACCTCCGAGGAGAACACGAACCGGTCCCCCTCGATCCGCACGCCTTCCTGCTGGCCAAGGACGTCCCGCAACCGACCAAAGAAGTCCGAGCGGTATTTTTCGAGGTCCTCGGCCTGCGCGGCAAGTCGCTCCGCCTCCTCCTCCAGCCGCCTGCGCTCCGCCTCTTCCAGCAGGCGGCGCCTGCGCTCCTCGGACGCCGCGCGCGCCAGCGCCGCGTTCAGGTCCTGCCCCAGCGTCTGCAATTGGATATTGTCCGCCGCCGCGCGCTCCTTGTAATCGTCCAACAGCGATTGCAGGCTGCCAAGCTGATCGCGCAACGCCGCGACCTGCTGGTTCAACAACGCCGTCTGCCGCTGCGCCTCTTCCGAGATCGCCTGTTCCACCGCCAGCGTCTCGCGCGCCTTGGCCAACAGCGCCGCGCGCTCCTCGGCCAGCGACCGTTGCGCTTCGGCGCTTGTTTCGGCCTCTTCCTGCGCGTTCAATGCTGCCAGCAGCCGCGATTGCAGGACATCGCTGTCACTGGCTGCCGCCTGTGCGCGCTCCAGTGATTCCAACGCCTGCAGCAGCCGCGCCTCGACCGAGGCGCGGTCTTCCTCGGTCGATTCCGCCGCGCCGCGAGCAGCCGCCAGATCGGCCCGCAACCCAGACAGTTCCGCCTGAAGCGCCGCTTGCGTGCTGTCCGCCTCGGCCTGAACGGCCGCCAGCCGCGCCTCCAGCCCGCGCCGCGTGTCCTCGGCAGCACTGCGCGCGGCCTCCAGCTCTGCGGTCAACGCTGTGCGGATATCCCGGTTCTCGGCTTCCAGTCGTTCAAGCTCGGCCTGATACTCCGACACGGTCTCGACATTGGCCGCGCGCTGGCGAGCCAGTTCCGCCTCCAGCTGCTCACGTGTATTGGCTGCATCGGCACGGGCGGCGGCCAGTTGCGCCGACAGGGTCTCGCGGCTCTCCTGTGCCTCGGTGCGGATACGGGCCAGCTCGGCCTCCAGCGCGTTGACCTGCGTATCGGCTTCGGCCCGCGTTACCTCCATTTGCGCCAGCACGCGGGTCAGCCGTTCGGCCAGCTCGTCACGCTCCCGCGCCTGCGCGCGGGCCGCCTCGATCTGGCTCAGCGCCTCTTCCAACCGTTCGGCCAGACGCTCTTCGGCGGCCTCGGCAGCGGCCAGCAGGGTCAGGGTGTCCTCCGCCTCCTGCCGTTGAGCCTCCAGCGCCATCGTCATCGCGGTCAGTTCGGCATCCGCGTTTTCCAACCGTTCGCGCAAGGCCTCTGCCGCCGCGGCCTCGGCCAGGCGACCCGCCTCCTCCTCGGAAAGCTGCTCTTCGAGCACGGTGATGCGGTCGGCCCGTGCGTCGCCCGCGCGCTCGAGATCGGCGATCATCGCCTCCAGCGCCTCACGCCGGGCGGCAGCAAGGCGGGCGGCCTCGGATTGGGCGTCAATCTCGTCGCGGCTTTGTGCCAGCGCCAGGTTCAGCCGCTCCTGCTCGGACATCAGCTCGGCCCGGTTGGCGATCATCTCGTCCAACTCGACCTCCAGCGCCGCGACACTGTCCAGTGCGCTTTCGCGGTCCGCCATCAGCGTCGCCACCTGCGCCTCGAACGAGGTGATCTGCGCCTCGGCCGCGCTCAAGGCCTCGGCCTGCTGGTCGCGTTCGGCCGACAAGGACGCGATCAACGATTGCGCCTGCGTCAGCTCTGCCTGCGTGTCGTCCAGATCGCCTCGTGTCTCGTTGAGCGTCGCGTTCAACTCGCCCATCCGCGCCTCGAGCCGCCGGTTCTGCGCCTCTTCCAGCCCCAGCGCCTGCGCCAGCGCGGCCACCTCGCCGGTCAGCGCGTCAAGCTCGCTTTCCTGCCCGGTGATCGTCTCGCGCAGCACGAATTGCACGACCATGAAAATGGTCAGCACAAAGGTCAGCACCATCAGCAGACCGGTCATCGCATCGACGAACCCGGGCCAGACCGAACCCTGGAAACGGTGACCGGTGCGGCGGGACAGCGCCATGGCTTACTCCCGGTCCGTTCCGGCCCGCACCCGCGCCGCGCCGCGCGGCTGCGACAGGGCCTTGCCCAGCAACTCGATATCCTTGCGCAGTTCCGACAGGCTCTCCTGCCGCCCGGCCGAGATCTCTTCGAGAATGCGCAGCATCTGCACATCGATCGAGCGCAGGCGCATCCGGCTTTCGGCGTCGATCCCCTCGCTCGGCCCCTGCGCGCGCATGTGATCCAGCAGCGCGTCCTGGCTGTTCGCCATCCGGTCCAGCGCGGCGATCACGCCCTCGGTCTCGGTCTGGCGCTGGTTCATGTCGCCGATCGCCTCGACCAGCTGTGTCAGCTTTTCGGTCACCTCGGCCTGCCCTGCCTCGGACGCCGCGAACATGGTCTGCAACGCATCCATCTGCTCGCCCATCGTGTCCAGCACGCCATGCATAACGGCCGCTTCGCCGCTCGTGCCCTCATCGCTGCTTGCAAATCCCAGACGGGTGATGGTCGACAGCCATTCCTCGAGCTCGCGATAGAACCGGTTCTGCCCGTGACCGGCGAACAGTTCCAGCAGACCCACGATCAGTGACCCCGCCAGGCCCAGCAGCGAAGAACCAAAGGCCACGCCCATGCCGCCCAGCTGCGCCTCCAGCCCGGTCATCAGCCGGTTGAACACCTCGACGCCAGCCTCGTCGCCCTGCGGCGCAAGACTGCGGATCGTGTCGACCACCGCCGGGACCGTCGTGGCAAGGCCAAAGAACGTCCCCAGAAGGCCAAGGTAGATCAGCAAATTGGTGATATAGCGCGTGATCTCACGCTCTTCCTCGATCCGTTCGGCCACCGAGTCGAGGATCGACCGGGTCGAGGTAGAGCTGATCTGCATCCGCGCGCCCCGCGACCGCAGCAGCGATGCCAGGGGCGCCAGCAGTTGCGGCGGACGCGTATCGCTTTCCTGCCCGCTTGCGAAATCCTCGATCCAGCGGACCGACCCCATCAACTGGAACACCTGCCAGAAACAGGCCATTACGCCGACAATGAAAACCAGCAGGATGAAACCGTTGAGATAGGGGTTCGCCTCGAACACCGGCATCACCCGCGGCAGCGCCACGAACACGCCGAATGCCGACAGGCCGATGGCCACCAGCATCAACACGATCTGCCGGATCGGCTGCGAGAATTGCGGTCTCGCCTCTCGGTCTGCCTGCGCCATGCGCGTGGTTCCTGACATTGACTGCCCTGCGCCAAGCCTATCGAAGAAAGGCAGGCAGGGCCAAGGGTTTATGCGACAAGGCTGCGCACGCGTGCGGACAACCAATCGAGTTCCGGGTCGTGCAGACCGATTTCGGCCAGATGCTGGGCAGTATTGAACAAATACTCGGAATTCGGCCCCCGCCCGCCCGTGGCCCGGGCGATGATCTGCGCCTGGTCCTCCAGCGGCATACCGCCGCAATATTGCACGTGGTCGGGGTCGATCACATAGGTCACGGCCTCGACCTGCTGGCCACCGTCCAGTTCGACATGCAGCATCCGCTCCACATAGGCAGACGAGATCAGCTCGCGCTCGCGCAGCGCCTCCAGCGTCGGTTCCTCGTGGCCCTGCTCAACCGCCAAGGCCAGCCCCCGGCAATGCGCGCCCTCAACCGCGTCGAGCGCCAGAACCAGCCCCGGCTCGGTCTCTATCCCGCGGTGATGGATCGAACTCATGCAGAACGACCGCGCATAGCCGTGCAACATGGCCAGCTCGCGCCGGGCCACCGGAAAGCCCGGGTTCCACAAAAGCGATCCATATCCGAACACCCACATCGTCATTGCGCTGGTCCTTCGCAGTTTGCGCCTGTAAACACCAAATCAGAGGCAGGAAAAAGGGGCGACCGGAATGCTCCGCTTGGTGCGTGTTCTTCTTATCCTTGCGGCGCTGTGGTCGCTATACTGGTTCGCGGCCGCCTATGGCCTGCGCTCATCGGTCAGCAACTGGTTCGCCGCGCGCGAGGCCGAGGGCTGGCAGGCCGATTATGCCGATCTTGCGACCTCGGGCTTCCCGCTTCGCCACCTCACAACGCTCACCGCACCAGCCCTTGCCGACCCGGCCACCGGCACAGCCTGGCGCGCGGACTGGCTGACCTTCGACAGTCCGGCGATCTGGCCCGGCCGGCAGACCCTGCGCTTTGCCGACACGCCGCAGCGGCTGTCCTATTTCGACCAGACCGCGGTGATCGAGGCACAAGGCATGAGCGCCGAGCTGCACCTTGCCCCCGGCGTCGCGCTGGAACTGGAACGCATGGCGCTGACCTCCGGCCCTTGGGCGCTGCGGCAAGAGGGCGGCCCGCTGGCCGAGGCGCAAAGCCTGACGCTGGAAATGGTACAAACGGATGACGCGCCGACCTATCGTATCGCTGCCAGCGCCGAGGCGTTCACCCCCGGCGACGGGCTGCGCCGGATGCTGCGCCCCACCTCTGCCCTGCCCCGCAGCTTCGAGACCGCGCAGGCCGAGATGACCGTCACCTTCGACAAGCCGTGGGACCGGACCGCGCTGGAAGAGCGCCGCCCACAACCACAGGCCGTCGATCTGCGGCTGGCCGAGTTGCACTGGGGCGAACTCAGGCTCTTTGCCACCGGATCGCTCAGTATCGACGAACAGGGCATCCCAACGGGCGAGGTCGCCATCAAGGCCGAGAACTGGCGCGAGATGCTGGCCATGGCGCAGGCTGCCGGTGCGCTGCCTCCGCAAGCCGTCGAACCCGCGGCCCGCGTGCTGGGCATGTTGGCAGGTCTCGGCGGCAACCCCAAGGCGCTCGATGCCCAGCTGAACTTCCGCGAAGGGTTCGTTGCGCTTGGCCCGATCCCCCTCGGGCCTGCGCCCCGTTTCATACTGCGCTGACGGTCAGCGGCAATAGGGTCCGCTGCGATGGCGGGCGGTGTCGAAATGAAAATGGTCGCGGTGGTAACGGTCCGCATTGGGGCCCAGCACCGTCCCAAAAGGCCCGCAGGCGCCTTTCCAAGCGCTTTGCAACAGGCGCCGCGAGCTTCCGCGCCGCCAGCCTTCCAGCACGGTAATCACCTCGCCATCCATCATGGTAAAGGCCGACAGGTCGATCGCGTTGCCCTTGGCGTGTTCGGACAGGCGCGCGCCTTTTCGGTTGTTGCGCGTGCGGCAGGCATAATGGGCGGCAACCCGCATCTCGACCACCGGCCCACGCCGGCGAAAGGTCGGCTTGAGGGTCCGCGTCGTCCATGTGTGCAGCGCATGGGCGGTGGCGCAGTTCATCAAGGCGGGTCGGCTCAGCTTCACGCCAGCAACCGACGTCACGCGCACCGCGTCCGTGATCCCGCACGCGCCCGAGCCAGGCACGTTGCCGACCTTCTCGCCCTGGATCTCTATATTGTCGCAAACGGAACCCTTGCGCTGCTTGCGTTTCCTGAACAGGAACGCCTTTTCGGCCTCCTCGGTTCGTGGCGGCGGACGCAGAGAGGTGTCAGGCCCCTGACCGCTTCCTGGCGCCGGCGCCCGCAGGGCGGCCTGGGTGACCTGCGGCGAGGGCGGGCGCACTTTGGGCCGCATCCCGTTCGTTACTTCGCTGATCGCAACTGCCACGGCCGCCTCGGCCACCGCCGCATCCGCATTCGTCATGGACGAGGGCGCAGGCCGTTCCACCGGGCGCAACGAACGCTCGGGCGCGGTCGCCGCACTCGCCCCGCCGATCAGGCAAAGCGTCAACGCGGTGACCAGGGCACGCCTCATGCCTTGACCTTTGCGCGGCCGAAATCGGGCGCGTCGGTATCCTGCCCCGCCTCGATGATCCCGCGCCGGATAGCGCGCGTATGGGTGAAATAGTCGTGCAAATGCGCCCCATCGCCGGTTCGTATGGCGCGTTGTAGCGCGAAAAGCTCCTCGGTAAAGCGCCCGAGGATCTCCAGCGTCGCGTCCTTGTTGGTCAGGAACACGTCGCGCCACATGGTCGGATCGCTCGCCGCGATGCGGGTGAAGTCGCGGAAACCGGCTGCCGAATACTTGATGACCTCGCTATCGGTGACCCGGCGCAGGTCGTCCGCGACGCCCACCATCGTATATGCGATCAGGTGCGGTGTGTGGCTGGTGACGGCAAGCACCAGGTCGTGGTGCTCGGCATCCATTTCCTCGACATTGGCGCCCATCCCCTCCCACAGCGCGCGCAGCTGCGCCACGGGTTCGGGCGGGGTGCCATCGACGGGAACCAGCAGCGTCCAGCGGTTGTCGAACAACTCGGCAAACCCCGATTCCGGCCCCGAATGCTCGGTTCCGGCCAGCGGGTGGGCGGGTACGAAATGCACACCTTCGGGAATATGCGGCGCCACCGCGTCAATGACGTGGCGCTTGACCGATCCCACGTCGGAAACCGTCGCACCCGGCTTGAGCACCGGCGCGATTTCTTCGGCGACCGCGCCCATGGCACCGACCGGCACGCACAATACGACAAGGTCCGCACCCTCGGCCGCCTCGGACGCGCTGTCGCAGACCCGGTCGCACAGGCCGATCCGCCGCGCCGTCTCGCGCGTGGCCTCCGACCGGGCATATCCCGTGACCTCACCTGCAAGCCCGGCGCGCTTGATCGCCCAAAACATCGACGAGGCGATAAGGCCCAGCCCGATCAGGGCGACACGATCATAGACATGGCTCATCCTGCGTCCTCCCGGAACGCGCGCACCGCTTCGACGACGCGTGTACAGCCATCGGCATCACCCACCGTGATCCGCAGCGCCTCGGGGAAGCCATAGCCGGCGACGCGTCGCACGATCACGCCGCGCGACTGAAGGAACAGGTCGCAGGCCTCGGCTTCCTCGCGGCTGCCGAACCGGGCAAGGATGAAATTCGTGTTCGACGGGTCCGAATAGACGCCCGCCGCCTCCAGCCCGCCCGCCAGCCAGCTGCGCAGCCGTGCGTTCTCGGCCCGGCAGAACTCGACGAACTCACGGTCCAGCACCGCCGCCTTTGCCGCTGCCAGAGCGGTCGATGACAGGTTGAAGGGCTGGCGCACCCGGTTCAGCACGTCGATGATCGCGCGCGGCCCGTATCCCCAGCCGACACGCATCCCGCCCAGACCGTAGATCTTGCTGAAGGTGCGCGTCATCACAACGTTCTCGCGTCCGTCGACGATGCCCGCGCCACCATCGAACCCGTCGACATATTCGGCATAGGCAGCATCCAGCACCAGGATCACATGCCCGGGCACGCCATCGGCCAGCCGCGCCACCTCGGCCTCGGGCAACATGGTCGAGGTCGGGTTGCCCGGATTGGTCAGGAAGACAACGCGCGTCCGCTCCCCACAGGCGGCAAGGATCGCGTCCACGTCCACACGCCGCTCACGCTCGGGCACCGATACCGGGATCGCGCCTGCCGCGCGTGCAAGGATCGGGTACATCGAGAATCCATGTTCGGTGTGAATCACCTCGTCGCCCGGCCCCGCGAAACACTGCACGATGAATTGCAGAACTTCGTCCGAGCCCACGCCGCAGATGATCCGCTCGGGATCGAGCCCATGCACCTCTCCGATGGCCGCACGCAGGCTGGCATGGTCGGTCGACGGATAGCGGTGCAGCGTCGCCGCACTGTCGCGCACGGCCTCGATCGCCTTGGGGCTGGGGCCAAAAGGGTTCTCGTTCGAACTCAGCTTGATGACATTCTGCACGCCCTGCACATGGCTCGCGCCCCCCTGGTAGAGGGCGATGTCCATGATACCGGGCTGCGGCGTGATCTTGTTCATTGGGGGCTCCTTGGATGCCCCGTCATACCGATCCCAACCCCTTGTGAAAAGCGGCAATCCCGCTCATGCGGCCTTGAAGCGCGCGGTCGCCGGGTCGGCGCGGTAATGCGCCGCAAATGCATCGCTGCGCCGCGACAGGTCGTTCACCGCGTCGATGATGAAGCGCACCGTCTCCTCGCGCATGAGGTACGAGAAATTCAGCCGCACCCAGCCCGGCTTTTCCATCTCGCGCCCCGCCGCCAGATCCGCCCGCAACGCCTCTGACGCTGCCCGGTCGATCCCCAGCAGGCGATGCGCATAGGGTCCGGCACAGGCACAACCGCCCCGCGCCTGGATGCCATGCACGTCGCTCAGCATCCGGGTGAACAGCTGCTGATGCACGGGCGCGCCCGCCCCGTCGCTGACCCGGAAGGAGAAGATCGGCAACCGGTGCGGATGATCGACCCCCAGCAGCATAAGGTGCGGATTGTCCCGCCAACCCTCCAGCGCCATGGCGTTGTAGCGCGCCTCGCGCACCGCGATCTCGCTCACGCCCACCGCATCCTTGACCATGAAAGCCAGCGCCGCGCGGATATCCCCGATCACGTTGGGCGTGCCCGCTTCTTCGCGCGCCTCCAGCGAGGCGCTGTAATCCTGCCCCCAGGGCGAAACAAAGCTGACCGTGCCGCCGCCCGGCCAGCTTGGCCGATCCAGCCGCACCGCGTCGCGTCGGACAATCAGCACGCCCGAGGCGCCCGGCCCGCCCGGAAACTTGTGCGGCGAGACGACGACCGCATCCTTGGCCGTTTCCCCCTGCCCCATCTCGATCGGCAGGTAAGGCCCACCCCCGGCGTAATCCCACACCGCCAGCGCCCCATGCGCCTTGAGCATCCGCGTCACCGGGTCCGGGTCCGTGACGATCCCGGTCACGTTCGAGGCGGCCGAAAACGCACCCACGACCACGTCTGCGCCTCGCGCCGCGATCAGCGCAGCCTCAAGCGCGGCAATGTCGGGGCCACCCTGCGGTCCTTCGGGGATCTCGACAACCTCGGCTCCGCTTTCACGCCAAGGCAGGATGTTGGAGTGATGCTCGTAGGGGCCGATCAGAACAACCGCACGACCCGCCTGCCGCAGCCCGAACAGGCTGACCAGCCGGTTCAGCCCGGCCGTCGCGCCCGATCCGGCAAAGATCACCGCGTGGTCCGGCCCCGCTCCGACCGCGCGCCCGATCTCCGCCCGCGCCTCGGCCCGCATCCGCGTGACGTAGCCACCGCAAAAGGACGCCTCGGTATGGCTGTTGGCATAGAACGGCAGAACCTGTTCCGCGACAAAGCTTTCGACCTGCCGCAGCGCCCGCCCCGAGGCCACGTAATCGGCATAGACCAGCGGCACATCGCCCTGCAGTCCCGGGATCATCATCCCCTCACCGATCAACCCGTCCGACAGGCGACCGGCGGCAACGTCTTCTCTTATCTGCTCACGGAAACGGGACAGGGACATCGGCGCACCTCACTCTCAAGATGCTTGCACTCTGACCCAAAGGATTGCAGTATTCTCACCAATTCCTGAAACATATTGACAAATTATTAGGTCAATTGATCTGCATTTAGGAGCACTATGGACCAATTTGACCACAAGATCATTCGCGCCCTGCAACAGGATGCCTCGCTCTCGCAGCGTGACCTCGCCGACCGCGTCGGCCTGTCACAGAATGCCTGCTGGCGCCGGCTGAAAAACCTGACCGACAAGGGCATCCTGCAAGGGTCCACCGCACGCGTCAGCCGTGAGAAACTCGGCCTCGATCTCGTGGTTTTCGTCATGCTGCGCACCCGGCACCATTCGGCCGAATGGTTGCAGGTCTTCCGCCGGCACGTCCTCACCATCCCCGAGGTCGTGGATTTCCACCGCATCGGCGGCGATTACGACTACCAGCTCAAGGTCGTGACCGAGGACATGGCGAGCTATGACAAGGTTTATCAACGCCTGATCGAGAAGGTCGAGCTGGACAGCGTCACCTCCTATTTCGCGATGGAGGCCATCGCCGAAAACCGCCCCCTGCCGATCTGAAACCGCAAAACGAATCGAACAACGAAAAAGACCGCGCCAAATGGCGCGGTCTTCTGAATTCCGACAGGTCCCAGACCTTAGTTCTGAGCGTAGTATTCGATGACGAGGTTCGGTTCCATCATCACCGGGTAAGGCACATCGCCCAGCGCCGGGGTGCGAACGAAGGTCGCGCTCATCTTCGAGTGGTCGACATCCAGGTAATCGGGAACGTCACGCTCGGGCAGCTGGGCGGCTTCGAGAACCAGCGCCATCTGCTTGGACTTGTCGCGGACCTCGATCACGTCGCCTTCCTTCACGCGGTAGGAGGGGATGTTCACCCGCTTACCGTTCACAAGGACATGGCCGTGGTTCACGAACTGACGCGCGGCAAAGATGGTCGGCACGAACTTGGCGCGGTAGACGACCGCGTCCAGACGGCGCTCCAGCAGGCCGATGAGGATCTCACCGGTGTCACCGCGGCGACGCTCGGCCTCGGCATAGATGCGGCGGAACTGCTTTTCGGTCAGGTCGCCGTAATAACCCTTCAGCTTCTGCTTGGCGCGCAGCTGCAGGCCAAAGTCGGACATCTTGCCCTTGCGGCGCTGGCCGTGCTGGCCGGGGCCGTACTCGCGGCGGTTGACCGGGGATTTCGCGCGACCCCAGATGTTTTCGCCCATCCGGCGGTCGATCTTGTACTTGGCAGACGTGCGTTTGGTCACGGCTGATCTCCTTCGTTTCAGTTTCGAAGGGCGTTGTCCTCTCGCCGGATTTGGCCGACGTGACAGGCATCCCCTTGCGGGGGCCACCAACACCAATGAAGCCGCGCTTATATCCGCGCAGTTTCCCAAGTCAACAGCGAATCTGTCCGCTTACGCCGCTTCGTAGCGCAGCAGGGCCGACTCGGTATCGCTCAGGCTGCGCCGCGCGAACCCGCCATAGCTCAACGGGTCGGAATCAATGCCCGGCAAATGCCGCAGCAACCGGTCGCGATCCGGGTCGGTCAGGGTCTCGAAGGCCGCGTTCGCCGGGTGGAAACTTTCCGTCTCGATTCCGTTGGCCCACAGGATCTGGTGGGTCGGAAGCAACATGTGGATATAAGTCACCTGCCGCACCGTCAGATCGACGCCGATCGTGCTGTCGTTGACCAGTTCGCGCGCCGGGACCAGCACCTCCGAGGTGTTGAACAGCGCCTGCGCCACCGGGCCGCGCACCAGCATCCGATGCTCGGGCGACACCAGCAGTTCGTCATCGGGCCGGTCGATGCCCAGCGCACCCGCACGAATCCGCACCGGCCGCAGCTTGGGCATGACGAACAGCCTCGCGCCCGTCATCTGCCGGCGGCCGATCCATTGTATCTCCTGCGGGCCGCTGTCGCGGGTCTGAACCTTGTCGCCCTCGCGCAGCAATTCCACCGGCACCGGCCCCGTCGGCGTGGTGATCCGCGTGCCCGGCGTGAAACAGATGACACCCGTATCGGGCTGGTGCGGGCGCGTGACCGTGTTGCCGCCCCCCAGCGTGTGATGCACGACCCACAGATCGGTGTCGCGCGGCGGCATCTCGTCGAGGAACATCAACAAGGGCGGCGCCTGCGTGCCGCTCTCGATCACCGTGACCGTGAAACTCTTGGCGCCATTCGTCACGACAAAGCTCTGATCCATCAGCGGATCGTCCACCTCGATCGCGTCGATATCGGTGCGGTGCTGGACCGCTGCCCCGACCAACCGGCGCACCTTGCGCGCCGCACGCCGTCTAAGTGCATCTGCACCATCCGCCCGATCCAACCGCAAAAGCCCGTTGGGCCCATCCACCTGAACGGGTTCCCCCTGCCACGACCAGACCGCGCCCACCGCGAGGGCGTCGATCGGGGCGGCCTGAAGACCGTCGATATCTGTTTGCGACCAGGAAATGACGAACGTGCCACGAAAGCCCGTTTTCATCTGCCTGTATGCCTGCCACTGCTCTTCTTTTTATGGGGAGAGGTTAACAAAACCCGAGTGGGCCAAAAAGAATAGTTGAATATCACTGGCTTGGATGGTGACTTTAATGTCTCACCACTCACAACCCGCCCTTGTTGAGACTTGACCAGTCCCATTTTGAGACAAGTGTGACACAACTATGGCCGCAATTTGTGGATGTTGCGACGCTCTGCGCACACCGAATTCGCGCATCGCCCGATTTTTGAGCACTCGCCCCAAATGCGCCCGCGAAATGCGCAAACAGGCGTCCAGGGGTGGATCTGCTGGCCTCTCCTCCTGACAGATCCGCGCGCTTCGGGTCTCTGCTCGGGTCAAGCATTCCTCAATCCGGGGCGTACCCGCATCACGCAGTCTCTTCCAATATCCCGGCGAACCGCCGCCCCGGTACAACCTCGCGCCAGGGGCAGCGCCCGGCTGACCGCACGCCCGGTTGAGGGGCGCAGCAACATATCCGCGCTGCGTCAGCAGGGCTCTCTCAAGCTGTTGTTTCCCCGTCGCGATACCGACGCGCTGCAGGCGGTCACGGTCAATACCGCGGGCGGAATAACTGCGGG
The DNA here is from genome assembly GCF_042648365.1 of Lutimaribacter marinistellae. NCBI lineage: Bacteria > Pseudomonadati > Pseudomonadota > Alphaproteobacteria > Rhodobacterales > Roseobacteraceae > Lutimaribacter > Lutimaribacter marinistellae. Next base: position 11,793 of record NZ_JBHRXI010000048.1, on the reverse strand, counting down.
CGACCGCTTCACGCTCGACTCCCGCGCCGAGCAGGGCGCCGCCCTGACCCTCACCACGCAGGCCGCCGAACGGGCCTATCGCGCGACGGGGACAGAGGCCGGACGGCTCGACACACAGCTTTCCGCCGGCCCGAATGCCCGGCTGACATGGCTGCCGCAGGAAACGATCCTGTTCGAAGGATGCAACCTGCGCCGCCGCCTGCATGTCGATCTTGCGGAAACCGCGCAGCTCCTGCTGTGCGAACCGCTGGTCTTTGGTCGCGCAGCCATGGGTGAATCCCTGCGCGCGGCGCGGTTTGACGATCGCATAACCGTCACCCGCGCGGGCGCCCCCCTGTTCCTCGACGCGATGCGCCTCGATGGCGACATCGCCGCGCATCTGGCACGCCCCTTCACCGGGGCCGGTGCTGGCGCCCTTGCCACGTTGTTGCTGGTCCGCCCCGATGCCGAAGGGCAGCTTGCCCCGATACGCGCCATGTTGCCGGATACCGGTGGCGCCAGCCTGCTGGCCCCTGACGTGCTGCTGCTGCGCCTGCTCGCCTATGACGGGTTCGACCTGCGCCGCAGCCTCGTGCCCGTACTGCGCCGCCTTCTCGACAGCGACCTTCCCCGACCATGGATGATCTGACATGAACCTGACCCCCCGCGAAAAAGACAAGCTCCTCGTCGCCATGGCCGCCGAAGTGGCGCGCAAACGCCTGGCCCGAGGCGTCAAGCTGAACCACCCCGAGGCGATTGCGCTGATCACCGACGCCGTCGTCGAGGGCGCGCGCGACGGTCGCTCGGTCGCCGACATGATGGAGGCCGGCGCACAGGTGGTCACCCGCGATCAATGCATGGAGGGCGTGCCCGAGATGATCCACGAGATCCAGGTCGAGGCCACCTTTCCCGACGGAACCAAGCTGGTCACCGTCCACGACCCCATCCGTTGAGGGAACCCATCTCCGCCGTCACGCGTTTGCAGGTGCCGCATGGCCAAGAACCAATCGAGCAGAAACCAATAAACAACCCCCTGAGGACAGTTCATGACACGTTACATCCTTCCCGCTCTCATCGTCACCGCCGGCCCCGCCCTTGCGCATCCCGGCGTCCACCTGCACCCGCATGGCGCGGGCGACTGGATGACCGTGGCCATCGGCCTCGCCTTTACCGCGCTCGCAGTCTTTCTCGTGGTGCGCAGATGATCCCGGGCGAGGTCCTGCCCGCCGATGGCAGCCTGACCCTCAACGCCGACCGCGAGGCCTTCACCCTGATGGTCGCCAATACCGGCGACCGCCCGGTGCAGGTCGGCTCGCACTACCATTTCGCCGAGGCCAACCCGGCGCTGGACTTCGACCGCGCCGCGGCGCGCGGCTGCCGCCTCGACATCGCGGCAGGCACCGCCGTCCGGTTCGAGCCGGGCCAGCGGCGCGAGGTCGCGCTCATCCCGATTGCCGGGGCGCGCCGCGTCTATGGTTTCAACGGGCAGATCATGGGTCAGCTGGAATGAAGCCCACGGCCTTTCCCGATCCCGTCGCGCTCTTTCGTGCACAGCTCTTCGTCGGGCTGATGGCGATGGAGGCCAGCGCGGTAATCTGGATGCGCGTGCTTGGTATGGGCGGCCTCTGGGCCGTTCCAAAAAGTGAAAACAGCCGCATGGTGGCCGAGAAACAGCTTGCCTTCACCCTCGCCGGGCAAAAGGCCCTGACCGCGATGGCACATGGCAAGCCCGCCGACGCCGTGCTGATGGCCGCCGCCCGGCCTCTGCGCCGCAAAACCCGCGCCAATCGCAAACGGCTGACCGGGCTGGGACCGCGCCGGATCGGCTGACAGACCAAACTGCTCACCATGCTGGCAAGACCGGCCCGGACCGCCTAGGATCAGGCGCATCGCACCCCGTGGGAGGATCCCGATGCGCCTGACAGCCGCCTTTTCTACCCTGGCAGCGATCTTCGCCACCGCCCTGCCCGCAGAACAGCTCGACTGCAACAACCCCAAGACACAGCTGGAAATGACCGGCTGCGCCTCACAGGCATACGAGGCCGCCGACCGCGACCTGAACGCAAGCTGGCCGGGCGCGATGGACATGGCCCGCCGCCTCGATCAGAGCCTGCAACCCGGCCAGACACCCGCGGCCGAGATCCTGCGCGACGCCCAGCGCAAATGGATCGCCTTCCGCGACGCCGCCTGCACGGCCGAAAGCCTCGTGGCCCGGGGCGGGTCGATGCAGAACCAGCTGTTCTTCATCTGCATGGAGCGGCTGACCCGCCAAAGGACACGGGAGCTGCGCGAATTTGGCAGGATGAACTGACCGCCTAAAAATCGGGCAATGCACCTAAAAATGCGCCAAATCGGCCCGCTCACCGCACCTGCCCTGCCTGCCAAAGTGGCGGCATCTTTTCGCGATCCGCCCCGCGCCCGACAAAGGGGGCGGACAGAAAACGGAACATGCCCCCATGCCAGCACAGATCAAACGCGCCGATTATGCCGCCATGTTCGGCCCCACCACCGGCGACCGGGTCCGGCTGGCCGATACCGACCTCGTGATCGAAGTCGAACGCGACCTCACCGGCCCTTATGGCGAAGAGGTCAAGTTCGGCGGCGGCAAGGTCATCCGCGACGGCATGGGCCAATCGCAAACCACCCGCGCCGAGGGCGCGATGGATACCGTCATCACCAACGCCCTGATCGTCGACTGGACCGGCATCGTGAAGGCTGATGTCGGCCTCAGGGACGGGCGGATCGCCCGCATCGGCAAGGCCGGCAACCCCGACACGCAGCCCGGTGTCGACATCATCGTCGGACCGGGGACCGAGGTGATCGCCGGCGAGGGCCGCATCCTGACAGCAGGCGGGTTCGACAGCCACATCCACTTCATCTGCCCGCAACAGATCGAGGATGCGCTGCATTCCGGCCTGACCACCATGCTGGGCGGCGGCACCGGTCCCGCGCATGGCACGCTGGCCACCACCTGCACACCCGGGCCGTGGCATATCGGGCGGATGCTTCAGGCCGCCGACGCCTTCCCGATGAACCTGGCCTTCGCGGGCAAGGGCAACGCCTCGCTGCCCGCCGCGCTTCGGGAACAGGTGCGCGCCGGGGCCTGCGCGCTGAAACTGCACGAGGATTGGGGCACCACGCCCTCTGCCATCGACTGCTGCCTATCGGTCGCCGATGACATGGACGTGCAGGTGATGATCCACACCGACACGCTCAACGAATCCGGCTTTGTCGAAAACACGGTGGCCGCCATGAAGGGCCGCACCATCCACGCCTTCCATACCGAGGGCGCGGGCGGCGGCCACGCCCCCGATATCATCAAGATCTGTGGGGAGGAGCATGTGCTGCCGTCCTCGACCAACCCCACCCGCCCCTTCACCGTGAACACCCTCGAGGAACATCTCGACATGCTCATGGTCTGCCACCACCTCGACAAATCGATCCCCGAGGATGTGGCCTTTGCCGAAAGCCGCATCCGGCGCGAAACCATCGCCGCCGAGGACATCCTGCACGACATGGGCGCGTTTTCGATCATCGCCTCCGACAGCCAGGCCATGGGCCGCGTCGGCGAGGTGCTGATCCGCACATGGCAGACCGCCGACAAGATGAAGAAACAGCGCGGTCGTCTGGCCGAGGAAACCGGCGACAACGACAACATGCGCGTGCGCCGCTACATCGCGAAATACACGATCAACCCCGCCATCGCCCACGGAATAGGGCACGAGATCGGGTCGGTCGAAGAAGGCAAACGCGCCGATCTCGTTCTCTGGAACCCCGCCTTCTTCGGCGTGAAGCCGGAAATGGTGCTTCTGGGCGGCACCATCGCGATGGCGCAGATGGGCGATCCCAACGCCTCGATCCCCACGCCGCAGCCTGTGTATTCTCGGCCGATGTTCGGGGCCTACGGCCGTTCGGTCGAAAACTCGGCCGTCACCTTCGTCTCGGCCGCGGCCCAGGCCGAAGGCATCGGCGACGCGCTTGGCCTCGCCAAGCAGACGCTCGCCGTCAACAACACGCGCCAGATCGGCAAGCGAGATCTCAAGCTCAACACCGCCACACCGCACATGGAGGTGAACCCCGAAACCTACGAGGTGCGCGCCGATGGCGAGCTTCTCACCTGCCAGCCCGCCGAGGTTCTGCCAATGGCGCAGCGCTATTTCCTGTTCTGAAACCGAAGGCCGTTGTCATGACCTTACGCGATTTGCACCACGTGCACGGCGGGTATTCCCCTGCCGCACTGGCAAATGCTGCACCTGCAGCATATCTTCGATGCCAATGGGAGGAGTTGTACGAAAGAGGATACATCTCCGATGGCAAACATCACCACGAACAACCCGGCCAGCACCGGATTTCTCAGCGGCATCTCGGGCTTCTTCGCCGCGATTGGCAACGGCCTTGTGAAGATCGCCGAGAACGACTCGCGCGTGCAACGCGCACAGACGCTGAACGCGCTCAGCGATGCCGAACTCGCCCAGCGCGGGCTCAAGCGCGACGAGATCGTCGCACATGTCTTCCGGTCCAGCTACTACGTCTGACCGTGCCGGGGGCGCAGGCATGACCGCCCCCGCCCTGACCGCGCTGAGTTATCACGCGCACGCGCACCGGCCCGAGCGGGCCGGACGTGTCTCGCTTGACTACGAGGGCCGCTTCCTGCGCCGCAAGGTTCTGACGCTAGACGATGGCCGCCCCCTGCTCGTCAACCTGCCCAAGACCACATCCCTGGACCATGGCGGCGTTCTCGTGCTGGATGGCGGCGGAGAGATCGAGATCATCGCCGCGCCCGAACCGCTGCTCGAGGTGACGGGCTCCGACCTCATCCGCCTCGCCTGGCATATCGGCAACCGCCACACGCCCTGCCAGATCGGCGCCGACCGGCTGCTGATCCAGCGCGACCACGTGCTGCACGACATGCTCACCCGGCTGGGCGCGACCCTGCGCGAGGTGACCGAACCCTTCACCCCCGAAGGCGGCGCTTACGGCCACGGACGCACCCATGGCCACAGCCACTGACACGCTGACGCTCGCCCAATGGCTGTCGCCCGCCTACCCCGTCGGCGCATTCGCTTATTCGCACGGGCTGGAACGCGCGGTGCATGATGGCTGGGTGCACGACACGGGCAGCCTCGCCGCATGGCTGCGCGACGTGCTGCGCCACGGCGCCGGCCGGTCCGATGTGCAGTTTCTGGCCGCCGCCTACCGCGCCGACACGGAACAGGACCTTGCCGGAGTCGACGCCACCTGCCGCGCCTATGCCGGCAGCGCCGAGCGTCTGGCCGAGACCACGCGGCTCGGCACCGCCTTCACCCGCATCACCGCCCCGGTCTGGGGTCTCGACCTCTCACCCTCGACCTATCCCGTGGCGCTGGGGCGCGCGGCGCGGTTGCGCGGTCTGCCTCTCTCTCTGACCGCGCAGATGTACCTCCACGCCATGCTGGGCAGCCTGCTTTCGGCCGCGCAGCGCCTGATGCCGCTGGGCCAGACCGCGGCGCAATCGCTGCTGCACGACCTGACACAAGAAGCCATCGAAACCGCGGACGAGTCCATCGAACACGGTCTCGATCGCCTCTCCACCACGTCGCTCATGGCCGAGATCGCCGCCATGCGCCACGAAACACAAAGCCCAAGGATATTCGCGACATGACCCAGGCAAACGGCCCCCTACGCGTCGGCATCGGCGGTCCCGTCGGCGCTGGCAAGACCAGCCTCACCGCGGCGCTTGTCCGCGCCCTGTCGGGGCGCTGCTCGCTCGGCGTCATCACCAACGACATCTACACGCAAGAGGATGCCGAGGCGCTGATGCGGCTGCAACTGCTCCCGCAGGACCGTATCATCGGTGTCGAAACCGGCGGCTGCCCGCATACCGCGATCCGCGAGGATGCCTCGATCAACCTCGCCGCCGTGGCCGAGCTGACCGACCGTCACCCCGACCTCGACCTCGTGCTGATCGAATCGGGCGGCGACAACCTGTCGGCCACCTTCAGCCCGGAACTTGCCGATCTCACGCTCTACGTGATCGACGTCGCCGCCGGAGAAGAGATCCCCCGCAAGGGTGGGCCTGCCATCACCCGGTCGGACCTGCTGGTCATCAACAAGATCGACCTTGCCCCCCATGTCGGCGCCGACCTTTCGGTCATGGAGCGTGACGCCACCCGCGTACGCGAAGGGCGCCCCTTTGTCTTCACCGCCGTGCGGCTGGGCGAAAACATCGACCCGGTGGCCGATTTCATCTTGGAAATGGGCGGGCTTGACGCCCGCCCAAAACGCCGCGCCTGATCCGGACCGAGGGGAACCGGGCCAGGCGCACCGTCACGCTGCAAAGCCCAGCTTGGCCACGTGTATCTCGAAGGTAGGGTGCATCTGTGCACCCACCACGTTTTCCCTGTGATGCCGATAGATCGACCGCCAGTATGGCTGGATGATCACACCCTCGTCCTGCATGATCTTCTGCAGCTTCGCCATGACCTCGCGTCGTTGCTCGGCATCCGCGATCGACAACGCCTCTTTCAGAAGCGTGTCAAACTCCTCGTTGGCGAAACCGGTCTCGTTCCACGGCTCACCCGACCGATAGGCCAGCGCCAGCACCTGCACCCCCAGGGGCCGCTGCGCCCAATCGGTCGTCGAGAACGGGTATTTCGCCCAATCGTTCCAGAAGGTCGAGCCGGGCAGAACCGTCCGCTTCACGCCTATCCCCGCATCGCGCAGCATCGCCGCCGCCGCGTCCGAGGTGTTCTTGCGCCAGGTATCGTCGATCGAGATCAACTCATGTTCGAAATCGGCCATGCCGGCCTCTTCCATCAACGCCACGGCGCCCTCGGGGTCGAATACCGGCGCCGGAATCTCGGCATATTCGGGATGGATGGGCGAGACATGGTGGTTCTCGGCGACACGGCCATTGTTCGAGAATCCCAGTTCCAGCAGAACCGAATTGTCCACCGCCATCGCCAGCGCACGGCGCACCCGCGCATCGGCATAGGGTTTCATCCCGTCCACCTCTGCCTGCTGGTTGGTGCGGATCACGACGGTGTTGGCGGTCACAGCCTCGGACTTGGTCCAGCCGATCCCGTCCAGCACGAGGATGAAGTCGCCCAGCGATTCATAGATCATGTCCACCTCGCCCGAATCCACCGCGGCCACGATCCCGGCCTGCTCGGTCCCGAAATCGAGGTATTCGATCCGGTCCAGCCAGGCGCCCTCGCCCCACCATTCATGGTTCTCGTTCCGCACCAGCACGGCCCGCTCTCCCACGCTGAACTCTTCCGGCATGTACGGGCCCGTCCCGATCGGGTTGTCCAGCGGATCGCCGTTGAAGCTCGGGTGCACGATCGCGGCTGGGTAGTCCGAGAACCCCGCGATCAGCGTGATATCGGGCTGGACCAGCGTCAGCTTGACGGTGCCGTCGTCAACCACGGCAATCGCCCCTTCGCGCGCCTGTCCCGTTTCGGGATCGACCAGCGAGCCCATGCGCGATGCCATCGAGTTGCCTTCGACCCCCGTCTCGCACCAGCGGGCGATGTTGAACGCCACATCCCCGGCGGTGAACGGATCGCCATTGCTCCACTTGACGCCGGGCCGCACCTTGAGCAGGTACTCGGTCGCGTCGTCATTCACCTCCCACGCTTCCAGCAGCATCGGCTCAAAGCTTCCGTCGATCTGGTACTCGACGAGGTACTCCAGGTAGCCGCGGGTAAAATTCGACATCTGCGGCCAGTCATAGGCGCGCGGATCCTTCAGCGCCTTGACCGAGGATTCGATGCGCATTGTGCCGCCCTGTTGCACGGCACCCGCGGCGCGCGCGGGCTTCGCCTGACCCAGCAGCCCATAGGCAAGCGCGGCGCTGACACCAAGCGATGTGGCACGGGTCAGGAACTCCCGTCGCGACAGGGTCCCGGCGCGGACCTCCTCGGCATAGGCACGGGCGGCGGGGTGGATGCGATTTGTGTGGGGCATGTATCTCACTCTGAAGAGTTGCGTGCACCCGCCGCCCTGACGGCACCGGGTTACTGGCGCAGACCATAGCCCGAATGCGACATCGTCAACGAAAAACGACATTTTTCCGCCACCCCAGTCTCCCCCGCCGGGGCACCCGTGCGTTAACGGAAAATTATGTACAAAACGGTCATTCCACCCTCGGAACGATGTACAAAACGGTCAATTTCAGGGAAATGGCAGGGGCAGCAGGGTTCGAACCCGCGACCTACGGTTTTGGAGACCGTCGCTCTACCAACTGAGCTATACCCCTAGAGTGGGGGTCAAATATGCCAGAGACAGGCGGGACTCAAGAGGGTTTTTTCACTTTTCCTGCCCTGTCGCAAAGTTGGCCTTGCCCCCGTCATCCGTTATCAAGGCGCGCAGCCAGACAGGAGAGAACCGCACGTGAGCCTGCGCAAGAAACTCGCCGACAGCGAAGCCGTCCTGAACTGGGCCGCCCGCCGCATCGCCGCCTATATCCGGCGCGTTCACCGCAACACGCGCTGGCAGCGGATCGGCTACGAAGAGCTTGACCAACTGGCCGAGGCAGGCGAACCGGTCATAGTTGTGCTTTGGCATCAGAGACTTGCGCAGTCGCCATACTTCTTTCCGCTCGACAAGGGGCGTATCTGTTCGATCACTTCGGCTGCGCGCGCAGGCAGCATGGTGGGGCGCGTGCAAAAGCTCTTCGGCATGGATACGATCGCGATGTCGAGCCACAAACGCCATGTCGCGCTCTCGCGCGAGGTGCTGGGCAAGATGAAACAGGGCATTTCCATCGGAATCGCCGCCGACGGCCCGCGCGGCCCCGAGCGTGTCAGCTCCACAGTTCCGCTGGTTTGGGCGCGCAGCTCGGGTAAGCGGGTCTTTGGTATCACCTATTCCGTCCGTCACGGCCGCGAGGCCGCCACCTGGGACCGCCTCCTCCTGCCCCGCCCCTGGCGCAACGAGGGCGTATTCCTTTGTTCTGAATGGACAAAACCGGTACCGCGCAAGGCAAACGAAGAAGAAATCGAAGCGCTGCGCCTCGACCTCGAAGAGCACATGAACCGCATCACCGCCGAGGCTGATCGCATGGTCGGGCGCGAACCTTGGCAGCCGAAATGATCAGGCTGCGGGCCGCGCCTGACGTCTCGGCCCGTCTACCACACCGCGGTCGAACAGGCCCGCGATCTCGCGATCATCAAGACGCGCCACATCGGCAAGAATCTCTTCGGTATCCGCACCAAGGGCTGGCGCTGCCTCGGGCCGCTGCCGACGATGAGAGCCGAACTCGACAGGCGATCCCGGAACAGGAAAACGCCCCAGACCCGGTTGATCGAGCACACTGAACATCGGGTTCGCGTCACTCAGGTCGGGATCCTCGACAACGGCCTGTTTCATAGTCCGGAACACCGACCAAGTGATCCCCTTTCGGTCAAATTCCGACGCAAAATCAGTCAATTCTCGCGCCGCGAACCACGGTGCAAGGATGGCGGAGATCACATCGCGCAGTTTCCAGCGGTTCCCCTCCTCCGCAAGGTCCAGCCCACTCGCGGCCGCAATTGCATCCATTGCATCTCCAGTGCCGGTCACCTTGACCAACCCGTCCCATTGGCGCCGGGTGAGACCGATCACCATCACACGGTTCCCGCAGGCACAGACGAAATCCTGGCCATATGCACCGTAGAGCGCATTGCCGCTTTTTTCCCGCGCAACCGGGTTCAGGACTGCATCGCCAATCATTCCCAGATGACCGACCATTGCAGCTGCAACATCCTTCAACGTGAGATCAACCGCCTGCCCTATGCCCGACCGCAAACGATGGCGCTCCGCTGCCAAAAGCGCCGAAACTACCACGTTCCCTGCGATAAGGTCCCACGCCGGCAAAGCGTTGGCCACCGGCGCGTCGTAACCCTCGGGGCCTGTAATGTCCGGGATGCCCAAGCCGGGGTTGACCGTGTAATCGACCGCGGGACGCCCATGCCGGTCGCCGGACAATGTCACCATGATTAGGTCTTTCCGGTATTGCGACAGAGTCTCGTGATCCATCCAGCCGCGCACACGCAGGTTCGTGATGAAAAGCCCTGCATCCGGCCCCGGAGCGGTCACGATGCGCGTGATCAGCTCCCTCCCCTCGGGGCTGCGCATGTCAACTGCGACCGAGCGTTTCCCCTTGTTCAGCCCCGCCCAGAACAGGCTTTGGCCGGACGGGGCCAATGGCCAGCGCCCGGCATCCAGGCCGCCTTCGATCCGGTCGAAGCGGATGACCTCGGCGCCCATCTGTGCCAGCAGCAAGCCGGCCAGCGGAACGGCCACAAAGGCAGAGCCCTCGACGACCCGCATTCCGTTCAGGATCCCGTTCATACCGTGCCCTGCCAGATTGCTGTTGCCTGCATGCCCTGGTGACCGCCCTGTCCCGTACACAGCATAAGCGAGCCGTCGATGTCATCGGTTGCAGCAATGTCGAGGGGCTCGCCTGCAAACATGGGGTGAACGGCGCGGAAATGAAATTCGCATGGTGGACGACCCCGGTACTGCGTCGCCGCCTGCATCAGGAGTGTGGCCTGAAGCGGACCGTGCACGACAAGACCGGGATAGTGCTCGACCTCGCGGGCATAGGCGAGATCGTAGTGGATACGATGCGCGTTGAAGGTAATCGCGGAATAGCGGAACAGCAGCGTTTCGGTCATCGCCATCTTGCTGGCAAAATCGGGTGAGGCAGGCATTTCGCGCTTGCGGGGCGGGGTGTAGCTGTCAGGTATTGGCAGATAGACGATATCCTGCCGCTCTTCGATCGCGATGCCCCTTTCCCCGCGGATGACATGATCGACGGTCACAAGCACCATCGGCCCATCCTTCTCCTCGACTTTGCGCACTGTCGATTGTCGCGTCATCCGCTCGCCAACCCGCAAGGGCGCGTGAAACCGAAGCGCTCCCCCCGCCCACATCCGACGCTCAAGCCGAACCGGCGGAAGGAAGTCGCCGACCATCGGATGCCCGTCGCGGCCTAGCTCCTCCATCGAGGCCGCGTTCGGGAAGGCGCACCAGTGCCACAACAGGGGCAGCACGTCGCCGGGAAGGCGTGTACCGGGATCGGCAAGAACAGACGCGATCCGTTGCGCCTGCGGCTCGGACACTCCGCCGCGCTGGTCATCGACACGCCCCTGCCAGGCCTGGATATTCAACTGATCCATGATGCTATCCTCCCTTGGACATCTGCGAGCGTGTCGGGAGAGTGAAAAAAAATCAAATGATTTTAGCTACTTAGCGGAGTACCATTGTATACGGAGACCGAAATATGCAGCTGCGGCAAGACCTCGTCACCTGAAATGTAACGGAGAATTCGCCTTGCGTTTGCACCTGCGGCGCCGCGGTATTCTTTGGTCTACAATTCCAAATTGCGGCTTGGTACCCGAGCCGGATGATTCGTTTTCCACATGATAAAGCGCTACGAGACGGCGCACCGCCCGGTCCAGCGCAAAAAAGGCCGCCCTTGTTGGGGCGGCCTTCTTTGGGTTCCTGTCGGATCAGTCGATGATCTTCGACACGCTGTTCCCGGCGCGTCTCGGGATCATCGGCCGGTCCTGTCGGATCAGCCGATGATCTTCGACACGCTGTTCGTTGCGCGTCTCGGGGCCATCGGCCGATCCTGTCGGATCAGTCGATGATCTTCGACACGACGCCGGCGCCGACGGTGCGGCCGCCTTCGCGGATCGCGAAGCGCAGGCCGTTTTCCATCGCGATCGGGGCGATCAGCTCCACGGTGAAGGCAACGTTGTCGCCCGGCATCACCATCTCGGTGCCTTCGGCCAGCGTCACGGTCCCGGTCACGTCGGTCGTCCGGAAGTAGAACTGCGGACGGTA
>NZ_JBHRXI010000047.1:0-639 GCF_042648365.1 Lutimaribacter marinistellae | reverse complement strand
GGGCGGCAATGACACGATCTGGGCCGGGCAGGATGCCGACAGCGTCGAGGGCGGGATCGGCGACGACCAGATCCACGGCGGCAGTTATGGCGACACGATCAAGGCGGGTGAAGGCGATGACACCGTCTGGGGCGATGACGGACCCGATGTGATCTATCTTCAGGCCGGTGCGGACACCTTCATCGACAATGCCCAGGAGGGGCTCTTTGGCAACGACCTCGTCTATGGCTGGACCGGGCGCGACACGATCCTCGCAGATGGCGGCAACGACACGATCTGGGCCGGACAGGATGCGGACAGCGTCGAAGGTGGTCTCGGGAACGACCAGATCCACGGCGGAAGCTTTGGTGACACGATCAGGGCAGGCGACGGTGACGATACGGTCTGGGGTGATGATGGCCCGGACCTCATTTATCTGAATGCTGGCCACGATGTGTTCAACGATAACGCGCAAGGCAACAATTTCGGCCGCGACACAGTGTATGGCGGGTACGGCAACGACACCATGAACGGTGGCGGGGGCGATGATGTGCTGTTCGGCCAGTGGGGGGACGACCGGCTTTTCGGTGGCAACAACGCCGATCGGCTGGATGGCGGCATCGGCAACGACACCATGACCGGGGGACTCGGCGCAGATGT
>NZ_JBHRXI010000046.1:0-653 GCF_042648365.1 Lutimaribacter marinistellae | reverse complement strand
AGTTGCATCACGAGGCTGCTGCCGCTGACCTCGCTCACCCGCACGTTCACCGGCTGGAACCCGTTCCCGGTCGCGACATGGGCGATCACCACCGGGTCGTCGTAGCTGCGCTGCAACGCGACCGTGACCGGGTCGCTGTTCAGCGCCAGCGTCCCGGTTTCCAGGATATCCTGCATCGGCGCCGCCGAGAGGATCCCCGGGCCGTCGAAGGCGAAGTAGTCGATCCGTTCCGCGAAATGATCCGTCTCGGGATCCTGGCTGGCATCCTCCTCGACAGAGACGTCGAAGCTGTTGATTGTGCTGCCCGCGCCTCGCGCCCAGGCCGGGTCGATCCCGGCATAGCTCGCCACTCCGGCGATCACCCTGGCCCCGCCCGCGATGCTCGCGCCCAGCGGCACCGTCGCGGTGGCGTCGGTCACCCCCGTGGCACTGCCGGCAAGCCAACTCACGCCGCCCGAAGTGCCGCTGCCCGCCTCCAGCGCCACCCAGCCCAGCGTCTCCACGAAGTGGCTGCCCGCGTTCCCGGCCTCCTCCTCCTGCATCGTCAGCTGGAAGCCCTCCGCATCGGCACTGCGCTGGCGCGTGGTGACGAAATCGGCGCCGTTGGCGCTCTGCACCTGGCTCAGGATCACCGGCGCTGTGTCGAACTCGGC
>NZ_JBHRXI010000045.1:7298-21932 GCF_042648365.1 Lutimaribacter marinistellae | reverse complement strand
GGTTGGTGCCGAACCGGCTGCCGAAGCCGCGCTCCAGCACCTCCCCCCGGACCAGCATGGCGTCGGCGGCCAGGATGCCGAAGCCCAACGTAACATCGTCGAAGACCAGCAGCTCGACATCCTCGTGGATCATGTCCACGTCGCCGCTCTGGGTGTCATGCACCAGCAGCATCCGCGGCGTCGCGCCCGCCTCGCGCAGAACCTCCACCTCGTAGCGGTCGAGTTCGCCGGCGAAGACCGCCCGGTCGCCCGCTCCGGAACCGCCCGCAATCGTGTCGTTCCCGGAACCGCCCGACATCGTGTCGTCGCCGCCGCCGCCCGAGATCCTGTCATTGGCTTGCGAGCCCGAGATGGTCTCGGCATCGGCCGCGCCGGTAATCTCGAGACGGTCCTGCGACTGAACGAAGCCGGTCACGGAGAGGAAGGACAGGTCCAGTGCGCTCCGCGCGCCCATGAACAGCTCCGCCACGTAGGTCATGGCACTGCCCGGGTTGAGACCGCCCAATATCTCCTCGAAGCCGGCATCGACGAACTGACTGGCGCCGAATTGCGCGCGCAACTCGCCCGAGGGCGAGGAGCCGGGATTGATCATCGACAGCGTCTCGAGCGAGGTCAGCGTGGTGTCGCGGAAGTCGAAGATGGCGGGCGTGAAGGAGAACACGACAAGCGTGTCGTCATCCGCCCCGCCGTCGAACACCTCGCCCGCGACCAGATCGCCCGGCCCGCCGACGCTCAGCAGGTCGTTGCCAGCCCCGCCGCGCAGCGTGTCCTGGCCGCCCCGTCCGTTCATGTCATCGACGCCGTCCAGACCCTCGATCAGGTTGTCGTTGCCATCGCCGAACAGCTGGTCGCCGAATTCGGAGCCGCGCAGGTCCTCGAACCCCGACAGGATATCCCCCGCCGCATCCCCATCGAGCGCATAGTTCGAGGAGAAGCTGACCCGCACGCCCGAGGCCGAACCTTCATAGCTGACCATGTCCCGCGTGCCCGCACCGCCATCCAGCGAATCCGCCCCCGCGCCACCCTCGACCGTGTCGTCGCCGCCTTCGCCGTCAACGATGTCACTCAATTCGGAACCGATGATCGTGTTCCCGAGGCCGGTCCCGGTAATCTCGAACCGGTCTCCCGGGGCGAACCCGATCACGGAGGCCGAACCGAGGTCGAGCGACGTGCCGTCCATCGTGATCTCGACCCGTGCTTCAGCCGTGCCGCCGTTTCTCTCGAACAGATCGAAACCCGCGGCCTGGCTCGAGGTCAGGAAGACCGTGCCGCCGCCCTCGAAGGGCGCAACGGTCGACTGGAAGCGCAGCTGCTCGATGCTGGTCAGCGTGTCATCCCTGAAATCGAAGAGCGTGCCGCCATTGCCGAAGACATTGATACGGTCGGTGCCAGTGCCACCGTCATAGACCTCCCCGACCCCGTCCGTGCCTTCGCCGACCTGGAAGTTGTCGCTGTTGTCGCCGCCGCGCAGAGTGTCGATGCCGGCGGTGTTGTGAAGGATGTCGTTGCCCGCGCCGGCCTCGATACTGTCGTTTCCGGACGAGCCGACGATGTTCTCGTCCCCGCCGGTGCCGTGGAGGATGAACAGGTCGTCCATGTCCCAATCGGTGAGGGTGGTGTCGAACAGGCTGAAGAAGCTCTGCCCGTCGAGGAAGATCTCGATGGTCTGGTCGGCGCCTGCATTGGTGTTGCCGGTGACGAGCGCGTCGTTTGCAATGCCTGCGCCGAACTGCGAGCCGGCAAGCTGCAGCGTCGAGGCATTCGCACTGAAGCCGCCGTCGAGTTCCTCGATGCTGGTGATCGTCGCGCCGCGCAGATCGATGAGGCCCGCGCCGTTGGAGAAAAAGGTCAGCCGGTCGGTGTCGGCGCCGCCATCGAAGTGATCCGTGCTGGCCGGGTCGGTGAGGTCGTCGACGCGCAGCTCGTCGTTTCCGGCGCCGCCCTCCAGCGTGTCCTCGCCTTCGTCACCCTCGAGCGTGTCGTTGTCGGCCCCGCCTTCCAGCCGGTCGTCACCTTCGAAGCCATTGAGGTAATCGTCGCCGCCCAACCCCTGCATGGTGTTGTTGACAGGAGAAGAGGACGAATCCCGCAGGTCGTCGTCGAACTCGGTGCCGATCAGGTTCTGGAAGTTCTGGAAGGTATCTCTTGGCGCGAAGAACCCCGCGTCGCCGGGATCGCCGCCCGCTTCCACGAAGCCGAAGGCGAGATTGATCCTGACACCCGACGCGGCATCGGCGTAGCTGAGCGTGTTGACCCCGCCTCCACCGTCCATGGCGTCGCTGCCGGCCCGGCCCGCGATGATGTCATCCGCCGCGGAGCCGGTGATCGTCTCGTCGAGGCCGGTGCCGGTGATCTCGAACCGGTCCTGTTCGGCCGAGGTGAAGTCCGTCACGCTCAGCCCCGAAAGATCGAGGCTGGAGGCGCCGTCCATCCCGATCTGGACCACCGCCGGCGCCGTTCCGTTCGTCTTCTCGACCTCGCTGAACTGGCCGAACTGGGCTGCCGTGAATTGCGCGATCCCGCCGCCGGTGAAGGGAGAGACCGTGGCCAGGAAATCGAGCTTGTCGAAATTGGTGACGATGTCGTCGGTGAAATCGAAGATCGAGGTCAGGCCGGTGCCGAACAGGTAAAGCCGATTGTACCCGGCCCCGCCATCATAGGTCTCGCCGGCCACATTGCTGCCATTCGTGATCTGGACGGTGTCGTCGTCGGCCCCGCCGAGAATGGTATCCACGCCGGCGCTGTCTTCGATGATGTCGTCGCCGCCAAGCCCCTCGATCCGGTTGTTCCCGGCATCGCCTTTCAGACGGTCGCCGAACCCCGATCCGACGAGGTTTTCGAAATTGAAGAAGCTGTCGCCGTCGGCATCGCTGGACGGGCTGTTATAGGCGGCGGCCGTTCCGAGATCCATGTTCACCAAGACCCCGCCCGGGGAGCTCTCGTAGCTCAGCGTGTCGGTTTCGCCGCCGCCATCGAGGCTGTCGCCACCCGCGCCGCCTTCGACAAGGTCGTCATCGGCGCCGCCGTCGATCGTGTCGGTCCCGCCGCCGCCGCGGAGCGTGTCGTTCCCGGCCAACCCGTCGATCGAGTCGTTGCCGCTGCCGGTCTCGATCAGGTTGGCCTCGTCCGTGCCCCCGATCACCGCGTTTCCGGTATTGGTGATCCCCTCGAAATTCTCGAAACCGGTATGGGTGCCGAGACCGTTGGAGCCCCCGGTGTCGAGGTCGAAACTGTGGCCGAAGGTCAGGTTCTGCACCACCAGTGTGTCGTTGCCTGCGCCGCCATCGGTCAGCTCGTCGACCCAGATCCCGCCGCTGACCAGCAGGATACGGTCGTCGCCGGCCTCGCCGAACACGTCGTCGCTGCCGGTGCCGCCGTCGAGCGTGTCGTTGCCCTGGCCGCCTTCTATGGTATCGAGGCCACCCCCGCCCCCGATGCTGTCATTGCCTCCTTCGGGCGCGAAGGTCTCGGCGCCGAGGGTGGTCGTGCCCGGTTCCGGAGTCAGCGTCTCGTCCCCCGCGATGTTGGCGAAGGTGAGTGCATCGGGGTCGAGCTGCCAGTTCGCGACAAGGTCGGGATTGTCCGCCTCGTCGAACCCGTCGAACCGCGTGAACTTCGTGGCGTCGACCTGGCCCTGCGTGCGCGCGGAGGACCAGATGCGGATGTCACCCATCCCGCCGCGCAAGGCCTGCGTGCCATCGAAGCCGCCGCCCAGTGAGTCCTGGTCCTGGCCGATGACCAGTGTTCCGCCCGAGGCGATAGGATTCCCGACGCTTGCAGAGGCACCGGACCCGCTGAATTCCTCGACCCCATCCACGTAGAGGGAGATCTGCCCGTTCGCACCGGCCGTGGTGTCGACGCTGACCGACATCCGGTGAACCTCTCCGTCGAGCAGGTTGCTGACCGCGTAACCGGTATCGGTGGACGCCCCGTTGACCCAGACGGTCACGTTGCCGCTCGGATTGCCGAAGACCAGGAATTCGTTGCTGCTGCCCGAAACGGCGTAGGACAGGAACGAGACACCGCCCGCCCCGATCCCGGTTCCGCGGAACAGCCACTCGGCGGTGAAGGCATCGGTCGGCATGTCGGCGAAGGCGGTCGCCTCGGCATATTGATCCGTCACGCCGCCCTGGTTCAGCATCAGCAGGCCGAAGGGGATGGCGTCGCCATGGATCCGGTCGTTTCCGTCCCCGGCGTTGATCGTGTCGCCCCCGCCCGCGCCGATCAGGGTGTCGGCGCTTCCCGAGCCGCCGATCACGTCGTCATGGGCCGAGCCGAGCAACTGCTCGAACCCGGTGTTCGCGTCACCCTGCGCGTGCCCGCCGGATCCTGTCCCGGCGCCAAGGGCCACCACCACCCCCGCGTTCGAGCCCTTGTAGCTCAGCAGGTCGTCCGACCCGCTGCCGCCATCCATCGAATCCGCGCCCGACCCGCCCTCGACACTATCGCCGGAGCCGCCCGACGCCACGATGGTATCGTCGCCCAGA
Source organism: Lutimaribacter marinistellae (assembly GCF_042648365.1). NCBI lineage: Bacteria > Pseudomonadati > Pseudomonadota > Alphaproteobacteria > Rhodobacterales > Roseobacteraceae > Lutimaribacter > Lutimaribacter marinistellae. The sequence goes on along the minus strand of NZ_JBHRXI010000045.1, from coordinate 17,445 downwards.
CCACCCCTGATGACGTCCTTGTAGCCAGATGCGTCGGGCGAGGATTCGGTGTTTCCCCATATCCGGTCATTGCCGTTCCCGCCGTCGATCGTGTCGGTGTACAGACCGCCCTCTATGGTGTCACTGATCGAGGACCCGGTGATCTCTTCGTAACCGCTGGTGCCGAAAACCCGCATCCCGTCGGTCGCGGTCATCCCCGAGATGGACAGAGACGACAGGTCGATCGAGTCGTCAGAGTTCAGGTAGAGTTCCGTGATCAGCGTACCCGTATGGCTTTCGGCCAGCAGGCTGGTGATGGACCACTCGTCGAGACCGAAGCGGGCGGTCACGTCCGCGGTACTGATGAATTGGTTGTCGAAGGAGAGCCTTTCGATATTCGCAAAGGTCGTCGATCGGAAATCGAAAATTCCAGAAGCCCTTGCAAAGATCTGCAACCAGTCGAACCCGTCTTCGCCGTCATAGACCTCTCCGCTTTCGACGTCGCTGATGCCGCCCGGGTTCTGGACTTGAAAGAAGTCACCTCCGTCTCCGCCATACATCGTGTCGCGGCCTGCATCGCCCTCCAGCACGTCGCCGTTATCACCGCCAAAAAGCTCGTCATTGCCGGAACTGGCGTTCAGGCGGTCGCTGCCCTCTGAACCGATGAGTAGGTCGTCGCCTGCTCCGCCGTTCAGCGTGTTGTTGTTCTCGTTGCCGATCAGGATATCGCCGAGATCACTGCCCGTCGCGACTTCGATATTGGTCTGATGGGCGGCGTCCGCGTAGAGGTCGGCGGCGATGTAATAGCCGCCCAAGTCGGCTACGCCAATATTGTTGAATACGCGGCTGCCGAAACCGCCCGCGTGCCACGCGGACAGAAGCAGGTCGTTGCGCAATTCGCTTGCGGTCGCTGCCGGCAGGAGCGTGTTGAAAAGGGAGGAGGCGTTCAGTTGCGTGATGATATCGGTTATATGCGCCGGGTCGGTGGACTGATCGAGTGTCGCGTTGTTCAGGTTGATCAGGGCGTGCTTGCTGCCGGAATAGCTGATCTCGTCCGTGCCGCCCGTGTCGTGGATGGCATAGAACGCGCGGCCGATGGACACGTCTCCATCGCTGCCGTCCCGATCGAGCGCGGTCGTGGCCGGGTCGGTCAGCGCGTATTCCGTGTCCGTGGTGTTGTACGCCCGGGAGCCGTAGAGGTAGAAAAATCCCGCAAGATCCAGGACCATCGGCGTGACCGCCAGCCCAAAGCTGCTGGAATTGTTGTTCACGTCCAGCCCGGCACGTTCGTAGGACATGATCGTGTACCGGTCGTTGTCCAGAACGTTGTCGCTTGCGTTAACGCTGTCGGAGGTCGTCCATGAACCGGTTCCGTTGCCGCCATCATGCGGATGCCCGAAGCCCAGCGCGTGCATGATCTCATGCATCGTGGTATGCAGTCGGTTCGATCCGCCACCAAGCTCGGGGTCAGTGGACATCGCCCTTTCGTTGCCCGAGGTGCCGTTGGAGTCTTCCAATGTTCCCAAGTGGATGAAAGTCTCGTAAACTTCGGTGGTGCTTGTCGTCGATTTCGTGTTGTTGCCGGGAAACTCGGCGCGACCGAACGCACTGTAATCGGTAAACGCCATCAGCTTCAGATCGGTCTCATTTCCATCGAAGGAAGTGGATTCCAGGAAGGATAGCTCGAACCAGGTTTCGAAGAGATCGAACGAGTACCGGATGTCGTCTCTCAGTTCGACGAGGTTGTTGCCGTCTCCGGTGCCGCTTTCAAGGTTCGCACTCGTTGCGGAGGATCCTTCGCTCGTGAATGAGGCACCGTTGTCGACCCAGTGGTCCCAATCGCTCGTACTGCCATCCGACATCGCCCAGGTCAGAATGGGCACAGGCGTTTCCGTCCACTTGTTCGGCCCTACGAGTCCCGCGATCAAGGTGTTTCCGGGGCTTGGGTTCGTCTGCGTCGCCGGATCGCTGTAGATGTCTCCATTTCCGTCGCCGGTCCAATTGCAACAAGGACAGCCGCACCCCGGTAGGGTCGGAAGATCGGTCGTCGATGCGCTTGTAGCCATGAGCGCCATCATCGATTGCGCGTTGTCAGGTTTGGAGGGCGACACGCCTGGTTCGTTCCAAGACACGGTCGCAGGCTGTGCCCGCTCGACGGCGTCGTCACGTGCCCATTCTGGCAGCCGATCGGGCAGCCCAACTTCCACCGCCCCGGCCACAACGCCGGTTTCGGTCGGCTGCGGCTGGATGCGCTGTTGCCGACCCCCATCATTCTGGCCTGCGCCAACATCGCCCGGATCCGACCCCGGGACCTGCGTCTGGTCGGCTTCTCCACTCGCCTCGACCTGATAGGTGTCCGTTTGCGTGGTCATCTCCGGCGCGGTTTCATGACTCGAGCTACCCGGCAGCACCCAGGTCGTAATATCTTGCGAGGGCACGCTCATTTCTTGCTTCGGACGCAGTTCGTCCGCCTCAGGGAACCCGCCTTCCAGAGTCTGGATCACGGGTCTCGGGAAAATGAAGCCGCTCTTCACGGAACCGACAAGGGCTGCCCCAAGAGCCGATGTAGAAACTTCATGCCTTGTTTCGGTTCCCTGCGTGATCCCATCGGCACCGGTTTCAAATTTGCGTTGGTCCAGCAAGAAACTCATGACACGTCCTCCAAAACGCTAGCCGAAGCCCCGAGAACTCCGAAACAAGAACAGAAAGCTTGAAAACTTCAGCTGGAAGCCTTGCAGAAAAGAAGAGGCCAACCAAACGTTAACCTCTGGAGAACTGTGATCGCGTTCACACTTTTCCTTCGGGTCCAGCATTAAAAGCGCCGGGCAAGCCAATGGAATCGCTCGTTTGTAGGCCACTTGGCAGAGATGCTATCCATCCCCGCCAAATTATTGAGCAGAATCCGGCTCGGCGCTCCAGTCCGATGCTCAGAACGGCCTGTTTCCGTTTCGGAACGACGAATCCCCTTGGTGCTGCCATGTGTGGACGGCTCCGTGTGCGCAAGGGTTTATTTGATCTGAGAATGATCATATTGGGGTGTGTTCATGTGTCCGGCCTGTATGTGCGGTAAGTCCGACCGCCGCCCCTACTGAAATCCCCAAGTCGTCCTCAACGCCCCCTCTCACTCCTGATCCTGTCGACCGCCGGCTCGCCCCCCGGTCCGACTTGTGGCCACGTTAGAAACTGGCGACCACCGGCGGTCCCGATGGGTAACCTCAGAGATTTGCCCCACCCCTTTCCAGTTGAACGGCCGGAGTGGGGGGCGTGGGAGAAGATCGTACTGCCTTGAACAACGTAACCATGATCGGCAACAGCATGGTGAGAACAGGGTCGTGTTGCCTTTTGCCATAGGCGTCCTTGCAGCCGCACTGTGCGACGCTGACCAAATCTTCGCCTAAAACCCAGCTCAACACACAGGTTTTCAGTCCGGTCGTCAGCTCACTTCGTCGGGCCCCATACGCCCCTAAAAAATTGACAGGTTTCTGTCACTTTGTAATGCTCGTGGAATTTATCGCTGGATTTCAGCACATTCTGGGGGACGTTATGCCTGTTCTCACTAACGGGACGTCGGGGAATGACACCATAACAACTGGTGCCGATGACGACATCATCAACGGCTTGGGCGGCCAAGATATCATCAACTCCGGGGCAGGCAACGATACCGTAAATCCGGGTGACAATACTAGTTTCGATTTCACCGATACCGGTGCGGGCGATGATGTCGTTATACTGACTGATACCGGCTCGGGATTCCAAGCTATCGGCTTCGAGTCTCACACCGCACCGTCGTCGCCGGGCGGCGGTGCTCTTCCCAGCGCGATCCCGACAGGACCGCTCTTCACGGGTTTAAGGGTCAACATCGACGGTGCTTCCAATACAGGCATCATCAACAAAGGGATCAACGGCACCACGACCATTACAGACGTACAAGTCGCGATGTTGGCAGAGGGCTTTCTGGTCATCGGTTCGAATTATGGTGACATCTTCTCGTTGACTTCGATTGCCGGCGGTTTTTCCGCGATGCGTGGAATGGGCGGCGATGACACTTACAACATCGTTGCCGGACCGGGGACCGTGCGGCTCGATTACCGCGCTCCTGGGGCAACTTCTGGTATCGTTGCCGATCTCGGCACCGGTATCGTCAGCGAAGATGGGTTCGGCGGGAACGACACCATCACTGGAGACCCGCTTGATCAGATCCGAGGCACTCAGTTGGACGACACGATCCTGGGATCGAATGACAACGATGATATCCGCGGTGATGCGGGCAACGACAGTCTGACTGGCGGCGCGGGAGCCGACACGCTACGCGGCGGCGCTGGAGACGACGTGCTCAATCCTGGTGACAACGATGATTTCGACGAAGTCGACCCCGGCGCAGGCAACGATACCATTGTCCTGTCAGACTTGATGCACGGCCATGTATTTCTGGGAAATTTCGACATCGCGTCGGGAGTAACCGTAACTGTCGACGGTACCGGAAACATAGCTCGTGTCGAGAAAGGCAGTGAAGGAACCACAACGCTTGTCGATATCCAGACACCGATGTTGGGCGGTGGCGCCGGCATCGCGGGCAGCCACCAGGACGACACCTTCAACGTGACCGTGGTAGATGGCGGGCAAGCCTATATTCGTGGTTATGGTGGCAATGACACCTTCAACATCAGCGAAGATCCAGGCTGGTTGAGGCTCGACTACGGTTCGAGTTCCGTGGAAACCGGCGTAACTGCAGACCTCGGCTCCGGCATCGTCAGCGAAGACGGATTCGGCGGGACCGACACGATTACCGGTACGCCGCTGGACGCCTTCCGTGGCACCGACCTCGGAGACAGCATTGATGGTAGTTCCGGCGACGATTGGTTGGAAGGAGCAGGTGGCAATGACACGATAAGCGGGCGCGGTGGCAATGACAGGCTGGAAGGCGAGGACGGCGACGACCGACTGATTGCCGGTGGTGGCGACGATACGCTGCGTGGCGGTGCCGGTAACGACACGCTGATCGCCGGGGACGGAGAGGGATATTCGGAGTTCGACGGGGGTACCGGCAACGACCTGATCGATTTCTCCGGCTCCGGATCGGGCAGCTTCGCACTGGCTCATTTTTCGCTCGATACCGGTGTCTCGATCATGGTCGACGGGACTAGCGACACGGCCAGCGTACATAAGGGTACCGGCGGCACCACGACGGTGGTCGGCGCTCGAAACGCGATGGAAATCGATCACCTATGGCTGTTCGGCTCCTATCAGGATGACACCATAACAGCCACAGCTTCGGCCGACGGCGATCTCCGAATCCGCGGATACGGTGGCAACGACACGATACATGTTGGCAACAGTACCGGTCGCATCCGGCTCGACTATGATTCCAGCAGCGTGATGACCGGTATCGTCGCAAATTTTGGCGCCGGCACAGTCAGCGTCGATGGCTTCGGCGGCTCCGACACTGTCACCGGCGGAACGATATGGGAGTACCGCGGGTCGCGACTGGATGATGACATTGTCCTGACCGAAAGAGACGACCGCCTCTGGGCGAAGGGTGGCGACGATACTGTCGACGGCGGCGCCGGTACGGACACTGTGATTTTCGAGGCCAGTTCAGGCGATGCAACCATCACCGAAACCGCCTCTGGCGAAATCCAGGTGGTCAGCTCAGATGGTACTGATCTGCTGCGCAACGTCGAAGAATTGGAATTCTACGATACCACGCTTCTTGTGTCGGACTTGTTCCCGACCGACGGCGCAATCCGGGGTACACCCGAGGATGACATTCTTGACGGTACCAATGGTGATGACCTGATCCTCGCGCTTGCCGGAAACGACCTGGTGCGAGGACAGGCGGGCAATGACACGGTCAACGGCGGCGAAGGAGCAGATCGTCTCGAAGGCGGGGACGGAGACGACAGCATCAATCCCGGTGGCGCGACGGACGGAATCGAGGAAATTCTTGCTGGAACCGGGAACGACACGATCGATCTGGCAGATGCCGCGGGTGGGATCGTCCACCTGTTGCACGATGACTTATCCGGCTCCATTAGCTTCACTTACGATGCGACCCACGGAGAAGCGATCATCGACAAGGGTGGCGAGGGATCGACCCAAGTGCTTGCGGCCGATGGTGTGATCGCGAACGCGACAGGGCTTGGACGGTTTCTGGTTCGCGGCTCGGATGGGGACGACCTCTTCACGATGCGCCCGGCCTCATTGGGTCCTTCGAATTTCATCGTATTTGATGGGAATGCGGGTAATGACAGGTTCGATCTTGCCGCAAGCTCTGTGTACCAACGTGTCAATTATGATGCCGACGATCTCTCCCGCGGAATCGTCGCCGATCTGCGGTCAGGGATAGTGAGCGAAGATGGACACGGAGATCGCGACGAGGTCTCAGGTCCCTGGCGCGGCGATCTGCGTGCAACCCGTTTCGACGACAGCGTCGTGGGAAGCGACGGCGACGACAGGTTCATCCTTCTGGCGGGCAATGACACGCTGGATGGCGCTGACGGCTGGGACCTGTTGCGGTTCGACCAATCCGGAAGTTCAGACGTCAGGGTCAATTTCGCCGCTGGAACGGCTGAAGGGACATGGGAGGGTGAGGCCTTTTCATACGATCTGGAGAATGTCGAATGGGTGCGGGGCAGCCGAAGCGAGGCCGATCTCCTCATGGGCGACGAACTGAACAACTACTTTGAAGGCTTCGGTGGCAACGACACCCTTCAGGGCGCGGCGGGGAATGACACTCTACAAGGCGGTGACGGCTCGGATCGCCTGAATGGCGGTGACGGCGACGATGTCATCAACGGCGGAACGAGTGAGGCCGATCTCAGAGATGTTGTGTTCGCAGGTGCGGGTAACGACAGTGTTGATGGTGGTCATGGCAACGACCAGATCTTTGGCCAAGAGGGCAACGACACACTCGCCGGCGGGTTCGGGGCTGACGAGCTTCAAGGCCAGGGCGGAAATGACGTGATCACTGGCGGCGCGTTGTCGGACCTCGTCTTTGGCGGAGCGGGAGACGATTTCGTCAATGGCGGGTTCGGGTATGATCGGGTAAACGGCGGCGAGGGGGCGGACCGGTTCTACCATCTCGGCATCGCCGATCACGGCTCGGACTGGGTGCAGGACTATGATGCCGCTGAAGGCGATGTGTTGGTCTTCGGCCAAGCCGCGACGGTGGACGAGTTCCAGATCAACCTCGCGCATACGGCGACACCTGATAGCGAGAGGTCAGGCGATGACACGGTGCAGGAAGCCTTCGTGATCTACCGCCCGACGGGACAGATCATGTGGGCCTTGGTGGATGGCGAGGGTCAGTCCAGCATCAATCTCCAGATCGGTGGCGAGGTGTTCGACCTGCTCGCTTAGAAGCTCGTCGTGCAGCGGCCGATACGGGGCGCGGGCCATCCATGCGTAGCTGACGCCAAAATCATCGTTCGACATAAAATGGTTTCGGACGCGACCCATAAGCGCACTTCGAAGCTTTACACACTTGCAGCTTTTGTCGAAATTTCACTCAACATTCTGTTTGCCGAATATCATTTTTTGAGGAGATCACTGAATGTCGATATCGATTGGAACCGCCGAAATCCTCGCACCCGTCGGCACCGGAGGCAACTTTGGTGAGGCAGTTGCACTTCAGAACGGCGGCTACATGGTGGTTTGGACGCAACTTGTGAGCCCGCTTTTCCCGATAGCCGGAATTTCAGACAATGATGCCACGGCCATCTTGGGGCGATTGTTCTCGGCCGACGGCACTCCTGTCGGGACTGAATTTGAAATCAACCGAACCGTCGATGGTTTCCAGACGGATCCGGACGTTGCGCTCCTCACGAATGGTAATGTGGCGGTGGCCTGGACGGACGGGCCGGACACAGACGCTGCGGTCGACGCGCGGGCTATCATTCTGAGTCCCACAGGCGCTGCGATCAGTCCGGAAATCCTGCTTGCCAATGATCAGGCCGGTGATCAGCGATTGCCGTTGGTTGCGCCGATGGAGTCAGGTGGTTTCATCGCCGTGTGGGAAGACGACTCAGGCTTTCGTGAAAATGCTTGGTTGGCGCAGGTTTACGACGCGACTGGCGCCGCAGTCGGGAACCAAATGCAGTTCATTTCTCTTTGGGCAGACGAACCGGCAGCATCAGAAGATGCCTTTCTCGTGCCACTTGGAGATGATCGATTTGCCCTTTCGATGATGGACGAAAGTTTCACTTTCAATACTGACGGTTTCACTTTCACCAGCGTTGGTGTCAGCCGTACACTGCCTACTGCCGAAGGAAGCGGTGCCAATCCACTGGGAAAGCGTGAGCATGACATGGTTGCGCTTGATGACGGCCTTGTCGCCACTGCCGAAGTAACCGGGACCGGGAATCTGATTTCGCCCGTACGTCTCACCATTAGGTTTTGGAACAGTGTGGACAGCCCGGCAACCGGTGATTTTCCCGATGATGACCGGACACCACGCACGGAATCTGTGACCGAACTGCAAGAGACGAAGAGTGTTCAAATCAACCTGCCAGCCGTCCCGTTTCGGCCACCCGAGGACCAATTACCGGCGGCCGCGCTGGCCGCGACACCCGACGGCAATCTTCTGGTCGTTTGGAGCCAACTAACTGGAGGAACCTCCACAGATCCGCTGTTCAGCCTCTATGCGCAGTTGTTCACCAATTTTGGTGCAGCACTCACAGAGGTGATGCAGGTGGCCGAAGACAGTGCGGCTGGCACCCGCCTTACTCCACCTTTCGTCACGGTCGGTACAGATGGTCAGGCATTTATCGGTTGGACCACCGAAAGTGGTCGTACTGGTGCGGGCAGTTTCGACCTGATGGGTGATGTCTACCAGATCACGTTGCCCGATATGGCAGTAGCCACATCGGGAGACGACTACATCGTGGGATCCTCCGGAAACGACCTTTTCGAGGGATCTGGTGGCAAGGACACAATCTTTGGGGGCGCGGGCAACGACGTGTTCCTTCAGGACGGTGATACCTTCACTCTCAACGACGGTACGACAGTAGCTGATCCGCTGCGCAACGATGAATGGAATGGAAACGACGGCGATGATCGTTTCGTGATCTCGCTCCTTGGAGGCAGCAACGAGGTGACGACGGATGTTTTGCCGGGCGGAGGCAGCGATACACTTGATTACAGCGGGCTTTCAGCAGGCATCGGCTTTGCACAGAACCTGGTGGTTCCGGGGGCCTCGACGCCGCGTGATATTGAGAACGTGATAGGCACCTATTTCGATGATCGGCTTACGTTTCAGTTCGGGCCACAATCCGATGAAGCGGACCTATCGCTGCATGCTGAGACTGGAAACGATACTATCGACTTTTATCCTCCTTCGACAAACTTCCTTGTAGGCGTCGAACAGCATAGCTATGTGATCGACGGCGGCGACGGGACAGACGTATTGAATCTTGATCACGCTGGTTTTGTTAACAATGCTGCCGATTTCCAACTCACCAACCACGGTACATACTACTCGTTGACGCCGCGGCTTGATGATGACAGCGGCACTGCCATCGCGGATCCGCGTAACGCGACAATACTACGCAGCATCGAAAACGTGGTCTTCTCTGACCAGACTGTGTCCCTGTCCGTGACTGCCAGTATGGAAAGCGGCGCACTTGGTGCACCGGACGGCATCCCTTTTGATCGGAGTGGATCCGCAGAGTCTGATGTGCTGATCGGTGGTAACGAAGCAGACCGCCTGACTGGGCTTGCAGGTGATGACCTGATCTTTGGAGGTGATGGGCCTGACACCCTGATCGCGAACGATGGGAACGATACCCTGCGGGGGGGTAACAGCGAAAGTGACCTTCGCGACGAGGTTTACGGAGGGGCTGGCAACGATTGGATCGATGGCGGCTATGGGAACGATGAGCTTCGCGGCGACGACGGGAATGACACCATTTCAGGCGGTTTCGGCACGGATACGGTGATCGGCGGCAGCGGAGACGACGTGCTTACAGGCGAGGCTTGGTCGGATTTGCTTTTCGGTAACGGTGGCAACGATTTCGTCAACGGCGGTTTCGGTTATGACCGGGTAAACGGCGGGGATGGTACGGACCGGTTCTTCCATCTCGGCATCGCCGATCATGGCTCGGACTGGGTGCAGGACTATGATGCGACCGAGGGCGATGTACTGGTCTTTGGGCAGGCCGCGACAGCGGAC
>NZ_JBHRXI010000045.1:1387-7288 GCF_042648365.1 Lutimaribacter marinistellae | reverse complement strand
TCCGTGAACTTCGATGCTTTCATGCGATTCCGCTCCTCTCCCAGCCAAGGAAATTTAGCGGACAACTCCAGCTCCGAACGATCCAGTTTTCAGGGGGCAGAGCATAGAGTCTTCAGCCCCCGCCCTCTGTTCCCGACAACCCCCGGTCCAAATTGTGGCCGCGCAAGAAACTGGCGACCACCCGGCGGTCCCGATGAGGCCTCGTAGAGATCTGACCCACCCCCTCCCAGCGAACACATTGCAATCGTGTCTGAGAGGTCCCAGTGGCTGAGGGAATGATACCAGATCCATCAATCGCTTGTAAGGTCGGCATCATCCGACAATTCACGACACCAGCGTATAGGGGCAACCTCTTCCGCTGATTTTTGGCTGTCTCCAGAGGTGACGTTCATTGTGACAAACGCCATAGTCAGGAATACGGCCGAAGCCGCCAGCCAGCTTCGGCCGTTCGAGTCCAACAAGGAGTCACTTTTCAGGAACGTCGGCCAGCTGCAGCGAGGAAACTGACATTTCGAGATAGCTAGGGTCGTTTACGTAACCAAACCACGCCAAAAAGGTTTGTATTGTGATCCTCGAAGGGTTTGACTTGAGCTCTTTCTGAACCTGCAACCTTGCGTCCTCAACAGCTCCGAGTTGCACAAATGCTATGGCCAAGGACATAGAGTAACCATAGTTGGGGCTCTTGCCATAAAGCGCCAGAAATACATCTCTGGCTTCCTGCCAACGCTCAAGCATCAAGTAGGTTTGCCCCAAATATACCGCAAAAAAATCAGGGTAAAACGGTTCAGCCCTTATAGCTTGCATCAAAAGCTCCAGACCACGCTCAGGATTTCCCGATGCAGAGTAGACCCATCCGGCCAGGGCCGTCGAGGTTCCGTCATGTGGACTTTTGATCAGTATGTGATCTGCGTGCTCGAGAGCGGAAGGATAGTTCCTTTCCAACAAGTCCAAGTGGGCCAGCACAGGATGTCCCACTCCGGTTTCCGGTGAAAGGCTATTTGCGGCTTCAGCGTTCTTGCGTGCGTTTGCGAAATCTTTTTCGGGGTCGTCGGTCAATCCTGCCGATATTCGAAAAAAACTTGCCCACGCGAGAATAGCGTAAGGAAGCGAAGCCTTGGGGTTTCTCTCAATAGCCCTGTTCGCCAAGTTTATTGCCCGTTCGATGCTCTCTGGCGTACCCGATTGATATTCGGCGATCATCTGACCAAAGAGGTTGTAGGTTTCCAGATCACCTGCATCGACAAAAACCAGACGCGCTTGGTCTCCAGCAATCATTTCGACGCTTAGTTCAACAGCGATTTGATCGACGATTTCGTCGTAAACCTTAAGAAGGCCCTCGGTCGAAAGATCGCGCTTGAACGTCTCAGCCCACAGGTGAACGCCTTTCAATGCGTCAATGAGGCGTGCCGTGACGAGCAGTTGCTCATCGTCAGTTTGGAAGCTGCCTTCGAGAACGTACCGAACCCCCAACTCCTCCGCGATCGTCTGAATCTTCGTTGGCGTTCCCTTGTACGAAAAGCTCGAGTTTCTGGAGATCACGAAAAGCTTGGGATTTTGAGCCAGACCGGTAATCACGGCCTCGGCCAGCCCATCCCCGATGTAGGCCGTCGACGAGTCGCCTGACAGGTTCTCAAAGGCCATCACGGCTAATGATGGTTTGCGCGGCAGTGCGAAAGCGAGTTCTTCCGGATTAATCGGATCAATGCCTCGTCTCTGTTGCCACCAAAGAAATCCTGCGATTATAGCGATTGTAACCACTACCGCTGCAATCCAACGGGGCCTGTTTGGTCCCCGCGGAACTGGCGCAATTGGCACTCCATCCACCACCTGATAGACCCGCACAGGAGCGGCGATGTTCTTCAGCTGCTTCTCACCCAGCGACTTGTAGGCGACATCCACATTCGCTTTCAACACATCGTAAGCCGTACCGGAGACGACCACGCCCCCGGGCTCGGCAAGCCCCTCCAGCCGCGCAGCCACGTTTACACCGTCGCCGTAGACATCCCCATCGTCGAAGACCACGTCTCCGAGGTGGACCGCCACCCGATATCGGATCTTTTCATCATCGGGAATATCTTCCTCCCGCACGGCCATCTCGGCCTGAACGGACACAGCGCACTGGACGGCTTCTACCACCGATGAGAACTCGGCGATAAGACCGTCACCAGTGAGCTTCACGATACGACCGTTCTTGGCGGAAATCGTTGGTTCAATGAGTTCCTGCAGGTGACGCTTCTGGCGCTTGAGAGTCCCTACCTCGTCTCTCTCAATGAGACGAGAATAGCCCACCATATCGGCGGCGAGGACAGCAGCAATCCGGCGCTCCATAGGACAAAGATATCACAGCGGAGCGGAATTTTAGAAAGAGTCTGCTTTGCGCTCGAACCGGTCTTACGCTGCTATTTGAGCAACGTCCATTTACAGTTTGGCTGGCATCTGGAACTTATTGCCACCATTCGACTTCAGTCGCTGCAACAGGTTCTTTACCGTCGAGACATGCCATCGGCCTCCGCGTCGGGTTCTGATGCCGCGTGCATTGAGGACCTCCACCATCGCGCGGAGGGTCTTATGCCCCTCGGCCCGGATCGACGCGATGACGGGGGCGAGGTCGCGGGCGAAGGCGTCGGCGTTTGCGGTGACCGTGCGACGCAGGGCGGAACCGTCCTCGCCGGAGCGTCTCAGCGCGGCGGCACCGTTGGGGCTGCCGAGCTTGACGCCCGGGCCTTGGCGGCGGCGAGTGCCTCCTTGGTACGGTGGGAGATGGCCTCGCGTTCCTGCTGGGCCACCAGCGCCATGATACCAACGGTCAGATCATTGGCCTCGGGCACAAGCTGCTCTACGAAGCGGCCAATTCGATCCTGACGCGCAGTCGTGGCAACTTCACCCTCAAAACCTGGGCCCAGAAGATCGCCAAACGCCGAGGCATGAGAAAGGCGCGCGTGGCGCTTGCCAGGCGGCTAGCTGTTATCATGCACGCGATGCTGCTTGACGGCACATTGTTCTAAGCGTGTGGTGAGATAGAAATCACTTGTCAGCGGAGAAGACGGAAAGCTGATCCGAGGGCGGTGTTCCGAGAGGGAATGCAGTGACGAACGATCTGCGAAGGTTACCGGATGAGCCTAAGTGCCCGTTTCGAGTCGATGCAATGTTCGGCCTTGTGAAACCCGATACAGCATGATCGCCTCAAAGCAATCAGTGCGGACAGATCCTTGAAACCCTCAAGGGAAACACCGCCAAGCTCCGCAAATTACAGATCCGTCCGTCAAACGCCGGTTCAACAAAGACGCGTGCCGGAGAGGCTTGCCCGGCGCTCAATGGTTCGTCAGCGTAACCGCGACGGCTTTCGATTTGGGAAATGTCAGATGAAAGCAAAATCCGGACAGGCAGGGAAAGTTTGACTCATGATTTTTTTCCCTCATAGTGCATACCATTTTTTTAAGAAGCAAATTTCGGGAGGGGAAAATGTCCATTCTGACCAATGGGACACCGGGTAACGACACGATTTCAACGGGTCCAGAAGACGACATCATCAATGGCCTGGGTGGCGAGGACATCATTGAGTCTGGAGCCGGCAACGACACCGTTAATCCGGGCGAAAACAACAGCTTTGACTACACTGACACGGGAGCCGGTGATGACGTGGTCATCCTGACTGATACCGGGGCAGGCTTTCAGGTCGTGGGTTTCAGCTCTCTGCCAACTGGCGTCACGGTGAACATTGATGGTGTCGCCAATTCCGCGACCATCGACAAGGGCGCAAATGGCACCACCACCGTGACTGATGTGCAAGTGGCGATGTTGGCCGGAGGCTTCATGGTTCAGGGTTCGAACCATGATGACGTCTTCAACCTCACCGGGGTCGACGGCGGCTTCGCCATGATGCGCGGCATGGCCGGCGACGACACGTTCAACATTGTCGCCGGACCCGGTACGGTGCGACTGGATTACCGCGCGACATCCGTCGCGACCGGAATCGTGGCCGACCTGTCCACAGGTATCGTGAGCGAAGACGGTTTTGGTGGGCGCGACACAATCACGGGAGATACGCTGGACCAGATTCGAGGCACTAATCTGGACGACACCATTCTCGGTTCTGCCGAAGATGATCATATCCGTGGCAGTGGAGGAAATGACAGCCTGACTGGTGGCGACGGGTCTGACACGCTGCGAGGTGGTGCCGGTGATGATGTGCTCAACCCTGGTGACAATGATGATTTTGATGAAGTCGATCCCGGAGCCGGCAACGATACCATCATCCTTTCCGACCTTGCAAACGGGCATGTGTTCCTGGGGAACTTCGAGCTTGAGTCCGGGATAACGGTGAATGTCGATGGGGCCGCGAATACCGGAAGCGTTGACAAGGGCACGGCGGGGACGACGTCGCTTGTTGATGTGCAGACCCCGATGCTTGGTGGTGGGGTTGGGATTGCCGGCAGCAATTTCGACGATGTGTTCAACGTGACGGTGGCAGAAGGCGGCTTTGCATATGTCCGCGGATATGCCGGAAACGATACCTTCAACATCAGTGATGATGCCGGGCGCTTGAGGCTTGATTACAAATCGAGCTCGGTTTCCAACGGGGTGGTTGCCGACCTTGGCGCGGGTATCGTCAGTGAAGACGGTTTCGGAGGAAGTGACACAATAACCGGCGCCTCTGTCGATCGGTTTCGCGGCACAGATCTCGATGACAGCATTAGCGGTGGTTCCGGTGACGACGGGATCGAAGGCGTGGGAGGAAATGACACCATCTTTGGTCGTGGCGGGGACGATTTCCTGGATGGGGGCGACGGCAATGACATCCTTAACGCGGGAGATGGTGCAGATACACTGCGTGGCGGTTCAGGTGATGATACGCTGGTTGCAGGAAACAGCGACGGGTACTCCGAGCTGGACAGTGGCTCAGGTGACGACCGCATAGAGTTTGCTGGCACGACTGTGGGCAGTTTTGTACTCGCACACTTCTCACTCGGTTCCGGCGTCTCGATCATGGTTGATGGCGCGAGCAACACTGGGAGCATCGACAAGGGGGCAAACGGAACCACGACGTTGGTCGATGTCCGAAACCCGATGGAAAGTGAGCACCTGTGGCTGTTTGGGAGTTCCCATGACGATACAATAACGGCGACCGCCTCGGACGACGGTGACATTCGTATTCGCGGTTATGCCGGCAACGACACGATCGAGGTGGGAACCGGGCCTGGGCGTGTCCGGCTGGATTACGACTCAAGCAGCATATCCAATGGCATTGTTGCCGATTTTGGTGCCGGAATGGTCAGCGAAGACGGGTTCGGCGGCTCCGACACGATTTCCGGAGGGCCGGTTTGGGAATACCGTGGCTCGCGGCTGGACGATGACATCACCCTGACCGATGGTGACGACCGTCTGCGTGCGAAGGATGGCAATGACACTGTTGACGGAGGGGCAGGTCACGACACTGTTCTCTTCGACTCCAATGCAGGCGATGCTTCCATCACGGAAACGGCGCCGGGATCGGGTGTGATCCGTGTGATCAGCGCCGAAGGCACCGACCTTCTGAGCAACGTGGAAGAGCTGGAATTCAACGACACCGCGCTCCTGGTCTCGGAACTGTTCCCTGCCGGCGGGACCATCGAGGGCACGCCGGGCGCCGACACGCTTCAGGGGACCGAGGGTGACGACGAGATTCTCGGCCTTGCCGGGAACGATGTCCTGCGCGGGCTGAACGGGGCCGACTGTCTCGATGGCGGACCCGGCGCCGACACGCTGAACGGAGGCGACGGAGATGACACCATCACCGGCGGCCCCGACGGGCACGAGGCCGACCAGCGCGACGTGATCTATGCGGGTGCGGGCAATGACTTGGCCGAGGGCGGTGGTGGCAATGACCAGATCTTCGGCCAGGAGGGCAACGACACGCTGGCG
>NZ_JBHRXI010000045.1:814-1206 GCF_042648365.1 Lutimaribacter marinistellae | reverse complement strand
GGCGGCGATGGAGCGGACCGGTTCTTCCATCTTGGCGTGGCCGATCACGGCTCGGACTGGGTGCAGGACTATGACGTTGCCGAGGGAGACGTTCTGGTCTTCGGCAGCATGGCGACGGCGGACCAATTCCAGATCAACCTCGCGCATACCGCCACTCCGGACGGGGAACGCTCCGGAGATGACGATGTGCAGGAGGCGTTCGTGATCTACCGCCCGACCGGGCAGATCATGTGGGCGCTGGTCGATGGCGAAGGGCAATCCAGCATCAATCTCCAGATCGGCGGGGAAGTGTTCGACCTGTTGACGTAACGGTCTCCGCAAGCTCCTGGCCGTCAGCTCTATCGCGGTGCGGGAGGGCTTCGAGCCTGCGCAACAGGTTCCTGACCGTGGAA
>NZ_JBHRXI010000045.1:0-804 GCF_042648365.1 Lutimaribacter marinistellae | reverse complement strand
CAACGGATGGCGTACGCTCGGGCGACGCGTCCGTTCAGGAGGCGTTCGTGATCTACCGCCCGACAGGGCAGATCATGTGGGCCTTGGTGGATGGTGAAGGCCAGCCCAGCATCAATCTCCAGAT
Organism: Lutimaribacter marinistellae; assembly: GCF_042648365.1. NCBI lineage: Bacteria > Pseudomonadati > Pseudomonadota > Alphaproteobacteria > Rhodobacterales > Roseobacteraceae > Lutimaribacter > Lutimaribacter marinistellae. Next base: position 680 of record NZ_JBHRXI010000045.1, on the reverse strand, counting down.
TGGTGGCGAGGTGTTCGACCTGTTGACGTGAAGACCTCGGCAGCCTGCTGGTCTCCGACGGCACTTCAGTGCCGGAGGGTTGCGATCCTGCCGCGCAGGTTCTTTACCGTCGAGACATGCCACCGGCCTCCCCGTCGGGTTCTGATGCCGCGTGCATTCAGGACATCTGCGATCGCGCGGAGGGTCGTATGCCCCTCGGCCCGGATCGACACGATGACGGGGGCAAGGTCGCGGGCGAAGGCGTCCGCGTTCGCGGTGACCGTGCGGCGCAGGGCTGAACCGTCCTCGCCGGAGCGTCTGAGTGCCGCTGCGCCGTTGGGGTTGCCGAGCTTGACGCCCCGGGCCCTGGCGGCGGCCAGTGCCTCCTTCGTGCGGCGGGAGATGGCCTCGCGCTCCTGTTGCGCCACCAGCGCCATGATGCCGACGGTGAGGTCGTTGGCCTCGGGCATGTCGCAGGCGAGGAAGCGAACACCGCTGGCCTGCAGGGTGAGCAGGAAGGCCGCGTCGCGCGAGAGCCGGTCGAGCCGGGCGATGACCAGCGTGGCGCCGGTGAGCCGGGCGAGGCTGAGGGCCTTCTCCAGCTGGGGGCGGTCGTTCTTCCGCCCGCTCTCGACCTCGATGAAGCGGGCGAGGACATCTGCACCTGTTGATGCCGCAAAGTCATTGATCACCTTGCGCTG
>NZ_JBHRXI010000044.1:0-57865 GCF_042648365.1 Lutimaribacter marinistellae | reverse complement strand
ACCATCACCCAGGTCGGTGCCGACGTGCGCATCGACTACGGCGCGGGCGACCAGATCCTGCTGATCACCGAAACTGCCGCAAACCTGACCGCGGGGGATTTCATTTTTTAGCCCTTCCTCTCGCTTGTGTGAACAATTCCCTGACTCGGGCCAGCGTCAGGTGTACATTGGATGCATTACTTCAACCGGCCAAGCCCGCCTCGAATCCGAGAAGGGGAACGCGAAGCCGGAAGAACCCAGACCTTTTTGTTTTTTTGCGCCCCGGGAGGCGACACATTTCAATCGCTCCCGGGCAGCCCGGCGGGTTGGGGCAGTTTCACCCGCATTTTGAGTACCACATTGCTCAGGAGGAAAGACAATGCCTTTCGTAACAATTCCAAGCCAATTCGTGACATACACGATGCCGGGGGCCGTGGGCTCGGGTACGAGCTACTACCTGCCCTACAACCACAATGTCGAGGTCGCGACCGGCAACGGGCTGACGCACGGCTATACGCCCCAAACCTCGCATATGAACGTGAACGTGCAGGGAACCGTGGTCGCCGAGAACACCGGTGTCTTCATCAACAGGCTCGGCTCGGTTGACCTTTCGGTTGGTACGCGGGCCCTGGTGCACAGCGTCGAGGCCGATGCCGTCAACATTGCCGGTGGCCAGGGAACCTTTGACTTCAACAACCTCGGTGCGATCGAGGGCGCGGGCAACGGCGTGAACGTGTTCAAGGCCCAAATAGACTTTTCGAACCTTGGCACGATTACCGGCCTGAATAACAGCGGTGTCGTCCTTGCCACCGCGGATAGCGACGGCTCGGTAAACCATATCAATGCCGTCAACCATGGCACGATCAACGGGCACCAAAACGGCATGCGCATCAACAACGCGGATGACGAGGGCCAGAGTTTCGTCACCAATACCGGAACGATTTCGGGCGGCAACTGGAGCCCTTACTATTCGGGCATCCATGTCGTTCAGGCTGGCGACGCCTACATCATGAACTCCGGTAACGTATCGGGCTTCAACGGGATCCTGCGCGAATACCCGTGGTTCAACACGACATCCGACCTGCCCTACCAGCTCAACGTCATGAACTCGGGCACCATCAGCGCGCATATGCTTCAGGACGGGATCGGCGTGGGTCTTGACCCTGCCGGGAACCCGACCGAACCGCCTGACACACTTCCGGGATACGAAGAGGAATATGTCGATGGCACCAAGGTTGCGCTCGAACTCGTTAACACCGGCCTGATCGTCGGACGTGTCGTCGGCGCCGACGCCGAGGACTCGGTTACCAATGCCGGTATCATCAACGGCGATATCGAACTGCATGATGCCAACGATGTCTTCGACGGTCTCGGCGGCCAGGTGATCGGCGATGTCCTTGGTGGCGACGGTGACGACCTGTACCGCATCGACGACGCGACAACTTCGCTGATCGAGTATGACGGAGAAGGCACCGATACGGTCGAGGCCGCTGTCTCGTACGAACTGGGCGATTGGTTCGAAGAGCTGACCCTGCTCGGTGGCGACGATATTAACGGGGACGGCAACGACCTGTCGAACCGGCTGCGCGGCAACATGGGCTCCAACCGCATGGATGGCGGCGGCGAGACCGACTACATGTACGGCCGCGGCGGCTCGGACACGATGCTGGGCGGCGATGGCGATGACTTCATCAGCGGCAACTCCGGCTGGGACATCATCCGCGGCGAGGCGGGCAACGACACCCTGCTCGGCGGCGCGGGCCGCGACGTTCTCGACGGCGGCGAGGGACAGGACCGGGCCTCCTACTACAACGCCCAGCTGACCGGCGTCTTCGCAAGCCTTCAGAACCCGGCCAACAACACCGGAATAGCCTATGGCGACAGCTACATCTCGATCGAGGATCTCTACGGGTCGACCTTCGACGACTCGCTTTACGGGGATGACAACGACAACGAGATCATCGGCGATTTCGGCAATGACGTGCTCTGGGGCTGGGACGGCGACGACTCGATCAACGGCATGTGGGACAACGACACCATCGCCGGGAACAAGGGCGACGACACGCTGCGCGGCGGGCTCGGCGCCGACGTGTTCCAGTTCTGGTCGGGCAACGGCAACGACACGATCCTCGACTACAATGACGGTGTCGACAAGATCCAGTTCGTGACCGGAGCCGCCAACTACGCCGCGCTGACCATCACCCAGGTCGGTGCCGACGTGCGCATCGACTACGGCGCGGGCGACCAGATCCTGCTGATCACCGAAACCGCCGCAAACCTGACCGCGGGGGATTTCATTTTTTGAGGACTATTGCGCCGACGCGTAGCAACCTACCGGTGCCCATTGTGCGCCAACAACAGACGGCTTGGTCAAGCGCGCCAAACCGGCCCCGCATGACGACGAAAGGCGCAAAAGCGCTTTACGAAGGATCGTATCAATTGGGAGGAAGTCACCATGACGTTTTCTATCACTGGATATACCACGACGGCCCAAACCCTGACAGATGGCCAGAGAGGCTTCGTCGGACGGGACGGAACGATCCTGACATCCGGGGCTAATGCGATCACGTCCAGCGGATCCGTCGACATGACCATCCTTGGGACGGTCCTTGCAAGAGGCGTCGGTTTTCATGCCGTGGAACACACATCTGGCCATGGAATAGGCATCGATATCGGCCCGGACGCTTACATCGGTTCCGAGGACAGTGAAGGCATTTCTGTCAGTGCCGAAAATTTCATCTCCATCCATAATGCGGGGCATGTGCGCGCCGATTACGCCTTCATGGATCTCTCACATTCCGATGGAGGTGTATCCATCAACGTCACCAATACAGGGGTGATGGAAGGGAACGGCCTATTTGCCAATTCCGGCAACAGTACAGTCCGCATCGAGAATTCCGGTGTCATCAACGGCGGCAGTTCGGCGGTGTATACTGGTGAAGTCGATCAGACGGGAGGCACTATTCTTTATAACAGTGGTGAGATCCTGAGTTCCGACCGGTCGTTCATGGGGTCGCGCGCCGCAGACGCAGTCTACAATATCGGGATGTTGTTCGGGCATGTGCAACTGAGCTGGGGTGACGATCTGTTTGACGGGCGCGGCGGAACGGTGCACGGCGAAGTGCGTGGCAGCCTGGGCGATGACCGCTTTGTTGTGGATGACCCTACGCTCGTACTTGTCGAATTGGTAGACGAAGGAACAGATACGGTCGAAGCGGCAGTGTCTTGGGACTTGGCCGACAACCTCGAGGAACTGACCCTTCTGGGCGCGGACGATCTCACGGGGGTGGGCAACGACCTGTCGAACCGGTTGCGTGGGAATGGCGGCGCCAACGTGCTCGATGGCGAGGGAGGCGGCGATTACATTTTCGGTCGCGGTGGATCGGACACGATCCTTGGCGGCGATGGCGACGATTACCTCAGCGCCAATTCAGGTTGGGACCGCGTCTATGCCGAGGCGGGCAATGATACGATCCTGGGCGGCGCGGGCCGCGACGTTCTCGACGGCGGCGAGGGACAGGACCGGGCCTCCTACTACAACGCCCAGCTGACCGGCGTCTTCGCAAGCCTTCAGAACCCGGCCAACAACACCGGCATCGCCTATGGCGACAGCTACATCTCGATCGAGGATCTCTACGGGTCGACCTTCGACGACTCGCTTTACGGGGATGACAACGACAACGAGATTATCGGCGATTTCGGCAATGACGTGCTCTGGGGCTGGGACGGCGACGACTCGATCAACGGCATGTGGGACAACGACACCATCGCCGGGAACAAGGGCGACGACACGCTGCGCGGCGGGCTCGGCGCCGACGTGTTCCAGTTCTGGTCGGGCAACGGCAACGACACGATCCTCGACTACAATGACGGTGTCGACAAGATCCAGTTCTTGACCGGGGCCGCCAACTACGCCGCGCTGACCATCACCCAGGTCGGTGCCGACGTGCGCATCGACTACGGCGCGGGCGACCAGATCCTGCTGATCACCGAAACTGCCGCAAACCTGACCGCGGGGGATTTCATCTTCTGACTACGTGACACGTTCAGCGTCTTTGCCACCGCATGACTTGCACCTTGCTCGGTCAACACTCGGCACCTTTGCCGAACTTGTGAACGAGGAAATCGATGAGCGCCCGGACATTGGGCGGAGTGAAGCGGCCAGGCGGATAAACGGCAAATACACTCTGCGATTCAACCGGAAGGATTGGCATGACGTCCACCACCAGCCCCTGCTTCATGGCATTGGCATAGAGAAAGCTCGGCAAGTATGCGATACCAAGCCCGGCTATCGCGGCCCGCAGCAGCGATTGCCCGTCATTGACGCTCAGCCAACCGGGAACGCGTACCTCACGCGTTTGACCGCTGGAAATCGGGATCTTCCAAACGCAGGACATCCCCCGGTTCGAGTAGTTCAGTAGCTTGTGATCGTTGAGGTCTCCTATCCTTTGCGGGTAGCCATGGCGTTCAAGATAGGAAGGCGCCGCGATCAGACGTTTCGAGAAGGTCGCAATCTTGCGGCCGCGTAACGTGCTGTCTTCCAGATCACCGCAGCGGATGGCCATATCGAACCCTTCCGAGATCAATTCCACGTGACGGTTCTTGAGCACCAGATCCGTCTGGATTTGTGGGAAAGCGTCGAGAAATTCGGGAAGGATCGGAACGACGCGGCTTACCCCGAAATCTGTGTCCACCGCGATACGCAATATGCCAGCAGGAGCGCTCTGCATTGCCGAGACCATTGCATCGGCATCACCGGCGTCGTTCAATACCCTTCTGGCGCGCTCATAATAGGCCATGCCAATCTCGGTCGGTGATACCTTGCGCGTGGTACGGTTCAGCAACCGCGCCCCGAGCCGCGCTTCGAGATTGGCCACGTGCTTTGAAACATATGACTTAGACACACCCAACTTTTTCGCCGCGTCAGTAAACCCGCCATGGTCTACCACGCTTGCGACGGATTCCATTTCAGTGAAACGGTCCATTTTCTCCTCCCAAAGCGCGCAAGCCGGGATCCTTTCAAAGGCCAAGCAAGCCTTACCCGTTCCCTGCGATTTCATTGAAAGCCGAAACACCATCACGCCTGCGGGCTGGCCGCAGACCGAACCTCGGATAATGACCGGGCCTTGGTGCTCATCGCTCGCACCTTACGTAATCAGTCCAAGACAAGTTGCTTGACATACGGCATCAAACTCTTTGCAGTTCTTTTCATGTCGATATCGCCCTTCGATCAGCCGCCTGAGCACAGCGCGATTTGGGGAAAGCTGCTGCTGGAAGAGCTGAAAGCGCGCGGCTTCACAGAAGCGCAAGTGGTAGGCAACACCGGGATTGACCTGCGAAGACTTGCAGGTGATGACCCAAGGCTATTATTCCAAGACCTGGTGTTGTTGTTTGAAAGGGCCGCCGACCTTGTCGGAGATGACCTGTTTGGCTTCAGGTGTGGCACCCAACGGGAGTCGCGTCGCGCAGGTCTCATCGCATATGTCGGCCTTTCAGCTCCGACAATCTCGGATTTTCTTGTCAATCTCGGCCGGTATCAGAGGATAATCGGCGATGCTCTGGAAATCGACACCACGAGGCTGCACTCGGACGGTATCTGGGAATGGTACTACAATGTGCCGCATTCCGTTCACAGACGGCAATACATCGAGTTTCAGGTGGCTGGGACCGTGCGTTCGCTTAGAAACTGGACCAACCGCAAGATCCGCCCGGAAAGGATCGAGCTTAGACACATTCGGTCCAGAAACACTGCGGATATGGAACGCTATCTCGGCTGCGAGATCGTCTTCGGCTCCGACAGTAACCGGGTGAAGATCAGCAAGCCTGATCTGACTGTTCCGTTGATCACGGCCGATGACGAACTTCATAAAGTCTTGCGTCGTTGCTGCGAACATGCCCTGCAAGAGGCATCACGCTATAACCGATCCTTGCCAGTGGATGTCGAGAACGAGATCGCCCGAAGGCTGTCATCGGGAATGGCAACCCAGAAAGAGGTCGCTCAAGCCCTTGGCATGAGCGTGAGCACGCTCTCTCGACGCCTCGGCGAGTACGGCACCAGTTTTTCCGAAATAGCACTTAACTACAAAAGGAGCATGGCGAAACGCCTGCTGAAAGAAGGTGCCATGCAACTGACCGAGGTAGCGTTCCTGATGGGCTACCAAGATTCAAGCGCGTTCACCCGCGCATTCAGAAATTGGACTGGAGATCCGCCAAGCCGGTACAGGGCCAAACACTGAGAGATAGAGAGCGTCGGCACGAAAATGGTCATACGCCTTTGTGAGGACCGGTTTTCTAACCGAACCAATCATAACACTGCATCGCGACAGACCCAGTATCACATGGCAATTGGAGAGACCGCCTGACCTACTTGGCGCGGCGGTCTCCCGACGGAGTTAGCCATACACCAGCCTGGGCAGCCACGTGATGATCTGTGGAAAGAGCATGCACAGGACCAACCCGAACACCTGTAGGGCAAGAAACGGCAAGGCGGACTTGAAGATGTCAGTCATCGGGATCGAGTCCGGAGCCACACCGCGGAGGTAGAACAGTGCATATCCGAATGGAGGCGACAGGAAGCTCATCTGCATGTTCACCAGGTAGAGCACACCGAACCACAGCACGAGATCCTCAGGGTTGGAGAGCCCGAACGCAGCCGCACCCAAAGCCTTTATGATCGGCACGAAAATCGGAACGCAGAGCAACAGGATACCGACCCAATCCAGAAACATCCCGAGAACCACAAGCAGGATCTGCATGAGGATCAGAATGCCCCAAGGTCCGAGGCCCGTTGACGCCAGAGCATCCTGTACGAACTGTTGGCCGCCCTCGAGAACGTAAAGGCCGACGAAAATGGTGGCACCGAACATTATCCAGATGACCATTGCCGAAGCCTTTAGCGTCGTGGTGCAGGCCTCGCGAATAGTAGGCCAATCCAGTTTTCGGTGGATGGCGGCAACGACGAAAGCTCCGAATGTACCGATTCCGGCAGCTTCCACCGGCGTCGCGACCCCCGAGAAGATGATACCCAGCACCACCACGACAAGCGTGATTGGCGCGGCCATCTTGCCCACCAAGCGAACCTTTTCCGCGTTCGAGACACGCTCTTCCATCGGGATCGCGGGCCCCAGTACGGGATTGATGTAGCAGCGGGCGGAAACATAAAGAATGTACATGCCGGAAAGCAGAAGGCCGGGGAAAACCGCCCCGATGAACAACTCACCGACCGATTGCTCGGCGACGACCGCGTAAATGATTGCCAGGATCGAAGGGGGAATCAAGATACCCAGCGTACCGCCTGCCATGATCGAACCCATGGCGATCTTGGGGTCATAGTGGCGCTTGAGCATCGCGGGCAACGCGATGATCCCCATGGTGACGACTGCCGCGCCGATCACGCCGACCATGGCGGCAAGGATCGTCGATGCGATGATCGTGGCCGAGGCCAAGCCACCTTTGACACCCCCCAGAACCTTGTAGATCACATCGAACATGTCGTTGATGATGCCGGCCCGCTCCAGCATAGCCGCCATGAATATGAAAAGCGGAATTGCCGAAAGCTGATAGTTGGTCATCAAAGGGAAAATACGGCTGGGGACGATGTTCAGCGCTCGGGCATCCCCCAAAAGGAACAGGAAAACGCAAGCAAGCCCTCCCGTGACGAAGGCCAGTGGAAGGCCCGCCATTAGCAGGACCAGAAGTGAACCGAACATGATGAGCGAGAGAAGCTCGATTCCGATGTCAATACCCATGCTCAGTTCCCCCGCGCGATTTCACGGATGTCTTTGGACAGTTTCGAAATGCCCTGAAGGATCAGTAGCAGAGCCCCCATGACCATCACCCACTTCATTGGCCACAACGGGACCTCCCATTCGTTGAAGCTGATTTCACCCCAACGGATGTTTGGATCTGACCATTGGTCGAGACCAAAGCCGGCAATCATTTCACCAAGCGAAACCTGACCGCGCGCCCAGTCGGAGACGATCGAGTTGCCAGACGGAACGGCGATCGCGTCCATGGCAAAAATCCATGAGGTCACAAGCAAGGTACCTGCGAAGATGAAGAAAAAGATCGACGTCAGCAGGTCGACCCAAGCCTTCTTTGGTTTGGAAAGCGGCGCGTAGAAGATATCGACCCGAACGTGGCTTTCCGTCAGCATGGCGTAAGCGCCGGCGATCAGGTACTGCATACCGAACATCAGATACATCGCTTCATGCGCCCAGTTCGTAGGCGAACCGAACACGTAGCGTGCGATCACCTCGTAGTAATAGACGAAGACGGCGATGACGGCCCAATAGGCTACGAACTCGCCGCAAAACAGAGACAGCCGGTCAATCCAGTTCTGGGCGTATTCCGAGTCATGTTTCGGCCCTTCTTCCGCCTCGGCGGCAGCCAGCGCCTTTTCTGCCTCGGAAATCTCTTCGTGAGCAGGCAGGCTTTCGTTCGCGCGTCTCACCAACCCCGGCAGCAGGATGAAGTCTATCAACAGAAGCGCAAGAATGAGGTAGAAGGCATATCCTGCAGCATTGTCCCAGAAAGCGCGCGCATCCGCGGCTTCGTCCCGCAGCGGGGTGAATTCTTCCAGATCGGATCGCGCCTCTTCCAGACGTGCGGCGCCCTTCTCGATCGTTTCTTCGGCGCGCTTCAGCCGGCGTTCCGCGCTTTTCTTCGCAAAAGACCCCTCTTCCGCTTCGGTCACCGCGGCTTGCAGCTCCGACAACTCCGAGCGCGCCTCTTCGACCCGATCCTCTTCGCGTTCGAGCACACGTTCCGCAACGCGTAACTGGTTGGCGTAGTTCGAAAGAACGGTTCGAGCGTCCTGCGTTTGCCCGTTCGCATAGAGAACGAACAGGAAGACCGGAATGAAAACGAAGCCCAAAAGGCTTTTAACATAGAACCGGTGAAGCCCGATAATGCCGCCGGTCACTGTAATCATGTAGGCCAATGGCAGGGTATAGCGTTTTTCTTGCGGCTGCGGACGACGGGACAGAACCATCGCCACTATGGGAAACACGATCAATCCCACCCAGTACAGCCAATGCGGCAGCGTAAAGCTGAGTCCCGGCATACCGGCCCTCTTCGATTTGTTATTATGGGATAGGCCGCCCGGCGGCGCGTCGCACCGGGCGGCCAATTTTTAGCTGTCAGAGCTTCAGTTCGAGATCCTGCGTCAGGGATGGATCAACATAACCCAAAGATCCCGACATCATGTAGTCGAGCTGAATCTTGAACACACGTGCAGCCTGCGGATCACGATTTGCGTAATCGAACCAGATCGGCACCGCGACCTCGGTCATCAATTCCACGTCGTCCTGCGTCAGGCGGGTCACCTCGGTGCCGTCTTCCTCGAACTTGGTCCATGCCTCTTGGTCGGCCGCCTGAATGGCGGCGTGGTGCATGTCGGAGTAGACGTGGGTTTCCATTTCGACGAACTGCTTCATCTGCGGCGACAGCGCATCCCATGCGGCCTGGCCGACGGTGATGTCCATGATGTCGACAGGCTGGTAAAGCGACATGAAACCCGGCGGCCCCATAACGATGTAGTCTGTCACTTGGCTGAAACCGAGCGCATAGTTCACGGCCGGTCCCACATAGTCGGCCACGTCGATGGTGCCCTTCTCGAGCGCCGGGAAGATCTCGGACCCCGGAAGAACCGTGGTTTCGGCCCCGATAGCCGTAAAGATTTCGGCGACCATACCACCCGGCAATCGCATCTTGCGGCCGGCAAAGTCATCGATCGACCGGATCGGCACCTTGGAATGGATGATGTTCGGACCGTGATGGACCGGACCGACGAAATGCAGCCCCTGGGCAGCATAGAGTTCGCGCGCGATATCGATACCGCCAAGCCCGTAGTAGAACACGTCGAATTCGTGCGGGTTACGCAGGCCCAGCGGAATCGAAGTTAGGAACGTCGCCGCCGGAATGATGCCTTGCGCGTAGATTGTGAACGGGTTCACCGCTTCCAGCACACCGTTTTTCACAGCGTCGTAAAGCTGGAAATCGCCGACGACGTCATTGGCACCAAAGGGTTGGAACGCGAGTTCTCCTCCGGTCTTTTCTTCGATCGTGGCACACCAGTCCTTGAAAATCTGGAGGCCAGCGCCGCCGGGCCAGCTTGTCTGAATTTTCCATGTGGTCGTCTGACCCTGCGCCGACGCGATATGAGGCGCTGCGAGTGTGGCAGCACCTGCACCGGCAAACGTCCGCAGCGCACCGCGGCGCGTGGTGATCTTCTTGATCATGTTTCTCCTCCCAATTTTGACCCGTGATGCAGCGGAACGAGTGGCTCCGGTCGCACAGGCCAACGTTACGTTAGCGTGACGCGACGGAATTGGTAACATTTTTTTGCCGATTTCGTGGATTAGTCCGCTATGGGTATCTTGGCGGATGGGTCCAAGCGCCCTATTTTCATCTGAACCGCGCTCTGCTGGCACCTAGTTTTTTAATATTTTTCAATAAATTAAGACAAGATGTGTCGGTTGGTGCTATTCCTCGTCTGCCATGAACTCCTCCGAACGCGCCATGGCATCAAGGATCAGCCGAGGCTGAGGATTCCTTGAACGCAGCCTCCCACGCGTACCTGGTTCGGCACCTTCTTGAGCGTGGTGGCACTGGATCCGTATTGCACTACCGACCTACTCGGAACGGCTTGGCTTGCCGATTGCACCCTACGCGCTGCAAGAACCTACTCGACAATGCAACGGTCCTTACCTTTTGCCGCAAAATAACCAAGGCAAGCATCAACAAAATGTCGAACAATGCGCCTGGGCCGAGACCGATCGTAGGCTATGGCCAGTGTCAAAGGCGGGAGCGGATCGCGAATTGGTAGGCTGACCAAGGCCTTGCCACTATAGGACGTGGCCGTCAAAGGTCGCATATTCAGCACCGCACAACCGTGCCCGGCACTGACAAGGCTGCGGACCATCTCGGTCGAGTTGGCATAGGCCGCCACCCTGATCTCATTAGTTACCCCTTCGAACAATCTATGGTAGTAAGACGATACGACCGGCCGGTCGAGGACAACCAGTGGCTCTTTCGCAATTTCGGCCATACTCACGCTGGCACGGCGGGCCAACGGATGCGACGCGGGCAAGAGACAATATGCCGGTGCCTTGATCAAAACGTCGAATTCGATGGCAGCCTGAGCACCCTCGCTTGCGAACAGAATGACATCGTACGCCCCTTTGAGAAGCCCATCCTGCGCGGCATCGTTGTCGCATTCCTCGAGATGAAGCAGAGCATCGTTCTCTGGTGGAAGAAAGCTTGAAAAAATTTCGGGCAAAAAAGCGGGCGCGACAGGAGCATAGTATCCGACCCGCAATTCGCCACCCAAAGCCTGTTTCAGGTCCGCTCCTTCCGACAGGATCGACTGATAGTCTTCGAGAAGGCGCTCGAATTTTCGGGTGATCTGTCGCCCGCTTGCGTTGGCTTCGATCCCGCGAGAGCGTTGCCGGGTGACAAGTGTGAGGTCGAGTGTTTGCTCTACTTGGTCGATCGCTGCCGAAACCGCCGAGGCTGCAATGTTCAGTTCCTCGGCAGCCTGCGAAATGCTCCCACGATTTACTGCAGTACAGAAATACCGCATCGATTTGAGTGAGATCGCCATTCTAAATCTGTTTTTCCGACGTAACTCATCTATTCATTCTGTTTGTTGTAGGAAGGCACTTGTGTCAACCTCTGCTCAACGATCTGGAGCACAGCGATATGTCTGACGAGCAACTCAGAGGATGGAACTACCTGCCTGAAGTCCCATTGAAGACCTCGCCCTTTTTCATATGGCCACTCAACCCGGTCGAGATGGTCAAATGGGTATGGAATTCGTGGTTTCTGATCACCGAAAAGCTGATCATCCTTGGTATCTCTGTGGTGTGCTATGTCTGGTTCCAGCCATCGCTCGAAACTGTCCAGGAGTTTGAGATCGGCTGGATCGCACAAATGTATGTGCGCAATGTCATGCTTACGCTTCTGGTCGCTGGCTCACTGCACCTGTGGTTTTACACCTACTCCGCACAGGGCCAGAAGATGAAGTTCGATCCACGCCCCCTGATGGTAAACGGAAAGCAATTCACCTTGGGTGGCCAGGTTCGCGACAACATGTTCTGGACCTTGGGAACTGGTGTCGTCATCTGGACAGCGTTCGAAGTGGTGATGTTCTGGGCTCTGTCCAACGGCTACATTCGGCTGGTCACGTTTGACGACACCCCAGTATGGTTCGTTGCCGTCTTTTTCCTGATCCCGATCTGGGAGAGTTTCTACTTCTACATCATACACCGCGCTCTCCATTTCCCGTACCTCTACAAGCACGTGCATTCGCTCCATCACCGAAACATCAATGTCGGACCGTGGTCGGGAATGTCCATGCATCCGGTTGAGCAGTTCATCTTTCTGGGATCGGTTTTCGTGCACGTTTTCATCGGTGCGCACCCACTCCACATCCTCTTCCACCTGCAGTACTATTTCCTGACGGCCATCACGACCCATACCGGGTTCCAGGGCCTGTTGATCAATGACAGGAACCGCCTCGCTCTCGGTACATTCCATCACCAGATGCATCACCGGTATTTCGAGTGCAATTACGGCAGCCTCGAGATTCCTTGGGACAAATGGTTCGGGTCTTTTCACGATGGAACTGTCGCTGCGAACACCAAGATGCAAGCCCGACGCCAGAGGTTGATGGGGCGGTGACGATCAGCTTCCGCTAGTCAATTCAGCCACCGAAAAGGGTGCCGCACGCATCCGAATGCCTAGAGGGCCATCGCCAGCAATTCTGGGAAGCATTCGAGCTAGCACGAATGGATAACCCATTGGGCGACGCGGACGGGGTGAAGCTTTGGGTTGAAGAATCCCAGAAATTACTCTATTCTGGTTGCCATGGGGCTTCGACGTCTGACAGAGGCTGCTTCCGCCCACAACGCGGAATCGACGTGAAGTAATTTAACGTTGCGCCGGTTCGGGAATGCTGTGCATCGGTAGGGCAGATTGGCCTGACCATGCCAGAACAAGATCAATTGTGCAGGCTTGGCATCGAAGAATGTCCGCAGCGACGCTGTTGAAGCCCGTTTTTCAATGCGAGGGTCCAAAAGGGCTGTGCCTCGTCAATCCATTTGAAATCGTCAGCAAAAGGAAATTGATATGGCCGATGACGACGATACCCGAGAACCGGACGCAGTCTCAGGGACCAACTCGGCCCAGGCCGGGCAAAGCCAGAAGCAGGATTCCACGCCGGCCTTGGCTGCGGAATTCGTTCCTCCCGATTACGAAGCGATGAACGCCCGCATATCTGAGACCCGCAAGCAAGCTGGCCCGCCCCTGCCGGAAGGTGAGGCCAGTCCCGCTGCTTTAGAGCGCGCTGACGAAGAAGAGGAGATTGGACCAACGGATCCTTCCTAAGGTTTGATGCCACGAATTTTGGCACGGATGGAAACCATTGATTTTCAAGGAGTTTGGTGATGCCGAAAGATATTCTCATTTCCGCGAACCTGCCGTTGAACGACGCCGCGACCTCGGGTGCCACATCTCAAGTCGGAGAACCGTCGGTCGCGACCAACGGCACACGGCTTTTCGTAACCGGGAATTGGTATGCCAGCCGTTCGACCGATAGCGGCGCCAATTGGACTTACGTTAATCCATACACGACAACCCCTTCGGCGGCCGGTGGGTTCTGTTGCGATCAACTGACGCTGTTCGACGCCCGGAGAGACATCTGGATTTGGATAAAGCAGTACGTGAAAACGGCAACGGGCACGAACGTGTTCCGCATCGTGATATCGCGCGACGCAGATTTTGCGACCGGTGGTTGGTACTGGTGGGACATCGCGCCAACAACACTGGACACGACTTGGGACGATGTCTGGTTCGACTATCCCGACGCCGCGCTTTCAGCAGACCATCTTTACGTCACTTTCAACGTTTTCAACAATTCGGACCAGTGGCAGCGTGCGGTGGTCATGCGCTTCCCACTCGACACGTTAGAGACCGGTGGAAATCTTGGTTTTGGATGGTGGGACACGACAAACAACGGCTCCTTGCGGCTGACCCAACACGCGGTTCCGTCTGGAGAGATGTATTTTGCCAGCCACAATTCGACTTCCCAGATCAGGCTGTTTTCGTGGCCGGACAGTGGCAACTCTATCAGTCAGTGGGACATCGACGTCGACAACTGGTCCGGAAACATCTCCTCGACCGCTCCGAATGGCGTGAACTGGCTGGCTCGGTGTGATCCACGGATCACCGCCGGAAGCATGGGCGGCGGTCAAATCTCTTTTGCCTGGACGGCCGGGAGCGGCGGCAATCGACCGAACGCGTATTGCAAGGTGGTCCGCATTCGCGAGAGCGACAAATCGGTCATCAACCAGCCGGACATCTGGTCGAATGATGGTGCATGGGCCTACCCGGCTGTATGCTACAACAGTGTCAACTCTCTTGGTTTCGCAGCGTATTTCGGCGGAGGAACCCGCAATCCCGGGCATGTCGTCGGCGTTTACGATGACGGGAACAACAGTTGGCCCAACCGCTATTCTAGGCTTGGATCGAACGCGCCGAACGCGGGACGCTGGGGCGACTACATAAACTGTCGCGCTGATGTGCCGAATACGACTTCTTGGGTCGCCTCAGGTTTGACGCAAGAAGGCGGCGAAACCGGTGCCGACGTGTTGCCGAGGGCGGTGCGCTATTCTGCCGTGGATACCCTCCCGGTCAATCGTGTTGTCGACAATTTCGGCTACAACGCAGGGGGATGGCGCGTGAACATGCATCCCCGGATGATGGCTGACACCACCGGGGACGGTCGCGCCGATATCGTCGGGTTCGGCAATGCGGGCGTCTATGTCTCGCGTGCGCAGCCAGGCGGCAGCTTTGCTGCACCGGTACGGGTGGTTGACAATTTCGGCTACAATGCAGGCGGCTGGCGTGTGGAACGCCATCCTAGGGTCATGGCAGATACCAGCGGTGACGGGCGCGCCGATATCGTTGGCTTCGGTAATGCCGGCGTCTATGTTGCGCGCGCGCAGGCGACAGGTAGCTTTGCTCCGCCCTCACTCGAAGTGGCCAATTTCGGCCACGATGCTGGCGGGTGGCGAGTGGACCGGCACCCGCGGATAATGGCCGACACGACAGGCGACGGTCGAGCCGATATCGTCGGGTTTGGCAATGCAGGTGTTTATGTCGCGCGCGCCGACGCGACAGGCAACTACGGCCCGGTGCACCGCGTCGTTGACAATTTTGGCTACAATGCTGGAGGCTGGCGGGTCGACAGGCATCCGCGCATGATGGCCGACACGACTGGCGACGGTCGGGCCGACATCGTCGGGTTCGGCAATGCCGGGGTCTATGTGTCACGCGCGCAGGCTGATGGCAGCTTTGCCGCACCTGTAAGGGTGGTCGATAATTTCGGCTACGTCGCCGGAGGCTGGCGTACAAACCTGCATCCCAGGATGATGGCTGATGTTACTGGTGATGGTCGGGCCGACATCATCGGTTTTGGGAATGCAGGCGTTTACGTCTCGCTTGCCAATCCCGATGGTTCATATGCGACACCACAGCTCGCAGTCACGAATTTCGGCTACAGTGCAGGCGGTTGGCGCGCAAACATGCATCCGCGTTTCATGGCCGACACGACCGGCGACGGCTGTGCCGACATCGTCGGCTTTGGAAACGCCGGAGTTTATGTGGCGACATCGAATGGAGACGGCACCTTCAACCCACCAAAGCGGATCGTCGACAACTTTGGCTATGACGCTGGCGGCTGGCGCGTAAACATGCACCCGAGGATGATGGCGGACGTCACCGGTGATGGCCGAGCCGATATCGTTGGCTTCGGTAATGCCGGGGTTTATGTCGGCATCATTATCTGACGCTCCCGCTTGTTGAAACACGCAAATGAGAACGCTCCAGTCATGGTGCGTTCTCTGGAGAGAGCAGTGCTTTGATGCATCGAACCAGCGTTCTTTCCGCGTTTGCCGCCTTGTTCCTCGCGGATTTTGCAGTGCGTACGGCATACATGGCGGGCAAATCGCCGGTATTGCCTGTCTTCGCAGATCAACTGGGCGCCAATGAAGTTATTCTGGGGGCCATCGTTTCTGTTTCGACACTTACGGGCATGTTGTCAAAACCGGTTTTTGGCATGCTTTCGGATCGTTACGGACGCTGGATATGGCTGATGCTCGGAACGGCGTTGTTTGCCTTTACACCACTGCTGTATTCCGGCGTCACAACGACCGAAGACCTTGTAGCACTGCGCCTGCTGCACGGCCTTGCCACCGCAATTTACGGTCCGGTTACGCTGGCATTCATCGCCGATCTGGACGCGGGCCCCAAGGCCGAATTGTTCGGCTGGTTCGGACTTTCGCGCACTGGCGGATACATACTCGGCCCACTAATTGGTGGCCTTCTATTGAGTTACGTATCCGCGCCACAAGTTTATGCCTGCACAAGCCTGATTGCTGTATTGGCATACATTCCGGTTCTTTCATTGCGAACGGGACCAAGAAACGCGGCAAAGAAGCATTCCGCAACGTACCAAATTTCCGAGCTGCCATCGTTACTGACACGCAATCGTCCCTTGCTGGGCTTCGGATTGGTCGAGATGTCATCCCGAGTCGGGCTCTACGCTGTCAAAACCTTCCTGCCACTGATGATCCTTGCGCAAGGAGGAACGCCGCTTTCCGCTGGCGTCTTTCTGTCGGTTCAGGAGATGGCTATGGCAGCCACCCGCCCCCTCGCCGGACGCCTGGCCGACCGCTTGCGCGCTCCCGAAAAGGTGGCCATGGCAGGTCTTGCACTGATGGCCGCGGCACTGGTGATGGTTCCGTCGGCGAAATCCGCTGACTTGCTGATGCTGGTCGCAATCTCGATAGGCATTGGGAACGGTGCCTATCATCCAGCAGCGATGGCCATGATCGCGCGCGCGGCTGGGACCGACGCGACCGGCTTCGCCTTTGGCATCGTTGGCGGTATGCGCAACATGGGCAAGCTGCTGGGGCCAATCATCGGAGGAGCGTTGTTGTTCACGCTGCCCCATGAATACGCGTTCACCGTCCTGGCGCTCACGACGCTGGGTGCGATGGCACCGATCATGCATCAGAGGTCATTGATCAAGAACAACCAGTTTGGCTGAACCGTGAACATCCCTTATCGAACCAAGCTCTACGCCCTACCACTGAACCGGCCATCGGACCGGCAGTGTTTTCAAGTGGGCCATTCGACGCCATCAGTACATTTGAAGTGATCGGCCACCAGAGCTAGGGTCGACCGGACAACCTTCCGCCCACGGGAGAAAGCCATGACCGCTGGAATATCCGCAACCGGGAGCGAGTTCCAGGTAAACAGCCATGCAGACACGCGAAAGAAAGACGCGCAAATCGCAGCGATGTCAGAGGGTGGTTTCCTAATCACGTGGGACTCATGGGCTCAGGATGGATCCTCATACGGGATATTCGGCCAACGGTTCGACTCGAGCGGCACTGCGATTGGCGAGGAGTTCCGCATCAACGATTGGGCGACCAATTTCCAAGTGTACTCCGCATCTGCCTTACTGAGCGACGGTAGTCTTGTTGTCGCCTGGCATTCAGGCTTTCAAGACGGTGGCGGCATCGGCGTCTACGGGAAACGGTTTGGGCCGACCGGAGATCCGGTGGGCACCGAATTCCGCGTCAACATCGAGACAGAGTTCGACCAGTCTTTTCCAAAAGTTGCGCCGTTGAATGATGGCGGGTTTGTCGTAGTCTGGCAGTCTTGGCGACAAGACGGCAACGAAAGCGGCGTTTTTGCACGACGATATGCGTCTGATGGATCAGGAGTCGGCACCGAGTTCCGAGTAAACTCGACCACAATCGGGAACCAGGGGTCTCCGTCGCTCACGGCATTGAACGATGGCGGGTTTACCGTTGTGTGGCAATCGAGCTCTCAAAATAGCGCAACCCGAACACATGATGTCTACGGTCGACGTTTTGATGCCGCAGCAGAGGCGGTCGGCACGGAGTTTCGAATCAACACGTATCTGCGCGATGAACAGAAGAACCCGGTGATTGCTACGCTCGCCGGAGGCGGCATCGTGGCGGTGTGGGAGTCCGTTCGCGAAGACGGCGGGCCGTCCCAGGACGGAAGCGGGCACGGTTTGTATGG
Organism: Lutimaribacter marinistellae; assembly: GCF_042648365.1. NCBI lineage: Bacteria > Pseudomonadati > Pseudomonadota > Alphaproteobacteria > Rhodobacterales > Roseobacteraceae > Lutimaribacter > Lutimaribacter marinistellae. The sequence goes on along the minus strand of NZ_JBHRXI010000044.1, from coordinate 39,766 downwards.
CCAGATGTTCGCGCCGGACGGCTCACCGATGGGGAGCGAGTTCCAGGTAAACGTCGAAACGGACGGCGATCAGCGCCAACCAGCCGTTATCGACACGCCGGACGGTGGGTTTGTCATTAGCTGGCACTCAAGCAGTGCAGATGGAACAGATATCGGAGTTTTCAGCCGCCGCTTTGACGCGAACGGCGAACCTCTCGGAGAGGATGTTCGGATAAGCGGTCAACACTCAGACGCTCACGACTGGCCGAGCGTTGCCCATCTCACGAATGGAGGGTTTGCAGCTACCTGGGCAGAGCAACAGGACGGAGCATGGAGTGTCAAAGCACGGATTTTCGCCGCCGAATATTGGGGTACGTCCGGCGATGATTCAATCTACGAGCCCGCTGGATTGAATTGGATCAACAGTCAGGCCGGCAACGATCTTGTTCGGGACGGCGCAGGCAATGATGTCGTTTTTGCCGGTCGGGGAAACGATACGATCGAAAGTGGCGCAGGCGACGATTTCGTTTGGGTGAACCAGGGTGACGACTTGTTTATCGACGCCTCCTCCGGGCCAGGCAATGATACCGTTATTGGAGGGTTTGGCCGCGACACGCTGCTGGGCGGTAATGGCAACGACATCCTACGAGGCCGCTGGGGAAAGGACTCTCTGGATGGCGGCGCCGGTAACGATACGCTTGACCCGGGCATAGGCGACGACATTGTCACCGGCGGAGAAGGATCAGATCTGTTCCGCTTTCGCGCGCGGTTCGATCTTGGCGATGATGTTATTCGTGATTTCGAAATGGGCGTGGACCGTTTCCGTTTCGACTGGTTGAGTTTTCAAGACATCACAGTCTCACAAGATGGAAGCGACACGGTTCTGAAATGGGCCACTGGCTCAGTCACGCTTCAGCAGGTCACCGCGACCGAGTTGAGTGAAAACGACTTTTCCTGCGTTTTCATCTGACCCGGGCCATGACCCCGACAGAACCGTCAATTGTGTCGCTTTTCTGAAAAAGGCGTCAGGCCTCGCGATGTACATGGACGGCACAAGCTGCGTGCCGAACGACGCGCGCAGCCGTTGAACCGATGAAGTAGTCACTCAGCCCCGGTCGATGGGAGCCCATCACGATACAATCCGCGCCCTGTTCTCGTGCGAAGTCCAAGATGCTTCGATAAACATGACCCTCGACAACAGTTCGTTTTATGCGCGCCTCCCCGACAAGCTTTTCCTGCATACGGCTTTTCGCCCGTTCGAACGCCTGTTTCGCGACCTCGCTCGACTGGGTGGCCTGCGCCAAACCATAAGCGGCCTCGACGACGTGAAGCGCATGAATTTCGCCGTTTCGAGCAAGCAATCCGCGCGCAATGCCCAACAAGCGCGGCGCCAACCCGTGGTCGAGGGCAAGAGTGACAAGTATTTTGCTGTACATTCGACCTCTCCATCTTTCTCGGAGTCAATCAGGACCAGGGTGTCAAAACGATCTTTGGGGCTGCGACACGATGATGACGCAGATCATCAAAAGCTCCAGCGCCATCTGACAGGCTTCGTGTTTCGAACCAGTCAAGCGGACCAAGACGCCCATCGAACATCGCTTCACAGGTGTTGCGAAAATCCTGAGCGGAATAGGTGTATGTACCGATGAACGTGATTTCCTGAAGCGTCATGCGACGGATATCCAAGCCACCGGTGTCTTCGCCCAAACCGATATGTACGACGACCCCACCAGGCGCCACCAACGCAGATGCTTTCGCCCTTGTTGCCGCATATCCCACGGCATCAACCACGATTGGCGCCTCATCAACAGCCTCGGCCGCGGCGCGTTCGTCGTACCTGCTCAGGAAGGCGCGCCGTTGCTCATTTGGCTCGACAATCGTGACATCAGTTAATCCTTGCGCCTTCAGGGCTAGCGAAGCGGCCAAACCTATTGCCCCGCCACCGAGAACAATCGCGCGGCGGTCTGCGTTCGTTGCCAGCGCCTCGAGTCCAAGGCGCACGGCGTGCCAACCTACCGCAAGCGGTTCTGCTAGGGCCGCTTTGCCAAATGACACATGATCGGGGACAACAACGAGGTTCGAGGCCGGGATGGTCACGAATTGAGCAAACGCGCCTTCGCGCGGCGGCATTGAAATGATCTCGCGATACTCGCAGATGTTTTCCCGCCCTGCCTTACAGGCCAAACAGGTTCGGCACGTGACCAAGGGATTGATCGTAACCCTCTTCCCCGAACGCGCTCCCCGAACAACGGTGCCCGCTGCTTCGTGGCCGAGGATCAACGGCGCCGGCCGCCTGACATCGTGACCAAGATACGCGTGCATGTCGGATCCGCAAATCCCAGCGGCATCTATCTGAACCAGTTCTTCGCCACTTTCCGGTTCAGGACCCGGCACATCCCGCAGCACAAGGGTGGCGGTACCTTCGTAAACGAGAGCTTTCATTTCGCGGTGAACCCTCCGTCTACCATCAACAATTGCCCCGTCACGTAGCGCGATGCCTCTGAGCATAAGAACAACAGCGGACCATCCAGATCTGGCAGTTCCCCGTTGCGTCCAACGCAGGTTTGCGCTGCGTTGCGATCAGCGCGTTGAGGATCGGCAAAGACGGGCTCGGTCAATTCCGTAGGGAAGAACCCCGGACCCACCGCATTGACATTGATGCCAAATCGCGACCACGCCTCCGCCATTGCGCGCGTCATCTGGACCAGACCAGCCTTGGTGGTCCCGTAAGCGATGCCACCAGGAAAAGCGCGGTCGCTTTGCAGCGATGCAAAATTCACCACGCGCCCCCAACCTTTTGCCTGCATTGAAGGGACCAGTGCCTGCGTCAAGAAAAAGGGAACGGAGAGGTTCAGGTCGATCGTCGCCTGCCACTTGTCCATTGTTACATCATCCGCATTCTGTCGCGGGTTGATGCCCGCGGCGTGGATGACAATGTCGGGGGCGCCATAAGGGGCGGATATCTCTGCGGCGAGAACCGCTGGATCGATGTCGATCAGATCGCATGCGATGGCTCTCGCCGTCGGTCCGATTTCAGAACTCCATTCCTGCAGTTGGGTCTCGCGGCGCGCTACGCCAACCACGCAAGCGCCGGCTGCCGCGAGAACAGTCGCCGCCCGTCGCCCGAGACCCGAGCTTGCGCCGGTGATGCAGGCTGTTTTGCCCGTAAGGTCGAATAACTGGTGAAGATCATCCATTTGCTGTCAGGTCGAACGTTTCGTCCGGAAAATACTTGGCCAATCGCACATCTGCCGCCCGTGCATGACCTTCCATTCCCTCAAGCCTCGAGATGCGCGCCGTCGCCTCGGCAACCGATTTGGACCCTTCGCGCGTCGCGCGCTGCCAAGTCACTATCTTCATGTACTTGTGTACGCTCAGACCGCCAGTATAGGTGGCGGCGCGTGACGTCGGCAGAACGTGATTAGTTCCGGATGCCTTGTCGCCGTAGGACACGGTCGTTTCTTCTCCAAGAAACAGTGAGCCGTAGCATGTTAGTCTATCGAGCCACCAGTCGAGGTCATCGGCCTGTACGGTCAGATGCTCTGGCGCATATTCGTCCGATGTAGCCGCCATTGCCTCTCGGTCCGAACAGATGATCACCTCGGCATAATCGCGCCACGCGGCGGCAGCGTTCTCCCGGTTCAATTCGGGCAAGTCATCGATCAACCTGGGCACGGTTTCCAATACCGTCTCTGCCAGCTTGCGATCATCGGTAACCAGCCAAACCGGCGAGTTGTACCCGTGTTCGGCTTGGCTCACCAAGTCAGTCGCCACGATGAACGGGTCCGCGTTCCGGTCTGCCAGTATCAGGCTGTCGGTTGGTCCGGCGATCATGTCGATGCCAACACGCCCGTACAGGCTGCGTTTGGCTTCTGCCACGAACTGGTTTCCCGGACCAACAAGAATGTTTGACCGCGGTTGATCCAGCAACCCGAATGCCATGGCGGCAATGGCTTGGACGCCGCCGATGGCCATGATCTTGTCTGCTCCGCTGATCTGAGCCGCGTATGCAATGGCGGGCGAGACCCCCTCGCCCGGTTGTGGCGGCGAACATACGGTAATGTGGCGGCAGCCCGCGACTTTAGCCGTTGTAACCGTCATGACGGCACTTGCGATATGGCGATATCTCCCAGCCGGAACATAGCATCCGGCAGCATCCACCGGGATCGCCTTTTGACCGGCAATCAGGCCCGGAACGATTTCATACTGAATGTCCGACACGGTGGCGCGCTGCTGTTCCGCAAACCGGCGCACGTTGTCATGCGCAAATTGAATATCGTCTTTCAACTTCTGCGGCACCTTGGCCGCCGCTTCGGCAAGATCATCGGGAGTGAGAAGGATATTCCCGTCATAATTGTCAAATTTCTTGGCATACTTGAGAACTGCCGCGTCTCCGTTCTCGGAAATGTCCGCGATGATGTTCGACACTGTTTCCCGGACTTCTCCAGCATCGGAAACCGATGTGAGCTTTGCTTTCTTCAAATATTCTCTTGGCATATCAGTATTTTCCAACTCCAAATTCAAGCTGATCGTCGGGTCCAGCGGATCGACGAGCAAACGGTCCCGGCAACTAGAACGACACCCAATCCTCCGGCAATCATCTCGACATCATCTGCAAACGCTTGCGCGCAGAGGGTAAATGACAAAGCAAACATCGAGGAAAAAGCGACGTGCTTGAGGCTGCATAAGTTTACCGGCGGGTTTCTGGCCACGTAGCAAACAGTCAACGAAGTTTCATTTGCCGCGCCTGTGAGGCTACCGACACGACTGCCCGAAAACTGCTGTGGTCGGTCCACTTTCTTGCAGCTCAACGCATTGGCATTCTCGATGACCCATCCAGCCCTATCGGACAGATCGAACCCGTTCGCGGTAATGCTCCAAAGCCATTTCAGGCAGGACAGCGCTCTGGTTTCCCCGTGCATCGGCTAGTTCCCCGACATGAAGGCGGGGAGCCAAAGGACGAGTTGCGGAAAGATGAACAACAGGATCAGGCCAAGCAACTGAACCAGCATGAATTGCATCATACCGAGGTAGATATCTCTTAGATCCCAGTTCGGAACGACGCCCTTCAGGAAATAGGCGGAGAGCGCAACCGGTGGCGACAACCACGCAGTTTGAAGGTTTACGGCAACAAGGATGCCGAACCAAACCATCAGGTCGTATCGCTCGAGGCCATACACCTCCAGTGTTTCGACGGTTGGCAGAAGGATAGGCACGACGATCAGCACGATGGGAACCCACTCTAGCGGCCATCCCAGCAGGAAGATCAACGCCATAACCATGATCAGGACGAGGTAGGGCGACATCTCAAGTCCCAAAAGCAGTTCTGTGAGCATCTTGGGTGTCCCGAGAGCGCTGAACTGAGCGCCAAAGAAATTCGAGGCAGCGACCAAGAACATGATCAGAACAGTGATCTCCAACGCTTTGATAAGGCTGTCGAAGAAGCTGGGGATTGTGAATTTGCGGTATCCTATCGACAAGAGGATCGCGCCGAATGCCCCCATTGCCGCCGCCTCTGCAGGCGTCGCCAGACCCAGCAGAATGGAACCTAAGGCAAAGGAGATGAGGATCGTGGGCGGCATGAGCCCCGCAAAGAACTCGTCCCAAAGCTGAGAAAAGTAAAAATTTTTATCCGCCTCGGCCCCGTAGATGGGTTTTGCCAGATACGCCAACAGCCCCGTGAATGCAGCGAAAACAATCGACCAGACGGGCAGGCTTCCGTCCTCGCCGATGTTTCCAAAAATCATGTAGACGTGAAACAGCAAGGCGACGGGAACCACGATCCGAAGCACATTCAACCTTCGGTAGGCCGCGTAGGCCACCGCCATGGTCAAAGCCAGGACAACAAGCCCGCCAAAGGGCATAAGACCCCCAAAAGCACCACCAAGACCAAGGCCGAAGACACGGCAAACCGTCAGGATGCCCAAGCAGATCAGTGCGACCTCTGCCCCATAATACTTCGACGTATCGGGTTGGTCCTCTTCCGGAAGAATTGGCCCCAAACTCGGATTCAGCCAGCAACGCCCCAGCGTGTAGAGCAGGTAAAGCGACGCCAGGAGCGCCCCCGGAATGAACGCCCCGCGAAAGAGGTCAAGCGTCGACACCTCCAATACAGGGCCCATCACGATCAACATGATCGACGGCGGTATCAGGATGCCAAGCGTCCCGCCCGCGGTGATGGTCCCGGCCGCAAGTTGCACGTTGTAACCTGATCGGCTCATCGTAGCACCGGCCATGATACCAAGCAGCGTCACGGAAGCTCCGACGATCCCCGTAGCTGCGGCAAAAATCGTCGAGACGAGCAACACGGCAATGAATAACGCCCCGCGTACCCGTGCCATGATCATCTGGATAGATGCAAACAGGCGCTCCATCAGGCCTGCAGCTTCCATCACGATCCCCATCAGGACGAACAACGGAACCGCCATGAGCTGATCGTTCAGCATTGTCGAGTTGGTGTTCAACGTCATCAACAGTGTGGTCAGTTTGAAATTGGCGCCCCAAATTCCGAAAACGAAAGCGAGGAAAATGAGCGTGAACGAGATCGGGAACCCGATGAAGATCACGAAAAGCATAGCGCCGAGCATGATCAAACCGATCGTAGGTCTGGATATCTCGGGACGGGCCGCCATCAGATCCGTAAACCACTGCCCGCCGGGAACAAGATCCGGCGTGAAAACTGCCAGCACCAGCCAGATCAACGCCACCAGGTAGAACGGCAACGCGCGCAGAAACCAACGCTCTCGTTCCTTGCCCATCTTGTGGAAGGCGCGAAAGATTTCGGGGATGCCTTGCAGCGTCAAAAGGAAACCGCCAACCGGCATGGCCGTCCGCGCAGGCCACAACAACGGTCCCCACGCGCTGTCGATCTGCATGGTTTCGCCTGTCGAGAAGGCAAGCCACCAGAACTGCGCCGACACGATGGTAAAGAAGATCATCGACGGCATGAAGAACAACAGATAGAGCGTCGCATCTACCGTTGCCTGCGTTTTGTCCGACCAGGAGCGGTAAAGGAAATCTGCCCGTATATGCACACCACGCATGAGGCCGTATCCGGCAGCTGCCATGAACAGTACACCAGCGAGCATACGGCTCGTGTCATAAACCCACAGCGTCGGACCGAGACCAAGCGACCGAGCCAAGTCTTCGAAACCCGCGTTCTGCAGTATTGTAAAGGAATTGCGGGATACCACCTCGAACACGACGACCGCGATCAATGGCACCATGAGAAGCGCAATGAGTTGGCCGGCACGATAATTGATGGTGTCGATGGCCGCCGTTATGGGCCGCTGCCATGGCGTCATGTCTTCAGGCGTTTCGCCAGGCGCTTCGGCGCGGCGCTCTGCGATCAACTCATCGGCGATCTCGAGATTGTCAGGATTGACTTCGTCGGCCATAGCAATGGTCCCCCTTGTTCACAAGCGGCCCTCGCGACGGGCGACTCATGAATGTTTGGGAAGGGTGTTGATCCGATGTCCGCGCTCCGAAGCCTTGTTCGGAGCGCGGAACAGGACGTTACTTGAGCGAGTCCGCGTGGGCTTTGCCCAGTCCGGCATTAGACGCCTGAGCACCCGCCCAGAAAGGCACCGCGATATCGGCAAAGTCTTTTTGCGACTGCCAGACTTCGGCAAAGAACTCGTTCTCTGCCGCGGCCGCCTCCAGCGCTTTTTTCGCCGCAGCCATGTACTCGGTAAAGTAATCAGCAGGTGTATCCTCGAGGATGACCCCATGGTTATCGGTCAAATCTTTCAAGGCTTTGCCGTTTTCATAGATGCGGTACGACATCGACTTGGAAAGCGAGGCATTGGCGGCTACTTCGAGCGCTTTCTTCTCGATATCGGTCAGCGAGTCGTAAAAATCGCCGTTCACATACATGTCGGCGTTCACAACGACTTGGTGAAGGCCCTGCAAATAGTAGTGTTTCAACACTTTCTGGAAGCCAAAGACCGAGTCCGGCTTGGGGCAGCACCATTCTGCCGCGTCGATCGTGCCTTTTTCCAGCGCTGGCAGGATATCCCCCCCGCCCATGGCAACCGCTGGAACGCCGATGTCAGCATAAGCTGCACCAACCATGCCCGGCGGGGCGCGGAAACGCATCTGCCGGAAATCGTCCATCGATTTGATCGGCTCCGGGAACCAGCCCAACGCTTCGGGACCGACGGGTTGAAGCATAAAGCCTTTCACGTTCACCCCCATCTCTTCCCAGAGGCGGTCGTAAAGCTCTTTGCCGCCGCCGTACTGGAACCATGACAGAAAGGCGATGTTGTCCAGACCAACGCCGGCCCCGGCCACAGGTGCGCCAAACAGGTTTGCCGCTGGGTGTTTGCCGCCCCAGTAATGCGTCCAGGCAAAGCCTCCTTCGACGAGGCCAGCATCGACCGCGTCCATGATGTCACGCGGCCCGACAACCGCGCCCGCGGGCAGCACTTCGATCGTGAGAGAGCCCCCTGTCAGCGCGGCAACATCCTTGCCGAACTCGTTGAGCATAAAGACTTCATCAGCGGTTGCGGGTAAAACCGATTGAATTCTCAGTACTTTCTCCGCCATCGCGGATGATGCCATCATGGCGAACGCCACGGCGCCGACCGCCAGGTTTTTTGCGTTAATCATTCTTGTCCTCCCAAGTTTTGCCTTCTGTTTCTTGTTTTTCCCGAGGCGAAGGCACGTCCCGGATCTATTTCCCGTTCGTTCTCAAGGCTCAACATCGCTTTCTTCTTGGTTCTCATGTCGGAAACCTGTCATGCGCGGGCATCCTCCAAAACCATGTCGCTAACCTTTTCGCCAATCATGATGGCGGGCGCGTTAGTGTTTCCGCTGACGATCCGCGGCATGATCGACGCATCCGCGACCCTCAAACCGTCAATGCCCCTCACACGCAACCTGGGGTCGACAACGGCAGTATCATTATTGCCCATCCTGCAGGTTCCGGTCGGGTGATAAATCGTGACCGCAGTTTCGCGCGCCCAGTCCAAAATCGCCGTTTCATCGTCCGGGCCGATACCAGCACCGGGCGCGTGTTCTCGGGTCACGTGGCTCTTCAGCGGTTCGGTCGACGCGATACGGCGCGCGATCTGAATACCTTTGACGATTGTACGGCAGTCGGTGTCAGTACTAAGGTAGTTTGGGTGGATGCTTGGATGCTCATCCATGTCGCGCGATTTCAGGGTAAGGTACCCCGTGCTTTCTGGCCTCAATTGCAGAACCGATGCCGTGAACGCCGAGAACCTGTGCGGGCCTTCGGCAGGACTGTCTGCGCTAAAGGGCTGAATATGGAACTGGATGTCCGGTGTCTCGAGATGATCTTCAGTCTTAAGGAATGCGGTGCCCAAACTCGCGGCCATCGTCATCGGTCCGCGTTGTGTCAGAACATATTGAGCGGCGATCAGACCCTTCTTGAAAATATTGCTGGTCTCGACATTAATCGTTGCAAGATCGGTCTGGAAAACCGGACGCGCTTGCAGATGATCCTGCATGTTCTTGCCCACCGCGCGCAGTTCGACCTGTAGGTCTATACCATGCGGGCAGATGTCGGCGGGATCGCCGATACCAGAAAGCATCAGAATCTGTGGCGAGCCTATGGCGCCGGCACACAAGATGACCTCGCGCCGTGCTTTGATCTCTTGAAAACTGCCGTTGATCCGGGCGCGAACGCCCCGAACGCGGTTGTTTTCGATCAACAGTTTCTCGATCTGCGTGTCGGTCAGGATTTCCAGGCTTTGACGGTCTTTCGCGGGCTTGAGGTAGGCTGCTGCCGATGAGCAGCGCCGCCCTCCCTTCATCGTGAGTTGAAAATAGCCCACGCCTTCTTGAACCGCTCCATTGTAGTCATCGTTGCGCGGGAAACCCGCTGCAATCGCCGCCTCGACCCACTTGTCGACCACGTCACGGTTCAGGCGCGAAGACTGAACAGACAGCGGACCGTCCTTGCCGCGCAGTCCATCATGATCTTCGCCTTCCCAGTTTTCGGATCTCTTGAAATACGGAAGCACATCATCCCAAGACCAACCGATGCAACCCATTTGTGCCCAACCATCATAGTCCTGCGGTTGGCCTCTTACATAGAGAAGTCCGTTGATCGAACTGGATCCGCCCAGTACGCGACCGCGCGGCCAAGGAATGGAACGCCCGGCAATACCGTCATCAGGCTCTGTCTTGTAACGCCAGTCCGTCCTCGGGTTTCCCATGGTTCGAAAGTACCCGACGGGCACATGGATCCATGGATTCGTATCTGGCGGCCCTGCTTCAAGCAAGACGACAGAGTATCGGCCGCTTTCCGAAAGTCGGTTTGCAACGGCACAACCGGCTGAACCGGCCCCCACGATGACGAAATCGAGCTCCATTCTCACCAACAGAAAAATGTAAAAACTGAGACTTTTGTTCTTGATTTTTAACGCTACAATGATTCTCACACGATGCAACATACATTTCGGAACGAGATTGCGCGTGCGAACGACTGAACGCATCCCCACCAACTTGCGGACCCTGATGATCCTTGAAGTCCTCGGGAACAGTGATCAGGCGCTGACCGCGACCGAAATCAATGCTTCGCTGGGGTTGCCGAAACAGACCATCCACAGGCTCTGCGCGACGCTGGAGGAAAACGGCTTCATCGCCAGGCAAGGGCACTCGAAACGCTATCGGGTGGCCCGACGGCTGAGAGAACTGGGTGCTGGGCTGCTTCACAATTCCCGCGATCACATAGCGCGGCGGCAGATCCTCATGGAGGTCGCCCGCCAGGTTGGAGAGACAGTAAACTATGTTATTCCCGAGGACTCCGGCATGCGGTATCTGGACCGGGTGGAAACGGATTGGGCGTTCCGGATACAGCTGCCGGTCGGCTCGAACGTCCCGTTTCATTGCACGGCAAGTGGCAAGTGTTTTCTGGCCAGCCTGAAACCGGCAGCAAGACGAGCCTTCGTCGAAGCGCTGGTTCTGCAAAAAATGACCGCGGCGACACACGTTACCCCAAACCGGCTGATGACGGAACTGGATGAGATTTCCCAACAAGGCTATTCGCTGGACAACGAAGAATTCATTGACGGGATGGTCGCGATCGCTGTCCCGGTCACCGACGAGTTTGACCGCTTTGTCGCTTCTCTCGCCTTCCATGGTCCGACCCAGCGGATTTCCCTGAAAGAGGCCGTCGCTCGCAAGGCGATACTGCAGAAGGCAGCGATCAAACTGCGGGAAGCACTGTTTTCCTGACCTTCAGGTCCGTTGCCAGCAGCAATCAGTTCGGCCCGGCTTGAAGTTGACTATGCGCCGGAGATCAAACGGAGCGAGCCTAGTCCAGCCACTATACTGTCCAGTGTCGACTACGGCAGTCGGAAAGCCATGAGTTGTCCGCGTCAAACCGAAACGGAATGTGTAACGTACTGCAAGAGGCTTTCCGGTAGCGTTTCAATGCCGAGCCCTTCGGAAGGGCCCGTGTCCCAGAGCCCAGTGTTCGCATCTATACCACCAATCGCGAAGGCTTGGCGCAGCGGGTTCGGATTAACGTCCACCTCAAGCAGTCCGCCGCCTCCGACCGCTGCGAGAACTTCGGCCGACGCCACCAGACCGATACCTCCGCCAAGGAAATGGGGACAATAGATGCGGCCTGCTTCAACCGCCGCTTTCGCTACACGAACGCAACCGGTGACACCGCCCCACTTGGCGAGGTCAGGTTGCACGATATCTAGCACGCCGTGTTGCAGAACCTCGTCAAAAGCCACCTCACCAGCAATATTCTCACCTCCGGCCAAGGGTGTACTTGATCGTGCGGCAACACGTTCCCAGTCGGACGGGGGGGCATCTGCCGGGATCGGTTCCTCCAACCAGCCAAGTCCAAGCTCGGTCGATGCATCAAGGAAATGGCACGCGCGGGTCACGTCAAACGCCTGATTTGCGTCCGCAAAAAGGCGCTCCTTATCGTTCAACGATTGCGACAAGTCGGTAAGGTTTTCGATATCAGAAGATGTATCGAACCCCACTTTCACCTTGATGGCTTTATATCCCATCGCGCGAAGCGCAGGCAGTTCGGCCTTGGCGGCGTTTACATGAATGCCGCTGGCATAGGCCGGCACATGGTTCGAGGCATCAGCGTTGAGCAAGACACGGAGGGGCAGTCCCAAACTCCGCGCCTTCAAATCCCACAGCGCAGTGTCGATGCCGGCAAGTACTTGCCGGAAAGGCCCCCATTCGCTGCATTGAAGCGCCCGGATATGCGTTTGCCGGGTCAATGCGTCAAAAACAGTGTCGGGGCTGTCTACCTTTTGCCCGAGGATGAGAGGCGCGATGTCCCTTGCGAGAAGATTGACCCGATGCTCTGCCCCGGCTGCCGGCCAGTTGGCGAATATTTCGCCCCAACCGAAGCAGCCGTCAGCCGCTTCGACCCGCACGAACACCGCTGGCCGGTCGTACATGCGTCCGAAAGAGGTTTCCACCGGACGTTCGATCGGGCAACGCAAAGCCCAGATATCAATCCGCGAAACCACGTGTGGGTCAGTCGCGTTTGCGCCCCCGGCCCAGAGAGGGCCCTGTTTGCCCTGGCGCGAGGTCATCAGGGCAGCGACTTGGCCAACCGGCGGGCGCGCCGGGCGTTTCTGATGATCGCAAAGACGGTGATGAAGGTAACTGTCCAGAAGAACCACGTGATCGGGCCACGGACGAGTATCGACAGATCACTGCCAGACATCAGCATTGACTGCCGAAAATTGTCTTCGAGCAGCGGGCCAAGAATGAAGGCGATCAGGAACGGCGCAGCAGGGATATGCGCACGCATCATCAGGTAGCCTACCCACCCCATTGCAAACATCACGCCCACATCGAAAATGTTGTTGTTCACCGCAAAGACACCGTAGATGCAAAGCACGAGCACCGCGGGCATCAGGATGCGCTTGGGGATATCGGAGACAAAACGGAACCCTCTGATAGCGACCGAACCCACGATGAACAGGAACACTGAACTGACAATCAGGCCGATGAACAGGCCGTAGATGATATCGACGTTCAACACGAACATCATCGGCCCCGGTTGGAGCCCATGGATCATAAAGGCGCCGATGATGATCGCGGTGATCACATCGCCGGGGACACCCAAGGCAAGCAGCGGAATGAGCGTCGCTCCTGCCACGCCGTTGTTACCTGCCTCCGACGCAGCGACCCCTTCGATTTCGCCCTTGCCGAAGTTGGCCCGGTTTTTCGACGTGCGCCGCGCTTCCGAATAGCTGAGGAATGCCGAAGGCGCGGCCCCAATCCCTGGGATCGAGCCGAGAAAGACACCGATCAGACTGCCCCGAATAATCGATTTCAACGAGCGCAGATACTCAGCGACAGTCACCCATGCGTTACCGAGTGATCGCGCCTTGCCCAAATGCCCTTCGGGATGCCAGGCCATCGCAATGATCTCTGGAATGGCAAAAAGCCCGATGAGCACAGCGATGAAGTTCAACCCACCCATCATGTTCGGGTCGCCGAAGGTGAACCTGTTCGTGCCATAGACAAGATCGAGTCCGACGGTCGCCAGCAACAAGCCCAGAATTGCCGAGAGTGCACCCCGAAGAAGGCTCTCGCCGGACACTCCGGCGATGATCGTCAGCGAGAAAAGGATAAGCGCAAAGAATTCGGGCGGCCCGAAACTCAAAGCAAAGGACGCAAGCCATCCGGCAAAAACAATAAGAGCCATGTTCGAGACGAAATCAGCCGTGCACGATGCCCAAAGCGCCATGCCAAGCGCCTTGCCCGCCTCGCCCCGTTCGGCCATCGGGTAGCCATCGAGAATTGTAGCCGAGGATGCGGGGGTTCCAGGTGTCTTGATCAGGATCGCCGGGATCGAGCCACCGAAAATGCCCCCCTTGTAGACCCCGAGCAACAGCAAGATACCGTTGATCGGCGCCATGGAGAATGTGAAGGGTAGCGTCAGCGCAACTGCCATGGTCGCGGAAAGACCGGGAATTGCGCCACCAATGACACCCACCACGACGCCGATGAATAGCGACAGGAAGGCTTCGAAATTTCCGACAAGTGAGAGGCCCGCCATCAGGCTGTCGGTAAAACTCATGGCAACCTCACGAACTGTCCCTGCGGGATCGCCACCCCGGCAACATGCGCAAAGAAAGCATACAAAACCAGCGGAACCAAAATGGCGCAGACAAGAGCGGCTTTCGGGTATCTCGTGCGGAACATGAAGGCGGTGGCGGCAAAGGCCAGCATGCAGCTCCAGACCATTCCCAGACGCGGCAGAGCGAACATGGTCAGGATCATGATCGCGCCCAGACCGGCGAGACGCAGCCAAGGCGACCCTTTGGGATCATCTTCTTCCGTGTCGCTGACCGGCCCTGCAGGCGTTAGTAAAAGGCCAACCCCGACGAGTGCAAGAAACGCGGCGAGAATGTAGGGCCAGAATGTCGGAGAAAGAATGATGTTGCCGACATTGGATGGGCTGAAGACCCACTGAGGAATGGCGACAAGAACAAGAAAGGCCGCTCCCGCAAGTGCGGCAAGGCCCAATCGTGTGTTCAGATCGTTCAATGACACGGTTTCGTCTTCCCCCCGAAGAAAAAGGCGGGCCGTCGCATTTGGAACGGCCCGTCAAAAACTTGATCCGCCTTTCCGCGTTTTATCCCTCGATGCGCATACCCAGCTTGTCTACGAGCGCGCGAAACTTCGTGTACTGCGCCTCGATGAAGGCATTGGCCTCGGCGGGATCCATCAGTTCGATGACCGAGCCGCGAGCCTGCATCTGTTCGAGGAATTTCGCGTCTTGTGTCGCTTGGGCCATCCAGGCGCCCCACTTTTCGGACACATCATCGGGCAGTCCAGCCGGCCCAGCAATGCCGGTCCAACCGACCAGCTGGTTGAGCTCGGGTTTGCCCAGATCGTTTGCCGTGGGTGCGTCAAACCCGGTGACAGGCTCTGCCGTCGTCACCATGAGCGGTTTGAGCTGACCGTTGGCCACAAAACTCGCAAGCGCCGAGGAGTTGGTACAAAGAAAGGTGGCCGTTCCGTTCAAGACGGCAGTTGCCGCCGCACCACCGCCCTGCTGCGGGATGTGGGTGGCCTGTTCGAGCGGGTTCTCAACACCAAATTCGTCAAGTACCATTACAGCAGCAAGATGCAGCAAGGACCCGACGCCCGATGACGAATAGGTCACGCCACCCTCGCCGACCCGAGCGATGAGGTCATCCATGCTCTCGATGCCAGAGGACGGGGTCACTGCGCAGGCAACCGGGTTGATCTCGTAAACGGTCACGAAACGGAAGTCATCGAGCGTATAGGGCAGCGTCGCCTTCATGGCAGGGTTCACCGAGTGCGACCCAACGCGCGCAAACAGCATGGTGTAACCATCGGCATTTGCGTTCTGGACGGCGACCGACCCGGTCGCGCCACCGGCACCGGTGACGTTCGCCATGACAAGCGGCTTTCCTACTGCCTCGCCCAGGGGCTCAGCAATCGTTCGCGCGGAAATATCGGTTGCCCCACCCGCGCCGTATGGGATGACCATGTTGATTGGCCGCTCCGGATACTCTGCAAAAGCGGCCGTAGCGCTGAGCCCGGTCGCGATGGCCACCGCCGCGGCGATTTGTTTGACTGTCATTTGTTCCTCCCAAGTAGTGTCCCGAGTTTTTCGGTGTTGTGGAAACATAACCGTAAGAATATTTTAAAGAAAGTAATAAGGTCTTACACTTCCTGAAAGAAAGCTATCCTTCGGATGTCGATCAAGCATCTCCGAACGCTCGTCGCCGTAGCCGAGCATCGAACCTTCAGTGAAGCGGCGGACGCAGTTCACTTGACCCATGCTGCTGTCAGTCAGCAAATGCGGGCGCTCGAGACAGAACTCGACCTCAAATTATTCGATCGCACCACCCGCACGCCGACGCTGAATGCGACCGGGCGAGCACTTGTCGAAAAGGCGCGCGGGGTTCTGCGAAGCTACGATAATCTGGTGCCTTCCATACTCGACGAGACGAGCCTCGCTGGCGAAATCGCTTTGGGGGCCGTGCCGACGACCCTAACTGGCCTTATTCCCCAAGCCATGACCATGCTGAAACGCACTTGCCCCGCGCTCAGGCTCAGCATCCGGCCCGGTTTGACAACCCCGCTCATCGCGGCGATCGAACGCCACCAGCTTGATGCCGCGGTCGTCACCCGACCCGTCCTTCTTCCAGACGGATTCCAGTTTCGCGAGATCGCCGTGGAGCCGCTAAGGCTGATTGCGTCGTCGGACACCGCTAACGATGATCCCATAGACTTGCTGTCCACGCGACCTTTTATTCGGTTCAACCGCGAAGCCGTGGTGGGAACACAAATTGAAAGCTGGGTTCAGACCAAAAAGATCAGAGTGAGCGAAACGATGGAGTTGGACAATCTCGACGCTATTTCAAGCATGGTCTACGCCGATCTCGGGGTATCGATCGTGCCGCAATGCTGCGTCGCACCCGCCAATGCCTTGCCATTGAAATGGATAGACCTCGGCCCTTCGGCGCCTGATCGCACCCTGGGGCTTGCCTTCAAGGCCGACACGCCCAAAGGACGTATTATCGCCGAAGTAGAGGCCGCCATGCGAAGCGCTTGCACCCCCGGAAATAGCCTCGCATGACATTAGAAACAGCACTCTACCTTGTACTCGGCGGTATCGCCGGCGGTTTTATCAATGGTTTTGCAGGGACTGGAACCGCGCTTTTCGCGCTCGGGTTCTTCCTTTCCGTACTCGAGCCGAAGTCTGCCGTAGCCATCGTGGCGCTCATGTCGACGCTAACGGGGCTGCAGGGCCTTTACGTGGTTCGTAGGGAACTTACAGAGAACAAGGCGCGCTTGATGCGTTTTATCCTGCCCGGCCTCATCGGCGTTCCGGTTGGGGTCTCGCTGCTGTCATTCGTGGACGCGACGGCATTGCGGTTGATCGTTGCGGGCTTTCTCATCTTCTATGGCGGATATTTCGGGTTCCGCAGGGCGTTACCCCGCTTTGAAAAACGCACCCCAAGAACCGACGCCACCGTGGGCCTGATCGGCGGAATTCTTGGCGGGCTCGCGTCGCTCTCCGGTGCGCTGCCCGCAATCTGGCTGTCGATGCGCCCATGGCCCAAGGCAGAGACACGCGCGGTACTGCAGCCCTACAACGTCTCAATCCTGTGCACGACGGTCCTGATGCTGGCATGGAACGGCGCATTCACACAGCAGACCTGGCTCGCATTCGCGGTCGCCTTTCCCTCGGCGCTCGTCGCGGTTCAGATCGGCATCTTTGTTTTTCGAAAGGTAAGTGACGATCAATTCCGCCGGACCCTGATCTTGCTTTGTCTCGCCCTAGGGCTAGGAATTGTGTTCCGCGAATTCGGTGTTTTGTGACGCGGCAAGGAAAGGCAACCTAAATGTTCACGCTCTATTTTTCCAAAGGCTCCTCCGCGCTGGCCCCGCATATCCTGTTGGAAGAGATCGGTGCCGATTACAAAGCAGATGAGCGGTCCATCCCGCAAGGCGCTCACCTTACGACGGAATTCCTTGCCGTGAACCCAAAGGGGCGCGTCCCTGCCCTGTTGACGCCTGATGGTATCATTACCGAAAACCCGGCCATTCTCTGGTACATCGGGGAAGCTTTTCCAGAGGCCGAGCTGCTACCAACTGACCTTTACAGCCGCGCCCGAATTCAGGAACTAAACGCCTATATCTGTTCGACAGCGCATGTCGCATTCGCCCACAAGGGTCGTGGGCAACGCTGGTCGGACGACCCCGCGGTCATCGAAGGCATGAAGGCAAAGGTTGCCGATAACCTGCGCGAGTGCGCAACGCTCGTCGAGACGCAGTATCTGACCGGTCGATGGGCCCTCGGCGACACCTATTCGATATCCGACCCATATCTCTTCCTGTTACATCGCTGGATGAAGCAAGCGGATTTGGATATCGCCGAATTTCCGAAGCTCAACGCACATCGTAAGTCGATGCTTGCGCGGGACGGAACCATGGCCGCGCTATCACAGCACGGCATCTAGTCCATTACCGGGGCTGGCAGCCCCTGAATTTCAACGTTCACACAAGCTGGTCGCCCTGATGTCAAGGCGTCCTGTAAAGCATCGGACAGTTCGTCAGTGCGTGTAACGTGCGCACCGTAGCCGCCTAACGACGCGACGGCCTGGTCATATCGCGCACCCGACAGCATGCACCCATGCGTCCTGTCAGCGCCGAAACTCCGGCGTTGAAGCTCATGCTCGGCGTTCCATCGCCTATCGTTCCCGATCACGGCAACAAAGGGAATGTCCTCTCGAACCGCAGTCTCGAACTCCATCAGGTGGAACCCGGCTGTTCCGTCTCCCATGACTGCAATCACATCCGAAGCAGGCGAGGCCGCTTTTGCACCTATCGCGTAGCATACACCCCCGCCGATAGCGCCTGAAACGCCATTGACGACCCGACGCGACGACCGGACCAGCGCCTGAGCCCATTGCCCGATTTCTCCACCGTCACTTATGAAAATCGGGTCCCTTGCGGAACTGACAAATCGGGAAACAGCTTCGCACAGGCCAGCGGAGGTGAGACGACCATCGGTCATCAGCGGCGCCGAGGGTTTGATATCACAAAGACCCGCGACGCGATCTGCCCAGTCATGCGGCAACGACCGAGCGTCGACAGATCTGACAAGGGCCTCGGCGACACGGCGAGGAGGGCCCTCGACCGCCACGATCAGCCGGTCACTCAGGCAACGTTCTGCCCGCGCAACTTCGAGTGGATCCCCGTGGACCGTGATCCACCGCGCGTTTTTCCAGGTTTCCGCCCTGCCGTGGCGCAGCGAGAAATCCACCGGTTTGCCCAGCGCGAGCACGAAGTCCGCCTCCGCCCATGCAGCGCCAACCCGCCCCAAGCTCGGGTCATTCGCGCCTCTTGGGCTCTCCATAGGAATTGCCGGAACACCCAGCCTTGCGAAGTCCAAGGCGACGCGGGATGGGGTAAGCTCGGGACCCAGCAGGACAAGCGGCTTTTCCGCTTTGCTCAAATTGGCCGATATCTCGGCAAGGTCCGGCATAGCCTTCGAAATGGCGCTGTCCGATGCAAGGGGTGCAGCGCTAGAAGCTTCCAGAACATCCGCTGGCAATGACAGATGAACGGGACCGGGCTGCCCGGAGGTGGCGACCTCGATTGCGGTCTGCAACTCAGCTTCGATCATGTTTGGATCGGTCACCCTGCGCGACAGCTTTGTAACCGAGGCGGTCAAACCCACCTGGTCCATCTCCTGAAAAGCTCCCTGGCCGTCCAAGCGAACCGGGCTGTCTCCCGACAACAACAAGAGCGGTGTCTGCGAGGCCCGAGCAGTCATGAGCGGCGATATGGCGTTGCCAAGCCCTGCCCCTGCGGTGACAAGGGCGACCCCCAAGGTTCCGCGGCTTTGGGCATACCCCTCGGCCATGAACCCTGTTGCGGCCTCATGGCGCGTGTGAACAATCCGCACAGATGAATCGAGACATGCGTCGAAAACTGGCATGATCTGATTTCCACTGAGAGCGAAGATGATCTCCGTACCCGCTTGCTCCAGCGTTCTCACGAGAACGTCAGCGCCCCTCACGATGTACCTGCACTGACAAATACCCGGACCTGCTGAACCGCGTTGTTTCCGAAACCAGCGGCGTCCCAACGTGGATCCACGGGCTGTGTATTGCCATCGGTGTCAGTGGCTCGGCACCGCAGGATGTGCTCGCCTGGCTTCGCGTCCCACGTGACCGACCATTTAGCCCAGGCGGACGGGACTGTGGCCGGGGACAGCATCGCTTCGATCCACTCCTCCCCGATCCCGAACTCGACCTTCGCCACCGGCCTTCGCCCAGCCCAGGCCCGACCGACAATTTCGTATCTGCCGTGTTCGACGTAGCGGGACCGCGTGGTCCAATCCGGTATGCCTGGCGGAACCATCAATGATTTCACTCGGATTTCTTCGACAGGTTCGCCTGGATCGTCCGGATGATTGCGATAGCGATAGTTCTTGGCTTGCTGGAGTCCTTGATAGGCGGTTGGAATAGCCTCTATCGTGGAAATCCATTTCACCGATGCCATGCCGTACCACCCCGGCACGATCAGGCGCATTGGGGCGCCGTGCTGTGGCAACAGCGGCGCTCCATTCATTTCGTGCACGAGCAACACACCCAATTCCGCTATCCGGTCACGCGACAAGCTGCGCCCATAGAAATGGCGCGTGCCGCTGTCGAAACCTTCATCAGCTCCTGTGAACACAATGTCGACCGTTCCATCAGCAGGCCGGGCCCTGTCGATAAGTGGCGCGAGCGGCGTACCCGTCCACTCGGACGTGCCGACCCCACCTTCGGTCCACGGCATGGAATGATTGCGGGGCGAAACCCCTGCACGCCCGTTTCCGGCACATTCCAAGGTAACCGGAACGGTGACCTGCGGCAGTTGGCGAAGCTCTTCAAGCCCGAGATCGAAGGAGCGTTCAAACCCCTCGCCAAAACTGACCTTGTGTCGTGCAGGGTCGAGCATTGGCACGTCGAAATGGGTCAGCAAGTAATGTGCACCTGTGGGCGTCACGTCGTGACGCAAAAGCTCGAGAATCGCGCCCGCATTTCGGTTTGCCAGCCGTACCTCGTGCTCGGAGTAAAGCCCGTCCACGGTAGAGGGTTTGCCCGGGTGCTGCTCGAATATCTCTCTGGTTGTCGACATCAGATAACCTCGTCGCTGCGGTCGTCGGTCTCGCCATATCGGCGCAGAACCGCAGGTTTCGTTCCCTCGTATAGCCGTTCGATATTGCCGGCGATCTTTGCGTTCTCACGCTCGAACAGGCACTCTCCTTCAAGGTTCGAGGCCACGATGAAAGGTCCCATCCTGTTGCACCGGATCACCCACATGGCCTGAGCAAGACCAAGTTCCTGGTTCCAGTGCACGGCCTCGACGTTTTCGACACCCCGCCCTAGCAGCGCACCAGTGCCGTAGCCAACCGTCGAGAGATAGATTGCCCCGTTTGGAACGAAGTACTCCCGGTAGTCTTTCGAGCTCATGCCACCTTTTCCGATAATGAGCTTCGCGCCGGTTTTCTCGATCCACTCGGGCAGCCATTTGGCAAACCGAAACGAGGCGGTCGCCGTCACGGCTCCCATATCGAAAGACCCATCCGAGCGGATCGTCGCGGCGGGCGAACAGTGGAAGTTGGCCGCACTATCGCGGGGCAATTCCATGGGAATGTTGGCCCGCTCTTCGAGCGCGCGCATGTAGACACCTTCGCGGGCGGTGTACATCAGACCATCGAGATACACGATATCTCCAAGACGCAGCTTGGCGATATCCTCGGCGGACGGGGTTGTGGAAAGGCGGACCTCTCTGGGTTTCATTCCGCGGCCTCCCTAGCGGGGGTCCAGTCAACCGTCTCGCGCCGCTGGTAGGGTGTGAACCAATCGGGGTCGGTCCGGTATTCGACGCGACCATCCGGGAAAAGCCGAGCAACCGCGCGACGGGACGACAGGCAGAAGGCATGAACGGACATCGGCATTCCACCGGTATGACAGTAGCCCACCTCGATATTGCAATCGATCACCATGTTTTTGCCGACAAATCCCATGGCCCCCATACCGATCGAATTTCCCAGTTCCTTGAATTCGTCCTCCATCTCGGCGATGCGTGGGTCGGAATTGCGTGAACCGACAACACGCAGGGTGGAGGCGCGCTTACCGAGTGTCATGCAAACATCTTTCGATCCACCCAGCCCGATGCCGATGATTGCCGGCTGACACGCAAGGCCGCGCTTTCCAAAGGCCATAAGACTGTCGAGGTAGAACCGCTTTATCCCCTGTATGCCATCAGACGGGAAGAGCATTCGGTAGTCCGTCCCGAAAAGCCCCCCCTTGTGAACGGTAATCAAGTCGATCCAGTCGCCTTCTGGCTCAAAGGCATACTCAATCTCGGGCGCATTGATACCGACATTGTTGTTGTGGTCGGTTCGCCACAGCGGATGAACGCGGTTGGGTCGAAGGGGCACACTGTCTGTCGCTTCGGCCGTCGCACGGCGCAACTCTGTCTCGAGGGCACACATCCCGCCCTCGACCTTTGCGTCGTTGCCCAGTTTCACGAACCAGCGCGGAACGCCCGTGTCGCCGCACATGGCGCGCCTGTCTTCTTTGGCCGCTTCGTAATTTTCGAGCATAGCCTTGAGAACAAACGAGGAAAGATCACCATCTTCCGTCTCGGCAGCTTGTTTCAAGCCGTCGAGATAGTCCTCCGGTATCTCGATTGCGGCCTTGTCCATCAAGGTCAGGGCCGTGGTTTTGACAAGAGATAAAGGTATCATTGAGCTGGCACCAGTGTTTCGGGTTCGTCGTCCGGCAGAACGGTTTCCCCCGGTCTTACAATGGAGAAATCAACCGCTTCGCGGGTCACGCTCAGATCGTCGCCGTTTTGCCGTACAACCGTGAAGTAACTGTCCTCAAGCGGGCCTGAATCGGGAAAATCCTCACGATAATGCGCCCCGCGCGAGTTGTCTCGGGCAAGCGCCGCCCGGGCGATCAACTCTGACACGTCGCAAAGCGAACGGAGGTTCAGCCAATCGTGCCAGGTCAAGTTGAATGCGAGGTTCTCAGGGGCCACCCCGATATCCATCAGGTCGTCGGAAATCTCCGATATGCGGCCCAGTCCCTCACGGAGACCTGCTTCGGTCCGCATTACGCCGACATGATCCCACATTGCGTTCTGAAGCTCCTTGCGGAGCGGCTGCACCAGAGCCGCTGGACGGGTAAGCGGATGACAAGCGCGCGCGATCTCGGCTTCGAGGATCGCCTCGTCCGGTTCGCGAAGAGCAGTCATTGCGCTGATGTCGCGTCCCATGGTTTCGCCAGCAACCCCGCCGTAGACAGTCGAGTTTGCCACGCCGTTACCGCCCAGCCGGTTCGAACCGTGCGCTCCACCCGCATCTTCGCCGGCCACATAAAGGCCTTCGAGCGCGGTACGCGTATCGACATCGACGACGACCCCACCCATGAAGTAGTGCGCCGTCGGAACAACCTCGACGCGCCCGCCAGCCAAATCGAAGCCGCAATCCGCACAACGCTTCACCATACCCTTGAACTTGTGACGCACGTGTTCCGGTCCAAGGTGACCCATAGAGATGAATACGCCCTCCTGGTCGGGATCGTTGTTCTTGCGCATCTCGGAATAGATGCTGCGGCTGACGACGTCGCGCGTCGCCCGTTCGCCCTTTTCGTCGTAATCGTACATGAACCTGTGGCCGGTATGGTTGAGAAGGTGCCCACCCGCACCGCGCAACCCTTCTTCGAGAACCGTTCCCGTCATCCGTGTATGCTCGCCAGCCAATAGGCCTGTGGGATGGAACTGGACCATCTCCATATCCCGCAGGGGAAGGCCCGCGCGCAACGCCATCGCAAGACCGTCCATCGTCTTGTCGCCAGAAGGGGTGTGATAGCGGTACATCGTCGGTCCGCCGCCAGTGGCCATCAAAACGGTCTTGGCCCTGACGAAACGGAACCGTCCGGTGCGCATGTCGATCATCAGGACACCAGCGAGCGAGGTGCCGTCGCGCGACGGGATCAGGCCAATTGCACGGTGTTCCTGCAATTTCTCTATCGGGCGGGCAAGCACCTGCTCCATGAGGCGGTTGATGATCTCGATGCCAGTTAGGTCGCCCTTGTGCACTGTCCGGTCGGCGGTTTGGCCTGCAAAGGCCTTTTGGTGCAGGCTTCCGTCGGGATTGCGGTCGAAGAAACACCCGATCTCGTTTTCAAGCTCGCGAATGCGCTCGACCGCCAGTTCGCAAAGACGCCACGCCATGTCCTGATTGGGCAACCACTTGCCGCCCTGGATCGTGTCCATGAAATGCCGCTCGACGCTGTCGCCGCCACCAAGCGCAACGTTGTACCCGCCCTGCACCATCCGGGTGCAGCCACACTTACCGATCAATCCCTTTACTGCAATGGTGATGCGTGTGCCTTGCGGTGCAGTCTGTTGTGCATGCAGAGCCGCAAACAGCCCCGCGCCACCCGTCCCTAGGATCAGAATGTCCGTATCGTGCCTGTCAATATCGCGCGGTGAGATCATCGGTCAGATCGCCCTTAACAAGAACATGGCGGAGACAAGAAACGACGTCGCAACTGCAGCCGCTGCCGCCGTTTTCCTTGGCCCGGACCAAGGCAGCCACTCGAGAGCAAGCAGACGTACTCCGCCGAAGAAATGAATGGCCAGCAGGAACACGAGACCGAACTCGGCAATCTTGACCACCGGCATTTCGGCGAAGGTCAGGAAGGCATCAAGGCGCACCGGATCCGTAAGTGCGAGCGACAGCATCCAGAAATGGACCGGCAGGAACAAGGCCAGTGCGAGCCCGGAAAGACGATGCAGCACAAAGGCCAGCCAAAGTGGATGGGATCGCGCTGGACGCCTCATACCGCCCACCATGTCACTGCGAAAACAGCCCGACCGCCCAGCGCAATAAGACAGGTGCCGATGCCCCAAGAGACAACTGAGAGAGCCGCGCCCCTGAGGCCCGCCCACTCATGGAGGATCACCCTAAGCCCGATAGCGCCGTGCAAACCGGCAGCCAGGACAAAGGTGCCGTAGAACAGGAACCAGCCCAGAGACCCTTGTGTCCGCCCTAGTATCTCAGCGGCCGACAGGCCACCATCGATGGCATAGATAATGACGCCGATATGCACCAAGACAAACGGCGCCATGACAAGAGCCGAAAGGCGTTGAAGCATGTACAGCCGCAGATCAAGCATCACCCGCGCCTCCGAAAGAAGCCACGAACCGTTTCCCGTTTCAGGCCCGCAATAGCGGACATGGGGTCCAGCTCATTGGGGCAATAGGCTGTACAGCTGCCCATGGAATGGCAATTATGACACCCACCTACTCCGCTGACTGCGTCCAGAATGCGCGACCGCTCGCTATCTCTTGCATCGTTGAGAAGGGTCCAGGCACGCTGAAGTGCAGCAGGACCAAGATACTCTGGGTTTCCGGTAACTGTGTCGCAAGCCGCATAACAGACCGAACAGTTGATACACTCGATCCCGGCATTTGCGACCTGGCGCTCATCGCTCTCAGGATCGATTTCCGCGATGGGCTCGCTGCGGTTGCGCCCAGGATGATGATACCCTTCAGCTTCGACCCATTTGTCAAAGAAAGGGTCCATGTCTACCGCAAGATCCTTTATCACTGGCAGGTTTCTTAAAGGCGCTATCGTAAGACGGCCCTGATTGATCACTTTGCTCACATTGGTCCGACAAGTCCAACGTGGCACACCATTGACCATCATCGCGCAACTGCCGCACATCCCGACGCGGCAAGCGAAGCGATAGCTAAGGGTGGCATCCGCATTCTGCTGAATCCATGAGACAACATCCAGCACGGTCTGGCTTTCATAGGCCGGAACGATGAACTCCTCAAAATGGTGGCCCGCGCCACCGCTCCTATGCACGGATACGGTCAGCGAGTTGCTTGGATCGGACACGTCTGCTCCCTCAAGAAAAACACTGACAGAGGATAACCTGCAGAAACCCTAACAAAAAGGAATAATTTTTTGAATCTTTCGTAAGAAAAAATTTCAGAAAATCGATTCACCGGACACGCCACAACTCGGAACACAGCCGGCTTCGCTTCAAGCACGGACAGGCGCCGATCACCAAGATGCCCATCAAGGAAATGAGCGAACCTGCTTGTGCCCATCCGGACAGCCACCAGCAGAGCAATGAACGGCTATCGGTTTCATTTCGCCTTTTTCCTTGCATTGTGACCTTGGCCAAGTTTGAACAGGGATGTGGTCTGCGCAAACACCTCGCGGAGGATAGTGGTGCGATGATACCGGACGATCTCATGGGAGATATCTGGCCCAAGGCGCAGCCCGGCCCCGACGATGCCGATTACGGCTCGACACGTTTTTCGCCCTTGGGACGGTTTCCGGTCAGATCGTTCCAATCTTTCACCTTGGTGTACACGGTAGGCGAATTTGGCCTCGACGATACCGGCGCTATCAAGATCGTGGGCCGTTGGACAAGTGACGGCGGCGGCGTCCAGTTCACTGATCCCGGCGCGATGAACTACGTCACGGCTACGGCATCCAATGGCGTTGACCTCTATCTGCACGCCGAGCCATTCCCCCATCAGCGCCCTTGGTACAATGGCATTCGAGTTACCGTGAAGCGCGGATACATGAGCCCCGGGGACACGATCACCGTCATTCTGGGGGATCGCAGTCTGGGATCTCCCGGTTTCCAACTTCAGACGTTCTGCGAAGCGGCCTTTGAGTTTCGCGTGCTTGCCGATGTCTGTGCAACGGGTGTGTTTCTTCCTGTATCCTCGCATGCAATCGAAATCGGACCGGGACCTGTAACGAAATGGGTGCTCACCGCGCCGACCTTGCGTCACGCGGGCGACAGCTTCAGCCTGGGGATTCGCGGCGAGGATGCGTGGGGCAATGCGTCCGACCAAACACCTTCGCACCTGCAGGTAACAGGTGCCGGGATCACGGGCCTTCCGCAATCCGTTGCGTTAGAACCGGGCGCACGGGCGGCCCGCGTCGATGGTTTGCGGGCAGAGGCAGAAGGAACGTATCGCCTCACATTGCAGGATGTTGAAGGCGCGGTTTTGGCCGTATCCAATCCCCTCGTCGTCCGCTCATCCGGCCCCAGATCTTTTTGGGGGGACCTGCATGGGCAAAGTGGCGAAACCGTCGGAATAAATCCCATGCGGGACTACCTGCAATTCGCACGCGACGTTGCATTCCTTGATGTCACATCCCACCAGGCGAACGACTTCCAACTCACGAACGCCTTCTGGCAACAGATCAACGAGTTGACTGCAGAGTTCAATCAGAACGGCTCGTTTGTCGTCTTTCCCGGCTATGAATGGTCCGGCAATACGCCGGTCGGCGGCGATCATAACGTGTTCTTTGCGAGTGAAGGTCGGCAGATCCGGCGCTCGTCTCACGCGTTGCTTGAGGATCGATCGGACATAGACACCGATGCAAACACGCTTCCCGAGCTTTTCGCCGCGCTTAAGGACGAGGATTGCGTTCTCTTTGCCCATGTAGGCGGCCGTCCTGCGGATATTTCGCGCGCAGAAGACGCCCGGTTGCGCACTGCGGTCGAAGTTCATTCGGATTGGGGAACGTTCGAATGGATTATGACTGACGCGTTTGAGCTTGGATACCGTGTCGGCCTTGTCTGCAACAGCGATGGCCACAAGGGCGCACCGGGGGCCTGCTATCCAGGCGCGTCGGAGTTCGGCGCCTATAGCGGCCTGACCTGCTTTCTCGCCGATAACCTGACCCGCGAAGACGTCTTTGGCTCTTTGCGCCGGCGGCACCATTACGGAACGACCGGGTGCCGCCTGCATCTCGAAGTTACGGCACATCTCGGCAAGTGCGGCGGCGTGTTCGCCATCGATCCGAGGCTTGAAATGAACGAACCCGTGCCATCGGAAACCGCGCAGATGGGAGACATCGTTCGAACGACTGGCGATCATCTCGATCTTTCGGTTCTGGTCGAAGCGCCCTCACCGATCGAACGCGTCGATATCCTGAACGGCGCTGCAATAGTCCGGACGCTGCGTCCCCATGACGCCGAACCGGACGGAAGACTGCGGGTAGTGTGGCAAGGGGCCGAGTACCGGGGTCGCGGAAGAACGACGCGCTGGCGCGGAAAAATCAGCTTCGATCAAGCCCGCATTCGAGAGATGGCCAAGATCAACTCGTGGAATCTGGAGCGTGAATTCGAAATCGTCAGCGAGCGAAGCATCGCCTTTGACGCGGTGACAACAGGAAACTTTGGCGGCTGCGACATATGGCTGGACCGCGATGAAGGCACTGTATCCATCAAAACGGATCTCGTCTCATCAAGCCTTGAACTCTCGCGGATCACCGGCGACGACACGATCATCGAAGCGGGTGGCCTCGACCGTAAGTTGCGCCTCTTCCGACTACCCAGAATAATGGATCGCCGTAACTTACAAGAGGACCTTACCCTTCAGTTGAATCCAGGCCGGGACAATCCGATTTGGGTCCGGGTCGTGACCGAGGACGGCTTCGTCGCATGGTCCAGCCCGATTTATGTTACTCGCTAATTCTCACTTCGCGCCGATGTTTTACTCAGGTTTCGTTGGGCCTTTTTGACTCAGCGGTTTTACCGGATCTGTGACCGGGAGATGAGTTCATCGACACGCCGAAGGTAGAGAATGCCCCGGTCGGGCCCCACTGCTCCAAGCAGCGCAAACCAACCCGGGACTTGGTGCCTGCATGGTGTTTCTGCGTCTCTGCCATATGCCGAAAGCCCCTTGGAGCATCCGATCCAGAGCGTATCGTAGGTTCTCGGCCGCACGAAATGGAGTCTTTAGGTTGGACGCAAGCCCGGGCGCTGTGCGAAGCTTTTCCACAAGAACAACTAAAATAGCGAACTACGGGAGGAGACATGACAGATACAAATGCAAAAAAGATGCTCGATCCAGATCCCCGAGTGTGGGACTTCGAGACAGAATACGAAATAGGACAAGACAACATCCGACCGTTGGGGTTGGACATTCACAATCCTGTCTTTGTGATCTCGGGCATCCTGATCCTTGGCTTCGTCATTGTAGCGTTGGCCAATCAAGAAGCGGCGGCAAGCTTTTTCGGGTGGTTGCGCCCATGGTTGACCAGCACCTTCGACTGGTTCCTTGTATTGTCGGTCAACGCCATAACGCTGTTTTGCCTCGCACTCATCGTTTTGCCCGTTGGGAAGGTCCGCATAGGCGGCAAAGATGCGACTCCTGACTACTCTTATGCGGGTTGGATCGCGATGATGTTCGCAGCGGGCATCGGTATCGGCCTGCTATTTTTCGGAGTCCTCGAACCGGTCTACTACAACTTTGCCGAAGACGGAGGCGCGCGGCCTCTCAATATGGACATCGCGCAACCCGGAAACGAGTACATCGGCATCGTCGGGACCATACATCACTGGGGCCTCGAGGGTTGGGCAGTCTACGCGGCTGTAGGCCTCTCGCTTGCCATCTTTGCCTACAATCTCAACCTGCCGCTTACACTGCGTTCCGCCTTCTTTCCCTTGCTGGGCGAACGAGTCTGGGGGTTCTGGGGGCATGTCATCGATACACTGGCGGTTTTTGCCACGCTTTTCGGCTTGACCACGTCGCTTGGCCTGGGCGCGCAACAGGTTGCTGCCGGCCTGAACGAAGTGTTCGGCATTGCGCCCTCCCCTACCCTGACTGTCGCCATCATTGTCGGTATCACGATCATCGCACTCGGCTCGGTTCTTCTGGGAATGGACGCAGGCGTGAAAAGACTGTCCGAGATCAACATGATCATGGCAGTCGGACTTTTCCTGTTCGTGATAATCATGACAGGCGCCGCAACGGCCATTGCGCGGTACTTCTCGGTGATGGTCGACTACGTTAAACTGCTGCCGGCGCTCTCAAATCCGTTTGGACGCGAAGACACCAGTTTCTTCCATGGCTGGACAACGTTTTACTGGGCTTGGTGGATCGCATGGTCGCCCTTTGTCGGCATGTTCATTGCGCGCATCTCCCGGGGCAGAACGGTACGGGAATTCGTGCTCTGCGCCTTGATCGCGCCCACAGCTGTCTGTGCTCTGTGGATGTCCACCTTCGGCGGCGCGGCGATCGACATGCTCAACGCCGGCGGCGCGGAAGGCGTGAAGGCGACGGTGATCGACAGCTACGCCCCTGAAGGTGCCCTGTTCGGTTTCCTGAAGGAGCTTCCACTATACTCCATCATAGCGCCGATCTCACTTGTCCTGATCGTGATCTTCTTCGTGACTTCGTCCGACTCTGGATCGCTCGTGATCGACACGATCACGGCTGGTGGCAAACTGGATGCCCCTGTTGTCC
Source organism: Lutimaribacter marinistellae (assembly GCF_042648365.1). NCBI lineage: Bacteria > Pseudomonadati > Pseudomonadota > Alphaproteobacteria > Rhodobacterales > Roseobacteraceae > Lutimaribacter > Lutimaribacter marinistellae. Next base: position 9,979 of record NZ_JBHRXI010000044.1, on the reverse strand, counting down.
AGCGGGTATGGTGGTGCACGTTGGAAGGGCTGGTGGCAATCGCCCTGCTTTTGGGAGGCGGCCTGAACGCCCTTCAGGGGGCGGCAGTATCCATGGGGATCCCGTTTACCCTCGTGATCCTGATAATGTGCTACTGCCTCTGGCTGGCGCTGAGATCCGAGTATCGAAAGATCTAAGCCCTTCGTCGGCTCCAATCCCGCCCAGTGGAGTGTTGGAGCCGACATTGTTTCCTGCTTGGCGAAACTGCAAACCAGCATCATTGCCAGCCAACCATCAGGATTCGATCACCCCCCTTGCAGGTTGGTGAATACCGGCAATGCTGTAGGTCAGTGCTTAGAACCGACAAGGTACTGCATCTGTTGCAGCCGCGGCCATTTCCAAGAATTTGCTATCCGCGCACGACAAACACCGAACACTTGGCATGCGTCACGACGTGGCTGGCCGTGGTTCCCAGAAGATAGTCCTGGATTCTGGGATTGGCCGACTCCATCACGATCACGTCCGCACCGCGCTCTTCTGCCAGTTTGACGATCTGGCGATGTACGGCGCCTGTCCGAACACAGGTTTCAACGTCCAAGCCGTCAGGTCGATAGGTCGCGACGAATGCGTCCAGTTTCTGTGTCCAATAGCCCACGGAGTCGCGAATATTCAGGTTGCGCTCCATCTCTGGCGCAACGGTTGCCACGAGGAGTTTTGCGTCACGACGTTTCGCCATTGAGACGGCTTCGTTGTACGCGCTGCGGTCAAGCTTGGCGTGACGAAGATTGACCGGGCAAAGGATCAGTTCTGTGTCGTTGGGCATCCCTGGCCACCTTTCGATACGGAACAACAGTCTATGTCGGTTTTGCCTTCCTCGCCACTGCAATGGCGCGAGGAGGGCTCCCCACAGGCTATGGCATCCGATGCGATCGGCTGTCGTGATTTTTTCCGCTCAAATCCAAATACCGGGTTGACCCAAAGTCAATCTGGCAACAGTGTCCAACAATAGGACACTAATTGAGCCATCTTGGGGAGTGATGGCGGCGGTATCTGGTAGCTGCCAAGCACCGGAGGAGGAGGTTGCCGCGTCTGCCCGCGAAAACTGGCCGGTCCTATGGTGTTTCAGGGAGGAAACCATGAAGACGATCAAATCCAGAATTGGTGGCGCGCTGACTGCCATGACATTGGCGGCAGGATTTTCCGGCGCTGCATCGGCACAGGATGACACCTTCAAGATCGGCGTGATCACTTTCCTGTCCGGTCAGGCGGCGGAAAGCTTTGGGGTGCCTGCATGGAATGGCGGCAAGCTGCTGGTCGACATGCTGAACGAAGGTGGCAAACTGCCTGCGCCCTACGATCAGAAGGGCTTTGGCGGTATGAACATCGAAGTCGTCGTCGTTGATGAGGCAGGCGGTGCCACCAAACAAGTCCAGGAGTTCCGAAATCTGGTACAGCGCGAAGAAGTCGATGCGGTCGTTGGCTACGTGTCTTCGGGCGACTGCCTCGCCATCCCCCCTGTCGCGGATGAACTCAAGGCTTTCACCATCCTTTATGACTGCGGCACGCCGCGCGTATTCGAGGATGGAAGCTATGAATATGTCTTTCGCACCGCGGCTCATGCCACGATGGATAATGTCAGCCTAGCGCGTTACCTGAAGTCGCGAAATTTCGACGTTCCGAGTTTTGCCGGCCTCAATCAGGATTACGCCTGGGGCCAGGACAGCTGGGCCGATTTCACAGCTTCGATGAAGCAACTCTACCCTGATGCCGAGGTCAAGACAGCACTCTTCCCGAAATTCGGCGCGGGCCAGTACGGCACTGAAATCTCAGCGCTGCTACGCGAGAAGCCGGCGCTGGTGCATTCCTCGAACTGGGGTGGCGATCTTCAGGGTTTCTTGATCCAGTCGACAGCCCGTGGCCTGCACGAACGTGCGCAGCTTGCATTGGCGGCTGGCGACCACGTGATCCCGCAGCTTCAGGACAAGATGCCTGACGGCATCTTCCTCGGCGCCCGCGGCGTCAACGGGCTCGCAGCTTACGCGCGCGGCGGCGAGTTGCAGGAACTGACCGATACCATGTGGCAAGCCTACGAGGCGGAATACGATACCTTCCCGGTTCAGGCGCCCTTCCGCATGTGGCAGGCGCTTTTCGGCCTGAAGACAGCGATAGAAAAGGCAATGGCCGAGAACGGCGGAACGAAACCGACGAGCGAGGAATTGGCGGCAGCCATGAAAGGCCTGTCATGGGACGCGCCATCTGGGCGGATCGAAATGGCCCTTGCCGATGGACATCAGGCAATTCAGCCGAACGCCATCGGTACCACCAAGTGGAATGCAGAGACTGGCAAGATGGAGTTGGTGGATGTTGAATATTACGACGCCCGCTGCGTGAACCCGCCAGACGGCATGAAGTCGCAGGAGTGGATCGCGCAGGGTTTCCCCGGCGCACAGTGCGACTGATCGCTTGCAACTGAAAAAGCCCGCCGCAGTACGGCGGCGGGCTAAATTCCCGTCACGAAAACTCAGAGGCACCTGATCCATGGATCTTGCGGCAACCATCCTTGTCGATGGACTGATTTACGCCGGGTGGCTGTTCATCGTCTCCGTCGGCCTGACGCTCGTCTTTGGCGTGCTCAACATCTTGAACATTGCGCATGGCAGCCTTTACGCGATCGGTGCATATGCCTCGGCGTCTCTCGTCGGAGTTTATTTTGCCTCGGGCGGTGAGGTTTTTCCCTTCGGCAGCTATGCCGCGCTGATCCTCGCTGCGCTCCTTGTAGCGTTGGTGCTGGGTCCTTTGTTGGAACGGGGCCTTTTGCGATTCTTCTACGGCCGAGACGAGGTTTTGAACGTCCTGGTAACCTATGCCGTTTTCCTCATTCTCGAAGACGTCATGAAACTGATCTGGGGCGTGAACCCCTATTTCGTCTACGAGCCCTACACGCTATTGGGCGATGTCGAGATCGGTCCACTCTTCTACGTGGGCTATGACTTCGCCGTCATCGCCGCCGCAATCATCGTAGGCCTCGCGGTTTGGCTGACACTCAATCATACGCAGATTGGCAAGATCGTACTGGCGGTGATCCACGACTCCGAGATGAGCCAGACCATGGGCGTCAATGTCCAGCGGATCTATCTCGGGGCTTTCACGGCGGGTGCATTTCTTGCGGCACTGGGCGGAGCACTGACCGCTCCCATGATTTCGGTCACGCCCGGGTTGGGCGTTAACGTGATCATCGTGGCCTTTGCCGTGGTCATCATCGGGGGTTTGGGCTCTGTGCCCGGAGCAGCCATCGGGGCGCTGTTGGTGGGCGTCAGCCGGGCGGCTTCTGTTCATCTTCTGCCGGAGGCCGAGCTTTTCATTATCTACTTCGTGATGGCCATCGTCCTGCTGTTTCGACCCGAGGGTCTGTTTGCAAAAACCCAGGCGAGGAAGATCTGATGCCAACGAAACTGCTTGCCAGTTCACTCATCGCACTTGCCATCCTAGCTGCAGGGGCAGTCGTGCTACCCGACTGGGCGATGTTCTTATGCGCAATGGCGTTGGCCAAAGGACTGGTGTGCCTGGGCATCGTGGGCATGATGAGGGGCGGCGTCGTTTCCTTTGGACAAGGCCTGTACTACTGCCTCGGAGCCTACACAGCCACACTGGTCGCCAATCAGTTCGGCATATCGGACATCTTTTTGCTGACACTGCTGAGCGCTTTGGTTTGCCTTTTGGTGGGTATGGCCTTTGGACCTCTGCTATCCAACTATCGCGGCATATTCTTTGCGATGCTGTCCCTGGCTCTGTCGATGGTTCTCTATGGCTCACTATCCAAGATGAGTTTCATCGGCGGGACAGACGGTCTGAACATTGCCGCCCCGACATTCCTGGGTTGGGCACCAGAGGGGCGTCCATTGCAGACGGCACTTTACCTTTACGTCGTTGTGATTGTCGTCATCGCCGGAACCCTGATGCGCGTTTACTTCGACAGCGAGCGTGGGTTGCTGACGCTTGCCACGCGCGACAACGAACTGAGGATCGAATACCTCGGGGCTTCGGTGCGCAACATCATGACCTACAACTACGTCTTTGGTGCGGTTCTCGGAGGGATAGGCGGAACGATCGCGGCGCTGGCGCTTGGCCACGTAGATCCGGAATTCGCCTTCTGGACGACGTCGGGCGAGTTCGTTTTCGTTGCCATTCTGGCCGGATATCTATCTGTGCCAGCGGTCTTTGTCGCGGCTATCATCCTCGAACTCGTACGGTCGTTTTCGAATCTCTACTTCCCGAACACCTGGCAATTGGCTCTCGGGATCTTCCTGCTCGTGGTGATCATCGTCCTGCCCAACGGCCTGGGATCGCTTGTCGGACGACGGAAAGGTCGTGAGGCATGAGCAGGGGTTCTCTCGAAGTTCGCGACGTCCAGAAAACCTTTGGGGCGGTCACAGCCGCCAAAGATATCTCCGTCACCGTTCCAGAGGGCGCAGTGTATTCGCTGATCGGCACCAACGGCGCAGGTAAAACTACCTTCGTCAACATGGTGACGGGCTATATCAGGCCGGACGCGGGCCAGATCAATTTCGGTGGTCGAAGCATCATCGGCATGTCCCCGCGAGAGATAACGCGTCTGGGTATTCACCGCTCCTTCCAGATCGCACAGCTTTGCAACGAGCTTACGGTCGAAGAAAACATTCTGGTCGCTGACGCGATCCACGCCGAGAAGGGGCCATCATTCCTACGAAAGGCCCACGATCGCAAAGCCCGCGACCGGGCAATGGAAACGCTGGAACGATTCAACATCGCAGAACACCGAAACCGGCTGATCCCGGAGCTGTCAGGTGGGGTCAAGAAGCTGCTCGACATTGCAATGGCGATGGCTGGAGACACTCAGATCATGCTGTTGGACGAGCCCACCTCGGGCGTGGCTGCGGACGAGAAATTCCCGATCATGGATCTCGTGATGGAAGCCCTACGCTCGACCGGTGTGACCGTCATCTTTGTCGAGCACGACATGGATATCGTGACCCGCTATTCGGAACGGGTTCTGGCCTTTTATGACGGCAGAGTTATCGCAGACGATGCACCGGACGAAGTGCTGTCGGACCCCGAAGTGCAACGTTACGTGACAGGGGCGCCCGGATGACACTCAAACTCGAAAATGTCGAAGTCAAAATTCAAGCCGCGCCGATCTTGCGCGGAGTGAGCCTTGAAGTCGGGACAGGCGAGCGTATGGGTCTCGTCGGTCGCAACGGTGCTGGAAAGACCACAGTATTGCGCACCATAACAGGGCTGGCGACTCTTTCCGCTGGCAAGGTTCTTTGGAACGGCGAAGATATCTCGAACATGCCGCCGCGCCAGCGGGCGCTGCTGGGCTTCGGTTACATGCCGGAGGACCGCCGCCTCGTTCCCGATCTCACGGTCGAAGAAAACATGCTGCTGCCGGCCTGGGTCAACAAGGACATCGACGCGGCGACGGGCCTCGGCTTCGTTTATGATCTGATGCCCGAACTGACCGAGATGGCCTCGCGCAAGGCGCTACTGTTGTCCGGAGGGCAACAGAAGATGGTAGCGCTTGGACGGGCCTTGATCGCCGGGCAAAAGCTTCTGCTGCTTGATGAGCCCTTCGAGGGAGTGGCGCCTGCTTTGGCCAAGCGTATCTCCGAGGTCATCGCATCATTGAAGGAAGAAGGGCTGTCCGTGCTGATTGCGCAGTCAGAGTTGAGCCATTCGCTTGACCTGCTGCAACGCGAGTCCGTGATCGAGCGAGGCGAAATTATCAAGGTCAACGTGATCGATCATGCATTGGCCGGAGCCACATGAAGATTTCCATCCTTGCTCGGACCATGACCACGACACATCGCTCGGATCGGCCCGGAAAGAAGTAGATTGCCCATGCCATTCAAAGCGACCCCCCTGCGCGTAAAACATGCCTACGAGCAGGTATCGAGCGAGATTGAGGCCCAGATCATCGACGGCTCACTGAAACCGGGTGACCGGTTGCCCGGTGAAATCAAGATGGCCAACATGTTCAATGTCAACCGGTCGACCGTCCGGGAAGGTATTCGTCGCCTCGAAAGTGAAGGTTTCGTGCGACGGATATCGCCGCGCAAGATGATCGTGAGTATTCCGCGCATGGAAGAGTTGTCTTCCCGCCAAAGCCGGGCGCTCAGCATGTTGGACGTTACCTTCGATGAACTTTGGAACGTCGCTATCGCGACCGAACCGCTGGCTGCCGAGTTGGCGGCGCGCCACGCCGATGCAGACGATATAGCCGATCTGGACCGGATCCACACGCAGCTCATGGCGGCCGAAGGCAATGGAACGGAGACGGTGGAAATCGACACCGAGTTTCACTCCAGCGTAGCGGCCGCCAGCAAGAACCGCGTTCTGCAGATGGCGCGCGAGCCGATCGGCTTCCTGCTTTACAGCGGTACCGAAGCGCTGATCCCTGAACTCCCGCAAGCAATGGCGCGGCAGTTGGTTGCGCATCATCACGTGATCGAGGCGATCCGCGCGCGTGATGGCGCAACCGCACGCGATTGGATGGCGCGGCATATCGCTGATTTCAAACGGGGGTATGTCCAGGCCGGCCTACCCCTCGACAAGCCCATCGCCGCCGCTGCGACACGGCTGATGAACAAAAGGAAGACGCAGAAATGACAGACCAAGTAAATGCGCAGAAGTGGAAATTGAATCATGACCGATGAGCCGTCGTTGCGGCGCGAGTTGCACTATGGCGACCGGGTGGTCGCCTGCTATGCCGAGAGGCCGCGCAGTCTGCACGGTCTACTTGAGGAGGCCGTCGCGAAGCACCCTGATAACGAGGCGCTGATTTGCGGTGATGTTCGCCTGACATATGCCCAATTCGACGCCGAGGTCGGGCGCGTTGCAGCAGGGCTGAGCGCGCAGGGCGTACAAAAGGGTGACAGGCTGGCAATGCTGCTTGGGAATGGCATTCCATTCGTCGTGCTACTTTACGCCGCTGCACGGATTGGCGCAATCACTGTCCCCCTGAGCGTAAGGGACCAGATGCCCGGTATCAGGCACGCTTTGGTGGCGTCCGAGGCGGTTGCACTGGTGGTCGACGCTGAGTTTGCTCACCTTGTGCCCCCGTCAGGCGAAACGCCCGCTCGGAAACGAAGCATCTCGGTCGGTGAAGCCGAAGGGTTTTCCGACTACGAGGAATTGCGTCAGTCATCCCCGCTGACGGTTCCGAAGCAGGTCAACGAGGATGAAGTCGCCACGATCCTCTTCACTTCCGGTACGACTGGTGTTCCCAAGGGCGCAACGCTGACCGGTTTGGGTATCGTTCATTCAGCCACCAATTTCGTTGTCACGATGGGCCTTGGGTCCAAGGACAGGACGATTGTCGTCGTCCCGATGAACCATGTCACGGGTCTGGTGGCGGGGATACATACACTTGTCCGCGCCGGTGGCACCATCGTGATAATGCGGGAATTCAAGGCTGCCAGATTCCTCGAATGCGCCGCACGCGAACGAATGACCTGCTCGCTCATGGTACCCGCGATGTACAATCTCTGCCTGCATCAGACCGAACTGAGTGACTATGACCTCTCAGAATGGCGTGTGGGAGGGTATGGCGGAGCATCGATGCCTGCTGCAACCATCGAGAAGCTGGCCGAAGCCCTGCCCGGACTTGGGCTGATGAATGCCTATGGGGCAACTGAATTGACATCGCCAGCCACGGTTATGCCTGCGGAGCATACTGCCGCGCGCCGACTGTCCGTGGGGCGCCCCGTGCCTGGGGCCGAGATCTGCATCATGGACGAGACCGGCCGCGAATTGCCGGCCGGCGAGATCGGAGAGCTTTGGATCAGGGGGGCGATGGTGGTACCCGGATACTGGCGCAACCCCGAGGCCGATGCCCGTGAATTCGCTGCCGGTTTCTGGAAGTCCGGCGATATCGGAACGATCGACGAGGATGGGTTCGTCTACGTTCATGATCGAAGGAAAGACATGGTGAACCGGGGTGGCCACAAGATTTTCAGCGCACAGGTCGAAAGTGTGCTGGCCGCGTGCCCCGGGGTGATCGAGGCTGCTGTTGTCGCCAAGCCCTGCCAAATCTTGGGCGAACGTGTCCATGCCGTTTTGTCGGTGACGCCCAACGCGGTGGACGAGGCGGACTTGACCGCGACCTGCGCAGCGGAACTTGCCGACTATCAATGCCCTGAAAGCTATACCTTTCTCGAGACACCCCTGCCCCGCAATGCAAACGGCAAGATCATGAAACGCCAGATCAGGCAGGACCTCGGCTTCATCGACCGGTGAGAACGAACCCCGCCGAAATACGACGTACACAACTAACCCGCCGGACAGATAATCCGGCACAGAAGAACTGGACCAACCCGAATGAGTAAACTGCTTCAACGCGATGGAATATCTGACCGGGCGCTTGCAATCGCCGACAGGGTCGAAGCTTTCGTCAGAAAAGAAGTAATTCCCTTCGAGCGCGACAGCCGCCTTGGCGGTCATGGCCCGTCCGAGGATCTGTCGATGGAGTTGAAAGAACTTGCGCGTAAAGCCGGAGTGATGACGCCCCATATTCTCGACGATGGCGGGCACCTGACACAGCGAGAAACAGCAGCGGTTCTTATCCGGTCGGGGCTTTCGCCGCTGGGGCCGCTTGCGTGCCACACATGCGCACCGGACGAGGGCAACATGTTCCTGTTGGGTAAGGTCGCCTCGCCCGAATTGAAGGAACGTTACTTGTCCCGAATGGTCGACGGCGGCATGCGCACCGCTTTCTTTATGACTGAACCCGCGGAAGACGGGGGCGCAGGATCCGATCCTTCAATGATGCTCACAACCTGCAAACTGGATGGCAATCATTGGGTGATCAACGGGCGCAAGACCTATATCACCGGCGCAGATGGGGCTGGCATGGGTATCATCATGGCCAAATCGGACGATGGCGCCTGCATGTTCCTCGTCGACCTGCCGGACCCGGCAATCCGGATCGAACGCGTGATGGACACCATCGACAGTTCCATGCCCGGTGGACATGCCGTCATCACCATCGACAATCTGCGCGTACCGGCGAGCCAAATGCTGGGAGACTCCGGCGAAGGTTTCAAATACGCTCAGGTCCGTCTGGCGCCCGCACGACTGAGCCATTGCATGCGCTGGCTCGGTGCCTGCGTGCGCGCTCACGAGATCGCCACGGATTATGCCAATCGGCGAATGGCTTTCGGCAAACAGTTGATCGACCACGAAGGCGTGGGCTTCATGCTGGCTGAGAACCTGATGGATCTGAAACAGGCGGAATTGATGATCTACTGGTGCGCCGACGTGCTTGACAGTGGCTCGCCCGGCGGAGCCGAAAGCTCGATGGCCAAGGTTGCCGTTTCCGAGGCATTGATGCGCGTTGCGGACCGCTGTGTGCAATGCATGGGCGGTCAAGGTGTAACGGCCGACACGATCGTCGAACAAGTCTTTCGTGAAATTCGGGCCTTCCGCATTTACGACGGCCCCACGGAAGTGCACAAGTGGAGCCTTGCCAAGAAGATCAAGCGCGAATGGAAAGCAGCGCACGGCGCGTGACTTTCTGAACCGTAACGGACCACGCCCCTGACCGCGGGGGGCGTGGTTCTGCGTTAACCGGACGAACATGCAAGGCAGGCATGTCGCCTCGGAACACTGATGCGGACGGGGCCGATCCCTGTCGATCAAAGGCTCAAACGAAGTCGATATCGGCAAATGTCACGATGCCCGGTGTGGCGTGGTCAACCTGCGCCGACCCGCCTGCCCAGCTGATCAGCGTGCCACTTGCGTTGCTCGTGATCGTGGTTCCGCCCTGCGTCACCGGCCCCGCGATCTCGATCCGGTCAAACCCGTCGCCCCAGCCGGTGATCAGATCGGTTCCGGTGTTGAACACCGTGTTGAAGACGAAAACATCTGCGCCGAGTCCCCCGGTCATGGTGTCGTTGCCGATGCCGCCATCCAGCCGATCGGCGTTGTTGCCACCGAAAAGCCGGTCGTCCCCCCACTGGCCGAA
>NZ_JBHRXI010000043.1:599-3152 GCF_042648365.1 Lutimaribacter marinistellae | reverse complement strand
CGCGTGGCAGACCCGCCCGCAGGTCTCGGCCGCGATCAGCGTGGTGCCCGATCCGCAGAACGGCTCGTAAACGACCTGTCCCGGGCTCGCGTTGTTCAGCATCGGGCGCCGCATGCACTCCACCGGCTTCTGCGTGCCGTGGATGGTCTGCGCATCCTGGTCGCGGCTGGGGATCTGCCACAGCGTCGACTGCGTGCGGTCGCCCGACCAATGGCCCGTGCCGCGCACGCAATACCAGGCCGGCTCGTGCTGCCAGTGATAATGGCCCCGCGACAGCACCAGCCGCTCCTTGGCCCAGATGATCTGGCTGCGGATGGTAAAGCCGCAGGCCTCGAGGCTCTCGGCCACGGTGCCCGCGTGCAGCGCCCCGTGCCAGACATAGGCGACATCGCCCGGAAAGAGCGCCCAGGCCTCCCGCCAGTCGGCGCGGTCGTCATTGGCGACCTTTCCCACGCGCCTCGTCTTCGCCGCCCCGGTCTCGTTACGCCAGGCCGGGTCGTAGCGCACCCCATAGGGCGGGTCCGTGACCATCAGGTGCGGGGCCACGCCGCCAAGCAGGCGCGTCACATCCGCCGCCTGCGTGGCATCGCCGCAGAGCAGCCGGTGCGGGCCGAGGCACTACAGGTCGCCCGGGCGGGAAACGGGAGTCTCGGGCGGCTCGGGCGTCGCCTCTTCCCGCGGGTCGGCCGCGCCATGCGCGAGGAGCGCATCGAGCTCCGCCCCCTCGAAGCCCAGCTCCCCGAGATCGACGCCCAGATCCGCGAGATCGCCCAGCTCCAGCGCCAGCAGCTCCCGGTCCCACCCGGCCTGCTCGGCCAGCCTGTTGTCGGCGAGGATATAGGCCCGCTTCTGCGCCTCGGTCAGATGCGCCAGCTCGATCACCGGCACCTCCGCCATCCCCAGCCGGCGCGCCGCCTCCACCCGGCCATGACCCGCGATGATGCCGTTCGCCCCATCGACCAGCACCGGGTTGTTGAAACCGAACTCCCGGATCGAGCCCGCGATCAGCGCCACCTGCGCCTCCGAATGCGTCCGCGCATTCCGCGCGTAGGGGATCAGCGCCTCTACCGGCACCTGCCGGATCGCCACCGCACGCCTGTCCACCTTCGCCGCCATGCACCCGCCGCTCCTTTGATCGCGCCTGTCTATCTGCACTGCGGAGAGTATACCACGAGGCATAACCCCATGTAATCATGACAGTTTCCGACAATGAGCGACAGGAGCCGCCAAGGCGGACGGAAGCCGACGCAACGGACCAGCGCCGGACACTCATGGCTTAGCGCTCAAGACCAGGCGTCAGACCGCCACTCGACGTCATCGCCCAATCCGCTTTCCAGCTGTCCTCTCGCATCCTCGGCCGTGCCCGACAGCCAGTATGCAGATTGCCAGGACCGCCCGCGCCCGGGTCGTCTGTAGGCAGCCGATTTAAGCGACATCTCCCTATAAGAACCCTTCATAGGGTTTTGTCGCTTAAATCCCGATCGCTCGAACTCCTTCTGCGATTGTTTTTCGTTCCGGAAGAGATCGGGATGCAAGACCGCCGCATCCCCCGGACTGTCGGTCGCAATCCCACGAAGCAACATCTTCTGGAGCACATCCGGCTGCTCCAGTTCCCGGGTCGTCAGCCGGTCATAGTCGAGCGGCAGCGCGACATCGGCGAGCACATGCACCTCCAGTGGATGGTCCCCTGACCGGTTCACGCCACGGCCCCGGCCGATCACCTGCACGAGTTCGTCATCGCAGATCGCCGCACGCAGGATTTCCGCCGTCTCGTCATCATGGCGTACAACCGCGAGACCGCGGGGAGGACCTGCGCGCATGTGGACGCCCACCTGGTCGGTCACGTAGACCGATGACGCGACATTCCCGAACAGGACCTGCGCCAGCGCCTCGGCCTCCTGGCTCGGGGGCAAGGGCCGACCGATGCTGATGAGCATGGCCACGTCCCTGTAGATGTCGAGCCCCGCGACCGCGTTGAAATGGGCCGTGACCACGTTGGGAATGGCGGCAAAGGCGTCCTCGATCGCCTGGTCGGTCACGATGAGGACCTCCGCCGGAAAGACCCGGCGCGCGTGCCAGGCAACGTAATCGACGCATTCCTGCAGACGGTTGGCCCGGCGCTGCGCCTCGGCGGGCAAGAGGTCGGAGCCCGGGCAGAGCATCGACTTGCCGAAGCTGCCCGCGACGTGCCGGACATGCATGTGCGGCGTGGCGACATCGACATGCTCGACCGGCATCGGCGGAAGGATGCATCCCGCCAGCTCCGGTCTCAGCGTCACGTCGAGATGCAGCACGGGCTTTCCGCGGAGACTGTCATGCAGGCGCTTTACCCGGCGCATCTCGATCACCTGCCGGCCATCCGACCCGGCATCGCGCACCCGCAGGGACTGACCCGGATGGTCCCAAGTGGTGGCGCCGACATCAATCAGGCACGAGTATCATTCTGGTCAAAGCGTCGAAACTTCTGTGACAGCATCGCCCTTGTGACTTAGCTGTGGGCGTGTCCTCTCCTGGCTTCATTGCCAGTTGAAGGCTTCCTTAGTTCCTGTCGGT
>NZ_JBHRXI010000043.1:0-368 GCF_042648365.1 Lutimaribacter marinistellae | reverse complement strand
GGCATTTGTCCCCGCCCCGTGGTGTGCCGTCCGAATTTCGGCGCCACGGTCATGTAACCCTCCACCGATACGGGCCAAGCGCGTGCGCAAAACGATGCGGGCCTGGCAAAGCCAATATAATATCCAGCCTAAACTATTGGAATATATTCATTTTATGACATCTCCCGACAATCACCGACACATGCATGTTGATCGAGCTTTTGTAGCCTCGTCCGTTTGAAGCAGAGAAAGTTGGAAACGGGCGCCGGATCGGGCGGATCTGGACTACACAACCCGGTCGATCGGAGCGGTACTGCGGCTTCGCAAAGGAGGCAGACATGACGACCCACGATCCGATCCCCGCGCGCCTCGCGGCGCTCAAGACCGCG
>NZ_JBHRXI010000042.1:0-513 GCF_042648365.1 Lutimaribacter marinistellae | reverse complement strand
GAGCCGGGCAGCGCGGCAGGGCCGCCATCGCGCCCGACAGCGTGCCGGCCCGCGGGAGGGGTTTGCGACCGCGCGACGCCATCAGGATGTGTCCGCGGTGTCGGGAAGAGCGACCGGGCGCATCCTCGGCCTCACCAGTCGTCGAAGATGGCGAAGGGGTTGTCCGCGCCCTCCTCCAGCGCCGAGACCCGCGTGCGGGCCGAGGGCGTCATGCCGAACTCGGCGGCGTAGCGCACCATGTCGGCCATCGCCTTGTTCGCCGCGCCGACCAGCGGGTTCTGGATCGCGTTGCCGGCCTTGGTGCGGATCACCAGCCCGGCCGTGACCGCGTCCCGCTCCGCCATCCGCGCCAGCGCCGTCTCCGCCGCCACCCAGCGCCCGTAGGCCTGGCAATAGGCGGCCCGCACGCTGCGGTCGAGACGCGACATGATCCCGAGGCGGACCATCTCCGCCACCACCCTGCCCCATTCCTCCAGCGCGGGTCCGGCGAGATGATCGGGGGGCGTGGGAGAT
>NZ_JBHRXI010000041.1:20498-21809 GCF_042648365.1 Lutimaribacter marinistellae | reverse complement strand
CCGAGGAGGTGGACATCCAGGCCGTGCTCGATGCCGCCATGCCCCACATGCATCACAGCTGTGAAAGCGTGTTGGAAACCTACCCGGATGATGATGAGGCGGTGGCCGATATCGTGCGCCAGATGGCATTTGTCGCCATCTACAATCGCCAGCTCGACATTCTCGCGCTCGTCCCGGACGAGGCCGAGCGCGAGGGGCTCAGAGACGAGTTCGTCGAAGAGCTGGAGGATTCCTGCGACGACGATCCGGGCAGGCTGCTCGCCGGAGCGGTGGACATGGCGGTCAAGAACACCATGGAAGCCTATGACTGAAGACTGGCGAGTGCATGGCGCCCCCGGATGACATGAGCCGGGATCAACGAGACGGCAGCTGCCACCATTCTGCGCCGGTTCCGGCCGAATGCACGAATACCCCACGTTTTCAGTTCAAGGAGTTGCTTCAATGACACCTCAGTTGACCGACCCGGCTCAAGCGCGGCGCAATTCCGGCTGTCTCTTGTTGCTTCTCGCATCGTGCTTGGTCTTGCCGGTCGGCAGCGACTCGGCACAGGCAGCCGAAGGCGGCGGAAGCCATTACCTGCCAGGTGCAGTTGGGGACATCTTCCTGGCGCTCCCGCCCGAACCAGGTTTCCAGGTCGCAAACGTGTCGTGGTTCCAGACAGGAAGCTTAGGCACGACCCTTCTCGAAGGCCAGGTCGGCCTTGGTCTGGAGACGGATACCTTCATCAACATGACGTCCGTCAGTTATACCTTCGAGCAGCCGGTCCTCGGGGGGCGTTACACCGTCGGCATGGCGATCCCGTTCGGCTATGCGACGCTGGACGGTGCGATAACCGGCCCGCTGGGGGGGCGGTTGCCCTTCTCAGATAGCAGCTTTGCCTTGAGCGACATCGCGTTCACGCCGATCCAGCTGAACTGGAGTTCGGGTCCCTGGTCCTTCAGGTTCTCCGAGACGATCATTGCGCCGACCGGTGCCTACAGCACGTCGGATGGCGATCTCGTCAACCTGGGCCGAAATTACTGGAGCTTCGACACGGTCGGAGTCGTCACCTGGTTCAACCCGGAATCGGGCACTGAGGTTTCAGCCTCCGCCGGCATCATGATCAATACCGAGAACCCGGCCACCAATTACAAGACAGGCAACGAGTTTCACCTCGATGCCACGTTCAACCAGTTCGTGGCGCCGGACTTGGCCATCGGGCTGCGGGGCTACTACTACAAGCAGCTGACCGCAGATAGCGGAGCCGGGGCCACCCTCGGCGCCTTCAAGTCGTCCTCCTACGGGATCGGCCCGGGCTTTGTCTGGATCCCC
>NZ_JBHRXI010000041.1:6059-20360 GCF_042648365.1 Lutimaribacter marinistellae | reverse complement strand
ATTACATCACGCTGACGGCTGCCTGGACATTCTGAACGGACCGACGGGTCTAAACCGACAGCGCAGTTCAAAGAAGGAGACTTTCATGATCCCAACTCCACGATCTGCCGCGATCTGCCTCGCTTCCGGCCTGGCCGCCTCCCTTTCTGCGGTGCCCGCTGCGGCCCAGATGGCCGATGACAACCTGAGCGAAATGATCGATGCGCGCGAGATCCCGGTAACCATCGACAATTTCGCGCGGGTTGCGAGTGACATCGAGTTTGACAAATACGTGGCACTCGCGGGCGGTATCAACCGCTTCTACCACTTCCGCGAACCGACGCCGGTCGACAACCAGCCCACGATCCGGATGAATCGCGACACGCTCTACAGCACCGCCATTGTCGATATTTCGGAAGGCGCGACGCTGACCCTGCCCGACGTCGGCGAGCGGTACATGGCGGCGATGATCGTCAACCAGGATCACTTCATAAACGACGTTTTCTACGGCGGCGGCACCTATACGCTCGACACCGACACGTTCGATACCGATTACGTGATCGTCTACATGCGCACTTTGGTTGATGCAGACGATCCAGAGGATGTGGCAGCGGTTAACGCCATCCAGGACCAGATGCAGATCGAGGCGGTCTCGTCCAACCCCTTCATCCTGCCGGACTACGATGAGGACGCCTATGAGAAATTGGTCGATCTGACCAACCAGCTTCTGCCATTTGCGACCAACAAGGTCACAGGCGTCTTCGGCAGAAAGGAGGACGTCGATCCTGTGCGCCATCTGATCGGGACGGGCATTGGCTGGGCCGGCCTGCCCGAAACCCATGCCTATTATCCCACCAATGTCCCAAACTTGCCTGTCGGGGAATACAAGATCGAGGTGCCCGCCGAGGTGCCAGTGGGCGCGTTCTGGTCGGTCAGCCTCTACAATGCCGACGGGTTCTTCGAGAAGAACGCGCATGACGGCTATGTGATCAATTCGATCATGGGCGACCGCAACGATGACGGCTCGATGACCGTGCATCTTGGTGGGTGCGACGATGGCCGCGTGAACTGCCTGCCGATCATGGAGGGCTGGAATTACGTCATCCGCCTCTACCAGCCCGGCGAGGAAATCCTCGACGGAAGCTGGACCTTCCCCGACGTCGAACCCGCCAATTGAGCTTTGAGGAGAAAAGCATGAAACATTTCACACTTTCTCTGGCGCTGGCCGCCTGCCTGACCTTGCCGGCTGGCGTGTCCGCGCAGTCCGGCGAGACGCTGGATCTGACCGAGGCTCAGATGGAGGAGCTGGTACGCCGCTCCTACCAGTATGTCGCCATGTTCAACGTTAACCAGAAGGGCGCCCTCGACCCGGACAACCCGCAGAACACGGGCGGCTACAACCGCGTCAAGCCCAACACCGAGCTTGCCGATCACACGTTGCGGGTCATCGCGCGCCCCAACAATGATACGCTCTACACTGTCGCGATGATCGATGTGACCGAGGAACCCGTGGTGCTTGAGATTCCGGCCTTCGACTCGACCTATGTCTCGCTGATGGTCACTGCCTACGACCACTACGTGAACATTCCGATGTCGACCACCAAGGGCGATTTCGACGAACCCGCCAACATCCTGTTTTTCAGCGAACGCACACCCGGTTATGCGGGCGAACCGGTCGAGGGCGTAGACATGATCGTGGAGACAACGGGCGACTTCGTCAGCGCCGTCTTCCGCATCATGCCACACGCCGCCGAGCCGGAGCGGCTGGAGCGCAACCTCGCCGCCATGCGCAGCGTCGATGTAGAGCCACTCTCGGAGTTCCTTGGACAGGGGGGCGACAAGGCACATGTCCGCTCGTGGGGTAGCCCGCGTGTCGTCGGCCGCAACCTCGATCTGCGCGCGGATACGGCCCGGTTTCCGCCCTATGGCTCAGATTTCGAGATTTTCGAGGATCGCTTCATCGAGGTCATGCAGTTCGTCGCGAACCACACGACATTCGACCCGAACGACGCCTTGGACGCGGGCCTTCTGGCGGTTCTGGAGCCGCTGGGTATCCAGCCAGGTAAGCCTTTTGATCCCGACACGGCCCCCGAGATCGACGGCGACGAATTGCGCGCGGTAGCGCAGCGGGTTGCCACTGAGGAACTGGCCAAGTTCGGGGATCAGGATTTTCTGGACAACAACCTCACCGGCCTGTTCCAGCCCAAGGGTCAAATTTCTCTTGAGCGTCAGGTCTTCCAGTCCGTGTCCGGTCCAATTGGGCAACCTGCCGACCAGGCTCTCTACCCCGCGATCCTCACCGAAGACGGCGTGCCCATGAACGCCATGCACGACTACGAGATCGTCATGACCGCCGAAGAGATGCCGCCGGTCAACGCCTTCTGGTCGGCCACGCTTTACGAGAACGAGACCGGCTTTTTCATTCCGAATGACCGGTTCAAGTATTCCGTCGGCGAGAACGCGGGCTTCAAGCTGGACGACGATGGCGGCATCCGCATTGTCATCGCCGCCGAGCAACCCGAAGGCGTGCCGGAGGAAAACTGGCTGCCGATCAACCTGGAAGACATGGATCTCGATATCATCATGCGCCTCTACGCGCCGGATCTTGAACGCTACGAAAGCTGGAGTGCGCCAATTGCTCGGAAGTTGAACTGAGAAGCGTGTGTCGGTCGGCGGACACTTCGGTGTTCTCCGACCAGACCCACTTGCAAATGGCTCGTAGCCCCCATCCATTTCTTGCAGACCGAGGTTATTCAGAGGAATCACCGTCGAGGTTACTGCCAGCATTTTTTGTACGTGAAGAAAATCGGGCCTTTGCCGCCCGCTCAGGCCAAGACCTATGCAATTGGCCGCCGCCACCGGCAGTAGGCATATCGGCGGTAGTCTCCACGAGGCATTTGTACGCGAGTTGAGCGCGCGGCCTGCTTAATTCGTGGATGATTGGGTAACACTATGCTGCGCAACTGTTCCAATGTCCGCTTCGGGGAAGCTGCACTGCCGCGTAGCTTTCATGCGTCAATGGCAGGTGCGGGCCGTGAGCGACGGCCGCTGCTGCTTGCCCGGCGCACGACCGGCTGCATCGCCGCATGACCACTTCGAGCCCATAAGCTACATTCAGGCATACTGCAGCATGGAAGGCTTTCTCGGTCATCGGAGCCAGAGCGCGTAATTATACCAGTGCGGGAAAAAACTGGCACCCTGCGCCAGGTCTGATCTTCGAAAGCACCCGCCCCTCTTGGCGAACTGTCCGGCCTCTCAGCTGCTCCTCGAGGTCACCACGTCTCGTTCCAAAAAATCGAGAACGATCATGCGCTCCTTTCGTTGGGGCCGAAAGCCGATCGAACCGCGTTATGTTTTCGAAGGTCTTCTCAGTCTCAAAGATCGATAGGATCAGGCCGTTCTTGACGCCGACAACGCAATCCACACGGCGAGAGTCCCGAACGTTTAGGTTCCAGTTCCCCAGCGTGGCCTGTGCCATCTCGTCTTCAACGCCATTTAAGAGTTTAGTAGCATCCTGCCGGTTCAAGCTTACAAAAAGCACATTCCTGCGGAGTAGGTCGATGTCGTCCCGTTCAATAGGCCTGTCGTAGATCTCCTTGACCTGACTTTCAGTCAACCAGAACCCTCGGTCCCCATGACCGGCGACCTTGTTGGTGTCTCCAAGCAGTGGGATCAATGCTGTTTCGAGGGAGTGAGCTTCTGGGTCCGTCAACCCATGACTCACGATGAGGACTTCGACGTCATTCCCCGAGCTACGAATTTCGCAAATATAAGTGTTTATGCTCGCGTTCATTGAGTTGCGCACCGTTCGTCTCAATCCGGGCATGGCTAAAACAACGATTTCCGTTTCCTTTTCCGATGTAGAAAATCCGGTCCTTGAGCGCCCCTTTTACGCGCGGGTCGGCGAGGGCATAGACATAAGCCGCAAGCTTTGCGGACACCATGGCGTTGAATGGCACGAGAAAAATGCTCCTTCAGCGGGTCAAATCCAGCATCGAATAACCATCGCTGCAGATCAAGTGAGCAGGCCTTGGAGGGCGTGCGCTCTCCGCACTGCAGGTCGCTAATGATGCGACTGAGAGCAGGTTTTGTGCAGATGTTGCGAACGACAGCTTCGTTTGAACTGCTGACCTCGGCCTGTCTAACCGTGCTGCACGGTGCCTTGAATGACCAGTTCGGGGAAGCCGCGCTGCGGCGTTGGCGAACCTGGTGAACGTCGGCTGTGGGCCGAGTCCGACGCTTGCCGGAGGTTGTCAGGCG
The DNA here is from genome assembly GCF_042648365.1 of Lutimaribacter marinistellae. NCBI lineage: Bacteria > Pseudomonadati > Pseudomonadota > Alphaproteobacteria > Rhodobacterales > Roseobacteraceae > Lutimaribacter > Lutimaribacter marinistellae. Next base: position 16,121 of record NZ_JBHRXI010000041.1, on the reverse strand, counting down.
CGCACTCGGCCCTGCTACTTTAAGTCGGCTCACAGCCGAATTGAGCCCATCCCCGGATTGAACCGCGCCGGGTTTGCCGGAGGCTCCAACTCCTGAGTAGGATGGATCATCAAGAGCAAGACGACGAACAAGTTTTCTCCCGAAGTGCGCGAGCGTGCAGTGCGCCTGGTTCTCGACAATGAGGGTCAGCATGGATCGCGCTGGCAGGCCGTCATGTCGATTTCCGCGAAGATCGGCTGTGCGCCCCAGACCCTGAACGAATGGGTCAAGAAGGCCGAGGTCGACAGCGGCCGACCCGCAGGCATCCCGACCGAGATGGCCGAGAAGATGAAGGCGCTTGAGCGGGAGAATCGCGAGTTGCGCCAGGCGAACGAGATCCTTCGGAAGGCGTCGGCGTATTTTGCGATGGCGGAGCTCGACCGCCGGTCGAAGTAATGGTGGGGTTCATTGACGCGCACCGGGATGCGCACGGGGTCGAGCCGATCTGCAGGGTTCTGCCGATCGCCCCGTCCACCTATTACGATCACCTGGCGCAGCTTCGAGGCCGTCGAATATGCCACCCTTGAATGGGTTGATTGGTTCAACAACCGCCGCCTGCTCGAGCCTATTGGGAACATCCCTCCGGCCGAAGCAGAGGCCAACTTCTACGCCGCTCTGGAAACTGAAGGCATGGCCGCTTGACTAATCAAAATCAGCCTCCGGCGAACTCGGCGCGGTTCATACCATCCGATGGGGGCACGCCAGTATTGTGTGGCGGGACTGAGACTGTGCTGGTTTTCAGCGAAACTCATTTTCGACGAGCCGGTTGAAGTCGAAGATGGAATTGAAGTCATACTCGGACTGACCTTCGTATTTGTCCTGCATGTACTCTTTCCATTCATCGTACTCTTCGGCGGAGATGCAGCGCTCCGCACGATCTTGTGGTCTTTCTGACGTCTTCCACGCGAAGTAACTGCCATCATTACGCTGCACGACGTACCCACATTCGTAGTATGGGCCCCACAGGTAGTTCAGATCGTACACGAGCTTTCCGGCCTTGGCCTCTTCCGGCGTTTCGTCGATATCGGACGCCATGGAAACGGCCTCATCGTAGCTGATCTTGCCGTCAAGCAGCCTGTCAACGATGGCAAGTCCCTCGGCTGTGGTCTTGTGCTCGTAGAGATCCATGGCGTCGCTGGCGCTCCACCCCATTTGGGTGAAATCGTATTCACCCTTATCGTCGCACTGATAGTACATCTCGGCATTCTCGAAGATGCATTCCAGTAGAAGTTTTGCGTTTGTCACGATAATTTCCTTTGTTTCTGAAGCAACATGCTTCAGTGCCGAAGAGATGGTTCCGAAGCGGCCGATCCAAAAAAGAAATCCGAGATTTTCTGGCTATGATCGTCGACAGCACTTGGAAGCCTGAGGTGTGCCATGAAAATGCCTTGGCCGAGACGATCAACGGCCTCTTCAAGGCGGAGGTCATTCACCGTCGCGGGCCGTGGCGCAACTTCGAGGCCGTCGAATACGCCACCCTCGAATGGGTCGACTGGTTCAACAACCGCCGCCTGCTCGAGCCGATCGAGAACATCCCGCCGGAGCAAGCAGAGGCAAGCTTCTACGCCGCTCTGGAAACTGAAGACATGGCCGCGTAACTAATCAATATCAGCCTCCGGCCACCCCGGCCCGGTTCAGAGCCCCCAAGCTGTCGTCTCGGGGGCGCGAACGTTCCCGACATGCGTGGTCCGATTAACAAGCGCTTACGAGACGCAATTGCCGAGCAAGCGTGCCGGTTGGCATGAGCAATCGGTTGTGATGTCGACATCCCTGAACGGGACCTCGTCGTTATCAATCACCCATAGGCAAGGTCGACTTACACCTCCGAAGGTGCGCCGCCGGACTGAATCTTTTGAAACTCCGCGCGGTACTTCGCCATCAGATTCGCGGAGTCAGACGCTTCGGCTTTTATACTCTCGATCTCACGATCGAGGCGCACCAGCAGAGGCAAATATAGTTCGCCGTCAGTCCGCGTGTTGACGATTTCCAGCATCTTCATGCGTGCATTTTCGAGTCGTTCGAGGAACATCGCATTCTCCATCCACTTTCGAGCCGCGGAGGAGGTTGGTTCGGCCTGGGTGCCTCGGAAAAAGTTTGTCGAAGAAAGTTACAAAGCGAAGAAAAGAATTGATTTTCTGGCGTACGGACGGCCAGCCCGAAATTCGCCAGGCCGGTTGTCATTGCTTACGAGGGATCAGACATGGACCGCTGCCGCGCGCACCTTTTGCTCCCGGGCGCGTCAGTCGCGGCTCAGGAGACTACCGGGAAGGCGCCTCTCTGTTGCCCTGCCTGTGAGTGAGCGCTGCTACTGTTGCCTGAAGCAGAGGAAAACAACCTCTGCCGGTTACAGCAGCGGCATTTGAAACTCGATCACCAGTTGGACAGGTACGTAGGCTGCCCCAGCCTGCTGCCAGATATCCTGCCAAGCAAGGCGATGCGGGAGGTTATCCACCGGTCGGAAATCGACCGCAACCAGCAGCTTCCTTGTTGTCGCGTGTCCCAGCTGTAAACGGCGGGCGGCATCCGCGACGGTGACTAAAATGACTTGTGAAAAAAACTTGGACCCAGCTCCCTTTAAGGAAATGGATCACGGGGCGACTACCCTGAATTTCCCAGCACATAATTTGTCTGGGATTTGGCGGCGAGGGGATGTCCACAGACATCCCCTCTCATCATCACCTGCCCCATCCAAGTCGTCAGCTGGCTTTCCGGCGAGCACTTCCTGAGCCTTCAGCCAGAGGCACCACGTTGCACGCATCCCCCGCCCGATCGCTCGAGTCCTCTTGTTTGCGATAGGCCCTGAGCAGCCGTTGGAGGCGTTTTTTGTTGCGCCAGCCCTCCTGTGTGCGGTCGCGTTCCCGAATAGCGTCATATTGCTTTGCGAGAAACTTGGCCTTTCGCTGCCGGACATCCTGTTGCGATCCAGCATCGCTGAAAACTTCATCGAAGAGCTTGGGAGAGGTTTCCACCCGATCAAGTGCGCTCAGGATTTGCGCGATGCGTTCCCGCGTCAGTTCCTTGCTTTGCTTCTTGCTCAAACGGCGCTGGACGTCTCGAACCGTCACTTCCGCAACCCCGTTGCTCAGCAGTGTCTCCCGGACCCGGGCAACCTTCTCGACATGGCTCCGTCCCTCGGAGCCATACTCGCGCATCATGATGAGCGTGCACTCGAGATGGTATTCCTGGATCGCGAGCATTGCGATGATCTGCTCCCGCTCACCGTCATTGAGCGCGCGCCGCCTCCCCTTCTCGAGAACATGTAGATTATGAAAAAGTTCTTGTTCCTTCTTCTGGTTCCGGGTGGTCTTGCGGGTCTTCGTTGGCATTTTGTGCACCTTGTCGGCTGATCAGTGCACGGGAGATGCCGTCACTCCCGAATGAGCTTGCATCGGTTTGATCTCCGGCCCACGGAAATCCTCGACCGTCGCCGACGACCGACAACCCCAATAAAACCTTGATATTTCAAAAGTATTTCTGAATCGACCAACCGACAGAGAACCGACAAACCGCCTGAGAATGACTGAAAGCAATCTATGGTCGTCTTGAAAATTGCCATGCGGAACAGCTGCATGAACCACTCTGGATTTTCCAGAGGTTCTAACAATTGAGAGGGATCAGTCCCCATCGGCAAAACCAAGAATTAAAGCGCTGCCCTCCAGTCCTGCTACGGGGGGACAGCGCAACTTTTAGCAAGGACACTCAGCAGCTTTCGAGCAATTCCGCCGCGATCCGCCGGGCGTCAAGAAGCCAACGGACCGTATTGATGCGGTCCGCCAGCGCCAAAGCGAGGTTGCGCAGCGCGATCAGCTCGGACCCTGCCTGAGAGTGCTCGTGCTCGATGCGCGGCGGCGCGATGCCGTAGTCGTCCTCGACGCAGACGGTCCGGCGTTCAGACGCAGCAGCCCTTGCCAGATCCTCTGCGAAGTCGCGTAGGATCTTGACGTCAACAGATCCGAAAATGGTCTGATGAACAATTTCCGTAGAGAGTTGCTTTGCGGCGCGCGCAACGGGCCCTGAAAAGCGGCTGCTCGCGAGCGCGGCTTCGATCCCAATTCTTAGCTTTTCAGCCTCGCTAAGCGAAGCTTCGATCCGTTCGATCAGTTTTTCGTCTGCCATGCAATTGCTCATGCGCGGCCAGCCTGACCATGAACACACCCGACGGCTTCGATCACCTCGGCCAGGGCCTCGGTCAGCACGCAGATCTCAGCGATGTAAGGCGCTTCGAGATCAAGCTGATCGAAGTACCAGCCCTCTTCGCGATCGAAGTCGTGAACGTGTTCGAGTGTGAGCAACTCATACAAAACCTGCGCCTCGGCCCGCATTTTCCGTGTGACGTGGGGTGTTCGTGACACCGCATCGATCAGGCGTTGCGTGCGCTTGAGCCACGCGGGACCGCCGAGTAGAAACGATGCGTTTTGCACAGCTTCGAAATGGTCTTGAACGAAGACGTGCAGCGGCGAGGGTGTGGAAGGAAAGTCAAACATCTTGTTACTTCTTCTTATGCCGCACGTAGGAGACGCGCGGTTACAAATACTTGCCTTCCGGGGGTTGTTTTTATTGCATAATTTTCGGGTTTTGCATCCTCCTTTTCTTGCGTGGTGTTGCCGTTGGTTTGTTGCGGCTCTCGCAAAGAAGAGCTGCTACAAAGAACGACAAACCGATACGTCCCTTTTGGCGCATTCCGGATTTTGGGACACAAGGATCTCGGCGACTGGTCGCCGAGATCTTCTTTTTTGGAAGCACTATCGTAGATTAGGTTGGGTCGCTATGCGGGTAAGGACGAAACCGCTCTGTCGACCTCGGGTTTTTGGAAATGCTGCGACGGGGATGAATCGCAGCTTCGGAGACGTTGCAGTGCCGCATCGACGGTCGCTTCGAACGGCCGGACTGGGCCGTGAACGACCGGCACCGTGATCAACCATGCGCCCCTGCCGCTGTGTTGTCGCACGCCGCTTTATCGCCGAACCGGCGTCGGCGATACATCATAACATGCAGTGCTTCCGCAAGTCGGCTTAAAGCCCCGAGGGATCGCTTCAGGACGTATCCATGATCACTCCGGTGTGTACCAGATCGGCGAGGTATATGCGCGATCCTGCACTGTCATTCTGGTCCCTTCCGGCATCTCGACGTTAAAATAAACCGCGTCGTAAGCGGTCCACCTGGGCGACGGAATTTGGAGTACGCGAACGTAATAGAAAGCCTGTAGTGCAGGATCAAAATCCGGATCCTGCCACCATCCTCCGAGGACGGCGCGTCCGATCGTGTTGGTGTATGTTGCATTCTGAACATCCACCGTGTTCCCAACATTGCCGTCACAGGCCGCATCAATGATCTCCCGGTCAGCGCAGACGACATCGTAGATGCGTTCTTGCATCTCACCGTTTTCACCGAGCCAGCCCTTGACGACCTGAATCCGGTCGAGGTTTGGTCCGTCGGGATCGCGCAGTGCCCGCACCATGAAGGTCGGCGCTGCCCCGTCCGGTCCTGACCGCAGATCACCCCCCATCGGGACGCCGCGGGCATAGCCCTGCGTTGCGAAATCGGGACGGCTTACCTCATCGGCTTCGAAGTCCCAACCGCCGAAAATACGAACGCGCATGCGAGTGCCTGTAGTCGCGAAGACCTCGCGGCGCTTCATCGCATCCCAGATCGCCTCTCGGGTATTCTCGGTCGCCCATACGGCCGCGAGTCCAGAAGCCCCAAGGTCCCGGTCGTAGATTGAAAAGCTGGGGTCAACGGCACTTTCGATGAATACACCTTCCGTGGCTCGGTGATCCGAGGGTTCAACGAAATGGATCTTACCAAACCAGTTTTCCTCGCGCGTCGAAGGAATAGCGTTGTGGCTGTCCGTCGAACCAATCATGCCGAACTTGAACGGGTTCTCACCAAGCCGCTGCGCCTCTGCGAGGCCCAACTTCAAAGCCTCGCGCGCGTACTCTGTAGGCAGCATGCCGGGCTCTTTCGGGACAGTGCCTGTGAGGTTCGAGGCATCCATGATCTCGAAATCAGCGAAGGCGTCGTCTGGCGACAACAGCGGGTGTGCCTCGCTCGTACCTTTGGGCTGGGTAACTTCCAGAAGAGGCTCGAAGCGTGCGCGCATCTGTGCGTAATCGACGTCGAACGCTTCTCCATCGAACGTCTCCAGCATGAACATCATGCCGTTGGAGAGGTTGCCATTGTGGGGGATTGCAAGCACGCGCCCTCCGGTCTCCTGTTCATAGTCGTTGAGATACGCCCAGAGATCCTCCGGATCGTCGGAGTCGAGCGCCGAGAACGGGATGATTTGTCGCGCTCGATCGGCCCCGTCACGGAATAGGACATTGCGATGCAGATTGTTGCTTCCAGGGCCGGAGGTCCACTCGTAGCCGATAAACGTAGTGAAAACACCTGGCTCGTAGTAGCGCTCGGCGTTCTCGATCACCTTATCCCAAACACGCGACTGCATCTCGACACTATCGATCGGGTCTACACCCTCGGCGTTGGCTGCACTCCACTCGTACGCTGCATCAATCCCGTTGCCACCCTCGAAATAGCTGAACCAACGACGTCCGACTTCTGTCTCCAAGACGAGCGGGTCGCCGCGGTTGAGATAATCGGCAATGCCGAGATTCTCCGCATGATCGGCCACCACAACGAAATCCAAAGGGCGGATCAATTGAACCGGTTGACCTGACTGGCTTTGGATCCGTTCGCCTCGTGCCACCCGATAGGCGGCGTCAGGTCCGAGCGTCGCACCCGCCAGTCCCGCATCCGCGGACCATGAGGTGTGCAAGTGCGTATCCCCAAAGTAGACGTTCTGCGGGTAGTGCTGGCTGACATAAGGCGAATAAGGCGTCTCCCGTTCTGCGTAATCGTCTTGGGACAATGTGAATTCTTGCGCAATTACGATAGCAGGGAGGAAAGCGGCGAATAGTGGCACTGTGGCCCCAAGGCGCATGAATATCTCCCTCTCGACCGGTTTTCATAAGTCTACGAAAACCTTTACCCAAAGTCACTCTTCCGATGTCTTCCGTATTGGCGAGGTGTAGGCGAACGCCTGCTGGCTGGTGTCGATATGTACGGGCCATTCGATACCGAAGAGCACACTGGCGTAAGTTGTCCGGCGCCGGGATTCAGGCTTGCTGCGGCGTTCAGCGCGTTTTGAAATCCTGTATTGTCCTAACCACGCTGAGGCAGTGACATTCTCGCCTTCTTGTTGCGACACCACTATGGCACATCAATGCCAGGGGGCGGTTACATCATCAGAGCCGCCGTAGTCGCAAGCCCAATAAAGTGGACGCTCAGGGAAACGTTGGGGGAGCATTACAAAGACAGCCGGAAATCCAGCATTCGGCGGTTCAAGTTTGGGGCTGAGTACCGCTCAGCGGCAATGTTTGGCTGCGGTGAGTGAGTATTTGTTGGCGGCACTTTAAGCGGACCTTGGGTCGAGCAATGCTCAGGTCGTCTTTATGCGGCGACGGATGACTAACCTGCCAAAACGCTGCAAAATGCATGAATGGCTGCTCTGACGGGCCGCACCGCAGCATAGTAGTGGGCTGCTGGAACTCGGCTCTGTGCAAGTCGAGACTGGCGGGTGCATGCCGCAGCTTCGAAGCAGTATCTCAGCCGCTTGGTCAATAAGGGCATGGACCGGACATTTCCCAACGATTGGCTGTGGGCATTCCGAGCCGTAGCACTGACAATCTCGGGAAGGGACGTGCAGCACTTCGCTCGACCTTGGACGCTACCTGGATCGTTCTTCGAACTTCTTCCACAGCGGCGTGCCGTGAAAGAGTCATGGCCGGTAGAGCACGCGTCTCGGATCCATGGGGCGCTGAGTGGTCCTGGTCGTCTTCCGTGTATCGGCACCGAGCCGCATGGCCGGCGTATCGAGTGCGGGCGTCTTCTTTCGCCTCTGCGGCACCTCGATGGTATCGTCGGAACCCGGCCGTTTGATTGTACGGCTCCCTCCCATTGCCGGGTTTGCGTCCTCCTTGGCCTCATGTGAAGCGTATGGTCTCGCCTCAAACCAATTGTAGTACACGCGATAGATGTTCAGGAACGCAAAGAGGACCGCGGGATTGAAAGACGCTCCATTGATGTAGCTGGGTCCATTTCTGGACGATCGGCCACCAGCTCGTTTGGTCGGATTGAGGCGTTCGCGCATGGCGTTCATGAACGCTGAGACCGGTTGGATCGTCGCCCTCAGATAGCGCCTCGAGAGGGCAGACAGGAGTTCCGGATCTTGCGGCAGCACGTCGAACGCCATGGGCTTCGCTGCAGCATCTTCTTTCCATTCCTTGAGCTTGGCTTGTTCGAATGCCAAGAGCACCTTCTCGAGCCAGAAAATCCGATTGTACACGCGGCTGACGCCGGCCTTCTTGCCCGTATCCGGATCGGCCAGTAGCCGACGCAGGCTGTTAATGCTGGCCCCGTTGACCAATGCCCGCAGCAGGCGAACGTTGTCGTGCTTGTTTTCCTGCTGCTGATGATCGAGCGAAACCGTGAATCGTGCTCCCGGCTGTCCCTTGCACGGTTGATGGATCAGCCGGAAAGCTGACGCCTTGGACTTGCGCCCATTCTTTCCCGGCGCCATCTTGCCGTGAGTGCCGTTGAAGATGAACTCGCTCGGGTTATCCAGGTAGCGTCGGCCACATGCTCCGCATGCAGGTCCTTCGAGGCTCCCATTCTGAGTGCGCAAACGATCAATCTCCGCACTCAGGTGTTGGTTTGATAGAATGCCAAACGATACGTCACAATCACGGTTGCCGGCGCGATGGCGACAAAGGAGTCGTTTCCCGTCTTCCCATTGATGTGGGTCGTCGGCGTATTCCAAAGCCGTCGAGACGACTTGGGCTTCAATGTCTCCCGTGATGGTATACCTTCCTCTACCGCTGGCCAGAGCGGGATCATGCAGGTAGGCTTTCTGCCGCCTGGCAGTGGCATTCCGACCGATGAACCCATGGTGAGTGTAGTCGGGCGCAACCCCGAAGTTCCCACAATCGGGGTCACCGCAGCAGTTCAGGTTGATTGAACCGACGATAGCCGGGTATAGTTGCTGTAGAGAGAGATTTGGCAAGGACTTGCCCACGATACAGCCCTTTCTGTTTCGTTTCGACAAGTTGCCCTCTGGTTCGGCTGATCTGATATTGGCCGATGGTTCAAAACCCAAAGCCATTTGCAGTATTATTTCTACGGGTGTTGCGCAGGTACTTTTCTCCCGTAGCGCACCGAAGTGACTAAGAATAATTCCCGTGGAAAATCAAACGCCTGCCAAGAGAAAACTCGGCAGGCGTTGCTTTCATGTCCCAAAACCCGGAATGCGCCACGTCCCTTTTCTATGTTTTTCTTTTTTTCCGGCGCGCTCGCTGGCTCCGCGCCATCCTGCTCGAACCTCCTCGGTCCCCGCGTTTTGAAGCTACAGGCGACCCTTCACCAAGGCTTGCACGGCCGGCGTCGGTGGCTTCGCGCAGCTTGTCAGCAGCTTGTATCTGCACGGCGCTGACTCGATAGGTCTCCGTCGTCGCCGGGGTTGCGTGGTTCAGGACCTCGGATGCCAGCGCGGCCCGTTCCGGAGCCTGCGAGACGATGAAACCTGCCACGATGTTTCGGATCACCTGCGGCGTGACACGTTTGCCGAACAGACGCATGCACTGATCCCCAACGGATTGGCTCAGATAGCCTGGTGCGACCGGCTTGCCGCGGCTGCCGACGAACAGTGCCGTTTCTTGCGCCGGCGCCACGACCGCGCGGTGATGCGCGACGTAGTCCCGCAGTTGGCGCCGCACATCGGGCATCAACACACGCTGGTCGCGCTTCTTGTCTTTTGTCTCACGCGCGGAAAGATACAGCGACGTCAGATCCGGATCGAAATTTTTCTTCAGATCGAGCGTTGCAAGCGACTCGAGCCTGATCGGCGAATTCACGAGCAGGCTGAGCGCCAACCCGGTGCGCGCGAGCTTGTTCGCGCGGATACGCGGTTTGTGAGCCGCCGCCGCCTCGTGTTGGCGCAACGCCACATCGGCGCAAGTCAGAGCCGCCGCG
>NZ_JBHRXI010000041.1:0-6049 GCF_042648365.1 Lutimaribacter marinistellae | reverse complement strand
AGATCGACGATCCGCCCGTCATTGCGCGACGGCTGCCATGCGGCCTGCTTCTTCAGGAGCTTGAGCACCGGATCCATCCAGCCCCAGTCGCGGTCGGGGAACAGCGCCAATCCGAGCAGCTTCAGACTCTGCATCTCGCCCCGCACCGTTGAAATCGCGACCTCGCCCCTGCGAAACGCGTGCTGGCGCGCGTCGAGCCGCAGCGGCACCGTCCGACGGGTGACATCCTCGGCCAGGCCGTTCTCACGGCAGAAATCGAAGAACGCCCAGGCGGATTGCAACCGCGATTGCAGCGTGTCGATCGTCCACGCCTCGACGAGCAGCCCGTCGTTCAGCCCCTCGGGACAAAAAAACAGCTTGGGCCTTGCGGCCGTTTGCCAGGGCTCCGGCAAACGGTGCCAGTTGCGCGCGATCTTGCGCTGCAGAGCTGCGCGCTTGCTCTCGACCTCGACTCTGGTCTCGCGCCCGAAGACATTGGCCTCCGGGAAGACCGCCTGCAGTGCCTGGCGGGCGGCGCCCTGCATTTCCGGACGCAGATCCCCCAGCCTTCGCTCGACCAGGCTCGGCGTAATCAAATCGGGCGGCAGATCGTCCTGCGCCGCAGCCCGAAGCCAGCGGCCGAGGCCTTGCTCCAAGCGCGGCCGCTGGTGACCCGACGCCTCGGCAAAGGCGGCCTCGAAGCGCGCCCGGATGTCTCCGGGCCAGTCCCCGGGCGGCATGGAAAGTCGGTGTTTCGGCATGGTTCAGTTCTCCAGATCCTGTTCCAGAACGACCCGGAAATCGACATGCGACATCACCCGGCGGCTGTATTGGTCGAGCAATTTCAGGTAGTTCTTCTGCGCGACGAACTTGTTGACCTCGGCATAATATGAGCGGGTCGTCTCGATCCTCTTGTGACCCAGAACCTCCTGCACGAGGCCCATTGCGCTTGGATCCATATCCAAGATCACCTTCCCCGCGATATGCCGCATCACTTGCAAATCCATCCGAAGCTGGCAGTGCTTCCAGATATGCTGTCGGAACCGCTGGCTGAGCTTCTCCCTCGTCATGTAGCCGAAGCCCGGTGCGTAGCCGCCCTCTTTTCCGCGCTCCTTGCGTTCGCGCGCGGCCCCGGGAAACAGGTGCTCGTTCTCCGGATGCGCCCTGGCGTGTTCCGCAAAGACGGGGCGATAGACGGCGATGAACCGTTTCAGCATCCGCGCGGTCTCGGGATCGATGGTGACATGCACCGATCGCAGGTTCTTCATTTCCGAAGCCGGCAGGATCAACGTTCCCTTGCCTTCTCCGATCGGCAGACTCAGATGGCTCTGGTCGCCGAAAGCGCGGAGGCGGGCGAGATTGCTCCGCCGCAGTGGCGTGACGCGCTGTTCGAGCTGCGCGATCACCGCCGACCGCGCCAGCCCCGCCTGCGCCAGGGTCGGCCTCTGCCTGCCCTGCCGGACCCAACGTTCGGCCTGTTTCCACAATTCGCCCGGTGCCTCGAACCAGCGCCGGAGCGCCGACTCGTCGTTGAATTGGCGCAGCATGTTCTCGTGGTGTCTGCCGATCTTGCGGTCTTCGTAGACGTAGCCAACGGAGCCGTCGGCTTTCAGCTTTGACCCGACAACGCTGGGATCGAGCTTGAGCGTCAGCGCCCGTACCGGTTCCAGGAGCGCTTCGTGCAGATCGCAGGACTTACCGACGGAGTAGAGCGCTTGAACGATAGAGCATTCGTAGCGCCCCTTCTTGTGCGCCTCCCAGCTCTCCCCCCGCGCTTCGACGCGGGCCCTGCGCTTCGCACGGATCGCCGCCACAGTGGCCAGCAGGCACTCTTGTGTGAACAGGTCTTCGAGTGCACGCGGCTTGGGTTTGACCGCCGCGGCTGTTTCAGAAGCGTGCCACACGCGCTTCACCGCGTCGCGCAGGTTGCGCTGGGTTCCGGGCTCGCGCGTCAGAATCGGTTCCGACACCGCGCCGCCGACCACCAGATCCCCCAGCCCCAGATCGTCTTCGTCCTCTTCGATGAAGGATGACCAGGGCAGATCGCCTTGCGGCGCCACCATGCGGTCTGTCAGCGCATCTACTCGTGCCCGGATGGCTTCGGGCACGTCGGACCAGGATACGTCCGGCAACCGTTTCCCTGACCCTGCATTTTCGAACAGCGCGGCCGCCAGGCCCGTTTCTTCGACTGCCTCGGTCCAGATCCGGCCCGCCCGGCGCAGCTTTTCGCGGTGGCTGTCGGACTTCGTGGCGATCTCCTGTGCCGTGAAGTCTTCGAGGAAGCTTCGATGGACCTCGCCCGGAACCAGCCCGTCGCGGTCAGCCCGCAGCGCCAGACGTCGGAATATCGCGAGTTCGGCTTGCGCATGATCCGGTGTCCGATCCGATAGCTTCTTCAAGAACTCCCGCCAGACCTTGGGAAGGGTCTCGACATCCGCTTCGCGCCCCGAAACCGCATTGGGATCCACGAGCTTCACCGCAGAACGGATCAACGTGAGCTTGTTCTTGAGCGATTTCGCCGAAGTCACGTTCAGGTCTTCCGGCCGCAGCCTGCGGAGAAGCGGCTCGATCAACACCGCGGTGGCCGTTATCTCGCCAGGCGCGGTGGCTTGTTTCGCAGCCAGCTGCCGCAATGCGTTTTCCGTTCGCTGCGCGGCATCCTGCGGCAAAACCGACCCGGATGCGGCAATGGCATCTTCGAGCGTCGGCAGCCGTCCCCGCAACCGCAAAGCCAGCTCCCGGCGCGACATGTCCGCCCAGGCCCGCTCCGCGCGGCGGACATCGCTCAGTATCTGACTATGCCGCGCGCCGAGCTTCTCACGCAACTCCGGCGTGACATATTCGAGCGCATGGAAGAAATCCGACGCGGTCAGGTCCGGTCCCCCGGTCAGCGCCGCGCGCAGGGTGCGCACGGCGGCGATGGTTGCCGCCCGCGTGTTGGCGCTCATCTGCGTCAGCCGCAATACCGCAATCACGTCCGCGGTCGAGCCGCCGGTTTGAGAATTGTCCAGCATTTTTCTTTCCTTTCATGGTATGGTCAGCGATGGTTCGGAAACCCGTTCACGACGGAAACGGGCTTGCGGACCATCGCTGACCCCCACGACAGGGGCGGACACCCCCTGCCCTGCCGCGCCACCGCGCGACCCGGGGCGACACAGGACGACACCGGGGCGCAACGGGTGGTCCACATTCCCACACAATGGAGACCGGCTGCTTTCCCCGAGAGGAATAAGGCATTGAAAATATGATACTTTATTCACCGTCGTTTTCCGACATGCGAACGCAATAATCGACCCAAATCGATTGCATTTCCTGCTCGATGCCTTGGAATTTCCAGAGCGACAGCGCGGTGATCTGCCAGCGGCCGTTTCGCCACTGCGCCTTCAACCGACCGTCTTTCAGATATCGCTGCACTTGCCGCTCTGACTTTCTCAAGAATTCCGCCGCTTCGGGGGTCGTGTAAATCTCATCGGGGGCAACGATCATTTTTGTTCTCCTTTCGGCCTCAGTCGAAAAGGAGATGCGCACGTTGGTGACGGATCAAAAATTCAGGTTTGTTTCCCGCAGGCGGCTGCGCGCTAAAAATACGTTTCCGCGAATCCGAGACCGGGAACCAGAGGAACGCTGGATAGTATCAAGAAAGAGCCCTGCCGTGCACTGGTCGCTCACGCGCAGCAGAAGCCACATCTGGGCTGGGTAGTCGTCCGGTGCGGCGGAAGGTTCAGGCGCAGTCCGCTTAATGAAGGCCTCGACAATTCCGGCGATGTACTCGGGCGGCATCGCGCGCTCGTTGAGCGCAAGCCCCGGAATAGCCGAACAGCGAAACCGTCATCACTTATCTCGGCCCGCCGTAGCAAGTCGGCCGTGATCTCTCTGAGTTTCTCATGCTCTTCCGCGCGTCGACCGACGCCACGGCAAACAGCCAAACGCTATCCTCAAAAGATCGCGACCAGTGACGCCCAAAACGCCTCGCTCGCCTCGCGCCTCCAGCTTCGCGTGATCAAGACTTTCAAGCATTTCGATGAAGGCGTGCAGCCATGCAAGACCCTCATCCCGCCTCCGGCGTTCGAGAACCGGTGCCGCTCGTAGCTGATGGAGGGTGTCTGCATCGACGTACTCTACGTTGTTATCAGAGAGCAGGCGACCGCCGCCCGCTTTACGTGACAACTCCTCGACGGGGGCAAATTTCCTGGGCGACATAATGGAAATGCCGCCCCGGGACCGGGACGGCATTTTCAATCTGTCTGCGCTTCGGCTCAGACGAAGGGTGTGTCGTCGACCTCGACGCTGGTGACGCCCCAGGCCCAGGTGACATCCCTGACCTGCCGGAATTCGAGAACGTTGTCCCCGATTTCCAGGTCGGCAACGCTCAGTTCCAGTTGGTACGCTTCCAGCCCGTTGTTCACGCCAGCGTCGAGGAAGCCGGCGCTGTTTCCGTTGAGGAACACCTCCACCTCGTTTGAGAAGTCGATGTCGAAACCTTCGAAGAAGACGAACAGGTCCTCGCCGGTGCCGACAAACGCGAAGGAGGCGGCACCGTCGGGATCGGTCGTCCCATTGAACTGGTTGCCGTAGTCCGTATTGTCGCGCAGCCCACGTTCAAGGCGGGCGTCGGCCGTCTCGTTCTCGCTGATCATGACGTCCGTGACGCCCCAGGCCCAGGTCACGTTCGTGGCCTGCTTGAACTCGATGACGTTCTCACCGGCTTGCTGCTGGGCTGCGCTGATCTGGAACTCGTCGTAGGACAGACCGTTGTTCACCCCGCGACCCAGGAAGCCGAGGCTGTTACCGTTCAGCACCACCTCGACCTCGTTGGAGAAGTCGACGTCATAGCCCTGAAGCGACAGCGTCAGATCCTGGCCGGTACCGGTGAACGCCGCCTTGACGATACCATCGGCATCGGTCTTGCCGTCGAACTTGTTCCCGAAGCTGCCCGTCTCGATCTGATCCGGGACAAGACGCATGTCCGCATCAGCCTCGACGCGCAGATTGGTCACACCCCAGGCCCAGTTCACGTTCCGAGCCTGAACGAATTCCAGCACGTTCTCGCCGTCCTGCTGCTGGGCCGCAGTGATCAGGAAGTCGTGAGGCGACAGTCCATTGTCCACGCCCGCGCCGAGGAAGCCGATGCTCGTGCCGTTCAGAACGACCCGAACCTCGTTGCCGAAGTCGATGTCGAACCCGTCAAGCGAAACCCGGGCATCGACGTCCAGCCCGTCGAAGGTATAGGCGACCCGCCCGTCCAACGCAGTAGTTCCGTTGAAGTTGTTGCCCTGTTCGGTAGTATCGGTTTCCGCGATGGTCAGCGGAATACGATGATCGAGCTTGATATCGGTGACACCCCATCTCCAGTTGACATTGGTGTTCTGCACGAACTCCAGGACGTTGTCCTCGGGCCGGGTCGCCCCGTCCTCGAAGACGATCCGGTAGCTTGCAAGACCATTGTTCACGCCGCTTTCGAGAACCTCGACCACCTGGCCGTTGAGCCGGACGGAAACCTCGTCGTCGAAGTCGATGTCATAGCCCTTGAAGGTCAGCACATTCTGCCCGTTCAAGGCATCGAAACGCGCCTGAACGACACCGGTCGGGCTGACCGCGCCGTTGTAGTTGTTCCCGTACTTGCCGGTCTCGACCACCTCCTTGGTCAGGGTGAAATCCGGGCCAGCCACGGTCACCGCGACACTTGCAAGCGCAGACTGGGCACCCTCGCCATCCTCGACGATGACTGAGAACCCGGCAGACAGCGACGCGTCGCCATCCTGCACGAAGCTGACATCGCCGTTCACTACATCCTGCAGGATGAAGCTTGTCGCCGCGACACCGCCGACGCGAACCTCGCCATTGGTGCTCGACTGGACCATGAAGGTCGCCGTGTCCTCGACATCAGGATCGACGGCCGTCAGATCCGCAACGGTAACCGTCGTCGATCCGAAGGGAGTCACCGACAACTGAAGATCACCGCCAATCACCGGCGCATCGTTCACCGGGTCGATGGTCAGCTCGAACGTGCTGCTCACGCTCTCCGTGCCGTCCGAGGCGATCACCTCGACGTTCACCGCGCCGTTGAAAT
>NZ_JBHRXI010000040.1:476-9248 GCF_042648365.1 Lutimaribacter marinistellae | reverse complement strand
ACCCCACAGCGCAATCGGATACAACGTCCCGATTGCCATGCATTATCCCGATGGCGTCACCAGCCCGTCATCGTGACAGAGCCGGAAAAATCCAGCTTCTGGCGATCCAAGGTTGGGGCTCAGAGCAATCAACCGACGGATTCTCCCGTGAACTGGAGGGAAGTCGGGTCTCAGGTCACTGGACGATCTGCGTTGTGGTCAACGTTTCAAGAGTGGATTAAGTGAGTATTCGATGCAAGATGTGCAAATATCCGCTTTCGAGAACATGTTGCAACAATAGATCTCGCGCCCTCATTTCAGTGACCATAGCAAGTGCTCACCTTCAAACCCATCAAGCTCGAAAAGCCCGGCCTCGACAAAATGATAGTGAGCTTTACCACTAACCTGTTTGGGCATGACATCGGAAACCCAAGTTTCGTTTGGCGCAGCAATTGCCGTGATACGCGCGGCCTTGTTGACGACAGTGCCAAAGAAATCATCCTCTATTCGGACAACACTTCCAGCGTGAATTCCGACGCGCACAGAGATAGCTGGGCCGCCTGACCGTTTAATGGACTCATGAATGTTCCGCGCTGCATCAAGCGCATATTCGGGTTTTGGAAAACTGGATAGCGTTCCATCGCCCAGCGACTTTACAAATTGTCCGCTCGCTTTTTCGACGATGGCCTGAAGTTGTTTGAAGTGTTCAGACACTACCGACGTCCATAAACAGTCACCCATGACTGATGCCAGACCAGACGAATTGACAATGTCGGTGAACATGATCGACGCAAAACCATCCGTCTGGTCAATGGCGAAACCCTCTGCGGCTGCGGCGACCAAATCTGCTATCGCTGTTTGCTTTGAACCGACGAACTCTTCGTTTGGAAGAGGGACGGAGCCATGACGATGCACCATCCTCCAGAAACCATCTTCTAAAGTAAAAATCAGGGTGTTCCGAACGGGGAAGACTTTGTCAGGGTTGTGCGCAAGAACAACGTTGTGCGTAAAGCAAGCCCATCCCACTCGGCCATATTCGTAGGCTGCGCCAAAGGTCTCCTCCTGTTTTATGATTGTAGGGATCGAGCCGAAGAAGTCTGCGATGCCGGCCCTCACTGCTGTGCCTGACCAAAGCTCATCTTCCCCGGTTCCAATAAACAGCATGTGGTCCTTATCGATCAAAATGTTCTGAACCTCTTTTCCACGTTTTTGTTGAACAGCGTCAAACCAGCGACGGCAAACCGATAGGAGTTCTGGCGATTCCCGTGTCATTTTCGAGTGTTCCAAAAGACTCTCTGTCGAGAGTTCCAACGGCTATCGCTTGCACGATCAATCCGAACCATTCGCTCTTCTCCCAGAGAAATCCCATAACTCTTCAAGATAGCAGGTTAGCGCCATGGCGCTGTAATGGGCAGAAACCGACATTCGTTACTTCCCAAAACCTTCGACGAAGCAGCCATCCGACCCATTAGTTTTCGATCGGATAGGCATAGCCCTCGTCTTGCGAGTCAGCGGCAACGGACGCATGGCGATGAACCCACCTCCAAGTCGATCCGGCTTTCACAAGAGATACGGTCCAACGTACGGGAACCAAGACCTGCGCATTTGCGACATTCAAGTGTATCACCAAAGCAACCGCTACCGTCGCCGCGTCACCGTGAACCGCAACGTCGGTCCACCCCCATTCGAACCGAAGGGCCGTCGCGTCCCGGAAGTTGCGCTCGAATACAGATGCGATCGCATTTCGGCCCGAGCAGAGTTCGTCACCTCCAGTTCCAATGAGGGAGATCCTGTCACCATCAACAAAGATCCCCATGAGCCTGGCCAGATCCTTTGCGCAGTATGCGGATGCATATTCTTCCAAAGTCGCCAGTACCTTCTGCTCTTCAGACATCGGCCCCTCCCATGTCAGACCTGCATCATGATAGCATAGAGTGGTCTTCGCGTCCGTATTGGGCTCGGAGCTTCGTTGTGGCGATGACGAACGAAGTCTCCGTTCAGCTTCATCTGAATGTCAGCTCCGGATGACGCGGCAAGGTCGGTTCGCGACTGCAGAGAAGATCCGAAACCCGCCGTCTGCACAGAATTGCGACCGGTCCTGAGCGGACATTCAGGCCGAGGTCCGGAAGGGTCTGCTTTTGTAAGCGCAGGTGGGTTAGAAATTGGCAACGTCTTGACATAATCCTGGCGGCTTCCGCACCGTACGCGCTTGAAGAGAGTACCGGTTCTAAGGCTCCAGTTGATCCAAAGGCGAGACTTCTCGGTATAACAACTGATGCTTGATGTGACTCATCTCCGAATCGAGCCGGACAACATTGATGAAATGGTGTCCGGCGCTCTCGCGGCCTCCGGGGTGTCCGGGTTCGAGTTTCATTTGCACGCCGCACCTTCGGCTGAGATAAAGTCCGTGCAGCTGCCCTCTGGCAGACTGACGCTTTTCGCATTCAAGTCGACCGGTCACCAGTTCGTTGTCGACTACCTTCCCTTCATGACGTTCGATCTTCCACTGGAGGGTCGCATACAGAAGTCTGTCAAAGGTGTTGAGTTGGACCTCGATACGAGCATGGTCGCCGCCTGTGCGCCTGGTAGAGTTACCGCAAAACTTCAACCCGAGCCATTTGGTCTCAGTGCCGGGAGGCACTGCTTTCTTCCAGAGGCGACAGCCGAAGATTTCCTTGAACCCACCAAACGCGTCGAGGCTGACGCCACCGCATGGTCCGTTGCAGCTGGCCGAAGCTTTCGTGACCTGATGGGATATGCCCACAGCGAGTTCTTTGATAGAAATGCCGTTCGAGTGACACAGGGGCGCGCCCGGTTGGCCGAGGCGCTGATCTTAGACCATCTCACGGAAATCATGGCCGCGGCGACATCCATTCCGGTCAGGTCGCGGCCGGGTCCACGGGCTACGCTCGTGGCAAAATGCGAGGATTTCATTCGGGCGAAATACGCCGAGCATATCTCCGTTCAAGACATGGCGACCGAACTTGAAGTGAGCGTTCGCACACTGCAGGCGGCTTTCAGATCGACGCTCGAAATCGGGCCTTCGGTCTTCCTCGCGAGCATTCGGATGGAAGCGGCCAGGCATCGACTGTTGGCGCCTCGTCCCGGCGATACGGCGACGTCCATTGCGATGGAGTGCGGAATTTTCCATATTGGTCGCTTCTCTCAGCGCTATCAGCGCGTCTATGGAGAAACTCCGGGCGAGACACTGAGAGCGGCTACTAATGGCTGAATCCGAACCCACCTCTTCAACCTAAAGTGTGCGCGATCTGGATAGGCCTGCTTCGCATTCTGGATAGCCAGACCCGGGAACAGCCTGAAATAATTGGTGCTGGGGATTGCGAATCATGGGTAGCCCTCGTCTCATCCCCGCGGGCCCTACCGAAATGTCCCGGTCCCGTAGCGATCCTCCTTTTTCGGCGCTCAGGCCATCGCAACTTCGCGGACCCGATTGGGCGTCATCTGAATGAAGAAAAAAGCGGCCTCTTGCTTGGAGAAAATGCCGCGCAAGGGAGCCAAAAATGGATTTCGCCGAAATAATTGCCGTGCTGAGTACCCTTACGGGCGAGCCTGTCGACGCCGAACGCCATTTCGGAGCAATCGCGACCGGCGGCCACGACGGGGATGCGCCCGTCGCGATCACCGCCTGCCCGCAACCCATGAGCATCGATGAAATCGAGGGTGAAACCATGATCTGCGGCACGGTCAGCGTGCCCGAGAACCATGTCGCCCCCGACGGCAAGCGCATCGACCTGTTCTTCGCCGTTCTGAAATCCCATTCAGAGGTGCCGGAGCCCGATGCACTCGTCTACCTTCATGGCGGGCCGGGGATGGGCAACATGAACGGCCTCGCCGGACTTGCGCAATTCTTCGACGGCTGGCGGCAGACCCGCGATATCGTCACCTTCGACCAGCGGGCGGCAGGGCTTTCGACCGGAGAGGCGGCCTGTCAGGGCGTCATCAACACAAAGGTCGGCGAGGTCGTCAGAGGCGAGCTCAGCGGGGAACTCGTCGGCCCCTGCATCGAGGAGCTCAAGAACTCAGACATCACTCTCCAGTACTACAATACCCGGCAGAACGCGCTCGATGTGCCAATGGTGGTGGGGACGCTCGGCTTTGACAGCTACAATATCCTTGGGATCTCCTACGGTACAAAGCTGACGCTCGAGGTCATGCGCGCGGCGCCCGAGGGACTGCGCTCTGTCATTCTCGACGGAGTCGCGCCGATGTGGCTACCGCTTTACGAAACGCTCGCAGTCCCGATTAACGATTCCATGGTTCGGCTGGTCGAGGACTGCGCCGCCGATCCGATCTGCGACGACGCCTATCCGAACCTCGGCGATATCCTGACCGAAACGCTGGATGCCGCCACCGCGGGCGAGCTGGTCCATCCGAACGGCACCGCCTTTGGCCCCGAGGTCATCCTCGACATGTTCGCGCAGCGCGCCGACGGGCATCACTTGGGCAACCCGACGATCACGCCCTTCATGCCCGCGATGGTTTATGAGTTCCATCGCATGATCGAGGACCCGGCGGTCGCTACGCCGACGCTCGATTACGTCATCGAGAATGGCTACGTTCTGCCGAGCGATCCTGTCTCGGATCTGAGGCAAACGGCGCAGGTGACTGATGTCGAGGGTGAGCGGCTTCTCGAGCTGGCCATCAGCCAGGCCGAGCGCATCCGGGAGACCGATCACGAGCTTGACGTGACCCTGAAGGGTCTACGCGAGGCGGTGACGCGGCAGAGGGACTACACGCCGCTTGCCGGGCTGCTCGACCGGGAATTGGCGCTTGCCAGCGGGACGATCCTTGCCGACAGCGCCTTGCTGGTCGAATTCGCCACGGACGTCGCCACCTTCATTTCTGGGCACCCGACCCGCGAGGCGTTGACCGCGTTCATTGCCGGCCACTTCGAGGGACCCGCCGCCGCGCGCCTTCTCGCCCTCGCTAATGCGATGAGCGAGGAAGAGATCGCGTCCTTTTTCGAGGCGTCGGGCCGGTCGCTGCTGACCGCCACTTACGATTTCATGACGACGACGGATCTCTGGATCTACGCCTGCCAAGAGGACGTGCCCTTCAACACGCTGCAGGGATACGAGGCGACCACGGCATCACTGGACTACCCGCAGACTGATGCCTACTGGGGCAGCCAAGCCGGTCTCCTGCTGGACACGGTTTGCCCGATGTTCGACCAGTACCCGCGCGAGGGTTGGCAGGAGGTTGTGCAAAGCGACATTCCGACCCTGAGCCTCGGCAGCACTTGGGACATTCAGACGTCCCAGAACTGGGCGATTACGGCCACCGAGGGTCTGACCAACGCGCAGGCCTTCATCATCCCCGAGGCCGGGCATGGCGCCATCCTCTATTCCCAATGCGCGCTCGATATGGCGGAGAGCTTCGTCAACGACCCGTCCCGGCAATTCGCAGAAGGAACCTGCACGACCGACGTTCTGCTGCCCTTCCACATCGCGGACTGGGTGCAGGAGGCGGCAGCCATTTCCACCGAGGAGGCGGCGGCACCTGTTGCGGACGACAGCGAGCCCACGGCCGAAACGGAGGTCGCCGCGCTCTCTCCATCTTTCGATTGCACCGCGGCACGTTCGGACGCCGAGCAACTGATTTGCGCTGACGCCGATCTGGCCATGTTGGACCTTCGCCTGGCAGACCGATTTGCCGAGGCGATCGCCGTCGCCGAAGGGCTGGATGCGGGCGCCAAAGAAGCCGCCAGCACCCTCCGCGCATACCAGCGGGGCTGGGTCTCGGGCCGTGATGAGTGCTGGAAGTCGGGGGATTTGCGGGCCTGCGTGGAAGACGCCTACCTCCGCCGAGAGGGCCAGCTCGTCGCCGAGTGGATGCTCGAAGAGCCGACCGAGGTCACGAGCTACGCCTGCGACGGCAATCCGGCGAACGAGGTGACCGTCTTCTACTTCGGTACCGAGAGGCCGAGTGCGCGGCTTGAATACGGCGACAGTGTCGACACCGCCACCGTTGTGCCGTCCGAGATTGGGACGCGCTACGAAGGTACGTTCGGACACAGCCTCACTCTCGAAGGCGATACGGCGACGCTGGTCTGGTCCGAAGGGACCGAGATGACCTGCGTACCGGCCCGTTGAGAGAGAGGAGACAATCATGAAAACGCTTCGCCCCATCATCCTTCTTCTCGCCCTCGCTTTGCCGATCACGGCGCAGGCGCAACTTCGGACCGAGGATGTCCGCTTCGCCTCGGGCACCAGCGGCACAACCATCCAAAGTCGGATCGTCGGCAACGAAGAAGTGCGCTACCAGCTTGCGGCCAATGCCGGGCAGGAGATGCAGGTCGACCTCGCCGCGTCGAACTCGTCGGCCTACTTCAACGTCTTCGCGCCGGGCGACATCCCCGGTCAGAGCACAGCGATGTTCATCGGCCCCATAAGCGGCACATCTTATGCAGGGACGTTGCCGGAGAGCGGGACCTACACCATCCAGGTCTTTCTCAACCGAAATGCGGCACGGCGCGGTGAGAGTGCCGACTATCGCCTTTCCATCGGCATCGACGGTGGCGCGATCGTTCCACCCGATTTCGCCGACAGCCTGACGGGCGGCCCCAATTGGTGGGCTGTGACCGGCGTCTCAAGCGATGGCCGTCTGAACGTTCGCGCCGGGCCGTCGACGGGCAATCGCGTGGTCGCCACCGTCCCAAACGGCTTCGTCCTGCGCAACCTCGGCTGCGTCATATCCTCTGGCCGCTGGTGCAATGTCGAAGCGCCCGACCGTCGGCTCTCTGGCTGGGTCGCTGGCCGCTTTCTTCAAGAATCTGTTGGTCCCAGCGAGCCACCCGCTCAACCAGCCCCTGACTTCGCAGACGGTCTCAGCGGCGGGCCGGACTGGTTCGCTGTGACGGGCGTCTCATCCGGCGACACGCTCAACGTCCGCTCGGGTCCGTCGACACAAAATCGCGTGGTCGCGCGGATGCCGAATGGCTTCACTCTCCGCAACCTTGGCTGCGTTCAGCGGTCCCAACGCTGGTGCCAGGTCGAGGCGCCGGACGGTCGCTTCGCCGGCTGGGTCGCCGGACGCTTCCTGCGCGAAGGCACGGCACCATCCGGCCCCGCAATCGCCATACCCACGGACCAGCGCGGCCCCCGCCCCGGCGTGCCCGAGATCGTACAGCGCGCGAGCGGTGAGCTTGAGGTGCATTGGGTTGGTGGCTGCACGCTTCTTTACAGCCCGAGCGGTCGCCAGATCGCCACCGGCAGCGTATGCACGTCCGACCAACGCGCGCGCTCCGAGGATGCCGTTGCGCGTCTCCGGCGTGAGCAGGGCACATCGACTTCAAGCGCGGGTGGCATTCCCACCCCGGTTGGTGGAATGCAGGCCTACTGCCTTGGCGCGGCTGCCGGTCACTTCAATACGGCCGTCCCTCTTCTTGAGACCGACCGTCCGCTCAACATCGGCGCGCGCTACGTCGTCACAGGGCGTTTCCGCGACCAACCAACACGCGCCTTCCGTTGCCAGTTCGATCGGAGTGGTGTGTTCGAAGGCGTGTTTCAGTGACCGCCCGCCGCATGGCGATCCTTGCCTGGATCGCGGCAGCACTCGGCGGCGCGAGCCTCGCGACGGAGAGGACACTGTATGGAGACGTCGGGGACGACGGCTTGCTTCGGGAGAGCTTCTTCCTGCCATTGGGTGCCCTCCTAATCGGCATCGGCGCTCTCGCATTCATTGTTGCGATCGTCCTGATGATCCGAAGCCGTGCGAAAAGCTGAGGGACGGTGCAGGGCTATTCATTTCCAGATAAGGTCAACGAAAGAGAACCACCGAAAGACTATTGCCACGCCGCTTGCCATTGGCGCCCTGATCGCCCTGAGTAGATGCATCGAGACGACGACGCCTGCGGCCACAACGGTATCCGCACCAGCTTCAGATCCGGGAGAACTCGCCGGGTTCGTCGGCGCTCGCGCTGGACTGGCTGAGATGGGTCTCCAGAACCGCGGCTACCGCCTTATCTGCAGCCAAGCCCTCACAAGGTATTGGCTGAACTCCGCGGGCACCAGTGCACCTCTATGACGATCTCCGACGTCCGCTACTCTGACATTGCCATGCTCCCTGCTGACGTGTGTTGAGCTCGCAACCAAGGTAGTCTCGAGAAAGCTACTGCCGGAGCCTTCTTGGACTACGTCTTGTTCCTACGCTGACAAAATCTGTGCGTTGAGGGACTTTTGAAGCGATCCCAAGGCAGTAATCCGAAAGGCGCTTACGCGGACGATGTGGGGCAAATGACGAATTCCTCCTCGCCGCAACCGCCCAGAACCTCAGGAAACTGGCCAAGATGTTTCCCGCAACGCAGCAAGTGCGAACTGCCTGACAGGAAAGGCGCTTGCGCCGCTTCCGGACGCCAGAATTCCGCACCTGCAAAGGGTGTTTTTTCCACAGAATGGGCGGGGAGCTGCCATTCGCTGCTAACGCGAGCCGTCTATGCGACATCCGATGTAGCGGACATTCGTCCTACTAAGATGATACCGCTCCTCGCGCTGAACTGGCGCAAGTCGGCCCCAAGCCCAATTCAAACAACGACAGGGTGGCAACGAATATCTGCTCTTCCAATAACCGAACAGACTGGCTCGACATTCCAACTGACTTGGCCAATCCGATCTCTGTGCTTTTCGCTGGCACTATGCGTCCCAGCTAATTCGCTGGTTTCGCGATATGCATCTCTCGCCAGATTTGTGGAACAGAGCCCCGTTTGTATCTCGGTGATAAAGGTACCTGAGCCTTTGCGTGCTGCACGAAAGGCAGGTACGTTGAAACTGCGCC
>NZ_JBHRXI010000040.1:0-466 GCF_042648365.1 Lutimaribacter marinistellae | reverse complement strand
AAGCCATAGGCCAGCAGCGTCATGGTGTCCTGCCTGGGAGGCCGGGCTGTCTGCCGCAATGCTGCATAACCGCTTCGAGCCCAGCGTCGTCTGTCGACTTAACTGTCAAATTTAGCACTGGCTCGGACTACATTTGGTTTCCAGCACAGTTTTCAGTACGCGGGCAATCTCCTGTTCGGGCGCTGCATAGATGCCATGTGATTTCTTGTTTCGCCCGATGAACAAGGTCAGCCCCTCAATTGCCGCAGTGACGTGAAGTGCAAGTGAATCGCAGTCTTCTTGTGGCCAGTCGGGACGACTGGCTCCAATCAGTCCTGCAATCACCTGTCTCTCAAGCTCGTGGATTTTGTCCATCAGTTCGGCCGCGGCATCGTCATTCAATGAACGCGCCCAAAGTTGCGGAAAGAACGCGATCTCCGCCCGGCGCAAGTCCTGCACAAGAAGGGTTACCACCCTGTCGAGCGCG
>NZ_JBHRXI010000039.1:10740-11329 GCF_042648365.1 Lutimaribacter marinistellae | reverse complement strand
CCGCGGCATCGTCATTCAATGAACGCGCCCAAAGTTGCGGAAAGAACGCGATCTCCGCCCGGCGCAAGTCCTGCACAAGAAGGGTTACCACCCTGTCGAGCGCGGCCTGGGGTGTGGCTTCACTCATTTGCAGGCACATCAGGATGTCTTCCGCATAGTTCGCAAGTTGATCGCGAACGAGGCTGTTGAGGAGTTCTGACTTAGTCTTGTAGTGGTACGTCAGATTGCCGACGCGCATATCCAATGCGTTCGCCAGATTGCGCATCGTGTAGTCTTCTGCCCGAGTGCCGATGAAGAGCGAAAAAGCCGTATCAAGTATCCGCCGCCTGGTGCTGTCACCACTGGAAAGCCCACGGGTTTCTTTTGCAACCGGGCGCTGGACGACCAGATCCTGCAGCAGGTGCGTTACCCTTTCGGGAATGTAGCTTTCAATTTTCTTGTCCATCGATCCAGTTCGCTTTGCGTTGTGCAGGTGAGGAACATCACCAAAGGCATGTTCAAATTCTGACAGTGGTCGTAACGCAACGTTGACACAGATCGCTCTTCTCGCAAAGATTAGGACGATAGTCCTAATATCGTGTGCGTGAGT
>NZ_JBHRXI010000039.1:10404-10730 GCF_042648365.1 Lutimaribacter marinistellae | reverse complement strand
ATCCTGCAGCAGGTGCGTTACCCTTTCGGGAATGTAGCTTTCAATTTTCTTGTCCATCGATCCAGTTCGCTTTGCGTTGTGCAGGTGAGGAACATCACCAAAGGTATGTTCAAATTCTGACAGTGGTCGTAACGCAACGTTGACACAGATCGCTCTTCTCGCAAAGATTAGGACGATAGTCCTAATATCGTGTGCGTGAGACGACGATCTGCCGGAAAGCTCGCTTCACGAATACCCGGGCCAAGATGGGGGCATCCGAATGCGAAATCCGCTCAAACAAATCCTGATGTCGCTTGCAGCTTGTGTCCTGTGGGGCAACTCATCCG
>NZ_JBHRXI010000039.1:6851-10394 GCF_042648365.1 Lutimaribacter marinistellae | reverse complement strand
CGCTTCACGAATACCCGGGCCAAGATGGGGGCATCCGAATGCGAAATCCGCTCAAACAAATCCTGATGTCGCTTGCAGCTTGTGTCCTGTGGGGCAACTCATCCTTGGCTCAGGCCAATGAGCAACCCAATGTCGTGTTGATGATGGTCGACAACCTCGGCTGGGGTGAGTTGGGCGTCTACGGTGGCGGAGTACTACGCGGGGCCGCGACCCCTCGTCTCGATGCGTTGGCCGAAGAGGGGATGAGGCTTTTGAACTTCAATGTCGAGCCACAGTGCACGCCCAGTCGTTCGGCGTTGATGACAGGTCGCCGTCCGATCCGTTCTGCCACCACGAGGGTTGTTTGGGGCGTTCCTTACGGCATGGTAGGATGGGAAGTAACCATGGCCGAGTTGTTCTCGGATGCTGGCTACTCGACCGGCATGTTTGGTAAATGGCATCTCGGTGACATGCCCGGTCGTTTCCCAACCGATCAGGGGTTCGACGAATGGTATGGCGTCGCGAACACAACGGATGAATCCGAGTATTCATCGCAGTTCCAGTTCGATGCGTCGGTTAGCGGTCAGCCGATGATTCAGGAGGCGACACGCGGCGAAACGCCTCGAGACGTCAAACCCTACACCCTTGCATCGCGTCGGGAGATCGACGGCGAACTGACGTCCCGTGCCATCGATTTCATGGAGAGATCTGTCGCCAGTGATGAGCCATTCTTTGCGTTTGTGCCCTTTACGCAGCCGCACTTGCCAACGCTGCCGCATCCGGATTTCGACGGTATCACGGGCAATGGCCATTATGCTGATGTGCTGGCCGAGATTGATTTTCGCTCCGGGCAAATCCTCGACGCGATCAGCGACCTTGGCGTTGAAGACAACACTATCGTCATCTGGCTGAGCGACAACGGGCCTGAGTACTTCCAACCATGGCACGGCACGGCTGGACCATGGCGGGGCAGCTATTTCACTGCGTGGGAAGGGTCGCTGCGCGTTCCATTCCTAATGCGGTGGCCAGGCCGCATCGAAGCGGGTTCTACCAGTAACGAAATCGTGCACTTGGTGGACATGCTGCCAACTCTGGGCCGCGTTGCTGGCTACGATGTTCCGGATGATCGGATCGTCGATGGCGTAGACCAGCTCGATTTCTTTCTGGGAGAGCAGGACACCTCGAACCGGGAAGGTTTCATCATCTACAACAACGACGACGTTTACGGCTACAAGTGGCGAAACTGGAAACTCCATCTGATCGAGCTGGAGAACATGAACAGCGATCCGCGTCCGCTCAATGTGCCTCGCGTCTTCAACCTTATCACCGACCCGAAAGAGGAATACGAGATCCAGGAGGAAGCTACCTGGATCCTGCCCATCATCTTCGAGAAGATCGTGGCATTCGAGAAGACGCTCATCGAAGAGCCACCAGTCCCGTTCGGAGTGCCGGAACCCTACGAGCCCTCGAACTAAAATCTAAAGCGAAAAGTTCGATCTCGGTGCTTGGGTGAGAGACTGAATTGTCCCGCACTGACCACACTCACATATCCGGCTATGCTGCACAACGGTTCGAACGGCCGGTTCGGTAAAACCGCACTGCAGCGTCGACGAGGGCGGCCAATGACGGGCAAGGGCCGGTCGCTACCGACCGGCCCGACTTTTCAGAGCTCTATCGCCTCCGCGATGGCAAGCGCATCTTCGAGTTCGACGCCGAGGTAGCGCACCGTGCTATCCATCTTCGTGTGGCCGAGCAAAAGCTGCACTGCGCGGAGGTTGCCAGTTTTGCGATGTATCTGCGCCACCTTGGTCTGCCGCATGGAGTGGTCCCGTAGGCGCTCGGCTCGAGACCGATAGACGTCACCCAGTCTCGGACGAGGCGGGCGTATTGCCTTGTCGAAATATGCCGGCGCTCGTGAAAGCGACCGGGCCAGAGATGCTCCGACCCCACCATCAGCGGAGCCTCGAGCCGAGCCACGATGGCTTTTCGAGTCCCCTTGGTGATCTCGAAGCTGACCGGCGTCTGGGTTTTGCTCTGGACGATCGAAGAGCGGTACTTGTCCCATCCGGCCGCATAGACGTCAGCGACCTTCAGCTTCACCAGGTCGCATCCGCGTAACTTGCTGTCGATGGCGAGATTGAAGAGCGCAAGTTCGCGCATCCGCTGAGCAATCTCGAGGCGGACCCGGATCGCCCATACATGTTTCGGCTCAAGCGGACGCTTCTGGCCGACGATGCGGCCCTTGTTCCAAGCGGGACGGCAGGCGCGGATGGCTGGCAGGTTTGTAGTCGTCATGGTGGTTCCTCCGATCCACCACGCCCGCCACGTCTTCAGCATCATGCCGACGGCCGAACATACCAAATCCGCCGCGCTGTCGCTCAACACTGAAACCCAACCGGAAGATTCCCGATCAAACCGGCCCTAATCGCAGGGGAAGGTCAAATCCACCATCGATCTTCACGTCATGTCGCTTGGAGTCCGACCGCACGTCTTTTGGTTCACGTTTTACAGGCTGTTGGGGCGCGCCTCCGATCGGGCCACCATTGCTTTTGCCATTTCGATGAACTCGGCTGCCTGGTCGGGCGTAAGCGCTGCGGTGAACATATCGTTCACGACCCGCGATTGAACCTGCATCTCATGCGCCAATGTTTCACCGCGCGATGTCACGCGTATTGATACCGAACGGCGATCGCTACGATCCCGGTCGCGTCGAATGAGGCCCTGCACTTCCAGTTTGTCCAGTAGCCGGCTTGCGGCACCTCGATCCAGACCAAGGAAGTCAGCGACATCCGACGGGGTCGATTGCTTGTCGAACACCATGGCACCGAGCACCGCGTAAGACATGCGCGTCAGGCCATGGGGCGCCAATCGGCGACTGAACTCTGCTTCCATCGAACGCGATATCAGGCTGACCCAGTATCCGAGACTTTGGTGAATGGATGTCATGCGCTCCGTTCCTGCTTCTTTGCCGTAGAAGATTGATAGTTTCAGAGGTTGACAGAATCAATCAAACAGTAATTGATAGCATCAATAACCCTGATCATGGGCGCTGCCAGATGTCTCCGTCGCTGACGACATGGGAGGACAGCATGCTTCCAATGCTTGCCGATCAGAGAAGGTTGACCATGCGACTGTGGCATGTGGTTCCGGCTGCTGGGCAGACACAGTTCGATATGCCGCCAATCGGCGGTGAACCCCTCGGGCACGGCGTCGAGGGTCTTGGTAACGGGCTCCGTGTCTTCCGCCGGCAGAATTATCGCGATGCAAGGCATTGGCCAAGACAGCCAAATGCCCCGGCTTGATCTTCAACCAAAAGGGAAATGACGAAATGCAGCATATACAAAGCCCGATATCGACGACCCTCGTCCTTGCGCTCGGGATGAGCCTTTCCCTGGCCTTGCCGGCGGACGCGGGCAAAAGGCAGGTCAAGAACACCCTCGGAGGCGCTGCGATTGGCGCGGGCGTTGGCGCGCTGGTCGGTGGCAGCTCGGGTGCGCGCAGTGGCGCGGTCGTCGGTGCGATCGCCGGCGCTGTCAAAAAGTGAACGTCTGATCCCTCAGTCAT
>NZ_JBHRXI010000039.1:0-6841 GCF_042648365.1 Lutimaribacter marinistellae | reverse complement strand
TCGCGTCTTCAACCTTATCACCGACCCGAAAGAGGAATACGAGATCCAGGAGGAAGCTACCTGGATCCTGCCCATCATCTTCGAGAAGATCGTGGCATTCGAGAGGACGCTCATCGAAGAGCCACCAGTCCCGTTCGGAGTGCCGGAACCCTACGAGCCCTCGAACTAAAATCTAAAGCGAAAAGTTCGATCTCGGTGCTTGGGCGAGAGACTGAATTGTCCCGCACTGACCACACTCACATATCCGGCTATGCTGCACAACGGTTCGAACGGCCGGTTCGGTAAAGCCGCACTGCAGCGTCGACGAGGGCGGCCAATGACGGGCAAGGGCCGAGCATGCACAAACGCTTGTCTGGACGCTCTCGCGGAAGATGGCAAGTAGAGCCGGAGGGTGACTTGCGCCGGGGCCTCCGTCCCCCGACCGCCTATGCGGCGGCTTACTCAACGGACATGGTGTCGTCCGCGTGGTGTCGGAAATGGTTTTCCGAGATTTTTCTCAGCCGCTTGTGCGGCGGCTCCCGAGATGAAGCCGGAGGGTGACCTGCGCCGGGCCCTCCGGACCCGGTAATCCCTCCCGATCTTGGCGCACTATCCATTTGCATCGCATGCGTTTGAATGTCCGCACTGGGATAGCTGCCCCGCAGCATTTACGGTTGTCTTGTGTGGCAGCTCTGGGCAGGGATCGACATCGCATAGTCTGTTTGTTTCACACTGCCGGTCCAAGAAGGGCTCGGCCCTTTGCCGACTCTCGGATGCGCACGGGTTCCGTCCGAGAGACCTATGCACAAGACGATTTCATCGGCGCGAGGTGCGTCTGGCACGCACAGGGTCATGGTGTCGATACGATCGAATGATCAGGGCTCATCCTTGTGTCCGAGCGGCAGATCGATGTGCCCTCCCAAAGGTCCGACCTCGTGGGTGGACGGGATCAGGGCCTTGCCGTCACCTACCTCGGCGCGGACCGGTTTGCCGAGTGCCGGGTGAAGCAGCCCGGCACGATGGTCCATCGCACCCGATGTCTCGACAAGTGCCGCTTTGCGGTAGCAGACAGGTGGCCTGTTCAACATGTTCACACGCTCTTCTGCGAGAGATTGTCCCAGTTCCGCACTCATCTGGAATATTGGCGCGAAGTCCTCTTGATCGACCCCGGCGAAGGAGTTCCGGATCACGGCCATTGCAGCAACGCGGCTGATCGGATCACAAGATCGGCCCATTTCATCGGCAGTGATGATTTCTCGGAAAAGAGTGCTTTGCGAACGTCTATCATCCAACTTTCCTTTCCACGCGCGCCATTGGCCAGCGCTTGAAGTGTTGGAATGTGAGGCCAAACGGGATCACCGAGGCGAACAAAATGACGGCCAGCCAGATTGGGCCCTGCGCGTTGCCGGTAGCATCCAAGATGGCACCAGCGGCAGGAGGTGTGACCAGCATGATCGCATAGTAGACGGTAAAGAAAATACCCATGCCGAAGGCCCGAACCTCGGGTCGCATCGCTTGTCCAGCCATCGCCATGATAACCCCGGCGGGGGCCATGCCAATCAAGCCGAAGATAACGCTTGCCCCAAGGCCTGCGCTTGGCACGCCAAGCAGCATGAGCGAAACGATCGCGCCTCCCATACAAAAGGTCAGGACCAGGTTCCGGCCGCCGAAACGGTCCACAACCTGCCCGCACAGCGCGCCTGAGAAGATCATCAACCAACTTCCGATACTGACGACACCCGCGGCGGCGATTGCAGTTTGGCCAAGTTCTTCAAGAACCTTCGGCCCAAAGGTAAGATAGGCGACATAGGCCGCGTTGAACGCGCCCCACGCGGATGCGGCGCATACAACCAGACGCCATTCCTGACCTGTCAGAGCAGCACCAGAGCCGCCTTTCACGGACGGCAAATCATGTGGCGATCTGTAGTAGAGGAACACCGCAAGCGCGGCCAAAAGGCAGTAAATCGATGCCACCTGAAACGGGACCTGCCAGCCGTAGGCTTTTGCAAGCCATGCGTGGCCGACCTGCCCCATAGCTATGCCAAATGGCCAACTCATGACAAGGATGCTCATCGCCGTTGCGATTTCACGGCCTTCGAACCAGTCCGAGACCATTTTTGTGAAGTAGAGCGTGGTGAAGAGAAAACCTGCGCCGGCAAAGATGCGGCCCATCGCAATGGCCCAGCTGTCCGTTGCCACGGATGACACGGCCCCACCCAAAGCCAGTGCGCCCAATCCGATCACCACCATGATCCGATCCGAGACAAAGCGCCCCCAATATCCGGCAGGAATGGCGAGAAACAATCCGGGGGCCATGAAAAGCCCGATCAGAAACCCGATCCCTGCATAATCGAGCCCGAAAGCGATGACCAGGTCATCGCCCACGGAGGCCACTGTCTGAAACTGGAACCCAAGACCGATACGAGCCAGGAACAGAAGGGCCAGTATGCGCCAGCGCATCAGGCCCAACCAAGCTGCTTCAACGCATGAACATCATTCCAGATCTTGGTCATGTGGCTGATCTTGTCGCCTTCGAAGTGCATGACATAGGCATAGTCTGAAACGACCGATTTTCCGGTTGGTGGGATTGGTCCGCCTTCGCCTGTTTGGGTCCCGTGAAACTCCGCCGCCGCAACAGCCGTGCCATGCGTTTCGTCAAAGGCAAACGCTTTGAGCTCGTATCGACCGTCCGGAACGGGTGTCAGCAGGCCCTTCATCCACTCCGCATAGTCCGCGAGGGATTTCGTGTCGGCAAGCGTATCCGCCTGGCAAGAAAACGTCGCTTCGTCGTGACAGAACGACTTGCATCCGTCCCAACCTTTTCCGGTTTCGCAGGCTTCAAAAAAGGCGTGTGCGGTATCAAATAGTGACATCTGGGTATCCTCAATGCTCATGCTATGAGGATCACCATATGTTAGCGACGGACATGCCGGGCATCGTGCAGATGCAGTAAAATGCGCCTCATGCATGCAGTATTCAGACTACAGCATTTGCAGGATTGCGTGTCGCGCCGACCGTGCCCACACTGAAACCAGTTAATCTTCAGCGAGGCATTGACCGTGTCAGAACCAGCCGACCTTAGCCAAAGAGAATTGCAAATTGCGCAATCATACGCAGGTGGTGCTACATATCAGAAAATCGCTGACACCTTGTGTATTGCGCCCTCTACAGTACGCACGCATCTCGCGACGATCTACCGAAAACTTGAAGTGTCTTCGAAACACGAACTCATGACGCATTTGAACGGTGAGGCTTCGCAACCTCGCAACCAATCTGAAATGGCGGCAGTGATATCCGAACTCGCGCTGAGCCTTGAAGAAGCGATTAGTCGTGAAAAGGCCCTCAGCGAGGTATTGCGGATCATCGGCGCGGCGAAAGGTGACCTTGATGCGGTGATGCCGTTGATTTTGGGTTACGCGCTTGAGCTTTGCGACGCCGAGTATGGTATCCTGTTCGAATACGGCCAGAGCAAGAAGTTCCACGCGACGTTCACACTTGGTATTCCGTCAGACCTCAAGGGGTGGTTTGACGATCAGGGCTGGTTCTCCGTAAGTCCTCAGACCGGTCTTGGCCGCATGGATGCGCAGCGCGAGGTGATCAATATCTTCGACGTCAAAGCCGAAGAGATTTACAAGTCAAGAGATCCGTTGCGCTATGCCACTGCCGACTTGGGCGGGGCACGATCTTTTGTCGCCATCCCGATGCTGGCCGCCGACAACCTGGTCGGTGCCTTTGCACTCTACCGGAAAACCGTCCGACCGTTCTCCGATGACTCCACCCGGCTTGCACAGATGTTCGCCGCCCAAAGCGTGATCGCCCTCGAAAACGCGCGGATGATCAGAGCCATGCAAGAGGCAAGCGCGTGAGCCGGAAATCATCGGGCGCAAGTGAGTTGAGTGGCCGCGAAAGCCAGATTGCAGAAAGCTATGCACAAGGCGGAAGCTATCAGGAAATCGCCGATCAGCTTGGTATCGCCCCGTCGACGGTGCGCACGCATCTGGCCACGATCTATCGAAAGCTGGGCGTGTCCTCGAAGCTGGAATTGCGCGACACGCTCACGCCTGCACCGCTTCCTTTGTCTGCTGAAAGCCCGGCACGGCCTGAAAAACCTTCCATCGCGGTTCTTGCGTTTGAAAACATGTCGAACGATCCGGACCAGGACTATTTCTCGGACGGGGCCAGCGCTGACATAATCACCGCTCTCTCACGCTCACCCTGGCTGTTCATCATCGCACGCAACACGACCTTCACATACAAAGGGTCCAACGTCGATGTCAGGCGTGTTGCCGAAGAACTCGGCGTCCGTTTCGTTCTGGAGGGCAGCGTGAGGCGATCCGGCGACACGGTCCGGGTCACGGCGCAGCTAATCGATGGCATGACCGGGGGACAGGTCTGGTCGGAGCGTTATGATGGCCAGCTTCAGGATGTGTTCGATCTTCAGGATGAGATCACTCGCAATGTGGTCGCCTCAATCCAGACCACCGTGCACCTATCCACAAATGAAGAACCGGTCGAGCGCAGCACGCGCCCCGACCTGACGGTCTGGGAACTGACGATGCGGTCTTGGCATCTGCTTTATGATTTCACACCCAAGAGTTTCGATTCGGCCAAAACCCTGCTGGAGCGAGCATTGGCGCTCGATCCCGAAAGCGCCGAGGCCAATATGCTCCTGTCACTGATCAACCATCATGTTGCTCAGATGGGATATGCCGCGGACACCCAACTTGCGATGGAGGCAGCATATGCACTGGGACGGCGCGCCATACAACTTGATGATCGCAACGAATACGCGCACTGGGCCTTGGGGATTAGTTGTTGGGGTTTGCACAAGCACGACGAGTCGATTGTCGCTCTGGAACGCGCGGTTGAGCTCAACCCGAATTGCTCCTTGGCCTATGGTAGCCTTGGAACAGTATATGGGCTGGTGGGGCGTGTAGATGAAGCCATTGCCAATCAGGAGATCGCGATCAGATCGAACCCAAGAGACCCAAGTATCTTCTTCCGCTTCTCGGGTATGAGCTTGGCGAACTACTTGAGCGGTCGATACGATAGCGCAATCGAGTGGGCTGAACGGGCAATCAACCGAATGCCGCGCTGGTTCTATTGTCATTTCTTGCTTTCCGCCAGCCATGTCGCGCTTGGGCAGAACGAGAAGGCGACCGCGGCCGTCAAAGCTTGCCGCGATGCGTTGCCTGATATCTGCATACTCGACCTCGATCGTGTTCCTTTGAAAGACCCGGCCAAGATGAACGAGATGCGCAGCCGATTACGCCAAGCTGGCTTTATTGGCTGAACGCGATTTGGTCACGGCACTCATCGGAGCAGCGGCCACGTAGGGCGCTGTTTGAAACTTCTGCCAAACGCTCACACAAATGCTGCAAGATGAACGAAAGGCAGAAATGCGAAGGCTTCATGCTGGCGACAATGTCCAATGAATGTTGGCTTCGGGCCGTGACCAGCTAACGGTCGGCGTGACGCCGGTGCTGGTCGTTCTGCGGTGCCGCAAGTCAGCTCCGGGCCCTTTGGGAACGATGCTGCAGATCGGGCGAGTGTCTCCTGCCAGAGTGAGGGTCCACAACGACCTTGTTGACAGGAGTGAATTTCAGCACGACCTATTCTTATGGTTTCACGCCAACAAAGATTCTGGAACGGCTACGCACGGTTTGTCCAAAAACCAGTGCTCGCCTTGATCGCGCATCAGCCAACAGTTCGCCGCATTGCTGATTTGAGCGCGGCAGTCACTTTGAAGACACCGGGCGGTTTAAGCCTGACGGAGAGCCCCTTGGGTCTTGATGCTAACTCGGTTACAACAACAGTCTGCGAGGTTGGCTCGGCACCGACGGGCGGCAGTATGCTGTATCTACACGGCGGTGCCTTCATGATTGGCAACTTGCGTGGTTATCGCCATCTGGTTGCCAGGCTTGGCAACGCAGCAAACCAAAGAGCTTATTTTCTTCACTACGGGCTCGCTCCGGAACATCGCTTTCCGACGGCCCTCGACCAAGCCACGTTGGCGTATGAAGCGCTCTGTGCTACTCCCGATGCCGGCCCAATCAGTCTGGTCGGCGACAGCGCAGGCGGCAACCTGGTCTTCGCTTTGTTGCATCGCATCTGTAGCCGAGGATTGCGGCAACCCGTTGCTGTCGCCGCAATTGCACCAATTTCTGACCTGCGGCTGAACAACGGATCGCTGAAAACGAATAAAAAATCCGACCATTTAGTGCCGGTGCGCTGGGTCATTCGGGGCAAAGATGCCTATCTTGGCGGACACGATCCGAGCGACCCCGAGGTTTCGCCTGTGCTTGGCACCTTTGTCGGTGCACCACCTTGCCTGATACACGTGGACGAAGACGAAGTGCTGATCGATGATTCCAACGCCCTTGCCGCCCGTCTTCGGGATCAGGGCGTTACAACCGAGTTGACGACGTCCAGAGGGCGGTCTCACGTTTGGCACCTGAACGTCGGAAGATGCCCCGAAGCAGACAACTCGGTCGCAGAAATCGGCGCGTTTGTTAAGAAGCAGGTGGCCAGACAGAGGGTGTAGTGCTCTGTGTCAGCGTAACTTTATGCAAATGGTATCAAGCTACCTTGAGAGGCAATTGTAGCAATCGTCCCAAGCAGAAATTGGCTTGCATGCTGCGACTGTCTTCCATGTTCGCGTTGCCGACGCGCGCCCGTCCAAGATACTTCGCATTGCATCAACGTCTGGTCCGGTGAAGCTGCGGCGCAGCATCGAGTAAGACTACGAACGGCGGCTCTGGGCCGCTAGCGGAAGTGCTCGCGCTGCTCCGTCCGCTCCAAAGGAAACGGCTCCAGCGCCCTTGCCAACGTCACCTCCGGCCCCTGATGCCCGTCCAGGATC
>NZ_JBHRXI010000038.1:0-1694 GCF_042648365.1 Lutimaribacter marinistellae | reverse complement strand
TCAACATCCGAGAAGGTGCCCGCAGGAACCGTGAAGGAGAACGCCGTGTCCTCGTCCGAGGACTGGTCCGCCAGGGCCGCGTCCACCACCGGCGCATCGTTCACGGGCAAAAGGTCGAGGCCAGCGGATCCCGTCGCTATCAAGCTGCCATCCGAAACCGTGTAGCTGAAAGATACAGAACTATCGTCGTTCAGTTCCGGCGTGTAGGTCCAAGTCCCGTCAAAGTTGTCGACCAATTGCCCGTTGCCCGATGTCAGGGTCAGGTCCGTGATGCTCAGGCTGGCATTCGCGTCTGGATCGCTTGCTCCTGCAAGCAACTCGGCTTCGGTTATGATCCGGACCTGGTCCTCATCTGAGGCGATAAGAGTCACTGCGGCAGCATCGGGAGCGTCATTGTCGCCCGTGACCGCGACGATCACGGTCGCGACCGACGAAGAAGAACCGCCATCCTGTACAGTGTATTGGAAACTCGCCGTGTAGGTCTGGCCGTCAGCCAGACTGTCGGGCGCAGTGAGCGAATAGCTGCCATCGGTCGCAAGTTGGATGACGACCCCGTCGACGGTCGTGATTTGATACCCGCCAATCACTGCAATCGCGCTCGCGGTCGCCGAATTGGTCACGTTCACGATGGACCGCGTATCGTTGACATCCACATCGGTGTCGTTGTCCAAGATATTTCCTGTCACCGAGGCAACTGTATCTTCGGTTGCCATGATGGCATCACCGTTGGCGATGATGGCGTCATTTGTGCCGGCGATCTCGACCTGAACCGTGGCAGTTGCACTCCCGCCGTTGCCGTCGCTTACGGCGTAGGTAAAGCTGTCCGTGGCCGTTTCCCCGGCTTTGAGTTCGTTGAACCGCGCCGTACTGGATGTCAGGTTGTAGAATAGCTGTCCGTTTTGCTGCAGAGTGACTTCTGCGCCCCAGTCCGTTGTCACGACGCCCGCAGACGCACTTACCGCAGAACTATCGCCCGCAGGTTCAGAGCCATCGGCAACGTCGGAGATGTTGACAACGGTAAGCGTGTCGCCTTCAGGATCACTGTCGGGTGTGCCACGGGTCAGAAGGTTGATGGTCGACACGAACGACCCCTCGGACGCGCCGAAAGTGTCGTCCACCGGCGTTGGTGTATCGTTCTGGTCGTCGATTGTCACGGTGACCGTTTTCTGCACCCCAGAGGCACCGTCACCGTCAGAAAGGTTCAAGGAGATCTCTCGCGACGCGGGCGGGGTATCGTCCGTCGTGGCATATGTCAGCGCCTGGACAACCGCTTCGACATCCGCAGCCTGCGCTGCGGTCGTAAACAACACGCTCAGGTTCGCGCTTCCGAGACCGCTGACGAATCCGACCTGGGTCCCGTTGACGCTCACCCCACCGCCGGACACAGTGACTACCCCACTGGCAGCAAGATCCAGCACGTCGTTGACGTCGCCACCGACCACCGACGCGGAGAACGAGCCAGAATCGTAGTCCAATCCATCCACATCTATTACGTCAACCTTATCTGCGACAAACGTCGGAACCGCCGGCGCCGTGTCAACTGCTTCGACATGAACCGTTGGTGTCTGAGCCGATACATCGATTTCGGATGCATCGTTCACCGGGTCGATGGTCAGCTCGAACGTGCTGCTCACGCTCTCCGTACCGTCCGAGGCGATCACCTCGACGTTCACCGCGCCGTTGAAATCCGCCGG
>NZ_JBHRXI010000037.1:0-3500 GCF_042648365.1 Lutimaribacter marinistellae | reverse complement strand
GTGCCTTGCTCGCCCTGCTTCAGGATGAAGGCCTTCTGCGCCTCCGTGAACTTCGATGCTTTCATGCGATTCCGCTCCTCTCCCAGCCAAGGAAATTTAGCGGACAACTCCAGCTCCGAACGATCCAGTTTTCAGGGGGCAGAGCAAACGAAGGAGACGGACAGAATGAAGAGATAACGGTTCAGCGAAGAGCAGGTCATAGCGATCCTGAAACAGCAGGCGAGCGGCGTTGCGACGGTAGACGTGTGCCGCGAGCACGGGATCAGCTCGACATCGTCGCCACACGGCGCCCACCGCCGGAGGAGGCTGCTGACGCTACCCCGAAGAGGGACCTTTTCAGCGACCAATCAAATTCGAACTGACCTTTCTCAACGGAAACAGGGGGCGGGAGACGTGTAGACATCAAATATCGAAACGTCTCCCGCCCCCTGTTTCACGAAACTAAGTAAAAAGCTCGCCACTATTACCGGCAAAAAAAACCCATCGTTTCGGATGCGTCGATGCTCGCAGATCCACGTTGCCGAATGGTCAAAGATCGGTTTGAACACGCTTGCGGAGCCAAATGAAGCACATGCCAGCTTTGTCGCCGAGGCTTGGGAAAACACCAGACTAAAGGATCAAGTCGACGACTTCACCTCCAACCTGTAAATTGATCCGGTCTTGACCCTCACCATCCACCAATGCCCAGATGATCTGCCCCGTTGGGCGATAGATTACGAAGGCTTCTTGCAAGTTATCATCTCCGGAGCGTTCACCGTCGGGCGTCGCCGTATGCGCGAGGTTGATCTGGAACTGGGCCGCTGTTGCGGCCCGTCCGAAAATCAGAACGTCGCCTTCGGCGGCGTCGTAATCCTGAACCCAGTCGGAACCGTGATCGCCAATGCCTAGGTGGAAGAACTGGTCGGCGCCAGCGCCCCCGTTGAGCCTGTCATAGCCGAAGCCCCCGTTGAGGAAATCGTTGCCGTCCCCACCGAAAATCAAGTCCGACAGCGCGCCGCCCGCCACGACATCGTTTCCAACTTGACCCTGCAATTCGTCGACGCCAAAGCCCCCTGAAATTGTATCGTTGCCCTCTTGGCCGAAAACAAGGTCGTTGCCACCTCCCGCATCGACACGATCGTTTCCATCACCCGCGTAGACGACATCGGCCAAGTCGGAATGTTCCGGGCCAGCCTTTATCACGTCGTCTCCGGCCCCCCCGTTTATGGTGTCCGAACCGCCACCGGCATTCAACGTATCGTTCCCTGCACCACCGCGCAGGATATTCGTACCCATGCCGGTTTCGAGTACATCATCCGCGTCGCCTCCGTTTAGCGTCTGGTCATACTCGTCTAGAAACGTCGACAAGTCGTCTTGCCGATTGGCAAATATCAGCTCTTCGATACCGGTCAGCAGGTCTATACCATCCGGCCCGTCCGACGTCGCGTGGCTGACCATAAGCCTTGTGCCAACCTCCCCTTCGACCTGGAACATGTAATCCTGCCAGCGGCCGGAAAAGTACGCTACATCGTGGCCATCGCCGCCTTGCAGTGTGTCGTTGCCCGGACCACCTTCGAATAAATCGTCTCCGCCTTCGCCCGACAGCGCATCATTTCCGAGGTTGCCCAACAAACGGTCGGTCCCGGAACTGCCGATGACAACATCGTCTCCTCCAAGGGCGTCCACCGCCTTAGGACCTGCAACGCTTTCCCGGTCATTTTCTTCGCTGAGCAGACGTAGAGACGGCGCATCGAAAGCGGTGACCATGTAGCGCGTCTCGGCGGTGGTCGAATACCATTCAAGCCAAAGATCGCCCGCGCCATTGTCAAAAAACCCGGCACGGTGATAGAATAGAAACCCAGAATTATCAATAATCTGAGGCGACATCTCGGCGCTGCCCCTTGCATCGAATCGTTGGAGGAAAATGGCCGATTCGCCTTCGGCACCGACCCTGGGTCCGGCCAGCACCAAGCTTCCATCGTCGAGCAGGTTGGCCCGGAACTCGCTTCTCCCAGCTGGGCGCGCATGCACCGGATCTCCAGCCTCTTCGGCGGTGGCACTATAGATCGCCTTAGTCGCTTGCAATGTTCCGTCCAGATCAAAGACGGACCGGGTTACCTCACGGCGACCTTCACCGGAAATGACAACCAGCGTTCCATCATCGCGCAGATCGATCGCGAGACTATTGCCGTACCACCCAAGCTCTACTAACGCGATTGACGGCCCAGACGCCGAACCGTCGAGACCGATTTTCTGCATTTCCAAAGTCAAACCGTTGTGGGCTCGAACTGCGAACAGGGCATAACCGCCTTCGGGTAGGGGCTTCACATCCGACAGGCCCTGCATGGAGCCGCCCCCCTCGAACACCGGGGTGGCACGGCCCGGATAGCCGCCGGGGCCGACAAAATGAAACAATGCGTCCTGTCCGGGGCGAAACAAAAGGCTGCGCCCGTCTTCCAAGGAAACCAGATCGACATTCAAAGTAGAGAACGCGTCCTCGCCATACAGGATCGCTGCCTCGTTCGCGGCAGAGCCGTCCTCGCCAAACCGCTGAAAGCGAGTTTCCAGTTCGCCGCTCGGAGCGACACTGGTCCAGATACCCAGAAAACCGCCTCCGTCAATCGCCATTAACAGGTAATCGCGCTCCCAGAAAGTTGCCCCCGGATAGATAGAGACCGTTTCTCCCAGATCGCCATTCTCTTCGATCAACGTAAGAAAAACTCCACTGAAATCAAAGGTTCTGGCGTTGAACAGCCAAACTTTGCCATCGGAGCTCGCCAAAAAACCGCGCACCGAATTTCCATCGGATCGTGCGACGATAATGTCGGAGATCACTTCGCCGTCATCGCCGATAACTGTCAGTTTTATGTCGTCAGGCAGGTAAGTATCGCTGCCAGTTCCAAATCTCTTCAGTACTATTGCCCGTCCATCCGGCAAAACGTGATACGCCAATGGCGTGCCGAAATCTCCTGTATTGATGGGCTGTGGCGCGAATTTCTGTTCGAAAAGAATGGACTTCAAAACAAGTCTCCACCTGTAATAAAAAGATTACGCCTTTGTATCCAGAATTTGTCAAGCCAACACAACACAACTCACGGGCCCCAAATTGGTGACGCCGCTTAGAGGGTGCCCGAGGCCTCCATACGGAGGACGATTATCCTCGGATTCGATGGCACGCCGGAGCTGTCAATGCCTGCCTACTAGACGAAGTCGATATCGGCAAAAGTCACGATGCCCGGTGTGGCGTGGTCAACCTGCACCGACCCGCCTGCCCAGCTGATCAGCGTGCCACTTGCGTTGCTCGTGATCGTGGTTCCGCCCTGCGTCACCGGCCCCGCGATCTCGATCCGGTCAAAACCGTCGCCCCAGCCGGTGATCAGATCGGTTCCGGTGTTGAACACCGTGTTGAAGACGAAGACATCTGCGCCGAGTCCCCCGGTCATGGTGTCGTTGCCGATGCCGCCATCCAGCCGATCGGCGTTGTTGCCACCGAAAAGCCGGTCGTCCCCCCACTGGCCGAA
>NZ_JBHRXI010000036.1:0-730 GCF_042648365.1 Lutimaribacter marinistellae | reverse complement strand
CGATGCTGAACAACGCGAGCCCGGGACAGGTCGTTTACGAGCCGTTCTGCGGATCGGGCACCACGCTGATCGCGGCCGAGACCTGCGGGCGGGTCTGCCACGCGATGGAGCTGGACCCGGCCTATGTCGACGTGGCGGTGCGACGCTGGGAAGAGTTCACCGGCGCGGCCGCCACGCTCGACGGCGAGACCCGCAGCTTTGCCGATCTGGCCGCCGAGCGGATGGAGATCGTGGCGTGATGGCCCAGACCCGTCTCTTCTCCGCGATCGAGGCGGTGGCGAATGTCGCGGTTGGCTGGGGCGTGGCGCTCTGTCTCCAGCTTGTCACCTTCCCGGTGGTCGGGCTGCAGGCGACCGTCTCGCAGCATTTTGCCCTGAGCGGGCTGTTCACGGCGGCGTCCTTGGCCCGGAGCTATGCGCTGCGGCGGCTCTTCCAGCGCGTCGAGAGGCGGGGTGGATGAGAGCGCAGGATGGGCAGCACTGGACCCCGGGGTGAAGAAGAACGACAGAGGAGGCAAGGCCCATGGCACCGCGTGGCCCGAAACCCAAGCCGACCCGGCTGAAGCTGCTGCAGGGCACGGCCCGCAAGCACAGGCTGGCCAGGGCAGAGCCCGAACCGGAGACGGTATCTCCCACGCCCCCCGATCATCTCGCCGGACCCGCGCTGGAGGAATGGGGCAGGGTGGTGGCGGAGATGGTCCGCCTCGGGATCATGTCGCGTCTCGACCGCA
>NZ_JBHRXI010000035.1:0-1426 GCF_042648365.1 Lutimaribacter marinistellae | reverse complement strand
GTCGAGCGGATCGACCGAGCAGGAATAGCCCGTCGGCGGGACCAAATCGCTTGGCCGAAATCTCTTGACTGAGAGAGACCCGTTACCGAAGTCCCGACCCTAGGATCGTAGCTGATCCGTGACGACAGTCTCGGGTTGCCCGTGCTTGCGCATTGCTTTCTTGAGGAATTTCAGCGCAACCTTTTTGTCACGGGTCTTCGTGACGACGCTTTCCAGCACCTCGCTCTCATGATCGACGGCCCTCCAGAGGTAGTGTCGTTCACCGTTGATCTTCACGAACATCTCGTCCAGGTGCCACCGCCACCGGCTGGATTTCATGCCCTCGATACGGCGCTTGCGGATCTCGGCGGCAAACATCGGGCCGAACCGATGCCACCAATATCGTACGGACTCATGGCTCACATCGATGCCACGCTCGTGCAGAAGGTCCTCTACGTTGCGGAGGGACAGCGGGAAACGGACATACAGCATCACCGCCAAGCGGATGATTTCGCGGCTGGTTTTGATATATCGAAATGGGTCAGGTTTGGGCATCCTCAGACGGTACGGAACCACCCTGCCCGGCTCAAATTAGTCTGTTCTGACAGTGCCCTTCCATGGCTTGGCGTTCTTGCGGGGCGGGATGACGGCATGGGCGCCGCAGTCAGCGATGGCGTCGTGGCATTTGCGCGTGTCGTAGGCGCCATCTGCCGTGACGCTGCCGATTTCCTGGTCCTCCGAGATCTGACCGAGAAGCACCGGTGCATCACCAACGTGGCTACCGGTGATCTCGACGGCGCCGACCTCCAGTGTTTCCTCATCAATACCGAGGTGGATCTTGCGCCAGACGCGGCGTTTTGGGCCGCCGTGCTTGCGGCCGTGCCACTCGCCTTCGCCCTCGACCTTGATGCTAGTGCTGTCGATCAACAGGTGCAGCGGGCCCTTGGAGCCGCGATATGGGGTGTTCACGGCGAGTGTCTTCTGGCGACGGTACAGCGTGCTGAAGTCCGGGACCGTCCAGTCGAGACCGACCAAGCGCAACAGGCTCTCGACGAAGCCGGCCGTTTGCCGCAAGGACATGCCGAACAGAACCTTCATGGACAGGCACGTCTGAACCGCCGTATCGCTGTAGGTCCGCTGGCGACCACGCCTGCCTGTCGGCGCGGCATTCCAGATCATCTCGGGATCGAACCAGATCGTCAGCGAGCCGCAGCGC
The DNA here is from genome assembly GCF_042648365.1 of Lutimaribacter marinistellae. Taxonomy (NCBI): domain Bacteria; kingdom Pseudomonadati; phylum Pseudomonadota; class Alphaproteobacteria; order Rhodobacterales; family Roseobacteraceae; genus Lutimaribacter; species Lutimaribacter marinistellae. The sequence goes on along the minus strand of NZ_JBHRXI010000035.1, from coordinate 231 downwards.
TTGAGCGCTTCATTATAGGCCGACCAGTTCCTGGTCTTGTAAGTGGGTGGTGTCGATCTGCTCATACGTCCCAGCTACCACGCTGGATTTACGAGATGAATCCCTCATCGGATTTATGCAACAGAGCCAAGCGGATCACGCGTGATGCCGATCTCCCGCTGACGAGAGCTTGCGGGAAGATACATCATCGATCAATGTTTATCGGTGGTCATGAAGGCCGCCTCCTTTGGA
>NZ_JBHRXI010000034.1:0-1073 GCF_042648365.1 Lutimaribacter marinistellae | reverse complement strand
ACGGTGAAGGCAACGTTGTCGCCCGGCATCACCATCTCGGTGCCTTCGGCCAGCGTCACGGTCCCGGTCACGTCGGTCGTCCGGAAGTAGAACTGCGGACGGTAGTTCGCGAAGAACGGGGTGTGACGGCCGCCCTCTTCCTTGGTCAGGATGTAGGCTTCGGCTTCGAACTTGGTGTGCGGGGTCACCGAGCCGGGCTTGGCCAGAACCTGGCCGCGCTCGACACCTTCACGGTCGATACCGCGCAGCAGCGCGCCGATGTTGTCGCCCGCTTCACCGCGGTCCAGCAGCTTGCGGAACATCTCGACACCGGTGCAGGTGGTCTTCTTGGTGTCCTTGATGCCGACGATCTCGATCTCGTCGCCCACGTTGATGACGCCACGCTCGACACGGCCGGTCACAACCGTACCGCGGCCGGAGATCGAGAACACGTCCTCGATCGGCATCAGGAAGGGCTGGTCCACGGCGCGCTCGGGCGTCGGGATGTACTCGTCCACGGCCGCCATCAGCTCCTTGATCTTCTCTTCGCCGATCTCGGGATCGCGGCCTTCCATCGCGGCCAGGGCCGAACCTGCGATGATCGGAATGTCGTCGCCGGGGAAGTCGTAGGAGGAAAGCAGTTCGCGCACTTCCATCTCGACGAGTTCCAGCAGTTCCTCGTCATCGACCTGGTCGACCTTGTTCATGAACACGACCATCGCGGGGATGCCCACCTGGCGGCCCAGCAGGATGTGCTCGCGCGTCTGCGGCATCGGGCCGTCAGCGGCGTTCACCACCAGGATCGCGCCGTCCATCTGCGCCGCACCGGTGATCATGTTCTTGACGTAGTCCGCGTGGCCCGGGCAGTCGACATGCGCATAGTGGCGCGCGTCGGTCTCGTATTCCACGTGGGCGGTCGAAATGGTGATCCCGCGAGCCTTCTCTTCCGGCGCGCCGTCGATCTGGTCATAGGCGCGGAAGTCGCCGAAATACTTGGTGATCGCTGCCGTCAGCGTCGTCTTGCCGTGGTCAACATGGCCAATCGTGCCGATGTTCACATGCGGTTTCGTACGCTCAAACTTTTCCTTTGCCAT
>NZ_JBHRXI010000033.1:0-1510 GCF_042648365.1 Lutimaribacter marinistellae | reverse complement strand
ATCGCCGGGAACAAGGGCGACGACACGCTGCGCGGCGGGCTCGGCGCCGACGTGTTCCAGTTCTGGTCGGGCAACGGCAACGACACGATCCTCGACTACAATGACGGTGTCGACAAGATCCAGTTCGTGACCGGAGCCGCCAACTACGCCGCGCTGACCATCACCCAAGTCGGTGCCGACGTGCGCATCGACTACGGCGCGGGCGACCAGATCCTGCTGATCACCGAAACCGCCGCAAACCTGACCGCGGGGGATTTCATCTTCTGATCGCAACGCGGGATTGATCCAGGTCAAACCTGGTGGCCGAGATATATGGGATGCTGAATATTTAAGCGGCCCGCAAGATCTCGGCCATCGGGAGAAACGCCATGACCTTTGTGATCAGTACCACCGTCACGGCCCCAGAAACACTCACCTCGGGGCAGTACGGCTTCATTGCACCGAGCGGATCGCTCGTCGTGTCGACGGCCGACGCGGTCAGCGCCTCTGGAACGGTGGATGTCACGGTACTCGGGGCCATTTCGGCCACGGGCTCCGACAACCGCGCCATAGAACATGGCGGAACAGGCCTCCGCGTGGAAATCGGCGCCGACGGGCACATCTCCTCGGCCGACAGCGAGGCAATTTCAACAATCGCCTACAATTTCGTATCGGTGGTCAACGCGGGCCACATCTTCTCCTATTCCTCGGCGCTGGACCTGAACCCTTTCACCACTTCTGTTTCGATAACGGTGAAGAATTCAGGCGTGATCGATGCCGGCGGCTCGGCCATCGACGCCGATAGCGGTGCCGCGAGTATGCGTATCGAGAATACCGGCCTCATTTCCGGGGCATCGACCGCGATCTACAATGCGCATGCCGGGCAGACGGGCGGCACAACGCTGATCAACGATGGCGAGATCATCGCCCGCGACATTTCCTTCTTCGGCTCGCTCGGCAATGACTTCGTCCGCAACAGCGGCCTCATGAGCGGCAACGTCATCCTTTCGGACGGAGACGACACTTATGATGGGCGCGAAGGCTCTGTAACCGGGGTAGTGGCCGGAAACGGAGGCAATGACCTCTACATCGTGGACGATGCGACCATCGAACTGCTCGAACAGGCACCGGACGGTAACGACACGGTGGAAAGTTCCGTCTCGTTCAAACTGCAGGATCACATTGAAGAACTCACGCTTCTCGAAGGCGGGGACATCAATGGCGAAGGCAATGACCTTTCCAACCGGATCCGCGGGAACATGGGGGCCAATCGCATCGATGGCGGGGGCGAGACGGATTACATCTTCGGCCGCGGTGGATCGGACACGATCCTTGGCGGTGATGGCGACGATTACCTCAGCACCAATTCAGGTTGGGACCGCGTCTATGGCGAGGCGGGCAACGACACCCTGCTCGGCGGCGCGGGCCGCGACGTTCTCGACGGCGGCGAGGGACAGGACCGGGCCTCCTACTACAACGCCCAGCTGACCGGCGTCTTCGCAAGCCTTCAGAACCCGGCCAACAACACCGG
>NZ_JBHRXI010000032.1:0-658 GCF_042648365.1 Lutimaribacter marinistellae | reverse complement strand
GACATCGTTAGGCCCGACGGCTTCCTGACGGTCTTCTCTGAGCTTTGCCTTCACCCGGCGCTTGGGGTGCTTGTTCCTGAGCTGCAGGCCCAACTCGTTGTAAATCCTGCGTGTCTTCTTCATGTTGATCACCCAACCCTCCCGTCTCAGAAGCACGTGGACGCGCCTGTAGCCATAGCGCACACGCGTCTCTGCGATCTCTTTGATCCGCCGTTTGACGGCAGCCTGATCCGTCCGCCGGGACTTGTAGTGGTAGGTGGATGTGTCGAAGCAGATGGCCCCACAAGCCTTCCGGATCGACACCCCCCAATCGACGCACATCCCGGTGACAATCTCGCGCAAACGGCCAGGCTTCAGAGCTTTCGCCGATGACATCCTGAAGCATCTCCCGATCCAGCGTCAGGTCCGCCACGATCTTCTTCAGCCGGGTGTTCTCGTCCTCCAGCGCTTTCAGCCGGCGCATCTCGTCCGGCAGAAGGCCCCCGTATTTTTTCTTCCAGTTGAAGTATGTCGCCTGGCTGATCCCGGCCTTGCGGCAGATCTCCGCGACCGGTGTGCCTTGCTCGCCCTGCTTCAGGATGAAGGCCTTCTGCGCCTCCGTGAACTTCGATGCTTTCATGCGATTCCGCTCCTCTCCCAGCCAAGGAAATTTAGCGGA
>NZ_JBHRXI010000031.1:0-5583 GCF_042648365.1 Lutimaribacter marinistellae | reverse complement strand
GTCGAGCGGATCGACCGAGCAGGAATAGCCCGTCGGCGGGACCAAATCGCTTGGCCGAAATCTCTTGACTGAGAGAGACCCGTTACCGAAGTCCCGACCCTAGGCTGGGTGCTCTCGTCATTGTGAATTTCCTCCGAAAAAATTGAGGTACGGGCAGAAGTTGGTGACGCGTGATCAGGCGGCGGTTTGAAGGTTACGGACGCTGTCGCGGAACTGAACGGCGCGAACCAGTTGCCTCCGGTCATCGAAGGCGTCACATTCACCAATAGTGTTGCCAAGCATGACACCGAAAACCACGCGGTTTGATCACTTCGCATCACCCTGAATCCTGCATAGCTGCAGTGACGCGCGACGGCCAAGCGGAACCTGGTGAACAGGAACAAGCCCGCCCGAAATGCGAACGGCCTTGGGGGCGAGGAGGCTACAGGGGTCGTCAAATCAGCAAATCGAACATCTCCGTACCGATCTGGAGATTGATGCTGGACTGACCTTCGCCATCCACCAAGGCCCACATGATCTGCCCCGTCGGACGATAGATCACGAAAGCTTCCTGAACGTTGTCATCTCCCGAGCGTTCTCCGTCGGGCGTCGCCGTATGCGCGAAGTTGATTTGGAACTGATCCAGCGTTGCGGCCTGACCGAACACCAAGACGTCTCCCTCAACCGCCTCATAATCCTGCACCCAGTCCGAGCCGTGATCGGCCACCCCCAAGTGGAAGAACCGGTCAGCCCCGTCCCCGCCGTTGATCCGGTCATAGCCGAAACCGCCGTTTACGTAATCACTTCCATCGCCGCCAAAGACCAGATCAGACAGCGCACCGCCCGTTACAACGTCATCGCCTTCCTGACCTTGCAGCTCATCTGCACCGAAACCGCCGGAAAGGGTGTCGTTGCCTCCTTGGCCGAAGATCTGGTCATTGCCACCGCCGCCCTCGGCCAAGTCATCACCCGCACCCGCATAGATCACGTCGCGCTGGTCGACTTCGTGGCCGTCCGGACCGCCAGTGATCCGGTCGTCACCATCACCCCCGTGTATGGTATCGGCGCCTGTCCCGCCATCGATGATGTCGTTGCCGTCGAGCCCGATCAGCCTGTCACTCTCCGCAAGACCAGAAATAGTGTCATTGGCAAGTCCGCCGACCAATTCGTCAGGTTCAGGAGTCCCCATGAGAGATCTTGGTGTCGCATCCACCGGCCCCGTCTCGGCGCTGGTCACGCTTTCTTCTGCGCCATAACCGTCGGAATAACTGACCCGAACGGAGATCTCGGACCCAACGTCTGCCTGGGCCAGCGTGTAGCTGTCCGAAGTCGCTCCATCGATCGCGGCGCCATCGCGCAGCCACACGTAGGAGAAGCTGCCCAGACCGTCCTCATCCGCCAGGGCCGAGGCATCCGCCGTGAGCGTCTCGCCCTCGCGCGCCTCGCCGCTGACCGTCACGCCACCGGTGGGCGCGTCGTTGACGTTTTCCACGGGTGCGGTCCCCGCGCTGATCACGCTTTCTTCTGCGCCATAACCATCTGTGTAGCTCACCCGGACGAAGATCTCGGACCCGACGTCAGACTGCTTCAAGGTATAAGCGTCGGACGTCGCGGAATTGATTGCAACGCCGTCCCGCAACCACTGATACCTGAACTCACCAAGGCCATCCGTGTCGGACAGCCCGGAGGTATCTGTAACAAGGGTCCTGTCCTCTTCCGGCGTTCCGGTAATCAAGACCGAACCGGAGACCGGATTGTTGAAGCTCTCCACTTCAAAGGTCGCCGCCGAGGTGACATTCTCTTCGGTGCCATAGCCATCGGTGTAGCTGACCGTGACACTGATCCGGTCTCCGACATCAGCTAGGTTCGGCGCGTAGTTGTCGGACGTCGCGCCATCGATCGCTACGCCATTTTTTAGCCACTGATAGCTGAGCGCACCCAGGCCATCCAGGTCGGTCAACCCAGTGCTGTTGGCGGTCAGAACACCGCCAACCCGTGCCACGCCCATGACCAGGACAGTGCCTTTTGGTGCATAGTTGAGCGGTACGCCTGCCAAAGTGATCGTCGTGCCGTCAGGCAAGGAAAATTGCCGATCGTCGCCATCTGTGCCAATGGTGAACCCGGCGCCTTGCACGCTATCCATGCCGATGTCGAAATCGGTGACCGTGTCGTTGCCGCCGCCTGCGGCAAGTATGATCGTGTCGGCCCCGTCGCCGGACTCGATGCTGTCGTTGCCAGCGCCGCCATCGATCGTATCGTCGCCCGAACCGCCGAGAATCGTGTCTTCCCCGTCATCACCGGTCAGACTATCGTCGCCGGCATTTCCAAACATAGAGTCATTGCCGTTGCCGCCACCGATATGGTCGTCGGCTTCCTTGCCTTCGATCCTGTCGTTGCCTTCGTGTCCGAGAAGCCTGTCGATCCCGTCGGTGCCGATCAGTACCCGATCCGTTTCATTTTCCGAAGCATCGATCATACGTGTGAGATAAACGTCTGTCCCACCTTCGCCGTCGATTGGCGAACCCGTACGAACCAAGAAAATGCTGCCATCCGCCAACATGATCGTTTCACCGTTGACGGCTACGCTTTCTTGGTCGGCTCTGTCGAGCCACAGCGGCCGCGAATTGCCCTCATTGTCGAAACGTCGAGCAACCACGCCTGCCTCGTCGCGGAGACGCGATATCAAAAGGAAACCACCCTCTTCCAGACCGGCAATTTCAACATCAGCCGGCCTTCTGCCGTCATCTAGGTTGGTTCTGAAAGCAGTTCTCTTACCGAACTCATCATAAATCGCAAAACGCAGCCCCTGCGGGTAATCACCAGTGCTGTCATAGTTCGCAACCACAAAGCCGCCCGAAGTCAATCCTGCGGCGTCTCGCGTGTAGGTGGTGTTACTATACCACTTATGATCAAAAACCTTCACAGAAATAGTCTGTGGCGTTCCGTCTGGGTAGTAGAGGCGCTGAAATACATCCGCGTCAATGGGATGAGCAGTAATTCCCCACATCCAGCTAACGGCAAAATTTCCGTCCGGCGAAACCGCCAGTTGCGGATTGACAAGGTTCACTTGACCAGGGTCTCGTTGCCAATTCGTTGCCCTGAACTCGGTATCGAGCGGCTCGCCGGTCGCATCAAAAACACGACCGAAAATTCCGTGGGCACTCGATTGGGACGAAATTGACTGCCATACGACGACAAAACCGCCGCCCGGGACGCCCTTTACTTCGGGAGCACTTTGGTAGCCACCTACTCGGTTCGGCACCAGAAATTCAGATCCCAAAGGATTTCCAGCAGCATCATAGATTTGACCATAAATGCCATGGACTTGCGAACCGCCTTGCGGTTCGGAAACCCAGACAACAACAAACCCGCCGCCTTCCAGGCCAGCAACCGAAGCACGTTCCTGATCGCCGGCGGCAAAACTGTTGATCTTGAACTCACCCCCCAAGCGTTTGCCGTTGACATCGAACTTCTGGCCAAAGATGTCTCGCGCATCTTCATCGAGAGTAGACGCAGGAGTGATTTGGTAGTCCTCCCAGACAACAACAAATGCGCCGCCCTCAAGCCCCGCAATCTTGGGAACACCTTGATAACCATCCTTTGTGGTATTGACGGCAGTTTCCCAGCCGGACGGGACAAATTCAAAGAAAACTTTTTCAACGGCAGCCGTTGCCGCGCTGGTCACGATTTCCTCGGTGCCTTGCCCATCGGTATAGCTGACCCGGACCGAGATGTCGGACCCGACATCAGACTGGACTAGCGTGTAGCTGTCGGACGCAGCCCCATCGATTCCGACGCCATCGCGCAACCACGCGTAGGAGAAGCTGCCCAAGCCGTCCTCGTCGGCCAGGGTCGCGGCATCCGCCGTGAGTGTCTCGCCCTCAAGCGCTTCGCCGCTGATCGTCACGTCTCCGGTCGGCGCGTCATTGACATTGCCCACGACCGCGGTGGCCGCGCTCGTCACGCTCTCGTCCGTGCCCTCTCCGTCGGTATAGCTGACCCGGACCGAGATCTCGGACCCGACATCGGACTGGGCAAGCGTGTAGCTATCCGTGGTCGCCCCATCGATCACAACGCCATCGCGCAACCACTCGTAGCTAAAGCTGCCCAAGCCGTCCTCGTCGGCCAGGGTCGCGGCATCCGCCGTGAGTGTCTCGCCCTCAAGCGCTTCGCCCCTGATCGTCACGTCTCCGGTCGGCGCGTCATTGACGTTCCCCACGACCGCGGTGGCCGCGCTCGTCACGCTCTCGTCCGTGCCCTCTCCGTCTGTATAGCTGACCCGGACGGAGATCTCCGCCCCCACATCGGCTTGCAATAAAGTGTAGCTGTCGGAGGTCGCTCCATCGATTAGGGTGCCGTCGCGCAACCATTGATACTGGAATAATCCTATTCCGTCAGAATCCGTAATTGCGCTCGCGTCCACCACAAGCACCCTTCCCTCGCTCGCCGCACCATTAATGGACACTACCCCCTGAGGCTTTCGGTTTATCACAGGAGTGTCGGAGGGAGGTTCAACTGCCGGAATCCCCAAATCAATATCGGTCGCCCTGGTAAGACTGTCTTGAGAGTCGAGTACGAAATCCTCGCCATCGCCTCCAGTCGCATCTTCAACATAATTCCCGTCTGCAAAAATCGCGGCTGAGCTGTATCCGTCCGCTACTTCCAAGACCACTCCTTGCCCTGAGTAAAACGTATTCTCCAAAATTTTGATATGATCGCTTGCCCCGTACGATGCCCATGAAACAATTGTAGCTGACCCATTAAACGTACTGCCTGGACTCAAGAACGCATTATTCTCGACCAATACTTCTTGCCGGGTACCGATGCTAAGCCCGGCTGAGTCTTTAAAGCTATTGCCGATAAAAGCGCTGGGCCCCGATGGATACCAGATATAAAATCCTTCAACGCCATCAAAGATGGAATTTTGGACGTTGAAACTCCCATATCGCGCGAGACCGTTTGCGTCCAGAAAACTGCCTCCTGTCATCACGACGGAATCAAGCATTATCCTGCCGGGCTGATCGTTGCGGTTACCAAATTGAAGGTCAACGCCTGCAAACTTAACTAACTCTTCACCGTTCCGCCCTGCATTGAGCGTTCCCCAGACCGTTATTTCCCTGCCGTCACCAACGACCGTCGTTCCAGGCAAAATTGTGAGCGTAGCCCCGGGCGCAATTTGAACATCGTCCTGCAGAACGATTTCCTCAAGACCATTCCAAGTGGTGTCCTCGGAAACGATTATTGGCATCTCTTTCTCCGATAGCGTCTCACGATGTCTTTGCACTCACTTCGAGATTAGGCAAGAGGCTTGGACAGGCGATTCAGTCACATAGTCTGGCAGGTCGTATTGATGACGAACCTGATTCGCGATCAAGCGTCCGCTGTTCTGTTCTATTTGACCTGAGACCCGCTTCCTCCTCCAATTTGAGGTAGAGTCCGTTTCAACGTGCTCTGAGCCCCAACCTTGGACCGCCAGAAGCTGGATTTTTCCGGCTCTGTTACGATGACGGGCTGGTGACGCCATCGGGATAATGCATGGCAATCGGGACGTTGTATCCGATTGCGCTGTGGGGTCTGTCCTCATTGTAGTGCCGACGCCAATCC
>NZ_JBHRXI010000030.1:0-2385 GCF_042648365.1 Lutimaribacter marinistellae | reverse complement strand
CAAGTGGCGGAGCGGGCAGGACCGGGGTCGAACGTTCTCCGGTCGCTAAGTTATTGATAAATTTTGCCCAACTGATCTTTGGAACGATCAATCGTTCCAGTCGCGACTGGCAGCGAAACGAAAGACAGCAGTCCTGACGGCTTCTCCTCGCACCCTACGGATCTCTTAGACATGGCTCCCGCGGTGCCGTCAGAGGAGAGCAACAGCACCGCGGTTCTTTCCCCGTCCGCTCAGACTGTCGTCGCCGATATTTCGATCTCGGTAATGGCCCATGTGAAGTTGGGGTTGAGGGCCTGGCGGGCTTCCAGGACGTTCGTTTCGCCGACCAGCACGTCCGTGGGGTCGAGTGTCAGGTCGAAATCGGCCAGCGTGTTGTTGTTGGCGGCGCCGCCGGAGAGGAAGCCCTGGCTTTGGCCGTTGAGCAGGATCTCGACCTCGTCCGCCAGGTCGATGTCGTAGCCGCGCAGGTCCAGTCTCAGCGCGTCGGTGTCGGTGTCGAACACCGCCAGCGCCGTGTCCGACGAGGTACCGAGATAGCCCTTGCCGTAGACGCCCCGCTCGACCGTGTCGAGGGCGAGGTCGATGTCCGCCGGGGTGGCGGAGATGTCGGTGACACCCCATTTCCAGACCGGGTTACGCTCCTGCGTGAAACTGAGCAGGTTCTCCCCCTCGTACACCTGGCTGCCCGAGAGACCCAGCACGTAGGGTTGCGTGGCGTCGTTCACGCCCTCGGGCAGGAAGCGCAGCGCCGTGCCGTTCAGGCTTACCTGCAGCTCGTCGCCCGTATCCACGTCGAAACCGCCGACCCGGATCACCACCGGCCCGCCATCGGCCTGGAAAGCGCCGGTGACCCGGGCGTCGGGCGCGGTGCTGCCGTTGAAATTGTTGCCCCAGCTGCCGGTCTCGGGCGTGGTGCCGTCCAGCGTGAAATCTGTCAGCGACCGGACCTGCACATCCGTCACGCCCCAGCGGAAGCTGTCATTGCGCATCTGCTCGAAGGTCAGCACGTTCTCGCCCGCCAGCAGCGCGGCCTCTGGCAGGTCGAAGCCGGTCACGCCGGTGCCGTTGTTGGGCGTGAGGTCGAGATTTCCCAGGACGGTGCTGTTGAGCCGGACCTCCACCTCGTCGGCGAAGTCGATGTCGAAGCCCGTGACCTCCAGCCGCATCGGAACGCCCGCGGCCGCGCCCGTGCCGGCGAAGGTCATCATGACCTCGCCGCCGGGCGCGGTGGCTCCGTTGTAGTTGTTGCCATACTCCCCAGTCTCGACCGCGCCGGTGTCAAGCGCTGCATCCGGCGCCGCGATCAGCAGGTCGGTGATACCCCAGGCGAAGTTCGGGTTCCTCAGCTGCACCACCTCGAGGATGTTCTGCTCGCCCGCCTGCGCGCCCGCGTCGATGGCGAAGCGGTAGGGAGTCTCGGCCGTGTTGGTGCCGGCGGGCAGCTCGGCAATGGTCTGCCCGTTCAGCCGCAGCGCCAGCTCGCCGTCGAAATCCACGTCGAAGCCCGCGAGACTCACCACCAGGTCGGTGCCCGTGTTCTGGAAGCTGCCCGCGACGATCCCGTCCGCATCCGAGGTGCCATTGAAATTGTTGCCAAATTCACCGCTCTCCACCACGCCGGGGGTCAGCTCGAAATCGGCGGGAGCGGCCAGCGCCAGATCGCTGATGCCCCATTTGAAGCTGTCGTTACGGGTCTGCTCGAAGCGCAGCAGGTTCTCGCCCGCCAGCTGCTGGGCGGCGGAAATGGCGAAGCTCGACGGCCCGCTGCCATTGTCAGGCGTGCCCGCCAGCATGCCCAGCGAAACGTCGTTGAGGAAAAGCTCCACCTCGTCGCCGCCAAAATCGATGTCGAGCCCCTGCAGGTCGAGCCGCAGGTCCCGGTCGGTGCCGGTGAAGCTGACCAGCGCGGTGCCATCGGTGATGTCGCTGGCCGCGCCCACCTGGTTGCCCAGCACGGTGGGATCGGCCAGGCCGCGGGTCAACGCGAGGTCGACCGGCGTGCTGACGCGCAGGTTTTCCACGCCCCAGGCGAAGTTCGGGTTGATCAGTTGGCGGAAGGTCACCAAGTTGTGCCCCACCTCGAGCGCCGAGGCCGGGAGGACGAGTGTATAATCCGTCGTCGCCTCGTTCGCCCCCGCGCCCAGGTTGCCCAGCGAGACGCCGTTGACCAGCACTTCCACCTCGCCCCCGGTGTCGATGTCGAACCCACCCAGCTCCAGCACCATGTCCTGCGCGCCGCTTGTCGTCTCGAAGGCGAAGCTCGACTCGCCCGTCCTGTTCAGGTTGGTGCCGAACCGGCTGCCGAAGCCGCGCTCCAGCACCTCCCCCCGGACCAGCATGGCGTCGGCGGCCAGGATGCCGAAGCCCAACGTAACATCGTCGAAG
>NZ_JBHRXI010000029.1:0-67502 GCF_042648365.1 Lutimaribacter marinistellae | reverse complement strand
TCGTGTCGATCCCCGCCCCGCCATCGATCGTATCCGACCCGCCACCCGGACGGATCACGTCATCGCCGCCCCCCGCAAGGATCCGCTCCGACGCGTCGGTCCCCTCAACCGCTTCGCCCGCATCGCTGCCCAAGATCGGCGGTGTTCCAGCGCTCATGTCCAGCGGAGTATCCGGACCCGGCAAGCTCATCTCCACTACCTCGCTTCCACCGATGATGAAGGCAGTATTGGTATCGGCCCGCTCCATCACCGCGCCGAGCTGGTAGGCATCGCTTCCTATGGTATCGACCAGTTGCCCAGCCAGATCATATTCGTGCAGAACCGTGGTGTTCCTGAACGGAACAGTTATCTCGAAATCGGTATAGCCGACGATGAAACCGGCTTCGGTGGCGACGAGGTTGGGGTTGGTCTGACTGCCACTGGTGATCGCATTGACCAGAGTTGTCCCGACCGAAAGCGATCCGTCGGCATTGAAAATCTTGAAGTAGATGGCGCCTGCATCCGTGTCACTTGGCTGACCGCTCCCATCGGTCCAGACCACGACGAACCGTCCATCGGACAACGTTTCGATCTGTACCCCTGCCATCACTCCGAACACGGTCGTTTCGCCCTCGCTTACCGTGATCGGTTCACCGATGGCCAAACCCTCCATCGAGAAGAACCGCACGAAGGTCTCTTTTGCCGCACCGGCGTTCGAAGACACGTATGCAAGCGCCAACCGTCCACCTACAACCGCCAGGTCGAACATCCGTGGAATAGCGAATACACCCGGCTCGGTCACACCCTGGCTCTGCCCAATCACGGTGCCATCAGGCGTTACAACCTGGAAATTGCCCTCGCGGGTTGCAGCGATGTTACCGTCGGGCAAGTTCCAGCTTGCCGTCAGCATCCCCAGATCAGTGATCGAGAAGAATCCATCGGTCACTGAAACCGCGGGTCCCGTCGCCAGCCCGGTCTCGACATCCAGCTCCTGCATCCAGTTCGTGTATCTGGCGGGTAGCGGTGCCGTGTCATAAACTTGATAGTACAGGGTCATCGTGCCGTCAAAATTGCCCCGCACGTGATAGATCAGAACCTCGCCCAACCCGACATCACCAGCATCGACGAATTGCTGCGCCTCGAATACGACGCCGTCGTCATCATAGGCCGCTACATACGCTTTGCCGTCAGTGTCGCCCGTGACGACGATGTTGTCGCCGACCCGGAACAATCGGTGCTTTCCGCCATCTGCGAGAACGCGGCCCATTGCGTCCAGCAGATAGGCTGGTTCGAGATTTAGTGTCATGTCGGCCCCCCTTTGAACCTTTCAGAAAACAAACGCCGAGCCACAAGGACGAGGCCGCACTCCTCGGCCACGGTCGGGTCGAGGACAGAAAGGCTCACGCCAGCAGGTCGAAGATCTCGCCGCCGATCTGGATGTTGATGTTCAGCTGCGCCTCGCCATCCACCAGCGCCCACATGATCTGGCCCGTCGGGCGGTAGATCACGAAGGCCTCCTGCACCGCGTCCTCGCCCGAGCGCTCGCCGTCCGGCGTCGCCGTGTGCGCGAGGTTGATCTGGAAATCCGCCGCCGTCGCCGCCTGGCCGAAGACCAGCACGTCGCCATCGCCCGCGAGATAGTCCTGCACCCAGTCCGAGCCGTGATCGGCCACGCCCAGGTGAAAGAAACTGTCCGCGCCCGCGCCGCCATTGATCCGGTCGTACCCGAAGCCGCCATTGACGAAATCGTTACCATTTCCGCCGAAAACGAGGTCAGAGAGCGCGCCGCCGGTCACGACGTCATCGCCGTCCTGGCCCTGCAGCTCGTCCGCGCCGAAGCCGCCCGCCAGCGTGTCGTTGCCCTCCTGGCCGAAGATCTGGTCGTTGCCGCCGCCGCCCTCGGCCCGGTCGTCACCCGCGCCCGCGTAGATCACGTCGCGCTGGTCGGCCTCGTGCCCGTCGGGGCCGCCGGAGATACGGTCATCGCCATCCCCGCCATTGAGCGTATCCGCCCCCACACCGCCATCGAGCGTGTCGTCACCCTCCAGCCCGACCAGCCGGTCGTTGCCGTCTAGGCCTGCAAGAACGTTGCCCAGCACATCCCCCGCCAGACTGTCAGACCAAGCCGTACCAATGACGTTTTCAACGCCTTCCAGCGTCTTCACATCATCACCAAAGATGTCTGCCACCCCGGTCCCGAGGGTCACTTCGAGCATGTAATCAAGGATAGTCCAGCCCAACACGAGCGGTTGCATACTGAAATCCACCCGATCGATCCCCGACCCGCCGTCGATCGTGTCCGACCCGGTGCCCGGGAAAATCACGTCATCCCCGCCAAGGGCAAGTATTCTTTCCGTCAATGCGGTTCCGAACAGTTCTTCGGCATCGTCACTGCCAGTCACGTCCGGAGCCGGACGCCCGACAAGTGCCTCCATCTGGGCATAGCTCAGAACAGTGTCGTCGAACTGGAAGTTTTCCACATCGTCACGAACGAAATCGGTTCCGTCCCGCGAATGAACCAGAAGACCCCCGGTTGCCTCGCGAACGGTTGCGGCCGTACTCGTGCCTGCAAAGACCGATGTATCATCCCCCGCGCCGCCGCGGATGGTATCGTCATTTCCTCCGCCGCTCAGCGTATCGTTGCCATCGCCACCGTCGAGGAGGTCCTCGCCGCTATTGCCCGAAATCGAGTCGTTGCCAGAATCCCCCATGTACCGATCGTCGCCATCGAGAAGGTCGATCACATCGTCGCCATCCGTGCCGAAGATGAAATCCGGACCCGGCGTCGGCAACGGCGTTTCAGGCTTTTCTCCGCCCTGGATCCGCACACCGTTGATCGACTGCTGCGAGGAGAAGCGAATGTTCGTGTCGTCCGAAAAACTCAAGAACACGGTTCCGTCGGGAAGACGCGTCAACTCGACGGAGTCCTGATCGTCGGCAAGGTTCTCGGTCGCGGCCCGCGAATCCAAAACCACTTGGCCGTCGAGCTCAAAAATGGCGTAGCGGACATCGGTGCCATCCGTGCGGTCCCCGGTCGTGACGACATAGGCAAGCACCAACTGCCCATCTCCGGTCATCTCGATATCGTATACCTGCGAGTGAGACGACGACAGGTTGAGGTTATCGCCAGGGTTGATGGCCTGTTCGGTTATCAGCTCGACGCCCGTGCGAACGAGAGCTCCGGTGGCCGAGTACTGGGACAGAATGAACTTGTTTTCGCTGTTCACGTGAACGACGGCAAACCCGCCATCATCGAGACCGACGATCCGCGGTGGCTGCCATGCGCGCTCGTCGTCAGAGACGACAATCGGTTCCGCGAATGCCCGCGCGCCGGTTGTGTCAAAGATCATCAGCTTGATGTTGGCCTCGAAGTTGGTCCGATGCTTGGAATGCCAAACCATCGCCAGCCGGCCATCCCCCATCAGCACGGCATCGGCGACATTGACGGTTTCGAAAATCGTGTCTTCCATCGCAAAGGCGGTGCCTTGCGATGCGCCGCCCGCACCGAAAAACTGAACCATCAACTGGTCATCAGCGACCCCTTCGTCATCCGTGTAAGTCAGCACGAAACCCGACCGTGTCGCGGCCACGGCGACATGCTCGGTCTCGCCGTCGAACACCACGGTTTCGGCCAGCCGGACAGAGCCATCAGCATTATGTATCTGGATACGCAAATCCTCGTTTGCGCGCTGGTCGGATGTTCTCCACGCCACGACGAAACCGCCATCTGCGAGTCCCGCTACTGAACTTTCGCGGGCCACGCTGACTGTATCTACATCGGTGAGGCTGCCATTTGCTGGGTCGTAAATGCGAATATGGCCTTCGAGGTTGGTATGGTCATACGTCACAACCACGCGTCCATCCGCAAGGGTCGCGATTTCAGCGTCCTCGGCCAGTTCGCCCAGAGTCCCCTTGGACAACATGATCTCGTCACCAACCAATCCCGGATCATCGGGATTCGGCGCATCGTACAGGCGATCGGTTTCCCGCGGGTCCAACCGGTAGAGAACCCCGTCGGGCGAGACGTAAAGCGACTCGGCGGGACGCCCGCGCTGGCCAAGTTGCTGATAGCTGTCATACTCCATGCCAGATGAATCGAAGAAGCGGGCATTCTGGCTTTCAGTCCGGGTAAAACCTGTCTCGGTCCCGTAGGTGACCGCAACGCCGCCATTCGACAGAGGGTGCACCCCGACCCAGTCCTGCGCACCGTCGGTGTCATCCGTATTTACCATCTGTTCAGCAACGGAAACGGTCCCGTCGGCATTCAGTATGGTCATGTAGACGGCGGCCTCGGATGTATCTGCATCCCCGTCACGGGAGGTCGAATAGACAACAGCAACGCGGCCGTCGATCAATTCGGCCAGTTCGACGTCGAAGTGCCCGAAAACGGAACTCAAACCGCCGGCTACGATGAACGGATCAGCGACCGGCGTTCCATCAAGCTCGTAGAATTGTGCCTCTATCTGAACTTCCGTATCCGGCTGGATCAGTGTCGCACGTAGAATGCGCCCTCCCGAGGTGATGATGGCATCGTCGGCCGAGCTGCTGTGCCGTGTGTCGGGCCGTGTTTCAGTCAGGTAAGCGCCGTCAGGCGAGGCGAGGTAAAGGTACTGCCCCCACAAGGACACCAGTGTTCCGTTTGGCGCCTGTATCAAACCAGGTTGTACGCTGAGAAATGGAGAGTTGATATCGCCTTGCGGGGTCGCCAGCTCGGTCGAGCCGAGGATTTCGCCCGTCGCTCCAAGGTCAAATGTCCAGGCCTTTTCGGCGAAACTGTCACGGGCAACAATGCGAACACTGCCGTCGGGTGCAAGGAACGCCCCAAGAATTTCAGCATTCGAACCCGGCTCTCCGACCGGGGTACCGGCTGCATACGCCACGGAATTTGACGTCAATTCGAACCCGTTCTCTGCGAAGATGCGTACGACGTTGACAAGGTCGCCATCGACATAGTCCCGCCCCAAGCTGACCACCCGCCCATCGTTCAGAATACTGATCGGTTCCACTGCATGCCCCCTCAATCACTTGGCAAAAAAATCTGGAACCGAATGTGAGAGAGGCCGAGAAAGCCGTAAAGAAAAAATCGCGCAGGGAGAGCAATTTGGGCCGCAGGCGCGTCCCACACTTACCCAATTTGATCCATATGGGCTAACGACCGCTACACCCTACAACCCATGGCGGTGACCAAGAGCGATAGAACCACGACAGCCATTCGGCCGCGAGTCGTTCGGAATTGCGGGAGAAAGGTTTTATGGTACCGCCTCCCTGGCTTGAACAGGGGACCTCTGGATCCACAATCCAGCGCTCTAACCAACTGAGCTAAGGCGGCACCGTGGAGGGCGATTTACCTAAGCGGCCCGCCATTTGCAAGGCCCCTAGAGCCGAATTTTCCAGCTTTGCTCTACAAGATCGACACCGAAACTGTGAACTGGTTTGCTGTCGATCAACTGCCAACCGGAGGCTTTGTAAAGCGCGCAAGCGGCCCGGTGGCTTTCATGCGTCCAGAGAACCATTTCGGAGTATCCCGCCTTTCGGGCGAAGCCCATGCAGGCCCCGAGCAATTGCTTGCCAAGGCCCTTACCGCGCGCTTCGGGCACCAGCAGAAACAGCCGCAGCTTGGCCGCGTCCGCTCCTCCCGCAACGCAGAAAATGCTGCCTAAACGGTGCCCCTTGTGCTCGGCAATCCAGCCGCGCTCGCGTTCTGGGTCGTGATGAGCGACGAAATCCGACAAGATCCCCGCCACAAGTGGCCCGAAACTGTCATCGAAACCCTCATCGCGAGCATAGAGCGTTGCGTGACGCTCAACGAGCCAAGGCGCGTCATCGGCCCGGAATCGGCGTAGTGTCGGAGTGTCATCGAAATCGGACATGCCCTACTGAAGCCCTTGCCGGCTTGATTCTCAAGCTGGTAACAGCTAGCACGGGCGCCTGTCATCCGGAGAAAGCGGCATGGGTATCAACACTGAACGGGACATCGAGGCAAACCTACAGATCGGGCCGACCGATCAAGGTATGGTGCGTCTGTTCATCGAGGCGACGGGCATCGAGATACCAATGGACTTCGAACCTGAGGAAGCCGAGGAGATCGCCGACGAGATCCGCGCAGCAGCGCAAGCCGCGCGAAGCGTCAAGTAAACAGGTCCCTTGTTGCAAGTCGGCTGCGCGAAAGCTTCTGAGGTCATCTGCCCTTCAAGGCTAATCAGGCCATAGGATGGCGTAAGCTTTGCAAGCGGCGAGCAGCGTTCATGGCGTACTTATGAATAACTTTCTTGCGCCGTGCTGGTGCAAGTTTGTCCTCGGGAGACATGCGCACGATCTCGGCGTCATAGGCGTCAGCTATGATTAAGCCGGTCTCTGGCGGCAGCAGTTCCGTCGGGAAATCGGTATCCACCGCCCAAAAGAACCGATCACACCATTCCAGATAACCGCGCCACTTGGTGTCAGCCAGATAGTCGGCCCTACTCGACTTGCATTCGATGACCCACAACTCGGACTTCGGGCCCAATGCCATGACGTCCACGCGCAGGCCACGGTCGGGCACAAACTCTTCGATCGTCGCAAAACCAAGGCTCGCGAGATGACGCGCC
Source organism: Lutimaribacter marinistellae (assembly GCF_042648365.1). NCBI lineage: Bacteria > Pseudomonadati > Pseudomonadota > Alphaproteobacteria > Rhodobacterales > Roseobacteraceae > Lutimaribacter > Lutimaribacter marinistellae. Next base: position 60,936 of record NZ_JBHRXI010000029.1, on the reverse strand, counting down.
ACGCCACGCGCCAATCGTTGTCCCGGTGTCATATCCAGCATGGGGACAGAATGTGAACAATAAGTGAACAAATTGCAATCAGGAAATTTTGTTCCTGACCCTTGCCGCGCGCCGCGCGGACGCCTAGCTAAGTGCGTGGCGGGTTCTGCCCTTCTTGTGAACGGTTGCATTCCGGTGGCCTTAAGCAATTCCGAGGGAGCTGGCTCTGTCCGGATCCTGGTCCGGTTACCTGGCGCCCACCTGTATATACAGGTCCTCGGGAATCAACGCCGCACGGTTGCGGTGGTCCCGCCACACATCCCCGATTCGGTTAGCGGCGCGTTGCCTCCTGTCGTACATAAGCAGGCTCGAAATGCTCGACGACAGGGGAGCCGCGACGCGGCCCGCCGGGCTTTTCCGCCATGCTCATGATTTTCCAGGCGAACTGGACGCCGGCGAACACGATGCCGTTCATGAACCATAGCAGGAAAACGGCAAAGATGCCGGCGTCGGAGTTTCTGACAAGATCCCACAGATGGGCAACGTTGAGCGCCAACAGACCGCCGACAAAGGCCCCGGCGATTGCAAAACCGATGATGACTTGGGTGATGTACAAACGAATGAGTTTCGGCATGATCGGACTCCTTGCCTTCCTTTCATTCAAGATAGCGCATGTCATGCGCGAGTAAACCGAAAGGGAGCGCGACCAAATGCACCGGCACACCACCGCCGAGGTGGTGGGCCGAATTCAACGCAAACCGATCAAAAGGCCTCGGGCTTTGCCTCACGTGCCATGTGGTCAAGTACAGCGTTTACGAATTTCGGCTCTTTCCCCGAAGGGAAAAACGCGCGCGCGATGTCAACGAATTCGGTGATCACCACCTTTGGAGGCGTACCATCCGCGACAAGCTCGGCACCTGCCGCACGAAACAGTGCCCGCAGCGTCGGATCGATCCGCGCAATTGGCCACTTCTCGACCAAGGCCCGATCGGTCATCTGGTCGATCCTGGCCTGATAGCTGACGGCATCTTCGACCAGTTTCCTGAACAGCGTGATATCGCCATCCGCCATCTCTTCACCTTCGTAGGTTTCCCCGAAACGGTGATCGAGGAATTCTTGGACCACCTGATCGGTGATCTGGCCAGAGCGCTCCATCTGGAACAACGCCTGCACGGCGTATAGACGCGCCGCGGCGCGCATCTGCCGGGTCTCGGCGCTGGATGACTTTGGGGTCTTCATGCTGTGGTGGATCCGTTGTCGGTCTCTGCGATCTGGATCGAGTCGGAAGGCGGGCGAAACCCTACCCCCTTGGTCGAAGCGCCCCACTTACGGCTCAGCGCGATCAGATGCAAGGCGGCAGCGGCCGCGCCCCCGCCTTTGTTCATCTCTGCCGGATCGGCACGCACCTCGGCCTGTGGGCGGTTTTCGACCGTCAGGATACCGTTGCCGATGCACGAGCCTTGCAGACCAAGCAATTGGATCGCCCGGCTCGAATCATTGCACACGGTGTCGTAATGCGTCGTCTCGCCCCGGATCACGCAACCAAGCGCGACGTAACCATCGAAATTGCTTTTTCTGTCCGCAAGCCCGATCGCCGTAGGCACTTCTAGCGCACCCGGCACTTCGACCAAATCCCAGGTTCCGCCTACCGCCTCGATCTCGGCCTTTGCGCCTGCGATCAGGTTGTCGGCAATGTCCCTGTAGTAGGGGGCAACCACGATCAACAGCTTCACCGGCTTGTCGAATTCGGGGCGTGGCAATGTGTAATGCGTTTCTGTTCCGGCCATTTCAATCAATCCTTCAAGATCGGACGAGACCCGACAATAGTCAGCCCGTAAGCGTCGAGCCCTACATATTTCGTCGCGGGCGAATCCGTCAGGAGGACGAGTTCCTTTATCCCGAGCTTCGAGAGGATCTGAGCCCCGGTCCCTGTCTGCTTGATGGTCCGCACCTCGTCACCTTCGCTGGCATACAGCGCGTTTCTCGGCTGGCGGAACAGGCAGACAACGCCACGCCCTTCCTCGGCAATGCGCTCCATCGCGCGTGGCAATTGACGCGCCGATTTCGGCCCCAGCCCAAGAATGTCGGTCGCTTCGTGCAGGGCATGCGTCCGCGTCAGGACCGGTTCAGGAGTCGAAATATCACCCTTGATCATCGCCACGTGCTCGATTCCATGTGTCCGGTCGGTAAAGAGCCGCATCTCCCATTCGCCTCCGAACTCCGACTTGACCATGTGCCTACCGGTTTCATCGACGAGGTTGTCGTTGCGGGCGCGATAGCTGATCAGGTCGCTGATCGTCCCGATCTTCATGCCGTGTTTCTTCGCGAATTCAACGAGATCGGGAAGGCGGGCCATCGTCCCGTCCTCTTTCATGATCTCGCAAATCACACCGGAAGGGTGCAGACCTGCCAGGCGCGAGATATCGACCGCGGCCTCGGTATGGCCTGCACGCACCAGCACGCCACCTCGTTTCGCGCGCAAAGGAAACACGTGGCCCGGCGTGGCAAGGCTGGCCATGGTGTTCTGTTCGTTGATCGCCGTCTTGATGGTAAGCGCGCGATCTGCAGCCGAAATTCCCGTCGACACGCCTTCGCGGGCTTCGATCGACACTGTGAATGCCGTTTCGTGCCGCGAGGAATTGTTCACCGCCATCATCGGCAGCCCCAACCGCTCGATCCTTTCCGCCTCCATCGGCAGGCAGATCAAACCGCGGCCATGGGTCGCCATGAAGTTGACCACTTCGGCATCGGCAAACTCCGCAGGTATCACAAGGTCGCCCTCGTTCTCGCGATCCTCGTGATCGACCAGGATGAACATACGGCCCTTGCGCGCCTCGTCGATGATCTCCTCGATGGGGCTGATCGCGTCGCGTAATCCCGCCTCGACCGGGCCCGGTGTCTCAAAGCTCATCTGATCGCGCCTTTATGCTCTTTCATGTCATCTGCGCAAATAGACCACGGACGCGGCAAATGCCAGTGCCGCAGATGCGCTTCGACGCGCCGCACTTGTGCTTTGCGGCAGGCCGAAGCGTATGTAAAATGACATACGGGAAAAACAGTTCGACCAATCGACCAAGCTGCAATGTCAATGTCCCGTGATCTTTTTCCGGCGGTGACCTCGCTGACCGGCGATGGCCTCTGCCTTTGCGAAATCGTGACCGATGGCGATGGCCGTCCGGTCGATTACCTCTTTGTCGATATCAACGCTCAATTCGAAGAGATGACCGGACTTGCAAACGCCAAAGGACATACCGCGCGCCAACTGGTACCCGACCTCGAACAACACTGGATAGACTCCTATGCCCGCGTCGGCATAGGGCGCGAAACGCTGCATTTCGAGAATAGCGCTGTGCCGATGGGTCGCTGGTTCGAGGTCCACGCAGCGCCCGGCCCTGTTCACGGCCAGCTATGGATACTTTTTCGGGACGTGACGGCCAGGAAACTGGCGGAACAGGCGCGCGCAGAGGCTCTGGAAGCATCGCAAAGATTGTTTGCCGAGCTCAGCCACCGGGTTAAGAACAGCCTTGCGATGATTTCTTCGATCGTGTCGATGGAGGCGCGCGGCCAATCGGGTGAAGCGCGCGAAGCCTTGTCACGGGTGCAGCTTCGTATCGCGGCCTTGGCGCAACTCTATGACGTCATCAGCGATGCTGGGGCAATCTCCGAGATCTCCGCAGCGCCATACATAGAGGGTATCGTCGACGGGTTGCGAGGTTCGCTCGTTCAGGGCGGCAAGATCAGCATCCTGTCGGAGATAGAGGAATTGACCCTGCCGAGCCGCCTGGCAGTTCCGATAGGCTTGATCGTGAACGAGTTGGTCACAAATTCCCTCAAACACGGCTTTAAGGCCGGAGATTCCGGGCATGTCCGCGTGGCACTTTGGCGTCGTGAAGGCTGCGCACGCCTCGAAATAGAGGACGACGGGCGTGGTCAGAAAGTCAAAGGCGCGTCCAAGGGCACAGGGCTTGGTATGCAACTGATTGAGGCTTTCGTTGCGGACCTCGGCGGTGAAATGCGCGCAAATTCGGATACAACAGGTACCAGCGTATCGATAACTTTCCCACTTCCGGCGAACTGAACCGACATACGAGAGCAGTGCGGAAATTTTGCACTGATCAAATCACACGATGTGAAGGGTTTTATGGCTTGATCAAGCCGAGTACACATGCGTAACCTCCGACTGTCCGAAAATTTTGCGCATATCGGGAGAGTTTGCAAAGCATGGGAGAAGCCTTTGGCCTCGCGTTGTCCTTGGTGATCTCTGGCGACGCTGATCTTGTCGAGATCGTGTTTCTCTCTTTGCGGGTGAGCCTCATCGCTACTATTCTGGCCTGCGCGATTGGCTTGCCGCTCGGAGCCTTGATAGCAATCGCGCGGTTTCGCGGTCGACACGCCTTGCTGGTGGTCATGAATGCACTGATGGGGTTGCCGCCCGTAGTTGTGGGCCTTCTCGTGTATTTGCACCTCTCGCGATCCGGTCCGCTTGGCTTCCTCGGGCTGCTTTATACCCCCAGCGCAATGATCATCGCCCAGACGATACTGATCGCCCCGATCGTAGCAGCGCTTTCCCGCCAGGTACTCGAGGATCTGCACGGTGAATATGCCGAGCAATTCCGCTCGCTCTGCCTCAGCCGAGCGCAAATCGTTCAAGCGCTGCTTTGGGACGCAAGATTTTCTTTGATCACTGTTGCGCTCGCGGGTTTCGGCCGTGCAATTGCCGAGGTCGGCGCAGTGATTATCGTCGGGGGCAACATTGATCACCTGACCCGCGTGATGACCACCGCTATCGCCCTAGAAACGTCCAAGGGGGACTTGGCGATGGCTCTGGCGCTCGGAATCGTTCTCTTGGTCATCGCCCTGGGTGTGAATGCAGCGGTTCAGTCGGTTCGCCTGACCGCAGCGAGGCAGGCCCATGTCTGACATGACGGCCCTGCCTTTCGCGCCGATCGCCCGGCAGGCCCGTCGGTCGCCCCTCTTTCCACTCGAGGTGCGCGATCTTACGCTCCGCCTGGGAGGTGCAACCGTGCTGGACGCCATGTCGCTCGACCTTGGCGCAACAGGCTGCACCATGATCATGGGCCCGAATGGCGCCGGAAAGAGCCTCTTACTCAAACTCCTTCACGGCCTGCTTGCCCCCTCTTCTGGCCGGATTACCTGGGGCGACATTCCCGCCGAGGCGGCAACCGGACGGCAGGCCCTCGTTTTTCAGAAACCGGTGCTTTTGCGTCGGTCGGTCGCAGCCAATATCGACTTCGTTCTGAAGGCTCGCGGCAAGGATCCGAACCGCCGCGACAAACTGCTTGCGCAGGTCGGCCTTGCCCACAAAGCGCGCCAACCGGCACGCCTGTTGTCGGGCGGCGAAGCGCAGCGCCTTGCCCTGGCCCGAGCACTCGCGACCGAACCCGAGGTCCTCCTGCTCGATGAACCGACGGCAAGCCTCGATCCTGCTTCGGTTCAGGCTTTCGAGGAGATCCTGTGCGAAACATGCAGGTCGGGGATGCGGCTCGTCTTTGTGACACACGATGTGGGACAGGCACGGCGATTGGCCGATGACGTCGTATTCCTCCACCATGGACGAGTTGTCGAACACAGCCCGGCCGTCGAGTTCTTTCCTCACCCCCGCAGCGCTGAAGCGCGACACTACGTAGAAGGCCGGATCGTCGTCTGAGTCCAAATCAAACAAGGAAACCAAACATGCTCGTAAAGATCCTCGGCACGGTTGCTTTCAGCCTTCTGCTGGCCGGTACTGCAACCGCGCAGGACAAATCGATCATCGTACAGTCCACGACCTCGACTGCAAATTCAGGTCTCTACGACCATATCCTGCCATTGTTCGAGCAAAAGACCGGTATTCGCGTCAACGTCGTCGCAGTCGGCACCGGCCAAGCCATCCGAAACGCGCGCAACTGCGATGGGGACCTGCTGCTTGTACATGCAAAAAGCGCCGAGGAAGCTTTTGTGGCGGAAGGGTTCGGAACGGCGCGTACCGATCTGATGTATAACGATTTTATTCTTGTCGGACCCGAGGCCGACCCCGCCAGCATTGACGGGATGGATGAGGCCGCGGCTGCCCTTGCGCGAATATCGGAAAGCGAAGCGCTCTTCGCATCGCGTGGGGACGACAGCGGCACCCACAAGAAGGAAGTTGCGCTGTGGACCCGAGCGGGCATAGATCCCACAAAAGCCAGTGGCACCTGGTACCGCGAAACAGGCTCTGGCATGGGTGCGACGCTTAACGCCGCGATCGGCATGGGCGCGTACGCAATGACGGACCGGGCAACCTGGATCAGCTTTGCCAACAAGCAGGACTACGCGATCCGGGTCGAGGGCGACAGCGACCTGTTCAATCAGTATGGCGTGATCCCCGTGAATCCCAAGAAATGCCCGAACGTGAATGCAGAGGCCGCGCTGACCTTTGCCGACTGGTTGATGTCGGATGAAGGTCAAGGCGCCATTGCCAGCCATGAAGTCGGCGGACAACAATTGTTTTTTCCAAATGCGCCCCAAGAGTGAACCAGTTCAAGGAAGGCTCTGACCATCATGACCGACACCGGCTTTCCCGATCACGAATACCTGACCGTCAAGGAATTGGCTGAACTGCTGCGCCTGAAAGAACGAAAGGTTTATGACCTGGCCGCTTCGGGCGCCGTCCCCTGCTCTCGTGCGACAGGCAAACTGCTCTTTCCGGCGGAAGAGATACGCGCCTGGATCGCGGGCGCAAAAACCGGCGGTGTCGGCAGTGCGCCCGTCAAGCTTCCGCCCATCGTACTGGGCAGCCACGATCCGCTTCTCGATTGGGCAATCCGGCAATCACGCTGCGGCTTGGCCACGTTTTTCGATGGCTCGCTCGACGGGTTGGACAGGTTCTTGCGCGGAGAGGGAATGTCGGCCGGGCTGCATGTTCATGACCCGGAAAACGACAGTTGGAACACGTCACTGGTTGCGCAGGCCGCAGCGCAGCGTAACTCGGTGCTGATCTCCTTCGCTGTACGCCGACGGGGCCTTGTCTTCCGCCCCGACGCAGGACCGTTCCGCGAATTGGCGGATGTTGCAGGCTGCCGAATCGTCCCACGACAGCCTGAATCAGGGACAGACAGGCTTTTCCGTCACCTTGCCGAGCGTGCGGGGGTCGACATCGGGCAGTTGGAGTTTGCCGAAACAGCACGGACCGAGGATACGGCGGTCGAGGCCGTGCGAAGGGGCACCGCGGATGTGGCATTCGGCCTGGAAGCGGTGGCGCAAAGTTATGGCCTTTCATTTCTGCCGATTATCGACGAACAGTTCGGCTTGCTTGTCGACAGGAAAGCCTGGTTCGAACCGCCGTTCCAGACGCTGCTTCAGTTTCTCAAAGGTGACGCCTTCGCGCGACGCGCAACTGAAACCGGCGGCTATGACGTTGGCGAACTAGGCACTGTCCTCTGGAACGGATAGCCTAGAACCACCTATGCCTTTGGTCTCGCGAACGCGTCTTCGAACTCGTACCGGGGTGTGCCAGCAACCGACGCAGGCCTGGCCGGAAAGGAAACCTCAGCCGATCTCGGCCAATCGTGCGACGTAGCGGGCAAGTGTATCGATCTCCAGATTGATCCGATCACCTGTTTTGGCATCACCCCAAGTGGTGACTTCCTTGGTGTGCGGAATGAAATTGATACCGAACTCCGTTCCATTCACCTCGTTCACGGTCAGCGACGTCCCGTTCAATGCAACCGACCCTTTAGGAGCGATAAATCGTGCGAGCGCATCCGGGGCGCGCAAGGTCACCCGTGTGCTGTCGCCTTCATCCTTCATACCAACGATTTCGGCCACGCCGTCGACATGCCCCGAAACGATATGGCCGCCCAGCTCATCCCCGACCTTGAGCGCGCGCTCGAGGTTCACGCGCTTTCCAGGCGTCCAAGTGTCAAGATTCGTCTTGGAGACCGTTTCAGCGCTTATCTCTACGTCGTACCAATCGGGTCCCAGATCCACCACGGTCAGACACACACCGTCGCTCGCGATCGACGCACCTATGTCAATCGTCGCGGTGTCATAGCTCGTCCGGATCCGGGCGCGCAGATCGCCTGCCTGCTCGGTTTCGACGACGGTGCCGATATCGGTGACGATGCCAGTGAACATGATGCGGACTCCCTTACCGGTTCAGAGCTCTGCCCCACGAGGTAAACAGCCACCCGGCCCTCGGCAAGCCCGGCTTGCAGCGCCGCCCGTATGGAGCCATAGTTTTGCCGGATTGACGCGTTACCACTGGCCGGATCACAGCAATGAGACGACAAGGAAGGATCATGCCCGGCTCGGCGACCCGAAAACGGGTCTTCTTATTCCTGCAAGGCCCCCATGGACCGTTTTTTAACGGGCTCGCCAAGATGCTTCGCAGGGCGGGAACCGAAGTATGGCGCGTCGGCTTCAATGCTGGAGACCGCGCATTCTGGTTTGATCGGGAAAGTTATATTCCGTACCTTGGCACCTCCGACGACTGGCCCGCAACGTTGGAGAATCTGCTGAACGCCAAGGGCGTGACGGATCTGGTTCTTTATGGCGATACGCGTCCCGTTCATGCCAAGGCAGTCAAGATCGCCCGATCCCGTGGCCTGAAAATCCATGTGTTCGAGGAGGGGTACCTGCGCCCTTGGTGGGTCACCTATGAACGCGATGGCTCGAATGGCAATTCGCGCCTGATGGACATGAACGTAGCCGACATGCAGACGGCGCTGGAGTTGTCCGACATGGAAGCCCCCTTGCCGCCGTCTCACTGGGGCGACATGCGCCAGCATGTGTTCTATGGCGCGCTTTATCATTGGTTCGTGATGTTTCGAAATGGCAGGTATCGCAATTTTCGTCCTCATCGCAGCCTGACGGTTGCCAAGGAATTTCAGCTCTACCTGACACGCCTGCTGCTCATGCCTGCCCACTGGGCCGAACGCCAATTCGAAACGATGCGCATCCGGAACGGCGGTTTCCCCTACCATCTCGCCTTGCTGCAACTGGAGCATGACAGTTCTTTCCAGGCCCATTCGCCGTTTTCTTCGATGACCGAATTTCTCGAAGAGGTTTTCGAGGGCTTTGCTGGCAGTGCCCCAAAACACCATCACCTGGTGGTCAAGGCTCATCCGCTGGAAGATGGGCGCGTCCCGATCCGGCGCGAAGTCAGACGGTTGGCGAAGCTGCACGGCCTCAAGGGACGCGTCCATTACGTGCGCGGCGGTAAACTTGCCCAACTTCTCAACGATACGCGCACGGCCGTGACGGTCAATTCGACCGCAGGCCAGCAAGTGCTGTGGCGCGGCATCCCGATCCGCGTCTTCGGTCGCGCCGTCTATGCCAAACCGGAATTCGTCTCGTCCCAGCCTATCCGAGATTTCTTTGCGGCAGCCCAGCGGCCTGATGCCCGCGCGTACAAGGATTATCGCCGGTTCTTGCTGGAAACGAGCCAGGTGCCGGGCGGGTTCTATTCCCGAAAGGGCCGCCGCCAATTGCTGCGTCAGGTGGTCGACATGATGCTGTCGCCGGAAGATCCTTATGACGCGCTGAAATCCGGCACAGCGGCCCCAAGGCAACAGTTGCGGCTGGTGAACTGACGGCTTCTGCCCGCGGGACTGGATTTTTCATCCGGATTCCGATAGCTTGACCCAAAAAACCGAGGCAGAAACATAACAAGGTCGAGGAGACCGAGCAGTGAAATCCCTTACCGTTCAATGGGCAAAGCCCATTGCCCTGCTTGCTGCGTTGGGCATCGTGGGCGCGTGCTCACTGCCCAAAGTGGGCCCAAACAAGCGCGAAATCTTTGCCGGCTCCGTCCAACGCGAAGGCGATGCATTCATCGTGTCAGTGAACGACCGCGTTACACGCGCCACCGCCGTCGTACCCGCCTTTGGCTTCTCTGATACGTTCAAGAATGCCGGAACCCTGACGTCGGACACGATCCGACCAGGTGATGTGCTTGGCTTGACGATCTGGGAAAACGTCGATGACGGGCTTCTGGCGGGAGAAGCCACCAATGCAACCGTCCTCGAAGAAGTGCAAGTCGACAGCGCTGGCTTTATCTTCGTTCCTTACGCCGGTCGCGTTCGCGCCTCTGGCAACACTCCCGACCAATTGCGCGAAATGATTACCTCCAAGCTCGAGGATCAGACCCCGGACCCGCAGGTCCAGGTGCGACGCCTTGCAGGGGACGGATCTACCGTTTCACTGACAGGTGCAATCGGTGCGCAAGGCGTCTACCCAATTGAACGCCCGACCCGTACCTTGGCAACGATGCTGGCACAGGCCGGCGGTGTCACGATCGAACCCGAAATCGCCGAGGTTACCGTGATCCGCGGTCATGAACAGGGCAAGATCTGGTATCAGGATCTTTTCAACCACCCCGAACTCGATATCGCGCTGCGTGGCGGTGACAAGATTCTCGTCGAACAGGACACGAGGTCCTTTACCGCGCTCGGCGCGATGTCCAGCCAGTCCCGCGTACCGTTCGAAACGCAGGACCTGTCAGCGCTTGAGGCCATTGCACAGGTCGGTGGTTTGCTCTCGCTTTCGTCGGATCCCACTGGGGTTTTCGTGTTCCGCAACGAACCTGCGGAGATCGCAGGCCAGGTGCTTGGCCGTACCGACCTTCAAGGAGCGCAGCGCATGGTCTACGTGCTCAACCTGACCGAACCAAACGGGCTGTTCATGGCGCGTGATTTCGTTGTCCGCGACGAAGACACCATCTACGTCACCGAAGCGCCTTATGCGCAGTGGACCAAAACGATCTCGCTCATTTCGGGCGGCCTGACGCCGCTTGCCAACATCGCGTCTATCACCGGAGGCTGATAGGTGCGGTCAGTCCCGCAAGGTTCAGCCGAGGGCAATCGCTCTCGGCTGTTCGTTTACAACGGCGGTTTCCTGACCCAAAAGCGCGTTCGCCGGATCCTGAGCCTGTCCGGCTACGACATCCGGCTCGGCCTTCCCGGACCCGGGGACGCAGTAGCGATATGGGGCGCCAGCCCCACCGCGTCTCGAGGACGTGCCATCGCAGCGAAATACGACGTGCCGGTCATTACAGTCGAAGATGCGTTTCTGCGATCCCTTCATCCCGGACGGGCGGGGGAACCGCCGCTTGGCCTCAGCATTGATCATGCCGGGGTTCATTTCGACGCGCGTCATCCTTCGGATCTCGAAACCTTGCTCGCCACCCATCCCCTCGACGACACCGCCCTCCTTGACGCGGCACGCGCAGCAATGGCGAGGATTGCAGAGCTTGAACTCAGCAAGTACAGCGGGTTCGACCCCTCAGCGCTGGCCCCTGACCCCGGTTATGTATTGGTAATCGACCAGACACGCGGCGACGCCTCCGTAACTGCGAGCAACGGGGACGACGCCCTTTTCCGCGAAATGCTGGTTTTCGCGCAAGAGGAAAACCCCGGCGCCCGCGTGATCATCAAGAGCCACCCTGAAACGCTCAAGGGCTACCGTGCTGGTTACTTCGGACCTGAGCATACCAACGACCGCATCGCATTGCTCACGGAGAATGTCAGCCCGCGCGCCCTGCTCGAGGGCGCGGTAGGTGTCTATACGCTGTCCTCCCAAATGGGGTTCGAGGCTATTCTTGCCGGGCACAAACCACGAGTGTTCGGCCAACCTTTCTATGCCGGATGGGGGCTGACGCAGGATCAAAATCCCGTCCCCCGGCGCGAACGTCGTTTGACCCGCGCGCAATTGGTTGCCGCCGCGCTGATCATCTACCCGCGCTGGTATGATCCCTATCGTGACAGGTTGTGCGAGTTGGAACAGGTTCTGGACACTCTGGAGTCGCAGGTTCGAGCGTGGCGGCAGGATCATGCAGGCTGGACAGCATCAGGCATGCGCCTATGGAAACGGAACCACCTACGAAACTTCTTTGGCGGGCATGGAAAACTGAGTTTTGTTCCAGATAAACCCCAAGACGATGCTCGCCCGCATATGTGTTGGGCAAACCGGGCCCCACCCGACACATCGGTCACGCGCGTCGAAGACGGTTTTCTGCGGTCCAGAGGATTGGGAGCAGAGCTGGTCCCGCCGCTATCTCTGGTCACGGACGAGTTGGGCATCTACTACGACCCAACGCGGCCAAGCCGGTTGGAACAGCTGATCGCCACGCGCGAGACACTGCGCCCTGATCAGGAACGGCGCGCCGAACGGCTGATCGCGAAGATCGTCGATCTCGGGATGAGCAAGTACAATCTTGGCGGCGAGCAGCCCAATTTGCCCGCGGGCTACCGCGTCCTTGTTCCCGGACAGGTCGAGGACGATGCGTCGATCCTGAAAGGCGCAGGAGACGTTTGCGATAACCTCGCCCTTCTACGTGCAGTTCGGACCGCGCATCCCGAGGCCGTGATCGTCTACAAACCTCATCCGGATGTCGAAGCCGGGCTCAGGGATGGCAAGATCGAGGCCGAAGGTTTGGCCGATGTCGTTGCCAAACACTCAGACCCGGTAGGTTTGTTGGCGCAGGTGGATGAACTGTGGACGATGACGTCACTCATGGGGTTCGAGGCACTATTGCGGGGCGTAAAGGTCACAACCCTGGGAGCGCCCTTTTATGCAGGATGGGGTTTGACAGACGATCGCGGACCGGTCCCGGCGCGTCGCGGAGCACGTCCCTCGCTGGCGGGGCTGGCCCACGCAACCTTGATCGATTACCCGCGGTATCGTGATCCGGTAACCGGTCTGCCCTGCCCTGCCGAAGTGGCCATCGACCGGCTGAGTCGCGGAGAGATTCCGCATCCCGGCCTTGCCAACCGTACAGTCTCAAAACTCCAGGGGTTGCTGGCAACCTACGCGCATATATGGCGCTGATCAGCGCAGCGAACGACGCCAGCGATGCATCACGTCGCGACCTGCGGGCCGGGTTTCAACAAGGTCAAAGCGTGCCGCTGCATCCAGACTGTCCAGCCCCAATGCACCAATCGCGGGCAGGCCTTCGGCACCAATTGCGAACCCCGCCGAGAACCCCACCAACTCATCCACCAGATCTTCTGCGAGCAACGACGCAGCAAGAGCCGAGCCGCCCTCGCAAAACACGCTGGTCAACCCGGCACTTCCAAGTTGCCGCAGCAGATCGGCTGCATCCAATTGCACGCCGTGGACGGCGCAAGGCAACAGTCGCGCCCCCAATCCCTCCCAGGCTCGCAGCCGTTCGGCATCCGCTCCGGCGCCGTGACATAGCCATACAGGCACTTTCCGTGCGGTTCTCGCAAGTTGTCCCATCAGCGGCAAGTCCAGATGACGGGAGGCAACTACCCTTACCGGCTGATGCTTGTAACCCAAATCCCGGACCGTCAGGGCGGGATCGTCGGAACGGGCCGTCCCGGCCCCGACCATCACTGCATCATGGCGTGCTCGTTCCCCGTGAACAATCCGTCGCGCCTCGGGACCCGTGATCCATTTGCTCTGCCCCGTCGCCGTTGCGATACGGCCATCGAAACTCCCTGCGATTTTCAGCGTCACCGATGGCCGGCCCTGCTCGGTCTTTAGGAAGAACCCCGCATGTTCGCGCTCGGCCTCGGCCCTTAGAACCCCTGTCGTCACCTCGATCCCGGCGGCGCGCAGCATGGCAAAGCCCTGACCCGAAACTCTCGGGTCGCTATCCTCGACCGCACAGACGACGCGACCAACGCGAGACTTGATCAGCGCCTCGGCACAGGGCGGCGTCTGACCATGATGTGCGCAGGGCTCGAGGCTGACATATGCGGTCGCCCCTCTTGCTTGCGATCCGGCCTGCGCCAATGCCTCGGTCTCGGCGTGGGGTCTGCCACCCGGCTTGGTCCACCCCCGCCCGACAATCCGAGCGTCACGCACGATTACGCAACCGACAGCCGGGTTAGGCCAGCAAGTTCCTTGGCCGCGCCTTCCCAATGACAGGGCAAGCGCCATGTATCGTGTGTCAGTATCGGTCACGCTGGCTCGTTCAGCTTTCGTCTGTCGGAGGCTTGGGCGGGCGCAACTCGTGGACGAAATCCTCGAAATCGTCGGCCGCCTGGAAATTCTTGTAGACGCTTGCAAAACGGACATAAGCAACCGTGTCGATCCGCGCCAGCGCTTCCATCACGATCTCACCGATTTTTTTCGACGGAATGTCCGTCTCGCCCATGCTTTCCAGCCGCCGCACGATGCCCGAGATCATCTGATCGATACGTTCAGGTTCGATTGGGCGTTTCTGCATCGAGATACGGATGGAACGCTCCAGTTTGTCACGATCGAAATCTTCGCGTTTGCCCGAAGACTTGATCACCACCAGATCGCGCAACTGAACCCGCTCGTAAGTGGTAAACCTACCCCCACAGGCCGGGCAGAACCGTCTTCTGCGGATTGAAACATGATCCTCGGCGGGCCGAGAATCCTTTACCTGAGTGTCGATATTTCCGCAAAACGGGCAGCGCATCCGCCGTCTCCTCGTCCCTGATCCGCCTCTGTTGTGAGCGCTTCGTCCCACTTATCCACAACTATAGGGGAGCCGCCAAGTTTTGGGTAGACGGAAATTCATGCCGCTAGATAAAGCGGCTCACCCAATATGTGCGACGATTCTGCGCGACTGCGGCGCCGACCGGTGTTCGAATAGGTAAACGCCCTGCCATGTACCCAGGAGCATTCGCCCAGCCTGCACCGGAATGGACAAAGAAACAGGCAAAAGCGCCGACTTAATATGTGCCGGCATGTCATCAGGCCCCTCGTAGGTATGGCGCAGGTATGACATTGCGGGGTGGTCTGATGGTGGCACCAACCTCTCGAAAAAGGCCGAAAGATCCGTCTGAACCTCCGGGTCGGCATTCTCTTGAACGAGAAGAGAGCAAGAGGTGTGTCGCACGAAAAGGGTCAGTAACCCGTCAGCATTGAACTGTGCCAACCAATTTGCCACGGTCCCTGTAACCTCAATCAAGCCGGGTCCGTATGTTTCGAAGACGAACTGGTTTAGCGCCACGATGTCGAGACTTCAGAAAGATCGCGGCATCGGCTCGCAAAACCCGTTGGCCTGCGAAATCGACATGCTGTCGCCCGGTTTCAGTCCCGTGCGGATACCACCAGGCGGAAGCGGTGCTACCCCCGCCCTGTCCGGATACAGTGTGAACTGGACAGCGGTGCGCCGCCCAGTCGCTACGCTTGGCCCATATCCCCTTACGATGTAGACCCGATCCCTCCAGCCTGCACCCAGCGCACGACGGGCAAATTCCGAAGCGGAACACCAATAGTCCGTCGTCCTGGAGCGTCCGCGAGGGACAACCTCGAACACGTTCTCGTTGAGCTGATACACTCTTTGGCCGACGATCGACGTGAAGGCGAATGCCGGCATCGCTCCGAGCGACAGCGCGGCAACCGCAATCACCTTTCCAATCCGAAGAGACATCAACCTCGCTCCTTTTCCAACAGTCGGTTCATTGACAGGACGCCACCGCCACACCCGCAGTCATATAGTCGCCCTCAACAAGAACATGCATATTTGCGCCGGCCCCGATCGGCAGAATCCCATGGCGCCGGGGATTTACGATGAAGCGTGCACGGATGGCGTCGGTCAATATCTCCTGCCGACCCTCGACATCCAGCAACAGTATCTGTGTTCCGGTGGAATAGCCCAGCGTATTCAGTGCATACCGCCCAGCGGCACACCAGAAGGCCGCACGGTTTGGGACGCCAGCTATGACGACGTCATCGCCGGCTATCGAAGCAGGCTCAACCGTATAGACCGTCGCTGCATGCGCTGAACCCGCAAAGACCGCGGCGATAAGTGCAAGATGACGCGTGATCTTGGATACCATGCCAAACCTCCCTATCGTTGCCTGATCTTATTCCAACCGCGCGCTTGGGCAAGATGTTCCAGCCACACGGTAGTTCACAACCGATGCGCCGCCGAAAAACGGCAAAAACAAAAGGCGGCCACGCCGGGCCGCCTTGGTGTTTTCCATAGCAACGAGGATCGTCACTGATCGAGGAAAGAACGTAGCTTGCGCGAGCGGCTAGGATGCTTGAGCTTGCGAAGCGCTTTGGCTTCGATCTGCCGGATACGTTCACGGGTCACGCTGAATTGCTGGCCGACCTCTTCCAGAGTGTGGTCAGTGTTCATCCCGATACCAAATCGCATCCGCAATACCCGTTCTTCGCGAGGCGTGAGCGATGCAAGAACGCGTGTCGTCGTCTCCTTGAGATTTTCTTGAATGGCGCTGTCCAATGGCAGCACGGCATTCTTGTCCTCGATGAAATCGCCAAGCTGGCTGTCTTCCTCGTCCCCGATGGGCGTTTCGAGAGAGATCGGTTCCTTGGCGATCTTCATCACCTTGCGGACCTTTTCCAGCGGCATCTGCAGCTTTTCTGCCAATTCTTCCGGCGTCGGCTCGCGACCGATTTCGTGCAGCATTTGGCGACCGGTGCGTACCAGTTTGTTGATCGTTTCGATCATGTGCACAGGAATGCGGATCGTGCGCGCCTGATCTGCGATCGACCGCGTTATCGCCTGGCGGATCCACCAAGTCGCGTAGGTCGAGAACTTGTAGCCCCGACGATACTCGAACTTGTCCACCGCCTTCATAAGGCCGATGTTCCCTTCCTGAATAAGATCAAGGAATTGCAGGCCGCGGTTAGTGTATTTCTTGGCGATGGAAATCACCAGGCGCAGGTTCGCCTCGACCATTTCCTTCTTGGCCTGACGTGCCTCTTTCTCACCCTTCTGGACCTGCTGAACGATCCGGCGGAATTCGCTGATGTCCAGGCCAACATACTGGCCCACCTGCGCCATGTCGGCACGCAGTTCCTCGACCTTGTCCGACGACCGTTCGATGAACGCCTGCCAGCCGCGTCCGGGCTTCTCGGACATTTCAGCCAGCCAGTTCGGATCAAGCTCGCGCCCGCGATAGGCCTCGACGAATTCGCGACGATTGATGCGTGCCTGGTCCGCAAGCTTCACCATCGCGCTGTCGATCTGCATCACGCGGCGATTGATGCCATAGAGCTGGTCAATCAAGGCTTCGATGCGGTTGTTGTGCAGATGCAGCCCATTCACGAGCACGACGATTTCGGAGCGCAGCGCTTGATACTTCGCCTCATCATCGGAGCTGAACGTCCCATCCTCGTTCAAGGTTGCCGAGATTCGACTGTCCTGCATCTCGCTCAGTTGGGCAAAATCGTTCGAAATCCGCTCAAGCGTGGTAAGCACCTGATCCTTGAGCGCGGCCTCCATCGCAGCAAGCGACATGTTTGCCTGATCGTCATCCTCGTCATCGTCTTCCTTGGCGATCGGGTTGCCGTCAGCATCCAGTTCCGGGCCTTCGTCCTTGTTGGCGGGCTTGGCTGTCTGCACGGCGGACGGATCGACCACCGGTTCGTCGACGTCGCCGTCTTCATCCAGTTGGTTGCCGAACGTCGCTTCAAGGTCGATGACATCGCGCAGCAGGATCTCTTCGGACAAGAGTTCGTCATGCCAGATGGTAATCGCCTGGAATGTCAGGGGGCTTTCGCAAAGCCCCGCGATCATCGTGTTCCGGCCTGCCTCGATCCGCTTGGCGATGGCAATTTCGCCCTCGCGGCTGAGGAGTTCAACGGACCCCATCTCGCGCAGGTACATACGCACCGGGTCATCGGTGCGGTCCAGTTTCTCGGTCTGCTGACCCGCAACCGCAACCTCCCGTGCGCCTTCCGTGGTCACAAGGTCGGTCGTGCCTTTCTGCTCTTCTTCCTCGGCCTCTTCATCTTCGATGATATTGATGCCCATTTCGGACAGCATCGACATCACGTCTTCGATCTGCTCGGAGCTGACCTGATCGGGCGGCAGAACCTGATTGAGCTGATCGTAGGTGATGTATCCTTTCTCGCGAGCCTCGGCGATCATCTTCTTGACCTGAGCCTGGCTCATGTCTAGCGAGATTTCCTGCTCCTGATCCTCAGGTTTGCGTTCCTCGGTGTTATCCTTGGCGGCCATTCAGTGCTCCTGCAGGGATGGGGCGATTCGTTGCGTCCGAATCATTAGCGCTCTGAGCTGATTCGGCCACCCGTGTACCCAAATTTCTCTACCTATTCCTTAGGAAAACGCCCTACGGGCGCTTCCGCGCGAAGTTGATTCCGGCCATGATCGCCTCGAATGCCTCGCGTTCGCTACGGTCGATTCGGGCCCCGTTTTCGGCAACCTCGAATACCGCGCGATCCTCGTTCTGGCTGCGATGCGCGCGGTTGCGTGCCTCGGCCGCCTCCTTGAGACGCCAGGTCACAGCTTCGTCCGTCGACCCGTCCAAGTCCTCCTCGGCTTCGGCGATCTCTGCCGTCAGCCCCCGTTGCGCGTTTAGTTTTGCGAGTTCCTCCGCCAGCGTCATTTCGGCCAGCTCTACATCGCCTGGTCTGCGCACACACGGGCTGATAGCCACATGGCGAAGCGACATCAGCTTTTCAAGGGGACCATCGCCATGTGTTTCGCGAATGCGTTCTTGCAGTGACAGTGGATCATCGATCCCGTGTCGGAGGATCACATCGCGCAGAGCTGCGAAATCCGCGTCTCGGCATTCCAGCTCCTCAATCTGATGTTCAAAATGCACAATGACCTGCGGGGTCAATATGGCCGTCGCGAGAATGACCGCCTCACGGACCCGGACGAGCGTGTCCTCGCCCTTGCTGGCCAAGATCGACGCGCGAGTTTCAGGGCTGGCAACAGGTGGCGGCGCCCATTTCCCGCGCTTACCCTGTGGCGTCCATTGTGACTGATTGCGCTGCGGGCGGAATAGCTGCCAGCGCAGATCCTTTATTTCCTGACCGTAGTGGGCCCGGATAGACGGGTCCTTGATCTGCTTGATCCGTTCCCGCAAAGCTTTATCCAGGGCAGCTTTTCGCTCCGGGCTGTCAAAGACCTTGTCTGCGGTCTCTCGCTGCCAAAGCAAACGCACCATCGGGATTGCCGCATCAAGGACTGCCTCGACCGCTTTGGCCCCTTCGGCCCGCAGCAAATCGTCCGGGTCCTTGCCTTCAGGCATGAGAGCGAAGCGGATCGACTTGCCAGCCTCGAGCATAGGCAGAGCGAGGTCGATCACACGCATCGCGGCCCGCATACCCGCCGTGTCGCCATCTAGGGCTATGATGGGTTCATCCGCGATCCGCCACAGCAACTGCAACTGGTGTTCGGTAATCGCGGTTCCCAATGGAGCCACCGAAGCGCCAAAGCCCGCCTCGGCCAAAGCAATGACATCCATGTAGCCTTCGGCCACGATGAGCGGCTGGCCTTGACCCGCTGCCTGCCGGGCCGGGCCGTGGTTGTACAGGCTCCGGCCCTTATCGAACAACAGCGTTTCCGGAGAGTTGAGGTATTTTGCGTTGTCGTCCGGGTCCATCGCCCGACCGCCAAAGGCGATACACCGTCCTCGCACGTCCCGAATGGGAAACATGATGCGGTTGCGGAACGTGTCATATGGCCTTCCACCCTTGGACGATGGCTTGCCAAGGCCCGCGTCAATTATCAGGTCCTCTGCCACGCCCTTGGCACGCAGGTGATCCCACAAGTTCTGCCATCCGGACGGGGCGAACCCGATCTCCCACCGGTCCAGAGCGGCGGTATCTAGGCCGCGCCGCGCCACATAGTCCCGTGCCGCACTGCCAGCCACGGTCTTGAACTGCAGGCGAAAGAACTGAACCGCCTGCTCCATGATTTCGGCCAGCTGAGCGCGGCGATCCAGTTTTTCCTGCGCCTTCGGATCGCGTTGAGGCATCTCCATGCCAGCTTCGCGGGCTAGGATCTCTACCGCCTCCATGAACGAGACATTCTCTGTCTCCTTCACGAAGGAAAGCGCGTCACCCTTGGCGTGGCAACCGAAGCAATAATAGAATCCCTTACGATCATCGACGTGAAAAGACGCCGTTTTTTCGTGGTGAAAGGGACAAGGCGCCCATAGGTCACCTTTTCCCTGGTTCGATTTCCGCGCATCCCACATGACCTTGCGGCCCACGACGGAGGCAAGGCTGGTCCTGCTGTGCAGCTCATCAAGAAACCCGGGTGGTAGGGACATGACCTGAACTTGTCACAAAGAGCGGCGCGCGCCAAGCAGGAGCGACGCCTGCCCACGCCCGCAAAGCCGCAATCGGATTATTGCTTCATGCAGAGGTCAAGCCAAGCTGCCGACAGGTCCTTGGTGCGGATCGTCTTCATTTTCTGCTCATAGACCCAAGGCGCGATCAGCGGAATCGCTGCGTTGTAGTTTTCGGGCCATGTCGGGTTGGTCGCAGCCACGGCCGCCGGCACGTCACGTTCCTTTACACGGTCAAGCCGCGCCTGCTGGATGGCGGCGACGACCTGCGACTGGTAGGCACAACTCTCGCTCTTGGTGTCGGCGGCAAGCGCGGGGCTGGTCAGCAAGGCGGCAACAAGGGCAAGGCGGATCATGCGGCATCTCCTGAATCGGTCTGGTGCGAGCCGCACCTTACCCTCGCGCTGCCACGGCTTCCATCGCCGTTTTCAAGTCGTGAACCAGACTGGCCGCCATCGAACGGAAAGCGAGGATCAAAAAAGCATCGTCAGGCAATCGCGTGATCGAAACCGAAATATGAAAAAGCTGCGTTCGGGCGGTCTGACCACGAGAGAATGCAGCTGGACGAAGATCCATGGGTACAAGTCTGGCCAGCACGTCCTCGCACTGGTCTCCCTCCATGCGAACTACTGCCCAGGCATCGGATTGATCCACGAGAAAGCATTCTTTTTTCAGATGCTTGTCGGGTGCCTCGCCTTTTATCAGGACTTCGTCATGCCCGAACCAGATGGCAGAAATCCTAGACCCGAAATTCGCGCGCCCCGGCTTCGGCCATTTGACGCCATGGGATATCTCCAGGGCCGTCGCGGCATCGGTGGCGCGACCTTTTCGCGAGGTCAGTACCGTCAGAACGGATTGCGGCTCCTCAGTCAGCGTGACGTCGCCGATGCTGAGAGGCAGCAACCCGGCGCAGGCGGCCTTTGCTGTCAGCTTATCCACGGACACGCCCTCCCTCGGGGTCGAAGAAGACAGGTTCGACGACCTCGCACAGTGTGGTGACCCCGCGCAGACCATCAACCATTTTTACGATCTCTCCTTTGCGCGCCATTCCCTGACGCAAGAAACCCAAACCGATCATGCTGCCCAATGCAGGAGAATTCGCGACCGAGGTCACGTATCCCTGATCGTTCATTCGCTTGGCCGCATCCTTTTCGCCATAAAGATGCGCTCCGCACAAAAGCTGTCCGTTGGAATCAACCGGCTTCAACCCGACCAAGCGCTCGCGCCCCTCCTCCAGCAGTCCCGGCCGATGCGCCATGGTCTTGCCAATGCAGTCCTTTTTCGCGGACACCATCCGCTCCATACCGACATCGAACGCCGTAACGCGGCCATGTATCTCCGCATGAGTGATGAAGCCCTTCTCGATGCGCAGCACGTTCAGGGCCTCCATGCCGTAGAGCCCGCCACCCAGTTTTTCGGCACGTTTGGTAAGGATATCGAAAAGGCTGGCACCATAGCGCGCAGGTACGGCGATCTCGTAGGCATGTTCACCGGAGAAGGAGATCCGGAACAACCGTCCCGCCACGCCGAGAACCGAAACTTCTCCGCAAGCCATGAAGGGCCAATCGGCATCTGTCAGCGGTCTTTCCAAAATCCCGTTGAGCAATTCGCGTGACTTCGGACCAGCGACGGCGAACTGGGCCCATTGCTCCGTGACGGAGGTGAAAGCCACGTCCAGATCGGGTCGCAGCCCCTGATGCACGAACTCCAGATGCCGCATCACTTCGCCGGCAGCGGCGGTCGTCGTGGTCATCAAGTAGTGCTCGTCACCCAACCGCGCGGTTGTGCCGTCATCCATGACATGACCGTCCTCGCGCAGCATGAGGCCATATCGTACCCGGCCGGGTTTCAGGGTTGAAAACATGTTCGTATAGACGAAATCCAGAAATTTCCCCGCGTCTGCCCCCTGGATGTCGATCTTGCCCAATGTTGAAACATCGCAGACGCCGACGCTTTCCCGAACCATGCGCACCTCGCGGTCGCAGGCCTCGCGCCAAGTCGGTTCACCATCGCGCGGGAAATAGCTTGGGCGATACCACAAACCCGCCTCGATCATTGGCGCGCCACGAGCGACCGATGCCTCGTGCGAGGTCGTGAAGCGTTGGGGTTTGAACCCCATGCCATCAGCGCCGGCACCCATGGCCGAAATAGCAACGGGTGAATATGGCGGGCGAAATGTCGTTGTCCCCGTCTCGGGAATATCACGTCCTGTTGCGTCCGCCAGGATTGCCAGGGCCGCGACGTTGGAGTTCTTGCCCTGGTCCGTCGCCATACCCTGCGTCGTGTAGCGCTTCATGTGCTCGACGGAACGGAAATTCTCTCGTGCGGCCTGCCGAACATCTTTCACAGTGACATCATTCTGGAAATCGAGCCACGCGCGCCCTTTGCCCGGAACCGTCCAGAGAGGTGTGATATCGTACGAGCCGTCCTCGGCGCGCGGTGCCTCCATATCCGGAGACTCGCGACCAAGATCCGATGCAACCTCCTTGGCAGCGGCGAGACCCTCTTGCAAACAGCCGAACGTCGAAAAGCGCCCGTTCGCAGCACCGACTGCCCGCAATCCCGGTACGGCATCTGGCGATGGCACAAAGGCCGCAATGTCGCGGCGCCATTCGGGTCGCCCGTTCATGTGGCAAGTCAGATGCACCGACGGGTTCCACCCACCTGTCATTGCGAGGCAGTCGGTTTGAATGCTTTCTTCCCGACCCGGCAGCCGGATTTTCACACTTTCAAGCCCTTTTCGCCCGGTGCTGCCACACACCATGGCCCCGCGCCAGACCGGGTATTCCTTTGCCTCGGGTCCATCATGGCGAGAGTCTATGACCCCAGCCACGTGAACGCCCGCCGCCATTAGATCGCGCGCTGTCCGGTGGATATCGTCCGTGTTCCCGAAAACGGTCACACGCTCTCCTGCGCTAACACCCCAGCGGTTGAGGTAAGCCCGCAGCGCGCCAGCCGTCATGATCCCCGGGCGGTCGTTATCCCGAAACGCGACCGGACGCTCCAAAGCGCCTGCCGCCAGAATCGCGCGCTTTGCCACGATCCGCCAAAACGTCTCGACCGGGGCGCCCTTGGGACGCTCGCCGGTATGGTGCAGGACACGCTCGACACCGGCATAGGTACCCTGGTCATAGGCCCCGACCACGGTTGTTCTGGTCATGAGCCGAACGTTATCCATCCCTGCAAGTTCGGACAAAACATCGTCCGCCCAGACATGCCCGGGCTTGCCATCGACCTCTTCGACCTCGGCCAAAAGGCGCCCCCCCATCCGGGAGCCTTCATCGGCAAGGATCACATCCAACCCGGCCCGCCCCGCAGCGAGCGCAGCCATGAGCCCCGCGGGTCCCGCCCCTATCACCAGCAGGTCGCAGAACGCCCAAGCTCTTTCATAAGTGTCCGGGTCAGGTTGTCCCGAAAGCGCTCCCAGTCCAGCAGCGCGACGTATCGCCGGTTCATACAGCTTTTCCCAGAACGCCCGAGGCCACATGAAAGTCTTGTAGTAAAAGCCCGCCCCCAAAAACGGCGCGAACAGATCATTGACCGACAGCAGATCCAGGTCGAGCGATGGCCAGCGATTTTGGCTGCGCGCTACAAGGCCGGGAAAGATCTCCTGCACCGTGGCGCGAATGTTCGGATCCCGTGCCGCGCCCTCACCTATGGTGACAAGAGCGTTCGGCTCTTCACTTCCAGCAGTCAGAACGCCACGCGGGCGGTGATACTTGAAGGATCGGCCCATGACACGCACTTCATTGGCCAGCAGGGCTGACGCCAGTGTATCGCCAGCAAATCCTTGGAGTTTACGACCGTCGAAACTGAAATTGACCGGCTGCGACCGGTCGATCAGGCCTTTGCCCTCGATCCTCATCGCGCTGTCTCCCTCGCCAGTTCGGTTTCAATGACCTCATGCGTTACGGTATCGCGGGTGACGACGAGCCAAGCGCCGCATCCACCTTCGTGGTACCAAAGGTCACGGGTTGTGCCTGCCGGGTTCTCGCGAGTGTGGACATAGGCATCCCATGCATCTTCACCCGCGTCCGGAGAAGGCCGGTTCAGTTCAATGGCATGACCCTTGTAGGTGAACTCGCGTCGATCGCGCTCACCGCAGAGCGGACAGGTAATTCTCATGCCAGCACCCCCTGCATCTCGCCTTTGAAATTCGTCATCGCCGCTCTCCGCCGATCAATGCAGGTTGTGTTGAGAGCCCTTGCCCTCTTCGTCGAGAATGCCACGCCCGGTGCGAAACCGGTCGAGACGAAAGCCGGTGGCATTCTCGTGATACTGTCCGGTCGCGATCAGGTGGGCAAAGACGTGACCCGAGCCCGGCACAGCCTTGAACCCGCCATAGTTCCACCCACAATTGAGATAGAGCCCGTCGATATGCGTCTTGTCGATAACCGGCGAGCCGTCAGGCGACATGTCCATGATGCCGCCCCAACTGCGAAGAACCCTGGCCTTTCCGATCATCGGCATCAAGGCCACACCTGCCTCCATCACACTTTCAACTCCGGGAAGGTTTCCGCGTGCGGCATAGGACGCATAAAAGTCGATGTCACCGCCAAACACGAGACCGCCCTTGTCGGACTGGCTGATGTAGAAATGGCCCATGCCAAAGGTCACGACATGATCGATGCAAGGTTTCAGCCCCTCGGTGACAAACGCCTGCAGGACATGGCTTTCGATCGGTAGGTGCATCCCCGCCATCGCCGCGACCTGGCTGGACCGGCCCGCGACGACCATCGCAACCTTCTTGGCCCGGATCGCTCCGCGTGTGGTCTGAACGCCTGTGACACGACCATCTGAAATATCGATCCCGGTCACTTCGCAATTCTGGATAAGGTCGACACCGCGGCTGTCGGCGCCGCGTGCATAACCCCATGCCACCGCGTCATGACGGGCCGTACCGCCGCGTGGATGGTACAGGCCACCGTAAATGGGGAACCGCAGATTGTCATAATTCAGATAGAGCAGCATATCGCGAAGCTCATCCCGGCCCAAAAGCACCGCGTCGTCGCCTTGGCTTAGCATCATGTTGCCTCGCCGCGCCGCCGCATCGCGCTGACCGTCGGAGTGGAACAGGTTGATAATGCCCCGCTGCGAATGCATCACATTGTAATTCAGGTCTTCTTCGAGCCCTTCCCACAGCTTGAGAGAATGCGAGTAGAACTGCGAATTGCCATCCAGAAAGTAATTGGCCCGCACGATCGTCGTATTGCGCCCTACATTTCCGCCGCCGAGATACCCCTTTTCAAGGACAGCCACGTTCGTCAGGCCATGTTCCTTGGCAAGGTAGTAAGCGGTCGATAAGCCATGACCGCCGCCGCCGATGATGATGATGTCATAGTCCGCCTTGGGTTCCGGATCGCGCCAGTGCGGCGTCCAGCCCCGGTTGCCGGTCAAACCTTCCTTGAGAACCCTAAGGCCCGAAAACCGCATTACACTCTCCCCGTCAACCGCATGGCACGCATGCTGCGACCCTCGGCACTATCGTCCGGCAAAGCGCATCGGAAATCGACGAAAACTGTCGCACGCGCGACAGACATGACCACCCTGCCCGTTGCTTGTGTTGATCATGTCAAGTGCAAAGGTGTCAAACCCAAAGCAGTGCGCTTGAGATCCAGGACGCGAGAGGACCAATCGAACCTCCCGCACCCGGGCTTTTCGTAACTTTGGGGTCAGAGTCCCTTTGCGCGATAGCTCTTGGCGACCCGGTCAATTGAGACGATGTAGGCCGCCGTGCGCAGATCCTCTACATCCGAACGGTCGTGCCAGACTTCGCTCATCGATTGGTATGCAATGCGCATCGTGTCATCGAGGCCAGAGCGAACCAGTTCAAGCTCGTCAGCCCCTTTGAGGTACTTCGTCTTGAAGTTCGGCGACATCGACCAGGCATCGCCAAGATATCTGTCCAGCCGCTCCAACTCCTTCACGATCAGTTCGTGCCGTGCCTCTTCCTGGCGACGCTGCATCCGACCAAACCGAATATGGCTGAGGTTCTTTACCCATTCGAAATAGGAAACCGTAACGCCGCCGGCATTGGCATACATGTCAGGGATGATGACTGCGCCCTTCTTGCGCAGGATCTCATCGGCCCCGGCGGTGATCGGTCCATTCGCCGCCTCGATTATGAGCGGTGCCTTGATCCGTTCGGCATTGGTCAGGTTGATGACCCCCTCCAACGCAGCCGGTACAAGGATGTCGCAATCCTGCTCCAACACGGCCGGCCCTTCTGCCGTGTGCGTGGCATCGGGATATCCGGTCACGCCGCCATGCTTGGCGATCCACTGATGAACTGCGTCGACGTCGAGTCCCTCGGGATCGAACAGGGCGCCATCGCGTTCGATGATACCGGTGACAATGGCGCCATCCTCTTCCGACAGGAACTTGGCCGCGTGGTACCCCACATTTCCGAGTCCCTGAACAATGACGCGCTTTCCTTCAAGGCTACCTGTCAGGTTGGCCTTGGCGGCATCCTCAGGGTGGCGAAAGAACTCGCGCAAGGCGTACTGGACCCCCCGACCGGTCGCCTCGACACGCCCGGCAATACCGCCGGCGTTCAACGGCTTGCCGGTCACACAGGCCCGCGCATTGATGTCGGTGGTGTTCATGCGCGCATATTGGTCCGCGATCCAGGCCATTTCACGCTCGCCAGTTCCCATATCCGGAGCGGGCACGTTCTGAGCAGGGTTAATCAGGTCGCGCTTGGCCAACTCATAGGCGAAACGGCGGGTGATACGCTCCAACTCGTCCTCTTCGTATTCGCGCGGATCAAGGCAAAGCCCGCCCTTGGAGCCGCCGAACGGCGTTTCGACTAGCGCGCATTTGTACGTCATGAGCGCCGCGAGCGCCTCGACTTCGTCCTGGTTCACCGAAGGCGCGTAGCGGATCCCTCCCTTGACGGGCTCCATATGCTCGGAATGAACGGAGCGATAGCCGGTGAATGTATGAACCTGCCCACGCAGCCGTACCCCGAACCGCACGGTGTAGGTCGCGTTGCAGACGCGTATCTTTTCCTCAAGCCCGGGCGGAAGATCCATCAGGGCGACCGCCCGGTTGAACATGAGGTCGACGCTTTCGCGGAAACTCGGTTCGTTCATCGGTATCATCTGTGCCTCCAACAGCTTGGCGACTCGGTGCCGCTCATGACGCTTTGTCGCAGCC
Organism: Lutimaribacter marinistellae; assembly: GCF_042648365.1. Taxonomy (NCBI): domain Bacteria; kingdom Pseudomonadati; phylum Pseudomonadota; class Alphaproteobacteria; order Rhodobacterales; family Roseobacteraceae; genus Lutimaribacter; species Lutimaribacter marinistellae. Next base: position 33,802 of record NZ_JBHRXI010000029.1, on the reverse strand, counting down.
CGACAATAACGGTTAGATGAAGAACTGCGAGAATTTTCAGCAGCTTGCAAAACCGAATAAACACCTGTGAAGGGAATCGTTCCGGATTGTGGCGAAATTCGGGCATTGTCCGCTCGAAAGAGACAAACAGCCCCGCCCCTTCAGAACTGTCGAACGAAAACCCCGTCATATTCGACATTTAGCGCTTTTCTCGCCGCCTTTTCGCCATTTTCGTGCAGGATAAATCGGGGGTCGAAATCTCGTGTGGCGCCAATATCACCCGGCGCTGCCCATCGGGGAACGGTTTTATGAGTAGACCCAGTCTTGTCCGGTTAGGTTCAAAAAGCGGTGCGTGCCGACGCGCCCGGTCTCGCCTGTCGCGCTTTGCCGGTGGCGAAGACGGAACGCTGACCGTGCTCGCCCTCTTCTTCTTGCTGATCATGATGGGGATTGCGGGGATCGGCATCGACCTCATGCGGTATGAGCGCAATCGAGCCTCGCTGCAGTACACGCTCGACCGCGCAGTCCTTGCGGCTGCCGATCTTGACCAGTCGGCCGAACCCGAGGAAGTCGTTCGTGATTACCTCGATCAGGCGGGATTGCTGCAATACCTGACCGGCATCACGGTCGAAGAAGGCCTCGGCTTCAGAAAGGTTGATGCTTCAGCAGAGTCTGCCTTTCCAACCCAGTTCATGCACATGAGTGGCATCGACACCTTGTCAGCACCGGCAAAAAGTGTTGCCGAAGAAAGTATCGGCGTGGTTGAGATTTCGCTTATTCTCGACGTGTCAGGGTCAATGGCCTGGAATAACCGCCTCTACAATCTCAAGATCGCGGCAAAAGACTTTGTCGACGTGATGTTGGCGAACACCGAGCCTGGCGCCTTGTCGATTTCGATCATCCCATACGCCACGCAGGTCAATGCGGGCGAAAGCCTGCTATCACTCTACCCCAACGTGACTCAGGAGCACAATTACTCGCATTGCGTGAACTTCAATGACGACCAGTTTAGCAAGAGCACAATTGACCGGTACGACATATTTGAGCGAACTGGACATTTCGATCCCTGGTCGTGGAATCGCTACGGAATTACGATTCCGGTTTGCCCAACCCGCAATGGCACGGAAATCCTGCCGCTTACAGACGACAGGAATGTCCTGCATGCCCACATCGATGCGATGACCGCGCAAGGCAACACCTCCATCGACATTGGCACAAAATGGGGGGTGGGACTGTTGGACCCGTCCACAAGAAGCGTCGTTTCCGACCTGATCGGCCAAGGCAAGGTACACCCGAAGTTCGAAGGGCGGCCGACTGACTACAACACCGACGTTCTAAAAATCGCTGTTATAATGTCAGACGGCCAGAATACCGATCAATACATGCTGAACCCGTCGCTACGTGACACCATGTCGGACGTCTGGTTTAACGCCGAAGCCAACACTTACTCTGTACGTCACTCGGAAGGTGCCTATTATTGGCCGGACTGGGACATTTGGCGCGCGCATCCCTACGGCGAAGGCGACGGAGAAATTGGTGAACCGGAACGCGTGCGGTACACCGATTTGTTCGACAGAGTCTCAATCCGCTATTTCGCTAACTATCTCTACAGCTACACCAACAGCAGTTGGGGACGCGAGTCGTCCAGCTACTCCAAGAAAGAAACCAGCGCCAAAGACCAGCGGAGCAAGCATGTCTGCGATGCTGCCAAGGACAATGGAGTAATCGTGTACGGTGTCGCCTTTGAAGCGCCCCGTGCGGGATATCGTCTCCTGAAAAAATGCGCGAGTTCCGACAGCCACATGTACGACGTCGACGGCCTTGAGATCTCCGACGCCTTCTCTTCCATTGCATCCTCCATCCGCAAGCTGAGGTTGACCCAATGATATCCCGGCTCGTGTCCATCTGGCGCCGTTTCCGGAAGCAGGAAGACGGCAACGCGACGATCGAATTCGTCATCATCTTCCCGGCTTTGCTGGTCCTGATGTTGTCCGGCATCGAACTGGCGTTTGTTTCGCTTCATCATGCGATGCTGGAGCGGGCTGTGGACATGACCGTCCGCGACATTCGCCTGGGTACCGGCAAGGCGCACACACATACCGACATCAAGCAGGTCGTTTGCGAGCGTGCGGGTTTCATCGACGATTGCGGAAGCAACCTTAAACTCGAGATGATCCGCCTCGACCCCTACGGAATTGTCTCGATCCCGGCCCAGCCCGACTGCACCGACAAGTCCGACGAGGTCAAACCGGTACGCAGTTTCGTCAACGGCCAGAGCAACGAACTCATGGTGCTGCGTGCTTGCGCCAAGATCGACCCGGTATTCCCGACCTCGGGCCTCGGCAAGAAACTGGGTGACAATACCGACGGACAGTACGCGCTGACCGCGACCACCGTATTCGTGCAGGAGCCGATCTGATGCTGCGAAAAACCGTATCGAACCTGTTTGGTCGCTTTCGCGCAGATGAAAGCGGCTCCTACTCGGTCGAGGCCGCGATTGTCACGCCCATGCTCTTCATGGCGATCATGGCAGGCTACACCTATTTCGACGGCTACCGGCAGAGCGCGTCCAACCTGAAGGCGGCATACACGATTGGTGACCTGATTTCGCGGGAAACGCGGACGATCAACAACGCTTACATCGACTCGATGCGTGACCTGATGACTTTGATGGTCACATCGGGCGATCCCGTCGACATCCGTGTATCGCTGATCAGTTGGGACGAGGATAACAACCGCCATCATGTCCTGTGGTCCGCGCCGCGAGGCTTCCCCGAGGCTCTGACCGACTCGAACATCGGTCTGTTCCGGGATGAACTTCCCCCGATGCCCGACAACGATACACTGATCGTCGTGGAAACCTCGAACCATTACGTGCCGCCATTCAAGGTCGGCATCGATCCCTTGAGGCTTGAGAACTTCATCTTCACGCGGCCACGTTTCACCAGCTTCATCGCCGGCAACGTTTCCTAGGATTTGCCTTCGCGCTCCATGACGAGCGCGGCCAACGCTTCGGACATGAACTTGGCCTGCCCTCCCGGGGTAACGCCTCCTATGCCGATCCGGCGGCCCATTCGCCACCACAGGCCCGGATGCCATGCGTTGGCTGCGGGCGTACGAGTGCGGATCAGGAACCCGTTCGACGGTTTGAAGGCAAAAACGCCTCGGTCCATCGCCTCGACATCTTCAACCTTTGCAATCACTTCGCCGGTGCTGGAGCGCAGTTCAGTCTCGGTCAGTTCGATCCGATGCGCCGTTGCTTGCATCATGCGCTGTGCAAGCCACAAGGACAGCCCTCCAACAATCAGCAGAAATACCTGAAAAGCCAGCGCAGGTGGGGTGGCGAACGCAACATAGATCAGCAGTGCCCCCATCAGCACGAGCATCCCGACACCCAACCAGCGCCGCGGCGCCGAGGCTTCGACCGTCGCCAGAACCTCTCCGTTCATCCCCAACAACCCTTTCGCTTGTCCGAAGTGGCATTACCCTGATTCAAGCGGCAGCAACAAGCGCGTTGCGCCACACTTCACCCCTCGCTAGCGTTTCAACATGAACAGGATCGCCAATCGCACACCTTTGCAGCGGCCCGAAGACAAGGCAGCCGGAATCGAGGTGACCGAAGATTTCGAGCGCTTCAGCCAACGCAACGACGTCTTCAGCAGGGCCATGTGGGACGACCGTGTTCGCACGACGCGATCCGACGCCTTCTTCGCATCCTACAGGATGGAGGCGACCCCGCGGCGCGGCGATGGCTTTTCCCAACGCGATTTCGCGTTGCGCAACGCAGCTTGGTTGATTTCCGACATGGTGTCGGAGCGATCGGCTTCGGAAGGACGTCGTGAAGGCTTCCAATCGCCTATCACGGTCGACACGCCAGTCGCACCCGTGAAAGCCGAAATTGATGACACCACCCGAATGACGGCTGAAATCAAGAAAGTTGCCCGTTTCTTCGGTGCCGATCTTTGCGGTGTCACGGACATGGACGAACGGTGGCTCTACACTGGTCGTGTCGATACCCGCGACATGACCGAAGTCCCCTTGGGACTGCCTGAAGGGCTGAGCAGCGTTATCGTTCTGGGCCATGAGATGGAACACGAACTTGTGGCCACCTACCCGTCTGCATTGGCCGGGGCGGCCACCGGCAGGGAATACAGTCATGAGGCGGCAATCGTTATGCAATTGGCCGCCTACATCCGAAATCTCGGCTACGAGGCCATACCGTCCATGAACGATACGGGGCTTGTGATCCCCTATGCCGTCAAGGCCGGACTGGGCGAATATGCGCGCAACCAGATGGTGATAACGCCCGAATTCGGGCCGCGCCTTCGCTTTTCCAAGATTTTCACGAACCTGCCGCTCTCTCACGACGTACCAAGACCCCTTGGGGTTCGCGCTTTTTGCGACATCTGTACACGCTGCGCAGATGCCTGCCCGGTCAAGGCTCTGCCCTACGGACCGCCATCGACCGATGTTCCGAACCTTTCCGCCATACGAGGCGTTCGGAAGTGGACGTCTGACGCCGAGAAGTGCTTTGGCTTCTGGGCAAAGTTGGCCACGGATTGCGCGATCTGCATGCGCGTCTGCCCTTTCAACCGCGATTTCTCCAAGCTTCGCGACAAAATCTGGATGAAACTCGCGCTTTCACCCTTGCGCAAGCTCGCCTTGCGTCTTTCGCGCGGACATGGGGCCCGTTTGAAACCTTCGGATTGGTGGGGCTGATCTCGTCCTTGTGCGTTCTTGCACAGAGTCGGTGAGATCGGGGCGATTTGCGGCGGTTCCTCGCGGCCCTATCTTGCCGTCAAGTTGTCACAGCGGAGGCTTCCATGTCCCTCAGACCCACACTCGAGACACGCAGAGCGGTTCCCACGATGGAGGGTGCGGGCGTAAAACTGCACCGTGCCTTCGGCTTTCAGGATCCATCGGAGTTGGATCCTTTCCTGCTCTTCGACGATTTCCGCAACGAGCGTCCCGATGATTTCCTGAAGGGGTTCCCTTGGCATCCTCATCGGGGGATCGAGACGATCACCTATGTTCTTTCCGGTACGGTCGAACACGGCGACAGCCTCGGGAACACGGGCACCTTGGGTGCGGGGGACGTTCAATGGATGACGGCAGGGTCGGGTATCCTCCATCAGGAGATGCCCAAGGGCAATGCGACCGGGCAGATGCACGGTTTCCAGTTGTGGGGAAATCTGCCTTCGAGCCAGAAAATGACCGCGCCCCGGTATCAGGACGTGAAAGGGAGCGATATCCCCGAGGTCATCGACGATGACGGCACACGGGTAAAGGTCATAGTGGGCGAATTCTGGGGCAAGACCGGCCCGGTGGATGGTATCGCCGCAGATCCCCAATATCTTGACGTGTTCGTTCCGGCCGGTGTGAAAAAGACCTTCAGGATTGATACCTACCGTCGGGCCTTTGCCTATGTTTTCGAGGGAAGCGCGGCTTTCGCCGATGCCAGCCAGCCGACCGGCGTTTTGCTGGAAAAGGAAATTGCGGGACAGGAAGTCAATATTCGTGACCTGTCGGGCGACCGAACGCTGATCCGCTTTGGCACCGGTGACGAGGTTACCGTCCAAGCCGGCCCGGAAGGTGTGCGCTTTCTACTGATATCGGGTGCGCCGATTGACGAACCGGTGGCCTGGCACGGGCCGATCGTCATGAACACGCAAGAAGAACTGATGCAGGCCTTTCGCGAACTGCGCAACGGCACCTTCATCCGCCCGGCCCACTGAGCCGGCAACCTTAAACCATGCTATGATGGCCCCCTGCCGAAAGGAGGCCATCATGATCGTTCGCATTTTTCGTGCCGTCATCTTTGATGAAAAGATCGACGAATTCCGCACTTTCATGCTCGAAACAGCCCTGCCCTTGATGAAAGCTCAGCCGGGACTTGTCTCTATCAGCCCATGCCTGCCTAGGAGGGAAAACCCTAACGAGTTTTGTCTGGTAATGGTCTGGGAGACAGTCGAGGCACTCGCGGCCTTTGCAGGCGAAGACTGGCAGAAGCCTCATGTGCACCCGGACGAGGCAGGTATCGTCAAGGAGAGATTTCTACATCACTACGACTTGGCCGAGGGAGCCTGATCAGGCTGCAACCGCTTTGCGAACCATGTCCCAATAAATCGTCTCGACCGCGTCGAGCGACAGCCTGCCCTCGCGCCGATACCAGGTGTTGACGCCATTTAGCATGGCGATCACAGCAAGTGTTGCGATTTTGGTATCGGGCACGCCGAAGACCCCCTCGGCAACACCGGCGCGCAGGATCGCCTCAAGCTGGTCCTCGTAGGCGCGTCGCAAGGCTTCGATCCGGGCGAAGTTTTCCGCGCTCAGATTGCGCAATTCCATGTATGCGATAAAGACTTCTTCGGGTCGTTCGAGATGGAACCGGATATGAAAGCCCACGAATTCCTGCAGTTGTCCAAGGGCATCAGCGGGTACGGCGCGTTCTGCCCGCGCATCCAACAGTTCTTCCATGTGGCTTTGCATGAGCCCAAACAGCAGGCTCTGCTTGTCCGGTACGTAATTATAGAGTGCTCCGGCCTGAACGCCGACTTCCTTGGCGATCTGCCGCATCGACACGGCGGCAAAGCCATACTGCGCAAACAACTTGAGCGCTGCCGTTCGAATGCGCGGGCCGGTTATGTCGGAATGCGAGCCTTGGGTGCGTGCCATGCAGTCACGTTATATGAACGCATGTTCAGAAAAAAGCCCTGATAACGGTGAGTTTCCTGAAGGGGCATACACGGCTTGATCCTACCGATGCAGCGAGGCATCAAGTAACCAGGCAACGGGCGGCAGGGGAAAACGGAATGAGGCGAACGGCATTGATTTGCTTTCTTCTGACCGCAGGGGCTTGCGTGCAAATGCCCGAACTCGACGAACGCGTGTCGCCTACGCTGCGCAACGCGCCTTATCCACAGCTGCAACCGCTGGACGAGACACTGGGACCCGCTGTCGATCCGCTGTCAGAAGCCGAAGAGCTCGAGAGCCGGCTTTCGCCGCGGGTACAATCGCTCCAGTCGCGAGCCCGAGGACTACAGACACCCGTGATTGATCCCGAAGCTCGGGACCGGCTCAAGCGCGGTATCGAACAACCAGAAATCTGACAGGTTGCTACCCTGCCCTGAACCGGCTAATCCACGCGCGATACGAAGTGCGGCGCAAGCCGGATCGAGCAGAAAGGACCCCGAACATGACTGAACCATTGCGCCTTGGCATAGCCGGGCTGGGGACCGTCGGCGCCGGGGTCGTCAAAATCGTTCGCAAACAGGCGAAACTGCTCGAAGCCCGCACTGGCCGCCGGATCGAAATTTCGGCCGTATCGGCCCGTGACCGGCAAAAAGATCGCGGCGTGAACCTGGCAAATTACGACTGGGAAGACGACGCCGTCGTACTGGCCAAACGCGACGATATCGACATCTTTGTCGAACTCATGGGTGGTTCGGACGGTCCTGCCAAGGCTGCCACCGAGGCCGCGCTGGCGGCCGGCAAGGACGTCGTCACCGCAAACAAGGCGCTGCTGGCCATCCACGGCCAGGCCCTTGCCGAAGCTGCCGAGGCCGCAGGCCGCGTCATCCGGTTCGAAGCGGCAGTCGCGGGCGGAATCCCGGTGATCAAGGCGCTGACCGAAGGTTTGGCAGGAAACGAGATCACCCGCGTAATGGGTGTCATGAACGGCACCTGCAATTACATCCTGACACGCATGGAATCCGAAGGGCTAGGCTACAACGCGTTGTTCGATGAATGCGCGCGCCTGGGCTTTCTCGAAGCTGATCCGCAGCTCGACGTGGGCGGAATCGATGCGGCCCACAAGCTGGCAATCCTCTCTGCTATCGCTTTTGGAACACAACCCGATTTCGACGGCGTCGAAATCGAGGGTATCGAGCGGATCAGCCTGGAAGATATTCGACAAGCCGCTGACATGGGATACCGGATCAAGCTTCTTGGCGTGGCAGCGCGCAGTCCGCGTGGACTTGTGCAGCGCATGCAGCCCTGCCTTGTGCCGGCCGGCTCGCCCATCGGTCAATTGGAGGGCGGCACGAACATGGTGGTGATCGAGGGCGATGCCGTCGACCAGATCGTGCTGCGCGGCCCTGGTGCGGGCGAAGGGCCAACCGCAAGTGCGGTGATGGGAGACATTTGCGACCTCGCGCGCGGCTTGCGCATTCCTACCTTCGGGATCCCAGCGACCCAGCTCGAGACGATGCCGGCCGCGCTGACGGGTATGCCCGCCCCATACTACCTTCGCATGGCATTGATGGATAAACCCGGCGCCTTGGCCAAGGTGGCCGCGATATTGGGCGATGCCGGTATTTCGATCGACCGGATGCGGCAATACGGGCACACGAACAACACGGCACCGATCCTGATCGTGACGCACAAGACAACGCGGGCAGCCCTGGACATGGCTTTGAGTGCCTTCGAAAAGACCGATGTTGTCGCGAGCGAACCGGTGACACTGCGGATCGAAGAAGTCTGAGCCGCCTTTCTACGTCTTGCCCGCCTGCCCGGCCACGGGCTATGCCGGGCCTAGCATATCGATGACCAGAGGATTTCAGCAATGAGCGCTGCCAACATGGATTTCAACGACCGGATGCTTTCGCTGGGCCTCGCCCGGGTTGCGGAGCAGGCGGCCATCGCATCGGCCTCGCTGATTGGGCGCGGTGACGAAAAGGCCGCCGACCAGGCCGCGGTCAATGCGATGCGCGAGCAGTTGAACCTGCTCGAAATCGCAGGCGTCGTTGTCATCGGCGAAGGCGAGCGTGACGAGGCGCCCATGCTGTATATCGGCGAAGAGGTTGGAACAGGTAACGGTCCCGGAGTGGATATTGCGCTCGACCCGCTCGAAGGCACGACTCTGACTGCCAAGGACATGCCCAACGCGCTCACCGTCATCGCGATGGGCCCTCGGGGGTCGATGTTGCACGCTCCGGATGTCTACATGGACAAGCTGGCCATCGGTCCGGGATACCCCGAAGGCGTCGTTTCGCTGGACATGAGCCCCGCGCAAAGGGTCGAAGCGCTGGCCGAAGCAAAGCAGTGCAAGACGACCGACATCACGGTCTGCATCCTGGAGCGCCCTCGCCACGAGCAGATGATCGCTGAGGTGCGTGGAACAGGTGCCTCAATCCGGTTGATCACCGATGGTGACGTGGCGGGCGTAATGCACTGCGCCGAAGCCGAGACCACCGGTATCGACATGTACATGGGCCAGGGCGGCGCGCCCGAAGGTGTTTTGGCGGCTGCCGCTCTGAAATGCATGGGCGGGCAGATTTTCGGCCGCCTCCTGTTCCGCAACGACGACGAGCGTGGCCGCGCAGAAAAGGCCGGCATCACCGATCTCGACCGTGTCTATACCCGCGACGAGATGGTGACGGCCGACGTTATCTTCGCCGCCACGGGCGTAACAGGTGGATCGCTTCTGCCGCGCATCAAGCGGGTGCCGGGATGGGTTGAAACCACGACCCTGCTGATGCGGTCCAAGACCGGCTCGGTGAGGCGGATGAGCTATCGCACACCGGTGTGAACCTTCGTCGCTGCCAGGCTGCTTGTACCACAGGCTCAGGTCGAAGTATTTCTAAAGACGGTGATGAGGCCGGGTCCGTATCGGATCCGGCCCAGTCATTTGAACGGAGGTCGGTTTGGACGCATTTCTGGGGGTAGAACGGTCCCTTACGGGTCGGCGCTGGATCGGACCAACGCCGGATATAGAGCGCGCTTGTGAAAAGCTTGAACAGCAGACCGGCCTGCCCCGCGCGGTCTGTTCGATCCTTGCGCGTCGGTCTGTACCTGTGGAAGAGGTTTCCGGGTTCCTGGAACCTAAGCTGAAGGAACTGCTGCCCGACCCTCGCTTGCTCAAAGACATGGAAATTGCAGCCGCGCGCTTTGTCTCTGCCGTAAAAGGGCGCGAGCGGATCGCCGTATTTGCCGATTACGACGTCGATGGCGGATCCTCGGCCGCACTCTTGCTTGTCTGGCTGCGCGAGGTAGGGATCGAAGCGACACTATACGTCCCGGACAGGATCGACGAGGGATATGGCCCCAACGTGCCGGCCATGCGCGCACTGGGCGCGCAGCATGACCTGATCATCTGCGTCGATTGCGGGACGCTGAGCCACGAACCCATCGCCGCCGCCGGGTGCGATGTGGTTGTGCTGGACCATCATCTGGGTGGCGAAACCCTGCCCGACTGTGTTGCGGTCGTGAATCCCAACCGGCAAGATGAAAACGGCGACCTTGGATATCTCTGCGCCGCCGGGGTCGTGTTCCTGATGCTTGTCGAAGCGACGCGGCTGATGCGCGCCGACGGGTGCGGAGTGCCCAACCTGATGGGGTTGCTCGACCTCGTGGCGCTGGCCACCGTTGCCGACGTGGCCCCGCTGATCGGGGTCAACAGGGCGCTGGTGCGCCAAGGTCTGCGGGTAATGGCACAGCGCCGACGTCCGGGGCTGGTTGCCCTGTCGGATGTCGCGCGTATGGACTGCGCACCAACTGCTTACCACCTTGGCTTTCTGCTTGGGCCAAGGGTCAATGCGGGCGGAAGGATCGGTCAGGCAGATATGGGCGCAAGACTGCTGGCAACTGCATCCGCTGTCGAGGCGGAAGTCCTCGCCCGACAACTCGACACATTGAACACCGAACGACGCGACATCGAGAACGCCGTTCGTACCGCCGCAATGGAACAAGCCGAGGCGCGCGGCCTTGACGCCCCATTGGTATGGGCGGCGGGCGATGGATGGCATCCCGGCGTAGTGGGCATCGTCGCCTCTCGGCTCAAAGAAGCCACCAACCGCCCCGCCGTCGTCATAGGTTTCGACGGGGACGAGGGTAAAGGCTCGGGCCGGTCGATCCCCGGCGTGGACCTTGGTGCCGCGATCCAGCGGCTCGCCGCCGAGGGCCTCCTGCTCAAGGGCGGCGGTCACCGGATGGCGGCGGGGTTGACGGTGATGCGCGACAAGCTGGAACCGGCAATGGAGCGTTTGGGCGCGTTGCTTGCCAAGCAAGGTGCAGGCGCCGGTGCGCCGGCGGACCTTCGTCTCGACGGGCTGATCATGCCCGGCGCGGCGACGGTGGATCTGATCGAAGCCTTGGACAAGGCGGGCCCCTATGGCGCCGGGGCGCCCGGACCGCGGTTTGCGGTTCCCGACCTTCAGGTTCGGTTCGCGAAGCGCGTCGGGGAGTCGCATCTGAAACTGTCGCTTTCCGACGGCATCGCCGCTGGGATCGACGCCATCGCCTTCAGAGCGTTCGAGAGTGAAATAGGGCCGAGGATGGCGGATCATGGCGGTGCACGTTTTCACGTGGCGGGCCGGCTTGAGGTCAACACCTGGGGCGGACGTCAAAGCGTACAGCTCCGACTGGAGGATGTGGCAGAGGCCAAAAGCACCTGAAAACAAGGCTTTTTGACCCACTTGAAAAAATGGAGACGAACCCCGATTTTTCGCTTGCGAGGGAGGCCCCCAATCCGTAAAAGCCCCCTCACGAGTTCCGTGGCCCGTTCGTCTATCGGTTAGGACGCCAGGTTTTCAACCTGGAAAGAGGGGTTCGATTCCCCTACGGGCTGCCACTCGGCCAAGGAGGCCACGCCTCATGGCCCGTTCGTCTATCGGTTAGGACGCCAGGTTTTCAACCTGGAAAGAGGGGTTCGATTCCCCTACGGGCTGCCATTTCCCACCTGTTGCAACTCGTTGTGTTTGCGCCGGCTTCAGGCGGAACCAAGCGTCGCGATAGGCGTTCGGCAGTATGACCACGCGCACCCCTATCGAAGCGACCTCCCGCAACATCCTCTCGCTTCTGGCGATTATCGTGGTATTCGCCGTACTTGAGGCTGGCCAGGTCGTCTTTGCCCCGATCCTGTGTGGCATCGTCTTTGGTGTGGTTTGCGGTCCGCTCGTCGACCTGGCGGAGCGGTTCAAACTGCCGCAGGCTGTGGCCGCCCTCGCCGCGTTATTCCTTTTCCTGGCGATTGTTCTTCTCTTGTACCTGTTTCTGGAACCAACGGTACGCGAAGCCATCCGCAACGCCCCTCTGATCTGGCGTGAACTGACCGCAATACTCGAAACCGTTCGCGACACCCTGCGCGGGGTCGAGGAAATCCAGAAATCCGTGAACGACGCATTGAACGAGGACGCCGGAGGTGCGGGCACCGTGAAGGTGACCGACGAGAAAGAGGGCCTGAACATGCCCGGCCTGAAAGAGGCTTTGGCCTACGGACCATCGCTTGTTGGTGGCATCCTGATCTTTGTCGGTACGCTGTATTTTTTCATGGCCACGCGGCGCGAAGTCTACGGGTACATCGCGAACTATTTCCCGCGCATGTCCTTCGAGTGTTTGCACGACGCGGAAAAGCGCGTGTCGCGCTATTTTCTGACCATCAGCATGGTAAATGCCGGTTTCGGGCTCGTGGTGATGCTGGCCATGACCGCTTATGGTGTGCCGCAGCCCGCACTTTGGGGTCTCGCGACCTTCCTGCTGAACTTCATTCTCTACCTGGGCCCGATCCTCGTTGCGACGGCTCTTTTGGTGACGGGTGTTGTGGTCTTCGACGGATTCTTCAGTTTCGTTCCGGCTTTGACCTTCTTGTTCTTCAACATGATCGAGGCGCAATTCGTGACGCCGTCGACCGTTGGCCGCGTGATGGCTCTCAACCCGCTCTTCGTCTTTTTGTCCCTGGTCCTGTGGATGTGGTTATGGGGACCGATCGGTGGACTTGTCGCAATTCCCTTACTGGTCTGGCTGATCTTCGTAACGACCGAATGCAACCTGTCGACTACCCAGCAGATTGGAGATCTCGAAGAACAGGAAGAGGAACCTTTGGCAGCAGAATAAGCCCTAGCCGCACTCCTCGGCTTCGCAGCTATCAGCCTTCACGGCACCCCTCTGTCCCATCGGGCGCGGTTCTCCGACCGTACTGTCGCGCGCAGTCTGCGCCTCGAGTTCCGCATCGATGACAGCTCCGACAAGGATGACAAAGGCGGAAAGGTAGAGCCACATGAGAAGCACGATAACCCCGGCCAAGGCACCAAACGTCTCGTTATAGCTGGCGAAGTTCGAAACGTACCAGGAGAAGCCCAAGTTCACGAAAGCCCACAGAAGAACCGCCACGACGCTACCGGGGGCCAACCAGCGCCAGCGAGCCTTACGACGCGAAGGTCCGAAGCGAAACAACACCGCCACCAAGACGATCGCGAGTCCGATCATCACGGGCCAGCGCAAGACACGTGCAGCAATTTCAACAGCCTGCCCTTCGCCAAACACGGCAAGAAGCGCCGGGACGGCAGCGGTCAGGAACACCATCGCCAACAGCACGACGATACCCACCAGGGTGAGTACCAGAACAACCGCCTGCAATTTGATGAACCCGCGCTTCTCCTCCTCCTCATACGCGATGTTGAGACCCGAAATGACGCTGGCCGTCCCGCGACTGGCCGAGTAGAGCGAAAGACTGAGCGCGAGAAGGGCGGCCAAACCAAGGCTGTTGTCACTCGTCGAGGCCAGATCCGTCAACTGTCCGACGATGATGGATCGTGCAGCTTCCGGCACGGCGGCAAGAACCGTATCGGCCTCGGCAACCACCTGCGCCGGGTCCGTCACGATACCGACCATCGCGACAAGCGCTGCCATGGCAGGGAACAACGCCAACAAGCCGTAAAACCCGACCCCGGCAGAGACAAGCGAGATGTTGTCCTGTGTCAAGCGGGTCCATATACGACCGGCGACCTGAAGCAGACCTGCTCGTGGAATACGGCCGGGTCGCTCTGCGGTGCTCCCGGTCGCGTTGACCTTCGCTTGACTGCCTGGCTTGCCGGTCATTTCCGATGCTCCTTCAAAACGGTATTCTTGATGCACCAACGGCCCCCATCGTTTCGGATGAGGGCCGCAGGTCTCTGTCTTGGCTTTCCGGCCAGAATGGACCGGTCATCCGGTCTTACCGACCGGGTCCTTCTTATCGGGAGTTTTCGAAGGGCTTTCCGCAGCGCCAGGGGTGTCGCCTTCGCTGCGCAAAGCGTCTTTTGCCGCTTCCTTGGCATCGATCGCAGCGGCATTGGCCCGGGCTTTCAGATTTTCCATCTCTTCGCGCATGACCCGGTCCGCCTCGTCGAACAAACGGTCGCGATGCGCGCCGAGATAGCGGTTCTCAGTGGTCGTTCGCGGCAATGCCGCTGCCAAGGCCGCACCGGCCGCAAAGGCCAGAGCCCCGATCAACAAGGGGTTTTCGTGGGCCGCGCTACGGGCACGACGTGCGGCTTCTGACGCCTGCTCCTCGATCCGAACCTGTGCATCTATCGCCGCTGCGCGAGCGCGGCGCACGCGCGCGCGCGCCTCCTCCGGCAGATCGCCAAGGCCGTCTTCTATTCGGGAGCGCAGGTTCGCCGCGCTATCGACTGCCCGGGCCTGGGCCGCCTGGAGCCTGTCGCGAAAACCTTGCGGTTCAGCATGGTGGCGGGGGTCGGTAGGATCAGCATATGTCGTCATTGGAGGTTCTCCTTTCAGTCGATCCGCATGCGCAGCGCCTTCGGCCGCGGCAACACGGGCATCAAAGTTTCCAACCGGCGCGTCGGGATCACGCAAACCTTGGACCGCCGGGGTTTCTCGTGTGTCGTAAGCTGCAGAAGGTCGCCGGGACGGCGGGGATATGGCTGCGCTTTTACGCGGCGGTGCCGACGCACTGATCGCAAGCCACGCAATGCCTGCCCCGATCAGCGCGGTTGCAGCCTTGTTGTTCCGCACCAACTCACCCGTCGCCTCGATTGCCTGCTCCCCGCGATTGGCGACCAGATCACCGGCTCGGTCGATAAGGCGCCCCGGCGACAGGCTGTTCTCCAACTCCTCAAGCTTCTGTCGCAGGCTGTCACGCTCGCGCTGCAAGTCTTTTTCCAATCGGTCGATCTCATCGCTCATCGAACTGCTCCGTAACGACCCTTACATCTTGTTTCAGGCTGTCCATTGCTCGCTTAGGCATCAAACGACGCGCTTTCAGGTCGTTGAGGCCTTTCCAAAGAAACACCCCTCCGAACAGCAGCAACAGGCCGCCCACCGCCAGCGCGGCCCAATGCGGCTGCAATCCTGCCTCGACAATGGCCGCCACCGCCGCGCCAGCAAGGATGTTGAAGGCCACGAGTGCGAACAAAAAGGCGACGGCCAACAGGATCAGCGCTATTGTCGCACGATGGGCGCTCTCCGACAGTTCCTCGGTCGCAAGGTGAATTTCCTTGCGAAAGATGCGCACGACCTGCGAGACAATTTCCGACACCAGGGACACGGGCCCCTGACTTGTTCGCGGATCGCTCATTGACCATACCTCCACGAAGTCTGTTCGGGATATCCGCCCTGCACTTCGGGTATGGCGCTGCGTGTCGCGACCTGCGGGGCGGCTGGTGCGTCAGGCTCCTTGTCGCCGTGGCGTTCCGACGCCTTCAGCGCTCTGGTTGCAACAAATCCCAGAAGAGCGGCCCCGCCGAAGAAAAGAAGCGGGTTGCGGCGTGCGAATGCGGTCAGATCTTCCTGCATGGATTGGAAATCCGCATCGCGCACCGCTGTCGCGGCATGAGTAAGGCTGTCGGCGAGTTGGTCGGCTGCCCCACGCGCGAAACTACCCGCCTCGAAAGCAGACCCAGCATCGCGAATCTGTTGCGCCTCGGACTCAGCCGCCATAGCGACCCGGTCCTGGGCGACCTGCGCCTCTGCCTCGGCGCGTTCGCGCGCAGCCTCACCCAGCTCTTGGGCGGTGGATTTGACGTTTCCGGTCGCGGACGTGTTCGAGGTGCTCATACTATCATCTCCTTGGTCGATCTCGACATTCGGCACCCTGTCATCCTGTCTCAGAACGACGGACCTGCCTATCTCTTTGCATAACCAGTGGCGAAGGCAGATGTTCCACTGCCCTGTCCTCATCCATGTACAATTCGGGCAATCGACTGCTTATCCGAGAGCCTTGTTCTTGGGCCGAAGGCTCAGCTCAAATCACGCCGGAACTCATCGACCGTACCGGCAACAGCGGGTGACGCACCATGGCACAATCGTTCAAGGCATTCGTCAAAGGCATTTCTGGCAAGCGGGTCGTCCGAGACATAGTGCCAGGCCGCGCCGAATGTTGCGTCAAGGAGGTCACGAAACGTCAACGCGCGAACACTCACATACTCTCTTGGTGCAACGCCGAACACGTTTCCCGCGGCGCCCGCCTCGGCCAACGCAGCCGTGAGCCAGTTCAAGCAATTGATCGCGGTATGCGGGTCGTTCACGCCGGGCGACAAGGCCCGTGCAATCATCTCCACCAATTGCTCGGCGAGAAAAAGAACGTTCTGGTCTTCGGTTTTGGACGGCCCAAGGGCAAAGCTCTGGCGCAACTCGTCCAAGGTGTCGTCGCTTGCTCCTCCCCTGACCTGCGCGACGAACCGGTCACGGTGAACGAAATCGCCCGGAAGGATGAGCAAATCGATCATCAGCCCATGAGTCTCGGCAACGCCGTTCATCGCGTCGAGGTCCATCTGCTGAACGTATCCCACCGCTTCCAACGTCAGGCGTGGAAGATCATTGCGGACACGCGGGTTCGCGGGTTCCGCAACCCGCCGGGCTGTCGCGGCAAGATCGTCACACAGTTGGCGCCCAAGGCGGGCGGCGATGTTCGATACGTTGATGGTTTCCGGCACGTGGTGGACGAAATAAATGACCACCATTACCGACAGGAAGGTAAGGCCCATCGCAACCACCAGCGACAACTGCGGAACGAAGGCTGCTTCGGACTCGAATTTCGATTGCACCGCCCTCAGCATGATGAGCGCGTAGACGAAGGTGGCAATCAGTATTCCAAGGCTCCACTGGTTGCCCCTGTCGCGCATGAAGTTTCCGATCAGCCTCGGGCCGAAATTGCCAGAGGCGAAGGATACGGCAACCATGGTGATGGAAAACATGACGCCGGCAAGTCCAATCACCGATTGGGCAATGACCGAAAGCGTTGCGCGTGCCCCGTCGATCTGGGTGTGTATCATGCTATCGGGCAGGACAGCGGCAATCCAGTCGGGATTCCCATCGACCCATAGTGTTAACTGCGCCAAAACGACCGAGAGTACCGCAAGGCACGTCGGTATAAACCAGTAGCTGGCTCGAATGTCACTGAGGGTCTTGAGCGCAAGCGCGCGATAAGCCATGTGCCGCCTCATTCGTCTTGCGCCCCTTGCTGCACCCTTCGCGTCAGGAACATAGCGTGGTGTTGCGGGTTTTGCCGACAGTCAACAACCTATCGGAGGCGACATGGCCAAGAACAGATCCAGCATCAAGGACGAAGAAAAGTACGAAGACCTGCGCGACGAAGGGATGAGCAAAGAAAAGGCTGCTCGCATCGCAAACGCGCAAGCCAATCCCGACCAGAAACCTTCTCAGAAAGGCGGCAAGCAGCCACCCTATGAGGAATGGACCAAGGACGAGTTGATGGACAGGGCGCGGGAGATTGGAATCGACGGTCGGTCCAAGATGGACAAAGACGAACTGATCTCGGCCCTGCGCAACCACTGACTCATTCCTCGTGGATGATCTGATCGTCCGTGACGCCCCTTGATTTCAGGTGGTCGATCACGGACTCTTCCATTGGCGGTGGGCCGCACACATAGAACCGCTGATCCCAGTCACCGATGATCCGGTCGAGTGTCGGGCCGTCGGGCTTCTGGCCTTCGCCGCCGGATTTCGGATCGGACAGCAGGTAATGCGTGGCCAAACCCTCCATGTCCTCCCACAAGGGTTTGAGAATGATGTCTTCCTCGGTCTTGTTGGAGAAGATGAGCGTCGATCCTTTCAAACCGCCGTCGCGGTGGCGTTGGGTCAGGATGTCGATGAAAGGGGTGATCCCCGCGCCACCTGCGATGAAAATGCCTGGGCCCCGGTCTTCGATTGCGCCCCAAGCATCACCGATCAGAACATGATCACCCGGTTGCAGTCCCCATAGCTGCTTTGTCACGCCGTCATGGTCGAAGTAGCTCTTGATCGTGAATGTCAGAACGTTGGCCTTTGGATCACCGGTAAAGGTAAAAGGGCGCCCCTCGTCCCGCCAGCCTTCGCGGTCCAGCTCCATCTCGGTGGCCTGTCCCGGAGAAAATGCAAAATCATTCGGTCGAGTAAAAACGTAGTGACGGGTGTCGTGGGTCAGCGGCACGACGGCCTGCAGGGTGATCTTATGCGTCATCTAGTGTCCTCCTTGAACAGGCAGCCAACGCCATGGCGGCTGCGAGGTTCCGTTTCCTTGCTGCTCGTGGGAACCTGCAGCCCGACAGGCTGTTCCGATTAAATGACACCGGCAGAGTTCAAAGCCGCAGGGTTGCGGTATTACCCCGACACCGAACCGGGAATCTCGCGGCTCCGTCGGGGCCGTGGTTTCAGCTATCGCGCGCCAGACGGGACAACGATCGCGGATCGCAAGAAACGCGCTGAAATCGAGGCGCTGGCGGTCCCGCCAGCTTACGAGGACGTATGGATCAGCCCTTATGGCGACGGCCATCTGCAGGCGACCGGTCGCGATAACCGGCGGCGCAAGCAGTATATGTACCATCCGGACTGGACGGCTTATCAGTCGCAGCGCAAATTCGACAGCCTTCCCGAACTTGCTGTCGCCCTTCCCCGGGTCCGGCGCTGGATCGGCCGGTGTTTGAGCGGGGCAAGGGAGGCCGAAGACAGCGCCCTCGCCAAATGCCTTGCCCTGATCGAGCGGATGTCATTGCGCGTCGGCAGTCCCGCATATCGGGATGAAAACGGCAGCCATGGCGTCACGACACTGGAAAACCGGCACTTTGTCGGGCTTTTAGGGCGACCGCACCTGGCCTTTCGTGCAAAGGGCGGGACCGTCTTTTGCCTGCCGGTCGCAGGTTCGGCACTGGCACGGGCGTTGCAGAACCGCATGGGCGCACCGCGCGATCCGTTGGTAAAATATCGGAACAAATCCAACGCGCCGCACGCCGTGCGGCCCGAGCAGGTGAATGAGCGGCTCAGTGCACTCTGCAACTCCGACGTCACGGCCCGCCAGATCAGAACATGGAACGGCACGCTCGCAGCCTTTCGAGTAGCGGCACGTCCCGGTCCGGTGAGCATTACCGAAATGGCAGAGGCCGCCGCGAACGTGTTGGGCAACACGCCCTCCGTGGCCCGTGAAAGCTACATCCATCCCGACGTTATCGCATTGAGTGAAAAGGAAACCCGGCCAGTCACGAAACCGCCCCAACGTTACTGGCGGCGCGGTGAGAAGGAACTGCTGGAGCTGCTCAACCAACGGGCATGACCGGGAACTTTTCCGATCCTCCCGCATTTGACAAACATGCAAACAGCCGCTTCCTCATCCGACGCCCGAAAACGCAAAATAGGTCTAGAACTTGAGTTCACAGGCCTGTCCGAATCCGACGCGGCGCAGGTGTTTGCCAGCGCAACGGCCGGTAGGGCCGAGCGTACCGAGGAACGCAGCTGGACCTGCGAAACCGACGACTTTGGAACCTGTAGGTTCTTTCTGGACACTGCTTTCGACAACGAGATCTCCGAAATTGGGGGGATGGCGGAACGGTTGATGCGACAGGTCATTCCTGTCGAACTCACCACTGAACCGTTCGACCCGACCAACTTGCCACGATTTGACCAGGCCATTGCAGAGTTGCGGCATGCCGGTGCCACCGGATCGCGCCACGGTTTGCTTTTGGGGTTTGGCCTGCATTTGAATGTCGATGCAGCTTCCGAGGACGCAGAATATCTTTCCCGGATCCTCACCTCTTATGCGCTGCTCGAGGCGTGGTTTCGTCAGGCAGCGCCAATCGACATATCGCGCCGCGTCCTGCCCTTTGTCACGCCCTGCCCCGATCACTTTGTCGACACGATGGCAATGCTAGACATCGCAAGCATGGACGATCTCATTTCAATTTATCTGAACCATGTTCCGTCGCGCAATTTCGGTTTGGACCTTCTGCCAATTTTGGCAGGTCACGAGCCGCATCGGATCGAAGACGCCGTTCATGGCGAGAAGGTGAAGCCGCGGCCAGCCTTCCACTTCAGGTTACCCGATTGCAGGATCGACGAACCCGATTGGTCGGTGATGGAGGCGTATGACCAGTGGTCGATGGTCGAAGCGGTTGCCGCGGACGCATCGCTCCTGGGTCAGTTACGGACAGCCAGAACCAATTGGGCGCAGCGACCACCTCTTTCACGACCGCCATGGTTCAGTGTTGTCGAGGAAGTGCTCTCACAACCAGATCGCCAAGCGAACGCCTGATGAGACCTCGGATCGGTGTCACGGTGTCCCAGCGCTCGGGTTGGCGCATCTTTCCGCTGATTGCGCTGAACCTATGGCTGGTTGGTGGGCGGGCGGTCAGATGGCAAGCCGCCCGCGAAATTGACCTCGAAAAGGTCGATGGTGTCATCATAGGCGGAGGGGACGATATTGCCCCTACGCTCTACGGCGGTGACGTAAAGCTGACGGCGCGGATCGACCTCGCTCGTGACAGGCTGGAAAAATCGGTTCTGGAGCATGCGTTTTCGACCGATCGCCCAATCCTGGGCATTTGTCGGGGGGCCCAGATGCTCAATGTCGTACTTGGCGGCACGCTTCACCAAGACGCATTCGCTCACTACACCTCACGCAAATATCGAACAATCCTTCCCCGCCGAACCGTCAGTGTGGCCCAAGGCAGCCGCCTTGCTTCGTTGGTGCGGCGACAAACGGTTCGGGTGAACGCATTGCATAGCCAGGCTGTAGATACACTCGGCCAAGGTCTTCGCATCTCGGCCCAGGATGAAAAGGGCATGGTCCAGGCTATCGAGCGCGTCTCCGACCCTTTTGCCATTGGCGTGCAGTGGCACCCGGAACATCTGTTCTACAAATCCGCCCATCGAAACCTGTTCCGGGCCCTAGTGGATGCTGCCCGCGCCTGGCGCGTAGATCGAAACCAGTTGCGCGCAGTCGATCGGGCTTTTTCTCATCCAGCGTGATTTTTTTCGGGAACCTATTCGGCAAAGTTGCGTTCTGTTAGTGTCACAGAGGTCTAGTCCCCCTCTCGGACATTCTCGGCGCGGTGGTCGTCCCTGTCCCCAACGCACTGCCCACCGCGCCGAGCATCCCCCTCACAGTTCATTCCGCCTGCGCACTAAAGTGCGATTTTTTTATTTATGTCAGCACCTTATTCCGGGAACCATTGGCTCGCCCGGAGGTTGAAACCGCGAGCGTCACAGCGCTTGAAGACCGTTACAAAGCTTTTTGGAGGCTTGCAAAATGAAACATCTTCTTACAACGACTGCGCTGATCGCCGGTATGGCGACCACTGCTGGGGCTGCAACCGGGTCCGGCGAAATGTTCACCGAAACTGCCAAGGCCGACGCGATCCATGCCTCGGAATTCATCGGCATGAATGTCTACGCCGCCAATCCGCCGGAGGACGCGGAAACCTGGTCAATCGACACGGTCGACGGCGTACAGGACACTTGGGAAAGCGTCGGAGAGATCCACGACTTCGTTATGGATCGCGAAGGCAACATCCAGTCGGTCCTCGTCGATATCGGCGGTTTCCTCGGTATCGGCGAACGTCAGGTCGCGCTGAACATGAACCAGGTCCGTTTCGTCTCTGACAGCGCGACCGAAGAAGCCGACGACTATTTCCTCGTCATCCCGGCTCAGGCGGCCAGCTTCGAGGACGCGCCAGAATACAACCGGGAAGCCAATGCAAACAAGATGTCCGACGGGAACGATGCCGCGGTTTCGTCGGAAACAGCCCAATCGGACGCGTCGGATATGACCTCGGAACCCGAACAGACGGCTGGTATTTCAGATGTCGCGAAAGAGACCGAGGCCGACGAAATGTCGGAAACGGCCGCAGCAGAACTGACAACCGAAGACCAGTCGACAGGAGAATCAGAGCGCGCTGAAGCCCTGACCAGCGACAACAACGACCCCGACGAGATGAACACGATGTCGGAGGTTTCGGACGATCACAGCGCACCGCTATTTGGCGAAGGTTACAAGCGCGCCGAAACCGACATGCTGACTGCCGAGGAACTCACAGGCGCCCGCGTCTATGATGCCCGTGGTGAATGGATCGGTGAAGTCGACCGCCTTCACCTGAATGACGACGGCAAGATTGCCGCCGCCATCGTCGATGTTGGTGGTTTCCTCGGGATCGGCGAGAAGCCCGTATCGCTCGACATGAGCGAGCTCAACATCATGCATAGCGCCGAAGCCGGAGACTTTCGCGTCAGCGTGAACTACTCCGAGGACGAACTCAAAGACATGCCGACCTGGAACGATTGATCGGCACCATCCCGGAAATGAAAGGGCCTGCATTCGCAGGCCCTTTTTCGTTTTTCAGTTTCAAACAAGCTCATCGGGAACAGCGGGTACATGCGCGGCCAGATTCTCGGCCCGAGTGCTGTCATAGGGCAGCAGGAAATGGTTTCGTCGCTCTGGCGGCCTGGAATGGTTATCCTCCAGCGCGGCCGCAACTTCGAGAACCGATTCCTGCGGTTCTTCGTCGGGATCGATGATCATGTCGCCAAACCAGTGCGTTATCGCGCGTTGCCAGAGCATAAGAACATGCGTCTCATCCGTCAGATGGATACCCGCTTCGGTATCCCAGCGCAGGCTCCGCCCGTTCAGGTTTGCCGACGACAGGATCGCCTGCTGCGTCCCGAACAGGGATAACTTTGAATGGACATAGATGATGGGCGCGTCATGCAGGATCGCGCCCGAAAACTCCTCTTTCGCACGCCGCTTCTGTGCGGGCGAGGCAACAACAACCCGCGGGCCGAACCCCTCTCGCAAGATGCGCATCGCCTCCAGTTCCTTTTGGGCAGCCATCCGGGCGTCCAGTTCGTCATTTCCGTCGAACGCGACGTCCTCGGGTGCCGCAGGCACGACCAGAATGCATCCCAAGTCGGGATTGCGCTGCGCAGCCTTGGCCAGCGCGTTTGCCAGTGGCGGGTAGCGGAAAAACTGCGTCTCGAGGTATATGAGTCCTTCCGCCTCTTCCAAGGCCGTTAGGTGCGCCTGCTCGATTTCATTGACGACGTTCCGCGGCGAGATGAATGTCAGCTCCTGCTGGCGCCTCATCGAGATCGTGCGCAGAAATGCCGGTGCCGTCGGTGGTGGGTCCACCACCCCGTCGCACACGTCAAGAAAGCTTTCGAGGTGTTGTTGTGCCGAAGCGACGATGGGACCGCGCAGTTTGGCCTGAATATCCTGCCACGTCTGTTCCGGTGCGCGTTCGTGATCACGCGAGTCATAGCGGCGTTTGTTTAGATCCAGCCCCCCGATCCACAAGATCTCGCTATCGATCACTGCCATCTTCTGATGATGGGTCGCAGGCACCATGGGCAGGTCCGCCTGATCCTCAAGCTCGCGCAGACCAGGGGTCAATTCGTCGGGATCACGGGCCTCGAACTCTTCGCGAACGCGTTTGCGCAGGGCGAGCCTCGGCACGAAACCCACGCGCGCCGGGTGCATGGCGACCCGGAAAGTGAAAGAGGCACCCTCGGACAACTCGTTGACGGCCGCCATCCGGCGCGCGGATTGCCATGAATACCTGTGTTCCGGCGTTGCGAGAATGGGGTCGAAGTCAGACAGGGTCACATCAAACGAAACCCCTTGGTTGAGCTTGTGCAAAACTAGGTCGAACCATGTCTTTCCGATCGCGCGGCCTTCACGGCTATATAGCGGCGTGTCCAGATCGAAGATCCGAAAGCTTGCACGCACGCTCGACCTCGCACCCAGGCAAAGCCTTTCGAACTCGGGAAACGCCTCTTGCGCTGTCCAGAACACGTGGAAATCGGTAATCGGGTTCGGATCGGCCATATCGCCTCTCGCGGTGTCTCTGTCAGTCATCGCTCTCTCTTTGCGAGAGCTTCACTCACGCAGTCGGTGGTTTCGTACCGGCAAGTTCGTGCCGCTCGACCGGCAAGGACAAGGCGTGAAAGACGATTTCGACAACATAGTGCTCGTTCTCTTCGCCTTGGCTCAACTCGCCGCCCAACTGGCTTACAAACGCTTCGATAAGGCGCGTCCCCAGCCCCGAGCCGTCCTCCGCTCCTGCGTCGTGAAGCTTGTCACCTAGTGTATTCTCTACATGCAACGTGACATTGCCAAGATCGTTGCATTGCAAGGTAACAATTATGCTGGCCTCACCGGACTGTGTGCGTCCGACATTCTTGATCGCATTGGTCACGCATTCATTCGCCAACAGTGCAAGCGGCACCGCCTGATCGGGGTCGAGTTGTAGCGGGTCGCTGCGAAACTCGGTCACGACATCGGAACCTGTGCTGACACCAAGGCGAAACGCCGAGCGTACAACCTCCTCAAGCAGCAGATCCGCACGGACCGCCGTGACGTCTTCGCCGGTATATAGCGCCTTATGGATACTGGCGATGCTCATGACCCGGTCTTGAACGCGACGCAAAACGTCTTTGGCCGGGCCTTGTGGCACCGTGCGCATCTGCATATTCAGGATCGAAGCGATCAGCTGAAGATTGTTTTTTACGCGGTGATGAACCTCGCGCAGCAAAAGCTCCTTCTGCCGCAGGTTATCTTCGAGCTCGGCCCGGTCGGTCATGATGCGTGCAACCATCAGGTTGTACGTTTCGGCGATATCGGCCACTTCTTGTGGCGGCCTGTCGAGCAAAGCGAAACTGTCGCGCGGTTCATCGACCGAAAAGGCGTTCATACTGCGCCGGAGGCGCTCGAGATGACGCAAGACGAGTCGTTCCTGCGCAAAAATCGCCACGCCAATCGCCACGACCCACATGAGGATCGGAAAGATCGCGGACCACAAACCAACGCTTTCGAAGCGCACCGTGTCGGTGTTCCAAAGACCCAAGGCATAGATGTCGCCTTCGACCATCGGAACCAATGCGGCCAGATAGGTGACATCATCGGGCAGCGTCACGTAGAAGGTCTGCCCGTTTGCATGCACATCCATCTCGCCCGGTTCCAGGCTCAGCCCATCAAAGATAAAGGTCGCGTCGATGCCGGTGCTTGCAGACAGAATATCGCCTTCGGGGTTGAGAAGGGCGAGGTGAAGGTCGTCGATCTGGACCGACAATAACGTGTCAGTCAAACTATGCGGAACAGAGACCGACGCGCCGCCCAACAGCTCGCCTCCAATGCGGTCAAAAACTGGTACCGTAACGATAAGTACGGATTGCTCTGACACGACGCCCCGCGTACTGGCAGCATAATTGACCTTCGGATTCTCGATGAACTCCTGCCATCCGGCGACCTGCGACATGTCCATCGGCGCATCACCGCTCGAACAATCCATCTGGCCATCGGTCGGAACGAAACCTGCGAACACATATTCGTGGCTCGACCCGACGAAATCCTTCATGATCCGGCTGCAGGTTGCCGGATCATCGGCCAGTTCGACGGCAGCGGCGCCCAGGCTGCTCGCCGCGCCCTGCGCACGCCGCAGCAAGGCCTGTTCAGTCCTGGCGGCCTGTGTCGTACGAAACAAGAAATCCTGTTCCTGCAGGGCTTGCGCATCCCGCACCACGTTGGAGGTCTGCTGGACGGCAATGAAGCCGACCGGCAGAATGGCGATGCTGAGAATGAGCGAAAGGTAGACCCTGAGGGACTGCAAAGCAGCCCGACGGCCTCCCCCTGTCATGCAGCGGGCTTTCCACTCACGACCGACACCGTTGCGCTATCGGTGATTTCAAGGCTTTCGCCTTCCTCCAGATGCATAAGCTCCGCCAAACGTTTCCGACCGCGGTTGGCACGGCTCTTGATCGTGCCTACTGCACAACCGCACATGTCCGCTGCCTCTTCGTAGGAGAAACCCGACGCGCCGACAAGAAGCAACGCCTCGCGCTGTTCGTCCGGCAACTGGGCGAATGCATTACGAAAGTCTGCCATGACAAGGCGACCGTCATGGGCGGGTTTCTCGGATAACCGGCCAGCCATGATCCCGTCTACATCCGCAACCTCGCGCGAGCGTTTGCGACGCAACGAATAGAACGTGTTGCGCAGGATCGTGAACAACCACGCCCGCATATTCGTGCCGGCCTGGAACTTGTCGATGTTCGACCATGCCTTGACCACCGTATCCTGAACCAGATCGTCGGCCGTGGCCGCGTTGTTGGTCAGGGATCGCGCGAAAGCGCGCAGCGATCCAAGGTGTTCGACGATCTCGTCGCGTGGATCGCTGGTTTCATTCGTCATTCTGAGGGACCTCTTCTCCAGCCTTGAGCTTTGCGATCAGGTCCAGGAACTTGTCGGGCAAAGCTTCCTTCGAAGTCTGCTCGTAGACCCTTTTCAAGTTCTTATCGATCTGTTCATCGATATCCGTCTTCTGCTTTTCTGACGCCATATTGTCCGCACTGCTTGAAAAATTTTGCCATATGGGGAACCAATCTCCCCGTCCGATGGTTCCACAAAAAGTTAGGACAGGAGAAAAAATATGTCATCACCTGACAGGCCGGCGGATCTTGCAACCGAACTGACAACGGAATTGCCTTATCTTCGTCGGTATGCCCGGGCTCTCACCGGGTCGCAGGACACCGGGGACCGCTACGCGCTTGCCACCCTCGAAGCCATCGTTGCCGATCCTTCCGCGATGGATTCGAGTCAGCCGACAAAGGTCAGGCTTTTCAATGCGTTCCACAAGATCTGGTCCACATCCGGAACACCTGTGGAACCGCAGGAGGACGTCACCGACCTGCTTGAAGCACGCGCACAATGGAGGCTTTCGCAGCTTACCCCCAACAGCCGCGAGGCACTGCTTTTGCACACGCTCGAAGAGTTCAGCTATGATGCGATCGGCACGATCATGGACCTCTCGCCTGACGAGGCCAAGGAGCTCGTAGACCGCGCGAAATCCGAGATGGCCGAAATGGTGACCGGAAAAGTGCTCATCATCGAGGATGAAGGCATCATCGCCATGGACCTGCGCGCCATCGTCTCTGACATGGGTCACGAGGTGACAGGCATAGCCCGCACACGCGACGAGGCGTTCGAGAAGGGCAAGGAAACCGTTCCTGACCTTATCCTCGCAGACATACAGCTTGCTGACAAATCCTCGGGCATCGATGCCGTCAATGCACTTCTGGCCGAGCTTGGCGACCGCCCTGTGATCTTCATCACCGCCTTCCCCGAACGCCTTTTGACCGGCGAACGCCCGGAACCTGCGTTCCTGATCACCAAACCTTATTCCGAGGATCAGGTGCGCGCTGCGGTGGGCCAAGGCATGTTCTTCGCAAGCTCGGAACGTATCGAACTTGCCTGATACCTGCAAATAGCCCCAAAAAAGAACCCCGGCCAAGTTGGCCGGGGTTTTTTCGTGAAAGGCTTTTCGCGTCAGCTTGCGACGATCGCGCGAAGCATCCAAGCCGCCTGCTCATGAAAGGCTGACCGCGCCGTCGCAAGGTCCTCGGTCACGGGGTCGTTGCGCTCGCCGGACATCTCGATCAGCGCGTGCAAGCGATGCGCCAAACGCTCGTGATCCTTGGCCAAGTCTTCAACCATCTCACCCGCGGAGGGGATCTTGTCGGGATCCTGGATACGCGAGCGCTCGAGGATATCAGTCATACGCATCGGGGCAAGTTTGCCCAGCGCGCGGATGCGCTCCGCTAGTTCGTCGGCCGCCCCGAACATGTTTTCGTACTGTTCCTCGGTCAGCTTGTGGATCGAGAAAAATGCAGGCCCCTCGACGTTCCAGTGATAGGCGTGCGTCTTGAACACAAGCCGATAGGTATCTGCCAGGATGTCTGCCAAGCCCTCGGCAATGCCTTCGATGTTACGGACACCGGTTTCGACTTTCTCGGCACTCGGTACGGTCTTCAGTTGATCTGTCATGGGATAACCCTCCGTTTGAATTCTCCCATTCAACGAGCGCGGCATGCCTAGGTTCCATGAAAATTGCCGGAACCCGCCCATCGGGCTGGCGTTGTAATTCTTTAAATGGAGAATCCGGTTTGAACGAACATATCAGGATCCGCCGGGCAGAGCGTCTGAGCTCCAAGGGCATTTACGAGGTCATTCGCCGCGACGGTGACGAAGAGTTGCACCGCCCCCTCAAATCACTTGTATGGTCAGGGGTTGCGGCCGGCATCCTGATCGCGTTTTCCGTAGTGGGTGAAGCCGTATTCCGCGTGAACCTGCCCGACACGCCGGGCCGCTACCTGATCGAGAACCTCGGATACAGTTTCGGTTTTCTCCTCGTCATTCTCGGACGCATGCAGCTGTTCACCGAGAACACGATCACCACGGTGTTACCGCTTGTCAAAGACCGCACGCGCACCTGCCTCATCGCGGTGTTGCGGCTGTGGAGTGTTGTTCTGACCGCCAATGTCGTCGGAGCAAGCTTGGCCGCCCTATTCATCGTGCATGGCAGCGCTTTTGACGGTGCTATGCTGGAGGCGGTCAACGAACTGTCGACCCATGCCACCGGCTTCCCGGCGGGCGAAGGCTTCGTTCGCGCGATACCCGCGGGCGTCCTCGTTGCTTCTATCGTCTGGATGATGCCCGGTCAGAACGGCAACGAAGTTTTGATGATCGTGCTGTTCACATGGCTGATAGCTGCCGGTGATTTCACCCATGTCATAGCGGGATCCGTGGAGATGTGGGTTCTGGTGTTTCAGGACATGCTCCAACCGCGCGAAGCGGTATTCTCCTTCTTCCTCCCTGTGCTGGCAGGCAATGTCGTTGGCGGTACAGCTGTCTTCGCCATGCTCGCCTGGGGGCAGGTTCAGGCCGAGGTAGAGCCTGATCCCGAGCGTGCGCAACCGCGCTCCCGGAACCCTGAAAGCCCTGAGGCGTTGGGTTGACAAGCAAGAGAGGAGAAAAACATGTCCGCACCCGAAACGAATGTCGAACGTCAGTCGCGCCGCCACAAACCATCGCTCTTCGGAATCGGCGCCGCCGTGCTCGCAGCTGCCGTCATCGGAGTCGTAATCTGGATGCTTGGCGACCTGTCCTCCGAAGAACAGTCAACCGCTGCACCAGTTGGCCAAGCTGCCGAGCAGGACTGATGGGGCTCAGTACCGGCGACCAGGTAGAATGGGAGTGGGGAAACGGAAAGGGAGAGGGCGAGATCGTAGAGCGGTTCACTCAAAAAGTGACTTGCAAGATCAAGGGAAACGAAGTGACCCGCGACGCCTCCCCCAAGGATCCTGCATTTCTCATCAAGCAAGAGGACGGCAGCAAGGTTCTGAAATCCGCTTCCGAGCTTTCACGTCAATGATCAGTTCAACAGCAGAGGCGCGACAGGTCGCGCCTCCTTTTTTGCATAGAGTGATCGATCAGATCAGAGGTCTTCTCTGCGGACGCTTGACTTCGAGCATGGCACTATCGGCCAGCGTGTCGTGGTCAAGTATGGTAAGACACCCATCCTGAACCGAAACAATCTGCCTCTGGCGCAACTTCATCAGGGTCTTGTTCGTGTGAACAAGGGACAAGCCCAGAGCGTCCGCCAAATCCTGTTGGCGATAGGGAAACGGACAGCGCGAGCCATCAGCAAGGCCGAGGTCACGGCATTTCGTGAAATAGCGCAACAAGCCCCAGCTTAACCTTTCCACCGCAGACATCTGGCCGATCGACGTCAAAGCATCGCCCAGAAAGTGCTCTTCCATCGCCGAGAGCCACGTCAGGTCAAAGGCACGCTCAGGTTCGTTCTTGAAGAGGGTCCACAGCTCGGCGCGATCGAACACGCACAGAACCATGGGTGTCGTCGCCTCAACGGAATGCTGCATCTCGCCCATCAGACCAGCCTGCAGCCCCAAAAAATCGCCCGGAAGTATGAAGTTGACCACCTGACGTTTTCCGTTTGGAAGGATCTTGTAACGCAGGCCCATCCCGCGAAGCGCGGTGTACAGTTGCGGGCTGTTCGATCCCTCCATCAGCAACGGCGTACCGGGGTCGACCTTCAACTCGCCATGCTTGAAGCGTCGCATGAATGCCGTCTCGTCTCGGTTGAGGGAGTCGAAGACCTCGAATTTGCGAAGCGGACAATTGGCGCAGTCGACCACGATGTTTTCCTCCTTTGGATTGTCACAGTTTAATGCGCCGGGATTGGACTTGTTCCATTTTGAGGCCGCCGGAGCGAACACCGAAACGAACGGAGCAAAGAAGAATGGACAGGAAACCGGCCGACACGCACGCGGTCTGCCTGGTTCTGCACCCGAACCCGATCATTGCAGCCGATCTGTCGGAAATCCTGATAGAGGGTGGCATTCCAGCCAACCAAACCAGCATCGCGACCTCGATAGACATACCGACCGGAGCCCCGGTCCGGCTGGTGATCGTTGACGCAAGGCTCTATCGACAGGCGGAACACGGCCTCTGGGACGCCATGATGCGGATGGGAACTCACCTTCTTGTCCTTGAAGACATGTCGGCCCGCGACCTGCCCGTAGCGCCCAATATGCGTACTCTTGAACAGCCGTTTCGAACCGACGAGGTGTTGAAAACGCTTAGGGACATGGGAACCATCTGAGCCCGATCACGGAACTTTGTCGCCGCTGAGCAGTTTTCTCTCCACATCAACAACGGAGAAGAACCATGCTTGGCTGGGCCATCGCATTTCTCGTAATCGCTCTCATCGCGGCACTTTTCGGCTTCGGCGGGATCGCAAGCGCGTCGGCAGGTATCGCACAGATCCTGTTTGTCGTTTTCCTGATCCTGTTCGTCGTGGCGCTCGTTATGCGGGCGGTTCGCGGCAAGACCCCCTGAGGCGAACAACATAAGACAAATGGGCGGACGCGCGATGTAATCAGCGCGTCCGCTCTGTTTAAATGACCCAGAAATCAACGAGGATTTCCATATGTCCCGCGACTCCCTTCTGGAGGAGTTCATGGAGGAAGTCGAAGCTCGCAACCCTGGTGAGCCCGAGTTTCTTCAGGCGCTGCGCCATGTCGCCCGCGACACCATCACGATCGAAAAGGCCCATGCCGAGTATGCACGCGCCCGTGTTCTAGCAAGGTTGGCAAAGCCCGACCGCATGGTGGAGTTCCGCGTGACGTGGCAAGACGACGATCATCGAATCCGGGTCAATCGCGGGTGGCGGGTACAGCACTCGAACGCAATCGGCCCCTACAAGGGCGGCTTGCGGTTTCACCCAAGTGTCACACCCTCGATCCTGAAATTCCTCGCGTTTGAACAGACCTTCAAGAATGCCCTGACGGGTCTGCCCCTCGGCGGCGGCAAGGGCGGGTCCGATTTTGATCCGCGTGGGCACAGCGACGCCGAGATCATGCGCTTTTGCCAAGCTTTCATGATGCAGCTGACGCCATTCATAGGTCCGGATCGTGATGTGCCCGCGGGCGATATCAACGTCGGCACGCGCGAGATTGGCTGGCTTTTTGCTGCCTACAAAGCGCAGGCCAATGAGTTCACCGGCGTCCTGACCGGCAAGGGTCGTTCCTTTGGCGGATCGGCCGTAAGGGTCGAGGCCACCGGCTGGGGCCTCGTCTATTTCACGCAAGCGATGCTGGCCGTGCAAGGCGAGGACATCGAAGGCAAGCGCATCGCGATCTCGGGCAAGGGCAACGTCGCCACCCACGCGGCCGAAAAGGCAATCGCATGCGGTGCTCGGGTCATTACGCTTTCGGACACCTCCGGTACACTGATCGCACCCGATGGGCTTACGTTTGAGGATGTCGCCTGGGTCCGGGCATGCAAGGAAGCGGGTTCGGACATTTCCGAGCCGCCCCGCACATGCAACGCCAAGTATCACGATGGGAACAATCCGTGGGAGCAGGAAGTGGACATCGCCCTGCCCTGTGCCACCCAGAACGAGATTGATGGACCGATGGCTCAGGCCCTTGTTGACGGGGGAACCCGCTACCTCGCCGAAGGCGCAAACATGCCGCTTGCGGACGAAGCCGTCGCCACAATTGCCAAGGCCAACATCACCCGCGCGCCCGGCAAGGCATCAAACGCAGGCGGTGTTGCCGTTTCGGGACTGGAAATGAGCCAAAACAGCCGCCGCCGCTTTGCAACCCCTGAAGAGGTGGATGCAGACCTGAAGGACATCATGCGCACAATTCACGCGCGCATTGCTGACGAAGGCCGCGACGATGACCGGATCGACTACAGCCGCGGCGCCAATGTCGCCAGCTTTCGCCGGGTCGCGGATGCAATAGCTTCCATGGGTGCTATCTGACGCGAAGTGTGCTGAACGCCGCATCCACTGACTGGAAAACGGTCGCGTCGCGACCGGCTGGGTCTTGCTGGACAGCCGGTTCTTTTCGTTTCTGCCAGACGCGTCACCCTTCCCTGAGCGGTATGGCTGACGCACCAAGGGACCGCGGTCGTTTCGACGGCGTCCGGACGGAGGGAAACACTGCGCCATTCAGCTCCCAAGGCACACAGTCGACAATCACTATCAACGTATTCGGTCATCAGCCCTAATAGCTCGCCTAAGCGTGGAATCCCGGGAACCGGCATAGGGCGATTTCGTTGTTCTAGCGAAAGGAGGCCAGACACATGAAGACGGGAATGCTTCTCGCCATCATCGTGGCCGCCATGTTCATTGCCGGAGGCATATTCATGATCGATTTCGAGGAAACGGACTCGCTGCGCTTACCTCACGTGATCGTCGATGAAGGCGAAATGACCAAAACCAAGGCCGGGATTACCGGCACGCAAAGCGGCGATGGTTCGCTTGATACCTCCGAATGAAGCCCGGTCGCCTTTTTGGCCACCCGGATACCCGAAGCTGTAAACAGATAGGAGCAAAGCAATGAATCGCGACCAGATCGAAGGCAAATGGACAGAAATCAAAGGACGCCTGCGCGAAGCGTATGGTGATCTAACGGACGATGACATCGAAGAGGCCCGCGGTGACCGCGAGCAGATGGAAGGCGTTCTGCAGCAGAAAACCGGCAACGCGAAGGAAGACATTCGTAGCACAGTAGACGACATCTTGGCGAATGTCTGACCCGCTCGGAACTTGATTGAACCCTAGGGACGGCGCGCGACGATCGCGCCGTTCATTACTATCGTTGAAAAATCGAAAGCCAGTAGAAATCTGCACAATGGTAGTCAACCCATACAAGCGCCCTTCCCGTTGGGGGTGTCCGCAAACCATGTGGGTCCGCTGTACGGAACTTACCCGCCGATCTCCGCATGAGTTCGAATTTCACTGTAACTGCATAGACCACCGAAAGTAGGACGGGAAGCCGACTTTCGGAGCAATCTGAACCGATATTCGTTGTGCTAGAAACCACACACCGTAAAGTTGCGAAACTATGCCAAGCAACAAAGCGTGGCTGGGTTCAACTTGCTAAATGCCACACATCGGTCCAATCTCGGAACAACAAAAATCGGTCCTACTCTACAAACCCGAGCCAACTGAGCCGCTGCCGACAAGCCGACATTCGAAGTCAGCTCGGATCGACGATTATTAAGCGCTACGGTGGGGCGGCATTGAGCCTACCCCGGACTTTGGACACACAGATGACCAGGGTCAGGACCAATTGATTTCCGCGTAGGGGCTTGATTCACGGTCCGAAAACGAGCGGTGACCATGTCTGATCTTTTCTGGCTGACGGATGCGCAGGTGACGCGTCTTGAGCCTTTCTTTCCAAAGTCTCATGGCAGATCTCGCGTCGATGATCGGCGTGTGTTGAGTGGGATTATTTTCATCAATCGCAATGGCTTACGATGGCGTGATGCGCCTTCGGCCTATGGCTTGCAACAGACGCTATACAATCGCTGGAAGCGGTGGAGCGATAAGGGCGTCTTCGCCCGGATGATGGCGGGTCTGGCTGCCGAGCACGGCGAGGAGAAGACCGTGATGATCGACGCCACCTATCTGAAGGCCCACCGGACAGCGACCAGTTTGGGCGTCAAAAAGGGGGGCGTGGACGCCTGATCGGT
>NZ_JBHRXI010000028.1:0-683 GCF_042648365.1 Lutimaribacter marinistellae | reverse complement strand
TCCAGCTGGGGGCGGTCGTTCTTCCGCCCGCTCTCGACCTCGATGAAGCGGGCGAGGACATCTGCACCTGTTGATGCCGCAAAGTCATTGATCACCTTGCGCTGTGCGGCGAGCCCCAGCCCGGACCTGCCCTGCCGCGCGGTGGAGACGCGCGCGTAGGCGACGAGCCGTGGCGACGGGGGTGTGCCGGGGACCATGTACAGACCTGCGCAACGTTGGTTTGGCAGGTTTGTACATCGAACCAACGCCTTAGTGTAGCGGCACATCGAGGATCACTTGCCGGATGCCGGGTCGATATCGATCTCCAGGGGCGGCACATGGCGGGTCACGCGGGGCTCGGTGCCCATGCGGGGCGGCTCGGCGATGATACGGACGACGCGGAGCGGTTCGGGGTCGGCATCGCCCGCCTGCGCGAGGTCCAGCCGGGTGCGCGCGACCGGGGTCAGGCCCAGCTCGGACATGTAGCGGCTCATCAGCTCCAGCTGCTTGTTGGCGACCGTCAGCCAGGGCGATTGCTGGACATGGCCATTGGGCGTTTTCAGCAGCATCGGCGTCTCCGCCAGCTTCTCCTCGGCCTCGACCCAGCGGGCATAGGCCTGGCAATAGGCGGCCAGTGCCGCCCGGTCCGCGAGCGTCAGGATGCCCGCCTCGTGCAGCGGGGTGGCGAGCCTGCGCCATTCCTT
>NZ_JBHRXI010000027.1:0-6607 GCF_042648365.1 Lutimaribacter marinistellae | reverse complement strand
TGGAAGCCCTCCGCATCGGCACTGCGCTGGCGCGTGGTGACGAAATCGGCGCCGTTGGCGCTCTGCACCTGGCTCAGGATCACCGGCGCTGTGTCGAACTCGGCCTCGAAGGCCACGCTCTCGAAGCCCTGGCTCGAAAGCAGGTTGCTCTGCAGCGTCCCGGCCTCCAGCAGCGTGCCGTCCGGCAGAACCCAGGTCCCCTCCTCGACCACCATGTAATGCACCGTCTCGTTGAAATGAGACCCGTCGAGATAGTTCGGCTCCTGCAACCGCAGCGTCAGGCTGTCGCCACTCACCCCGCTTACCCGCACGTTCACAGGCTGAAACCCGTTCTCCGTCGAAACAAACGCAACAACAACCGGGGCCACATAGCTCCGCTGCAAACTCACCGTCACCGCATCGCTGCTCAGAAAAAGACTTCCGGTCTCGGCGATCGCGTTGTCCGCGATGGCGTCGACTGCCACGATACCGTCGGCAAACTGCAGGTGCTCCACGTCGAAGAGCGTGTCGATGCCATCGGTCGCGGCCCCGCCGTCGCGATGCTGTACGACAAGAGCTCCATCCGTCCGCCGCAGTGCCGTGTATTGCCCGCCTGCCTGCGAGAACACCGCCGTATCGCCTGCCACGCCATGTGTCCCACCGAGGATTGTATCGTCACCCGCGCCACCGACCAGCGTATCGCTCTGACCACCACCGTTGATCTCGTCCGCGCCGGGTCCGCCTTCGATCAGTTCAGCGTCGTTCGAGCCGATGATCGTGTCGTTGCCGCCATTGCCGCGCAATGTGTCCTCGGTGGAATCCGTGAAGCCGACGATCAGGTCGTCGCCCGATCCGGTGGCTACAGCCTCGATACTGAACATGTCGACGCCGCCGACACCCCTTGCGCCCCAGTCTCCAGCGTTCAGGTCGACCACCAGATCGTCGGTCCGGACCGATCCGTCGAAGCTGTCGGTGCCGCTGCCACCGTAGATGGCGTCGAAGCCACCATCATCGTCGCTCCGGATCGTGTCGTCGCCTAGACCGCCCGTGACCCGGTCGGTGTCCGCGCCGCCGTCGAGATCGTCATGGCCGTCCCCGCCGTTCACGGTGTCGGCGCCCTCGCCACCATGGACAGTATCGTCCCCGCCGAGCGCGTCGATCACATTCGCCCCGCTACCCGCGAGGATGCGGTTCGCGCTCTCCGTTCCTTCGATCTGTTCCGCGCCGCCCGTCAGGGAGGAGTCGTAATGCTCGAAATTTCGCCAAGTGTAGAAAAACGAAAACCCACCCGAGGGGATCGTGACGAAACCGTCGCGCAGCGACACTTGCGTCGTTGCGGACATGTCGAATTCGGGGACGATGGTGTCTTCGTCCAAACCGCCGTCGAGCACCGTGGCGAAACCCGAGGTTACAACGAAACGGTCGTCGCCATTCCCACCGTTGATCGTGTCCGACCCGCCGATCCCAAGGATCGTATCGTCGCCGTAGCCGCTGAAGACGCTGTCGGCGGCAGAGGAGGCAATGATCTCCTCTGCCGCCGATCCAAAGTGGAAGATTTCAACGTTGAGGACCGTGTCGGTCCCGGCAGACCGGACGATCTCGCCGGTTTCGAGATTGGCTGTCAGGACGTCTCCAATGTTACTGTAATCGGCGAAATCGGTATCAGCGCCGCCGTCGATCAAATTGCTGCCGAGGCCGGCAAGAAGCGTATCGTTACCTGCTTCGCCGCGTAGCGTATCGTTGCCGGGACCGCCGTCAATTTCATCACGGCCTGCGCCTGCATGCACGCTATCGTCGCCGTCGTCGCCGTGGATCGTGTCGCCGTGGTCGCTGCCGTGAACCGTGTCGCCCCCGTCGCCGCCTTCGATCAGCGTCGCGAAGAACGGAGTCGTGCGGATCGCCTCCGGATCGGCGTTGCCAAAGATCTCAAGATCGAAAAGGACGTTGACGAAGTCGAAGAATTGCCAGCCTGAAACGTCGATATCCACGCCGCGGCCCTCGATCGTGATCTTTTCCCGCGCGCGCGAGCCGGGAAGGCCGAAGAGTCTCAGATCAGACGCGAGTTCGCGGGTGATGACTGGCGAGGTCGGATTCGAGTCGATCCGGTTGTCGATCTGGTTCGCAGAAAGGACCACGTGAATATTGACGTCGTCGGCTTTTTGGTTCTCGAAAACGAGCCGTTCAATTGAAGTGATCTCGGTGTTACGGAAGTCGAACACGGCATATCCGCCCGAGGTCGGATCGTTGCCGAGTTCGTATTGCTGCACAACGATGGTGTCGGAAAAGCCGCCGCCATGGACCTCGCCCGGCACGCCGAGGACGCGGAGGTCGCCGCCCTGCCATTCGTAGAACCGAGTGTTGAACAGGATTGTGTCGAAGCCGTCCCCGCCGAAAATGGTATCCGTGTCGCCGCCAGCCCAGATGGTATCTTCGCCATCGCCACCGCTCAGGTAGTTCCGCCCCCGGTAACCATCAATCCAATCGTCTCCGGCCTCGCCGTAGAGCCGGTCGTCACCAAAAAGCCCCCAGATCTCGTCGCCGTGATCGCCGCCAAAAACGGTGTCGTTGCCTTCGCCCGCTTTGATGTCGTCGAAACCGGTCCCGGCGCGGATCGAGTCATCACCGTCTCCTGCTTCGATAGAGTCGTTGCCGCCTCCGGAATGGATCTCGTCGTCGCCATCTGCGGCATAGCCGTCATCACCATGGATCGTATCGTAACCATCGCCGGTCAGGATCGTGTCGTTGCCGCCACCGCCCCAGACCCGGTTTTGACCGCCCATTGCGTCGATGTAATCGTCGCCCTCGAACTCGGCATGATCGAAGAAACCGTCCCCCCATATATTGTCACTGGAGTTGGTGCCGGTAATCGTGTCGCTCCCGCCCCGGCCATTGATTCCGGGTGGGACACTGCTGCCTTCTCTCCATCCGGTCGAGACAATTGTATCGTCACCGATCGTGCCGCTCAGATTGCCATCCCCGGTGATGTAGGCCATCGTAAGAACCCTCCCACTGTCAACGGTATATCACATTCCCCATTCGGGCACGACGCTCGCGATTGGGAATCCCTATGCGTGGCGTGCGCCCGCTACAACGCCGCGGCGGTCGCAACGACCGCCAAAAATGGACGGAGGGGCTGTCACGTGTAGACGGCTCCGTTTGTGCAAAAGTTCTTTCGAGCGGTATCGTCAGAGCAAAATGGTCTGCTAAGCTTCTCCAAGGGGCCAGTGCAGGGCGCCTTCGCGTGCTTGACTTGAGCCAAGCAAATAAGAAATATTCGAACCTGAAACATGAAATTCTGTCGACCGTGAATTCGCAACCCCCGGTCCGAATTGTGGCCGCGCAAGAAACTGGCGACCACCGGCGGTCCCGATGAACATCTTCAGAGATCTGACCTACCCCCCTCCCTTTCGGAAGGGGCGTGTTGATCTGCCAACCAAACCGCAAGCGCCGGGTATTCTTAAACAGAGAAAACAGTCGTGTTGCTATTGGCAAAGAAACGGCTCAGTGCGCCGCACAGCCGCTTGATGCCTCATGCAAACCTTGCAATCGCTTGTTCGGCAAAACAGAATGTTGACCTAGGGTAACCCCGCCGAGAGCGACGGATAGCTGCATCGTCATCTCGGGAAACAAGCCTTTCGGTGTCTCGGGGGATCGTGTTTCGCCAACCATTTTCACGGGCTGGCAAGACAAGCAGGGGGAATAGTCATGCCGTATCAATTCGCATTGACCGAAGGCGAGTCCAACAGTGAGACCGTCACTTTCGATGACATCGGTTTCATAGAAGCGGTGGTTCTCGATTGGAACGTGACAAGTGTTTCCTATTCAGGAAACGCTGCCGAAGGTCAGGATTTCACCGTTTCATCGACACTGACGGAAGCCGGGCTGCGCATCTCGGTTTCAGCTATAGATGATAACCTGGTGGAAGCCACGGAAACGGTCACGGCGACCGTTTCGGGATATGTCGAATGGGCCGCGCCGGCGGGAGGTAACGGGGAATTCTACACGAACGTTTCCGGGGATCTCGTCTACGGAATTGCCACGGTGGAGAATCTCAGCGACACGATCACTCTGCGCATATTCGACAATGACGTCGAAGAAGACGCTATGTCCTGGCTGTCAGACATGAAGACGATCCTCGAGGGTCTGTCGGGGACACTCAACGAACTTCAATTGCGCGAGCTCAACGCATACCTGGATGAAATTTCCGAACCTCTCAAGGATTTTCCCTTCCCTGATTTCGACCCAAATCTCCCCGAGAATGTTGAGCGCCTGCTGCGGAACAATCTCGATAACGCGTTGGCCGCCTTGGACCTTGGCCAGCGCGTGACTGACATCTCGACAGCGGACAACTGGCACAAAGAACTGTATCAGCAGTCTTGGGACGTCGTGGTGGGATTCGATGTGACCGCGGGAGCGGCCCTTGCCAGTGGTGCCGCACTTGCAGCACTTGGAATAGTTGGTGCACCTGCCATCATCATCGGCGGCGCTGTTGGCGTGGGCGCCTCGCTTATCTATACGAACTATATTCAGGATGCAGTGCGAGACGCGGCCGGCCAGCATTACGATGATCTTTATGGCCCCCAGAACATGCCTCTGAGCTTCAACGAGGTTCTGCCTTCCGTTCTGGCTGAGGCCCCGAAACATGTCTTTGAGCACGCCTGGTATCTCCAGGCCCATCCCGAGGTGCAGGACGCAATCGAGGCCGGCACATACAGCACACCGTTCGAGCACTGGCTGAAGGAAGGCATCGATCTCGGTTACAGCCCCAATTCCACAGGCATTGTCCTGGAGCGTTCCGATCTGGCACCACAGGTTCAAGAATTTTTCGAACTTGCCGGTGATGATGGCCTCGACCGCGTGCTCAAGTCGCTGGGTGTTGCCCAGGTTTCGCAAATGAGTGACCTGACCGTTTTCGCGGAAGATCATCTTGGCACAGGGACGGACAGCGATGACAGCGTAGAGGACAATGCCGCGCGCATTTGGCTGGGTGCGGGCGACGATGTTCTCACTTATCTCGGTCGCGCTCGGGAGATCGACATGGGCGCTGGCCGGGATGAAATCTTTGTCCGGGATGTCGGCTCTATTCAGGGCTTAATGTTTGACGGAGGAGAGGGACTGGCGGACCGTCTCATCATCGACGCTGGCTCGAAAGCCGAGGTCAACTTGCAAGACGGCGAAATTCGTTTTCTCGCCTCGGATAATACGCCGGTTTGGACAGCAAGCGTAGATGGGTTCGAGTTGGTCAGCGCGGGACCAGGCGACGACATCCTCGATGGCGGATCGGCGGACAACTTTCTTGATGGTTCAGACGGAAACGATACGCTTCGCGGCTTGGAGGGAAACGACACGCTTGATGGCGGCATCGGTACCGATCTGCTCAACGGTGGCGATGGTGACGACCAGATTATCGGCGGTCCGGACGGGCATGAAGCCGACCAGCGCGATGTGATCTATGCGGGCGGCGGCAATGACTTGGCCGAGGGCGGTGGTGGCAATGACCAGATCTTCGGCCAGGAGGGCAATGACACGCTGGCGGGTGGGTTCGGTGCCGATGAGTTGCAGGGCCAGGAAGGTAATGACGTTGTGACCGGCGGGGCGCTCTCGGATCTTGTGTTCGGTGGATCGGGAGACGATTTCGTAAACGGTGGCTTCGGGTATGACCGGATCAACGGCGGCGATGGCGCTGACCGGTTCTTCCATCTGGGCGTGGCCGATCACGGCTCGGACTGGGTGCAGGACTATGATGCCGCTGAAGGCGATGTGCTGGTCTTTGGGCAGGCCGCGACGGCGGATCAGTTCCAGGTCAACCTCGCCCATACTGCAACAACGGATGGCGTACGCTCGGGCGACGCGTCCGTTCAGGAGGCGT
This sequence comes from Lutimaribacter marinistellae, assembly GCF_042648365.1. NCBI lineage: Bacteria > Pseudomonadati > Pseudomonadota > Alphaproteobacteria > Rhodobacterales > Roseobacteraceae > Lutimaribacter > Lutimaribacter marinistellae. Next base: position 759 of record NZ_JBHRXI010000027.1, on the reverse strand, counting down.
TCGTGATCTACCGCCCGACAGGGCAGATCATGTGGGCCTTGGTGGATGGTGAAGGCCAGTCCAGCATCAATCTCCAGATTGGTGGCGAGGTGTTCGACCTGTTGACGTGATGGCCCCTGAGGCCTCCTGGCCGCCAGCTCTATCACGGTGCGGGAGGGTTTCGAGCCTGCGCAACAGGTTCCGCACGGTCGAGACATGCCACCGGCCTCCCCGTCGGGTTCTGATGCCTCGCGCATTGAGGACCTCCACCATCGCGCGGAGGGTCTTATGCCCCTCGGCCCGGGTCGACCTGATCACGGGCGCGAGCTCGCGGGCGAAGGCGTCAGCGTTCGTGGTGACCGTGCGGCGCAGGGCGGAGCCGTCCTCGCCTGCCCGTCGCAGCGCGGCGGCACCGTTGGGATTGCCGAGCGTGACCCCGCGCGCCTTCGCCGCTGCCAGCGCCTCCTTCGTGCGGCGGGAGATGGCCTCGCGTTCCTGTTGCGCCACCAGCGCCATGATGCCGACGGTGAGGTCGTTGGCCTCGGGCATGTCGCAGGCGAGGAAGCGGACGCCGCTGGCCTGCAGGGTGAGCAGGAAGGCCGCGTCACGGGAGAGACGGTCGAGCCGGGCGATGACCAGCGTGGCGCCGGTCAGCCGGGCGAGGCTCAGCGCGGCTTCCAGCTGGGGGCGGTCGTTCTTCCGCCCGCTCTCGACCTCGATGAAGCGGGCGAGGACATCTGCACCTGTTGATGCCGCAAAGTCATTGATCACCTTGCGCTG
>NZ_JBHRXI010000026.1:0-5244 GCF_042648365.1 Lutimaribacter marinistellae | reverse complement strand
GCCATCTGCGCATCCGTCAGCCAGAAGAGATCAGACATGGTCACCGCTCGTTTTTCGAACCGTGAATCACGCTACCAAGCGGAAATCAATGGGTCCTGACCCTAACTTGATACCGTACCAATTTTTGATCCAAATCGCTGCGCGATGACCATCCGTGAGATCGCGCGCTTTGGATTGAGGGGGGCAGATCTCTACGAGGCCTCATCGGGACCGCCGTTGGGGCCCCGTTTTCTACGTGGCCACAATTCGGACCGGGGGACAAAAACGAGAAAGGCAGGATGAATTGGACGCGACAACGCTCGCTTGGAAGCCAAAGATCACAGAGCATTGGTGTTTGCGGATCTCGGTTGTGGCGCCGACTTTGCCAAAGAAGCGTTGCAAGGCAAGGGTACACGCACCGTTTGCTCCACTGCTGCGCAATTCACTCCAAAGCAGTCATTGAGATCAAGTTCTGTAGTCCCGAGGATTCGAGGAGGGTCGCCGCCCGTTGTGACCGATAGCCAACAGTGCTCGTCGCAGCTATCGCCATTGCTGCAGTCGTCATCTAATGGTTGTGCATCCTGAGGCTGCTGTATCTCCATTCAGCTATTTTGACCCCGTTAGCGATCTTCGTCAGCGGCGCTAGCGCTGTGCCCACCGGTCGTGATGACAGTTTTCACCCCGTGTGCCATAGTGTCTGCTGAGGTTCGTGCCCAAAGTTCGACTAAGTCGCCATATTTCTGGTCGCGAAGACCCGCGCCTTGGCCAACGTAAGGGGGGCAACCAATGACCAGATTCGTGGTCAATACCCTTGGAGAAGACAACGACCCCAATAACCGAACCTTGTCGTTGCGTGAGGCCATAGCCTTGGCCAATGGTTCTAGTTTCCGCGACGAGATCGTGTTTTCCAACTCGCTCAAGGGCGACACGATCACACTGACCCAAGGCGAATTGACGATTTCAGACAGTGTGTCCATCAATGGAGACGTTTCCGGAGATGGGCGCGCGGACATCACGATTTCGGGTAACAACTCGAGCCGTCTCTTTTGGATCGACGGGCGCTCAATTTCAGTCGAACTTGAAAGCCTCACGCTGCGTGACGGATCTGCGACGGGGTTCGGCGGGGCGATCGTTCATCGCACGGCTGGTAGTAGCCTGGCGTTAGTCAACAGCACGATCCGCGACAGTGCGGCGAGCACGGAAGGCGGCGCGATTTTCTCCGCGGGCAACCTTTCCCTCATCAACAGCACGCTTCATGACAACAGCGCCATCGGCGACGGGGGGGCGGTGCTGCAATCGGGCGGTTCCCTCACAACAGTGAATACGACGCTCTACTTCAATGCATCACGTGATGATGGCGGCGCGCTGGCGCTGCGAAACACCTCGGCCAACCTCTATTCGTCGACGATCAGTACCAACTACGCGGATGTCGACGGCAGCAACGGGAACAAGGGTGGCGGTATCCACGAAACAGGCAGCACGCTGAATGTCTACAACTCCGCACTGGAGGAGAACCGATCTGGCGGCACCATGAATTCATTCGCAGGTCGCATTGATGAGCTGTGGGGGAGCTTCGTCTACAGCGCTCAGCCGTTTCCGTCGATCTTCAGCACGCTGGATTTGGGCAATGTCGTTGGCTCTGTCGTTGGGCCGAATGACGCTTTCCTCGGGTACTTGTTCGACAATGGTGGCCCGGTCCCGACGCAAGCGGTTTATCGTGGCAGCCCTCTGGCTGGATTGGGAATCCTCAGCAAACTGCCCTTTGATACGTTCGACCTCGACGGCGACGGTAATGTGGGCGAGCGACTGCCGATTGATGCGAACGGACTTCCCCGGTTGGCCGACACGCGGCTGGACGCGGGTGCGGTACAGCGGCTGGATGTTGTGACGGTCAGCACGATTGTCGATGAATTTGACGCCGACCGCTCCGCCGGGGACCTGTCGCTGCGCGAAGCAGTCAGCATGGTGGCAGATGGCGGCACGATCCGCTTTGACGAGAGCCTCGACGGGCAGACCATCGCGCTCAACAGTCAAATCAGGATCACGAAGGAGATGACGATCCAGGGTGACATCGACGGGGACACGAATCCGGATGTGACCATCACGAACGCGGGTGCAAACCGGCATTTCGAAATCGACATCTCCCCTGGTCAAGACGTGGAATTGAACGGCCTGCGCATGCTCGGCGGTGGATCGCTGGTTCCAGGCCATGGCGGCTCCATCCGTATGGATTCAATCGGTGGCGAATTGGTCCTGCGGAACATGGAGTTCGAAGGCAATGACGCCCAAGGAGACGGCGGGGCGGTTTCTGTCGTACTGGGTGCCCTGTCGATCTTGGAATCGCGCTTTCACGATAACCATGCCGACCGCGGCGGAGCCATTTCGCTCGGCATACTGTCACCGCCAAACGAGGACCCAAATCTCGACCAGCGCCTAACGATCTTTAACAGCAGCTTCACCTCCAACTATGCTGCTGATGAAGCCGGTGCCATCAAAGCGAATGAAAGCACGTCTTTGATTGCGAACACAACCATCGCCGACAACACCGCGCGGACCTATGGCGGCGGGCTCTTTTTTGTCGGGTTCGATCTCCCTCGGACGGAGATCATAAATTCGACGATCACCGGAAACATCGCCTATCAAGGCGACGGGACTTCTGGCTCGGGGATCAATGCGATCGGAGGAGACGTCCGGATCTACAACTCTGTGGTGGCGCAGAACCAGAGCCCCGACACCGACGCCCCGGAGAACCTGAGCGGCGGAGGGTTCACGAGGGTTGTCCATAGTTTCGTCGGGCCGTCCGATGCTGGCCTGGGGACAATACCGACGACCGGATCCACATTGAACGCAGGCGATCCGGGGTTGGGGCCGCTGGTGGACGGGCACCGGGATATTCTGCCCGGTAGCCCGCTGATCTCCGCCGGGCGGGGCATTTATCGACCGACGGACGTCTTTGACCTCGATGAGGACGGGGGAACAGACGACCTTCTGTTTCTGGACGCGCGCCTTTTGGACATCGTCAACAGTACGGATATCGGCGCGGTCAATTACCAAGACCTGATGTTGGTGGACAGCACAGGAGACGGCATCGATGGGCGGTATGGGCCCGGTCAACTGACGCTGCGCGAGGCGGTGCATTTGGTGGAAGAGGGTGGAATCATCCAATTCGACTTCTCGATCCGCGATCAAACGATCACCCTGACCGATGGGCCCATTGTCCTGGATAAGGACCTGTCGATCGACAATGGGCGTGACGTCACCATTTCCGGCGGTGGGACCAATCAGATTTTCGACATTTCCGGCGCTGACACGGATGTCCACCTGCGGGGTGTGATCCTGGCCAATGGGGCCGCGGACCGGGGCGGTGCCATTGACTTGGCGGGCAACGCGCATCTGACTCTAGAGAACGCATTTTTGCAGGGCAACCAGGCGACCCAGGCGGGCGGTGCGATCCACTCGGCTGGGAACCTTCGGATCATCAACAGCACCTTCCAGGGCAATACGACGGATGGGTTGGGCGGCGGCATCTTCCAAACCGGCGCCCAGATGCAAATGATTAACGGCACGCTTTTGGAAAATGAGAGCGGGCTCACTGGCGGTGGCCTGGCCTTCAGCAATGCCGATGTGGAGGTGAGCAGCAGCACGATCATTCGCAACAAGGCCGGGGTCGGGCAAACGGCCCAGAATTACGGCGGCGGCATCTATTCCGGCCCTGGCACCCTGACCATCACCAATAGCGTGGTGGCGGAGAACACCTCCGGCCTCTCGAACACACCGGACGACATGCGGGGTGCTGCGGATTTTGCGCGGTTCAGCTTCTTCGGGACGCAAGAGACGCTCAGCAACAATCTGGCGTCGATCAATGGCGGCGGGGACCCGGGCCTGGGTGAGCTGATCGAGACCCCGACCCGGATTAGCACGACCCGCCCGCCTACTGTGCAACCGTTGGAGGGCAGCCCGCTGATCGGGGCGGGGTTTGACCTCCTCCTGCCGAACGACGATCTGGATCTGGATTTTGATAGGCTGAACCCAGATCCCTTGCCGGTCGACGCGACGGGCGGGCGCCGTGTGCTTCAAACCCTTGACATAGGCGCGGCGGAGCGGCGGACCTTGACTGTCGATACCCCCGTGGATGAGCTGGACGACGACTTCTCCCCCGGGGATCTCAGCTTGCGTGAGGCGGTGAGGCTGCTCAGCGGGGGGCCGAGCGAGGGGCGGATCACCTTTGACCCGTCCCTGTCTGGTCAGACATTGGTACTGAGCGGAGGAGAGATCACGATCGGCGGCACCAGGATCATCGTCGATGGGGATATCGACGGGGACCGGGCAGCCGACATCACGCTCGACGCAGATGGCCGCTCACGCCACTTCACGACCGGGCTGGATGGTAGTTTGGAGATCCGTAGCCTGACGCTGACCGGCGGCAACAACGGATCGCTCTATAGTGATTTCAACAGCATCACGGTCATCGACTCCACAATCACGGGAAACAGCAGCCCCGGCAGCGGCGGCGCGATTCAAGTCGGCCGTTTTAGTGAACTGACGGTCCTCAACAGCCTAATCAGCAATAACAGCGCAGCAGTGAATGGCGGCGGCATTTTTGTGCCCCTGGACGGAAATGCCACGGTCAAGATCATCAACAGTACGATCACCGGCAATACCGCCGTTGGGCGTGACGGCGGCGGGATTTATATGGGCCGCGTCGATGATGGGATTGAGATCACCTCCAGTACGATTTCTGGCAACACCGCAGGTGGTTTTGGAGGCGGCCTCGCCTTCGGAGGCACTGGAGCGGACGGCGCCATTCGTGAGGTCAGCAACAGTGTCATCGCGGGCAACGCGGCGGGTGTCAGCGCAACCGCTAATGTAAGCGGCGGCCTCAACGCTTTGGCGGCAAGCTTCCTGAGCGGCGACCCGCGCCTCGGCCCCCTACAGGACAATGGCGGGCCGGTGCAGACGATGCTGCCGCAAGCGGGGAGCCCCCTGATCGACGCGGGCGACGACTCACTTCTGCCTGAGGACGCCTTGGATCTAGACGGTGATGGCAACCGGATCGAGCCCTTGCCCTTCGATGCACGGGGAGCTGAGCGTCGGCAAGGTCCTCCCGATATTGGTGCTGTGGAGGTTGGTCGTGCAGCGAAGTTCTCTGAAACCGGAAGTTTTCTTCTGAGCAGCGATGCGGTGACGGTGAGTTTGCAGCGGAGCTATGTGGCCCCGGTTGTTGTTGCGTTTGTTTCGACGGAGAACGGGTTTCAGCCGGTGAAC
>NZ_JBHRXI010000025.1:0-230181 GCF_042648365.1 Lutimaribacter marinistellae | reverse complement strand
CGCGCTCGACAGGGTGGTAACCCTTCTTGTGCAGGACTTGCGCCGGGCGGAGATCGCGTTCTTTCCGCAACTTTGGGCGCGTTCATTGAATGACGATGCCGCGGTCGAACTGATGGACAAAATCCACGAGCTTGAGAGACAGGTGATTGCAGGACTGATTGGAGCCAGTCGTCCCGACTGGCCACAAGAAGACTGCGATTCACTTGCACTTCACGTCACTGCGGCAATTGAGGGGCTGACCTTGTTCATCGGGCGAAACAAGAAATCACATGGCATCTATGCAGCGCCCGAACAGGAGATTGCCCGCGTACTGAAAGCTGTGCTGGAAACCAAATGTAGTCCGAGCCAGTGCTAAATTTGAGAGTTAAGTCGACAGACGACGCTGGGCTCGAAGCGGTTATGCAGCATTGCGGCAGACAGCCCGGCCTCCCAGGCAGGACACCATGACGCTGCTGGCCTATGGCTTACTTCGCCAGTTCGTCCGGTGCGGCAGCGCAGTTTCAACGTACCTGCCTTTCGTGCAGCACGCAAAGCTTCAGGTACCTTTATCACCGAGATACAAACGGGGCTCTGTTTCACAAATCTGGCGAGAGATGCATATCGCGAAACCAGCGAATGAGCTGGGACGCATAGTGCCAGCGAAAAGCACAGAGATCGGATTGGCCAAGTCAGTTGGAATGTCGAGCCAGTCTGTTCGGTTATTGGAAGAGCAGATATTCGTTGCCACCCTGTCGTTGTTTGAATTGGGCTTGGAGCCGACTTGCGCCAGTTCAGCGCGAGGAGCGGTATCATCTTAGTAGGACGAATGTCCGCTACATCGGATGTCGCATAGACGGCTCGCGATAGCAGCGAATGGCAGCTCCCCGCCCTTCCTGTCATGCTTCGAGGAGTGCTGCAGGTCAGCGGTCATGCACAGCTTCGAGCGACCAGCGAACGTTCGATTTCTGTTCCATCTTACCGAGCGCCACTGGCATCGAAGTGTTCAGGTTGCCAGTCAGAAAAGCAGTTTGTTTTCAGCGCGGTACAAGCTTTGCACCAAATTGGCGCAGTCATCAGGTTCAGAGAATATCGCTCATGAGAGACCACCACCGGGCCTCCTGGAGCCGGGGCCAGTGCTCAGCCCCACCCGCATAACCCTCGAAAACAAAAAGAAATTCAGGCCGCGGCGGCCAGCGGAGAAAGATTCGGAGAGGTCAAGTGGCGGACAGTGAGGGATTCGAACCCTCGAGACGGTTTCCCGCCTACACACTTTCCAGGCGTGCGCCTTCGACCACTCGGCCAACTGTCCGTGGAGCGCTGTTTGGCTTATCGATATAGGATTTGCAAGAGGGCAAACGTCATTTTGCGGAACAAGGGGGCAACGGCGTCCGAGCATGACATAAGCGTATGCAATGGGCGCCGCAGCCATCTTCTGGCAACACCTTCAAGCGTTTCGCTAGTAGTCGCTATCGGGATCATTATCGAGATCGCTCGCCGTCATGTCGACCGGGCGTCCGGATCCGGAGGTCGTCTCGTCCGACGCCTCTCGGGAAACGCCATCAGGCTGTTTTGTCAGCGCTTCAGGATTTCGCAACCAAATGTCACGCTGAGCGAACGGGATATCGATGCCTTCCTCTGCAAATCGGCGCGCGATTTCATAGTTCATGTCCGACTTGACGGACAGCACCCAATTCACGTCGCGCAAGATCGCCCGGATCTCGAAATCGAGGGAATCCGCACCAAAGCCCTGGAAAACGACCGATGGAGGTGGATTGAGCAGAACCATCGGATGCGCTTCGCCAATTTCCCGAAGGATCTTTTCGACCTTGCGCGTGTCGGTGCCATAGGCCACGCCAACCGGGACGATCACGCGCCCGACCGTATTGCCGCGCGTGTAGTTGGTAACAGTACCGCTGATCAGATCCGAGTTGGGTACGATCACATCCGTGCGGTCGAAGGTCTCAATCCGGGTGGAGCGGACCGAAATGTCGCGCACATAGCCCATCAACCCGTTCACATCGATCCAGTCCCCCTTTGAAATCGGTCTTTCGATCAACAGGATGATTCCTGAGACGAAATTCGAAACGATTGTCTGCAGGCCGAAACCGATACCGACGGACAGCGCACCGGCGACAATGGCAAGCGACGACAAATCGAAACCCGCGATCGTAATCGCCACGATCGCCGCAAGGAATATTCCGATGTAACCAGTACCTGAAACGATGGCGTTCTGCCCACCGGGATCGATCTTGGTCTTTGGCAGGAGCGACGTCTTGAGCCCGCTCTGCATCAGGCGTGTCAGGCTGTAGCCGATGACAAAGACAACCGCAAAGGCCAGAAAGCTCGACAGCGAAATCGTGACACCGCCGATCTCGAACCCACCGACCACGCGAGCCCACAACTCGGTGAGGTCCGTTGTTCGTGCGCCCCAATAGAGAGCCAGAATTGGCAAGGACACAACGGCCAGTACGAAACCGATGACGACGGAGAAGAGCGACTCGCTCGCGGCCTCTCCCTTGCCGCTGATCCAGCCGTAAAGCGTGGTGAAGAACCTTTGGAGGATGAACATCGTCGCGAAAAGCGAAAGCGTTTTGATCGCTGGCAGCACGATGGCTTCGGCTGCATAAGTATACCCTGCCGCGGCGAGGATCGGGGACACTACCCCCATGATGAACAGTATCCTGCGGACAATTTCCACGAACGCCGTGAAACCAGCGCGCGAAGGACCGTCCTCTCCGTCATCAACTGTTGCGCGCTCTTCCCGTGCGAAACTGCGAATAGCGTTCAGCCGCAACAGCAGAAGACCGGAGGCCAAGATGATCGGGAACGCAAGAACCGCACGTGTCGGATCAGACAGATTTTCAACCTGCTCAATCAGTTTCACCAGCGAAAACAGGACCAGCATCATCGCAAGCATGTCGACGACCAGCCGTATCTCCCAAATCCTGGCGGTAGGTATGGCTTCGAGTTCCTCGTCGGACCGCATGGCGAACGCCTGGCGACCAATCCAGTTGAAATACAGCAGCGTCGCTGCCCATGCGGGAACCTGCTCCAGCAAGAGGGTTCCGTGGATCCCCGGGATTTCCGTCAGGATGATCGCAACGACCAACGCAAGAACGCCCAACCATGGAAGCAGGATCCGGAACAAGGAGATAACGAATTCCCATACACCGTGCCCACGGCCGCCCCATTTTCGCAGTAATTCCCCCAGCCACTCCGACCAATGCTTGCCTCTGGCCAACAGGATAGTTCCCAAAACGACCAGGAATATCAGAACAGGGGCCCGGTCCTGAATCTGCTCGCGTACCGTGCTCTTGCCCATGTTCGAGGAAATCTCGGCAACAAGAGCAAGTGTCACCTGCTCCATCGTGCGCCATGCTTCTGGCCAGTACTGCGGATTAAGAGGCGAAGGCCCTCGAGACAGGAGTTTGTCAGCTTGCCTTTCCCGGATTATCCGGTCGATCTCGCGTATCAGCCCGTCTGCACGCGCATAAGCTTGTTCTGCAATGATCTGGGGAACACGGAGTTCATTCAGTTGATCCTCCAGACCCTGACGCAATCGCGCAATGTCCTGCGGTTCTTCGGATCCATCCTCCGGTCGAGGTCCCAGAACCTCGAGCTGGTTTTCGAGCGTCTTTATCCGGTCAGTACTTTGCGTCCGCGTGTTGTTGAAGGTCTCACGGTACTCGCTGAGTTGCTCTCGCAGACTCTCGAAGGCGTTGCTCGACGCTCGTTGCGCCTCGATCACATCCTCGGCGCGGTCAGCCGTGCTGCGCCACTGCTCAAGATAGGCCTGGACCTCTTCGTCCAGTTGTGCCGAAGCCTGCGGGACGAAGGCTAGCGAACACAGGGCGATCAGGATCGCCGAGAGGAGGCGCAGCAACCGAGGCATCAGACGTCCTCGAAGACACCGGGGATGGAGCGCGGTGCGCTGGTCATCCAATCAGGCACCGGCAGTTCCTTTTCTCGGAGGAAATCAGGGTTGAAGAGCTTGGATTGGTACCGTGTGCCGTAGTCGCACAGGATCGTCACGATGGTGTGGCCCGGCCCCATCTCACGGGCGAGCCTTACTGCACCCGCAATGTTGATTGCAGTAGAGCCGCCCATGACAAGCCCCTCTTCGCGCAACAGGTCAAAGACGTAGGGCAGCGCTTCGTTATCCGATATCTGGTATGCATGGTCGGGCTTGAAGCCTTTGAGGTTCTCGGTGATGCGAACCTGGCCGATACCCTCGGCGATCGACCCGCCCTCCATCTCCAACTCACCCTTCGTGTAATAGGAATAGAGCGCGGCCCCCATGGGATCGGCCAATCCGATCGTCACGCCCTTGGGCTGCAATGCTTCGGCCGTCCCTGCAAGGGTGCCGCCCGAACCGACGGCGCAGATGAAACCGTCCACCTTGCCGCCTGTCTGTTCCCAAATCTCTGGCCCGGTCGTTTCGACATGGGCCTGCTTGTTGGCCACGTTGTCGAACTGGTTTGCCCAGATCGCGCCGTTCGGCTCGGTCTCGGCCAGTTTCTTGGCCAATCGCTCGGAATATCGGACAAAGTTGTTGGGGTTCCGGTAAGGCGCGGCCGGCACCTGCACCAACTGTGCACCCGCAAGGCGCAACATGTCCTTTTTCTCTTCGGATTGGGTTTCGGGGATGACGATAACCGTCTTGAACCCCATCGAAGCGCCGACAAGCGCCAGGCCGATACCGGTGTTGCCAGCGGTCCCTTCCACGATGGTGCCGCCAGGCTTCAGTTCCCCGCGCGCGATGGCGTCACGAATGATGTAGAGCGCGGCGCGATCCTTTACAGACTGGCCGGGGTTCATGAACTCGGCCTTACCGAGGATCTCGCACCCGGTTTCCTCGCTGACCCGGCGCAACCTGATGAGGGGTGTCTTTCCTACGGCGTCGGCCAGATCCTTTGCGATGCGCATGGCGCCCTCCTGTTGACTATAGCCCAATCTCTAGCGGTCGGCCTGCGCGACCTCAAGCAACGAGGTCGGTGTTTTCATCTACCGGCATGTTCGCGCAAACGTGGCCGGTGTCGGGCAAGCCAAAGAGCAAGCGACAAGAGCGGGAGATCGTTCACCTCGCCGCCATCTACGCGGGACATAAGATCGTCAAATGACAAAATGGCGCTGCGTATGTCCTCCCCCTCGCCTTCGGCCCCTACCCCCGAGACCGTACGCTCGAGCTCTGCGATACCCACGAAAAGGTGAAGATACTCGGTCGAGGAACCACTTGAGGAATAACAACCGCCCGCCCGCTCCAACCGCTTGAGTTGAAGATGTGCCTCTTCGGAGGCTTCGCGGTGGGCTGCCTCCTCCGGTGATTCCCCGGGATCGACAAAACCGGCCACAGGTTCCCACACCCAGGGGTTGGGATCCCCTGCAATATACACCGGGGCGCGAAACTGTTCGACCAACAGCACCGTATCGGCAACCGGATCGTAGGGCAGCACCACCGAAGCCTGCGCCGTCATCAAGGCGCTGCGCTGCATGACTTCACTCATTCGACCATCATGCAGGCGATGACTCAGCGAGAACTCATCAAGCCCGAAAAAACTCATCCCTATGCGACGCCGCCCGATCATTCGAACGTCGCTTGCAACGACCCTAGCGCCCGAGGGACGCATAGACGCAGCCTCGCGCGAGCACGCGCGCATCCTGACAGCCGGAAAGTTGCGCAGCACATCGTCGGTTTCGAGCCTGCCGAAATAAGCCATCATCTCTTCCGCCGCGTAAAGGGTAACTCTTCCCCAACGCTCGATCCAACCATCGAGGGACCAAGGCCCATCGGGTTCCCAGAGCTCGACATCAGGAAAGAAAACGCGCGCCGAGCGTACTTCGCCACTCGACGTGACGACTCCACGCGGGTCGAGATCGAAATCGAAACCACCTTCGTAAAAGCGCAGCCTCTCGACGTCTTCGTCGCTCAACCCCGAAACAAGCAAACCTTGTGCTTGCCCACCGACTGTTTGCCCGATCATTGGGAAGTCTTCTCCCCGCACAGAGAAAACAGCATGTCCGTCAAGCCGCGCTTCGACCATTTCGATGTCAACGGCGTCACGCCCGAGAACCAGCGACAACAACGGCGGGTATCTCAGCGTTCCATAGAAAAACAGATCGGCCAAGGAATGCGCCCTTTCGATCAGCGCCACTGTCGAGCGGCAATTTCGGTTGCGATACCGGTAAGTATCCCGCCGATGACCAGCGTGCCGATTGTATCGGCATGGGCAAGGAGTGGAGCGTATTCGAAAACTCCGATTTCGAATACGGCCACGATCGCCTCCAGCGGGCCATCATAGCGGTTGCGCATCGCCCGCTGGAACATCTCGTAACTGCCCTGAACGAACAACGCCCAGAAGACCACTGCAGCTGCGCCGGTCACGCCATTGTTGATGGCCCAGGTCAGGCCGCGGCCCGCGCGTTTTCCCATGATGATCCAACCGCATAGGAAACCAAGGCCGACGTTCACCCAGACGAACCATCCGAAATCCATGCCTTCGGGAAGACGAGGCATGACTTGCCCGGACACGACGAACCCGATCAATCCAAGACCGAGTGCTGCGATCAGCGCGGCGGCGGTCGGCATCTCCGCTCTCAGACCCCGCGCGGACGGGCGATTGTCACCTGTGTGACATCGCAATTGCCGGTTTCAAAAGCCGCTCCACATGCGGTCAGGTAGAAATTCCACATGCGCCGGAACCGCTCATCAAATCCCATCTCGGCAACTTGCTCCCAGCGTTCGTTGAACGTTTCGTACCAGCGACGCAGGGTCAAGTCGTAGCTGCTGCCGAACTCCTTCGATCTCACGAAGTTCAAGCCAGCACGATCGATCTCCTCACGCAGTACCTTGGGCGCAGGCAGCATACCGCCCGGAAAGATATACTTTTGTATGAAATCGACGCCATTTCGATAGATCTCCCACCTTCGGTCGGCAACGGTGATGATCTGCAAAGTAGCATTTGCGCCAGGTTTCAACCGGTCTCGGACCGTCTGAAAGTAAACCGGCCAGTATTTCTGGCCCACAGCCTCGAACATCTCGATGGATGCTATGCCATCATACGTACCGCGCTCGTCGCGATAGTCCTGCAACTTGAAATCAACCAAATCAGAAAGCCCTGCCTTTTCAATCCGGTGTCGGGCATAGTTGAATTGCTCCTGGCTGATCGTAAGCCCTGTTACACGCAATCCGCGCTCACGGGCGGCGTACTCGGCAAAACCACCCCAGCCACAACCGATTTCAAGGATGTGGTCGCCGGGTTTGGCACCCATTTCATCAACCAGCGACGCGTATTTGGCGGTCTGAGCTTTCTCCAGGCTTTCCTGCCCGGTGTCGAAGATTGCGCTGGAATAGGTCATCGTCTCATCAAGCCAGAGCGAGTAGAAGTCATTTCCCAGATCGTAGTGATAGGAAATGTTCTTTTTCGCTTGGGTCTTGTGGTTACGTTGAAGCCAGAAGCGGAGGCGTTCAAATGCGCGCACGATCGCCCGACCGGTAAAGCTGTCATAGACCGCGTCGTTGCCTTGGTGCACAAGGTCCATGAATGCCCTGAGATCGGGCGTACTCCACCCGCCTTCGAGGTATGCGTCGGAAAAGCCTAGTTCGCCCTCTCTCACAAGGCGGGCAAAGACGTCAGGGTCGTGAATGACGATCTCGGCAACGGGACCCGGTTTTGCCGCGTCAATTCGAAACACACGGCCATCTTCCAGACGGATATCGATGCGCCCGCATTCCATGTTGCTCAGCATCTTGAAGACCTGGGCGAAATAGCGTGGCAGGCCGGACTGCCCATCTGTCGTCGTCAGGATCATCCGCTCTCCCCATTGCGGTTTTGCGTCAGGCTAGGACGGAACGGCCAATCAGGCAAGTTCCCTGTCCCGAAGTATCAGAAATCTCTGTTTTCGTAAGCGCTTAGCGCTTTATCACGCCCTTCTTCGGCGGTTACGATCGGATCGGGATAGGTGTCGTCAGCCGACATCCCCCAAGATATTGGAATCGCATTGAAATAGCTGAGCGCAGTATCAGGCGGGCTGGATTGTCCTTCAGCAATCCAACGGCGACGGTATTTCTTGTCCGGGTCATATTGCTCAAGCTGCTTTTCCGGGTTGAACACACGGAAGTAAGGTGCGGCATCCGGCCCCGACCCCGCCACCCACTGCCAGCCAAGCGCGTTTGACGCCGGATCCCAGTCGATCAGGCAATCCTCAAACCACTTAAGCCCGACCTTCCAATGGGTTAGCATATGCTTGGTCAGGTAACTTCCTACGATCATGCGGGCCCGGTTGTGCATTCGGCCCGTGACGTACATTTCGCGCATCGCCGCATCGACGAAGACCATGCCCGTACGCCCCTGCTTCCATGCCTTTATCTCCTTGGCGCGCTCATCGTCTTTCCATGGGAACGCGTCCCATTTCTCACGCCAGTTGCGCGTGGCAATTTGCGGGGTGTGGTACAGCAAGTGGTAAGCGAACTCGCGCCAGACCAATTCCTTGAGAAAATGCTCCGCACCCTCCTTTCCTTGTTTTTTCGCTCGCAATCCGGCATGCCAAATACGGCGCGGGCTGATCTCACCGAGACTCAGATATTCAGACAGGTTCGACGTGGCATCGATATCGGGACGGTCACGGTTTGTTTTGTATCCCTCAACCTTGCTCGACATGAATGCCCCGAGACGCGCTTCGGCAGCGTGCTGGCCTGCATCGATATAGGTCGAGACGACCTCCGCGCCCCTTTTCATCGCAACGCTCAGGCCCCAGTCACCCAGATTTTCACTTTCGGGCCAATGCTCCGGCGAACGCAACGATGACGGTTCGGGCAGCGGATCGGCAACCTCGCGATCCTTCACTGCGCGCCACATGGGGGAATAGACCTTGTAGTATCCGCCATCCTTGGTCTCGACCGTCCAAGGTTCAAAGAGAAGATGACCGGGAAAGGATCGCGCATCGATGCCATCTTCCTTGAGGGACGACTTCACCCGCTGGTCCCGTTCGATGCTGTCTGGATCGTAGGCCCGCGTCCACCAAACGGCTTCTGCGCCCGTGGTCTGGATCAACTCCCGCAAGACTTCCAGCGGTGGCCCCGATCTAAGGACAAGTCGACTGCCCTTATCTTCCAGCAGATGTGCAAACGCCTCCAGACCCTTTTCAAGTCGAAGGCTCGGGGCAGCTCCCAGGCTATCGACAAGCGCGTCCCGAACAAAGACAGGAATGACGCTACTGCCTGATTTTGCGGCCTCGAAAAGCCCGGGGTGGTCGCTCAACCGCAGGTCGCGGCGGAGCCAGTAGATAATCGGTTTCTCGGGCATTCTTCCTCACGGTTTTCAAGAGGTTACGCCCGCGACTTGCGGCCGGATCACAAAATGTCGTTCAAGGCGTCAATCAACTGTTCGATTTCCGATTGCGATGTGTAATGGGTGAAGCTGACACGCAAAACGCCCTGCTCGGGATCAAGGCCAAGGGCCTGAAGCGCGCGGACGGCGTAGAAATCCCCGCCGCCCGCCATTATGCCACGCGCAGAGAGTGCCTCGGCCACGGGCGCCGCGGGACGATTGAGCGCCAACGCCACGGTAGGTGCACGACGCTCGGCATCGTCCGGTCCAATCAGCCGCACCGCGTTCCGCGTCTTCACCGCGTCGAGCAGTGGCTGTAGCAGTTGAACCTCTTGACCGCGCATCAGGTCGTGGACAAAGGCCGCCCTTTCCGCAGCAGTCCCTTCCGGCTTTCCATGGTGAGCGCTCAGAAGGTCGACGTAATCGGCCATTCCGGCGCTCGCCGCAACCTGTGCGTGATCGGGACCGGCAGGTGTGAAGCGCTTGTACAATATGTCGGCATTGAAGAAATGCGCCTGGTTCGGAAGAATCTCTCCAAGCGCCCGGCGTATCACCATCAAACCCTGGTGCGGCCCGTATGTCTTGTAGGCCGAGAACAGGTATATGTCCGGACCCAATTCACCAACATTCGGGAATCCATGAGGTGCATAGGAAACACCATCGACGCAGACAAAGGCGCCGGCCGCGTGCGCAATTGCCGTGATCTCGGTCACCGGGTTGATTTCACCCACCACGTTCGAGCAATGCGGAAAACAGACAAGACGAACCTTCTCGTCCAGCAGATCCTCCAGCTTGGCAGGATCTAGGTGACCGGTGTCCAGATCGATCCGCCATTCCCGAATTTCGATGCCCGCCTCGGCAAGTCTGCGCCAAGGACCCGAATTTGCCTCGTGGTCCTGGTCCGTCACGATAATCGCTTCGCCCGGCCGCATCCACTGCCGGAAAGCTTGGGCAAGCACATAGGTGTTCTGGGTCGTTGACGGGCCAAAGCTTAACTCGTCGGTCTCCACGCCCAAGATCGCTGCCATGCGCGTCCGAGCCTCGTCCATCTCGGCCCCGCCCAATCGGCTCGCTTCGTATGGCCCATAAGGTTGCACCTTCCGCTGGGTATAGAACCGCATCAGCCGATCGATCACGGGCTTGCAGGTATATGACCCGCCGGCGTTCTCAAAAAATGCCTGGCCCTGTAGCGAAGGCTCTGAAAAGGCCGGGAATTGCGCCCGGACGAATTCGATGTCGAGTGTCATGGCAGCAAGTCAAAGCGCCCTTTCCACGCCTCGTCAAGCACCAACAAAAAAAGCCCGGCGCAAGCGTCGCGCCGGGCTTAGACTTCATGGGCTGCGTAAAGTCAGCGTGGCTCGGCGCTGAGACCGCGCCAGATTGCGAAGCACATCAAAAGAAGCACGAGAGTGAACGGCAGCCCCGTGGAGATGACAGCCGATTGAAGCGATGCCAACCCGCCGCCGATCAGCAGTACCACCGCGACCGCGCCTTCGAAGATGCACCAGAAAACGCGCTGCGACACTGGCGCATCGACCTTCCCGCCAGCCGTGATCGTGTCGATCACGAGGCTTCCTGAATCAGAGGACGTCACGAAAAACACAACAACCAGCACGATACCGATAAGCGATGTGATCCCTGCAAGCGGCAATGGATCGAGCATGTAGAACAGCTTCAACTCCAGCGACGCATCGCGGACAGCTTCGTAGCCATCATTGACGAATTGGTTAATTGCAGTGCCGCCAAAGACGGTCATCCACAAGACGCAGACGAGCGACGGGATCAGCAGAACGCAGATTATGAACTCGCGCACGGTCCGACCACGGCTGACCCGCGCAATGAACATGCCGACAAAAGGCGACCAGCTGATCCACCACGCCCAGTAAAAGGCCGTCCAACCTTGGCTGAAGTTCACGTCTTCTCGTCCGAACGGGTTCGACAGCGGAATGAGGTACTCGAAATAGGCGAGGAGGCTGTCCCAGAAGAGCGTGATCAGGAAGATCGGCCCACCGACGAAGAAGACGAACAGAAGCAGGAGTGCCGCGAGCCCCATGTTGATCTCCGAAAGAACCTTCACGCCTCCGTCAAGACCACGCACCACCGAGACCAGAGCAATCGCCGTGATGCCGGAAATCAAGATCACCAGCAGTGCCGGGCTGTTGGCAACGCCGCTTTCCTCGCTGTTGCCATAGGTTATGCCGAGAAAGTTGCGAGTTCCCTCTGCTGCATCGCCGGAGCCGAACAGGAACGTGAGGCCCGAGGCCGCTTGCTCCGCACCAAAGCCCAAAGAAGTGGCAAGGCCGAAAAGCGTGGCAAAAACCGCCAGCGTATCGATGATGTGACCCGTCCACCCCCAGACTCGTTCCCCGAAGATCGGGTAGAACGCCGAACGTAGTGTAAGGGGCAGCCCCTTGTTGTAGGTGAAAAGCGCGAGAGCCAAGGCCACAACCGCGTAAATCGCCCAAGGATGCAGACCCCAGTGAAAGATCGTCGCAGCCATGCCCAGACGCTGTGCCGCTGCCTCGTCGCCAGCAGCTGCACCAAGGGGCGCCCAGTCGGTGCGCATTTCGCCTTCCATCGAGGTTCCACCAAGGGAAGAGCCAAAATGGCTCATCGGTTCGGAGACGCCGAAAAAGACCAGCCCGATCCCCATACCGGCAGCGAACAACATCGCGAACCACCCAACATAGCTGTAATCCGGTCGCGCGTCGGCCCCGCCGAGCCGCACACTGCCGTATGGTGTGAAAATCAGCAGCAGACAAAACAGGACCATGATGTTGGCTGCGCCAAGGAAGAACCAGTCAAACGTCGTGGTTACCGCCGAAAACAACCAGCTGAAAACCGAAGAAGCCTGTTCCGGCAAAGCCAAGGCATAGAAAACGAACAAAACGATGGACAAACCCGAGATCAGGAAAACCGGATTGTGAATGTCGAGGCCGAAAGGACCGATATGCGTTTCGATGTTGTCCTGTCCGATCTCGTAATCGGTTTCGATTATGTCAGAGGGCCCCTCGGGATCGGGTATCCCTTGGTTCTGCGAACTGTCAGTCATGAAAAATGTCCCTGTATAGGAAGTCTTTTGCTTGAGGCGTCGGCGCAAGCGGATCAGGAGTCTCGCACGATCATCACCGAGCACTTGGCGTGGTTGGCCATATGCCCGCCATGAGACCCGCGAAGGAAGTCGGACCATGCGGGAACGTGGCTGGCCATGATGACAAGGTCGGCACCGGTGTCCTGCACGGCTTTCAAAAGGGTCCTGTCGAGATCGACCGCAGGGTCGTGACTGATCGCAAGGTGCGATTTGGCCGCATGGCCGTGTGCCTCGCCCTGCGCCGCTGCGAAATGCGCCAGTTTCGTTCGGGCTTCCTCGGGGTTGTGTCCGAGGTCGCCCGGGGCCGACGACGAAACCGCGACGTAGCAGATTTCTGCCCCGTAATGCATGGCAAGATCAGCCGCCACTCCCAACGCTTTGGATAGTCCGCCGGGGTGAGCAATGTCGACCGGCACCATGATTCTGGAATACATGTGTCCATCCTTCCTGATTTTTCGGCCGGCTCCAAAAAACAGGATGGTCCGCGGACCACTATGGACCGGCTCTGTTATTGTGATCGGCTCCTGCCCGCCGACCCATTTAATCGTGGCATATCGAACGCGTTTTGGCGCGATACATCAGACGCCCCGGCACCAGAATGCGACGCTAACAGCTGATTAGTCGAAGTGTCCCACAAGTCTCAGCGTGAACGCCACGAGGCAGCGGTTCAACCCTGAACCTTGGTATAAGTTCCCTCTCCCGCCAGAATCCCCCGGAATCCGCCCGGTTCATCGAGAGAAAAAACAATCAACGGCAGGTTATTGTCACGTGCAAGCGCGATGGCGGACGCATCCATGACCTTCAGTCGTTTAGCCAGCACGTCGTCATAGCTGACATGGTCATAGCGCACGGCGTCGGCATGCATCTTCGGGTCCTTGTCATACACGCCGTCGACCCCGTTCTTGCCCATGAAAATCGCTTCGCAGGCCATTTCGTTCGCACGCAGCGTCGCGGCCGTGTCTGTCGTGAAATACGGATTCCCCGTACCCGCCGCGAAGATACACACACGTTTCTTTTCAAGGTGACGCACGGCCCGCCGACGGATGTAGGGTTCCGCGACTTCGTCCATTCGAATGGCGGTAATTACACGACAGAAGACGCCCAGCCCCTCGAGAGCGGATTGCATTGCCAAGGCGTTCATGACCGTCGCAAGCATTCCCATGTAATCGGCCGTGGTACGCTCCATGCCTTGGGCCGATCCCGAAAGCCCCCGAAAGATGTTGCCGCCGCCGATGACCATGCAGATCTCGACGCCCAGATCATGCACCGATTTCACTTCTTGGGCGATGCGTTGCACGGTCGGCGGGTGCAATCCGAATCCCTGATCCCCCATCAGAGCTTCGCCCGAAATCTTCAGCATTACCCGCCGGTAGGTGGTCTGCGGCCGTTCCGCCGGGTCAGTTGCAAGGGTCGAGGTCATACGGAGGCTCCGAGATCGCGAAAGGGTTGTTTCCGCCGCGCAAAATGACGCAAAAGCCTCGGAGGTTCAATGCGGCATGGCAAAGGAAAGGGCACGGCCAGGTGACATCGCTTATCGACCAGCTTCCCGAAATTCCTGCCGACAGACCTGTGCTGATCGCCGGTCCGACCGCATCGGGCAAGTCCGATCTGGCGCTTGCCATTGCCGAAAAATGGGGCGGCGTTGTCGTGAATGCCGACGCCAGCCAGGTTTATGATTGCTGGCGCGTCATTACCGCCCGCCCGACAGAGAAGGACGAGGCGCGCGCCGAACATCTTCTTTATGGCCATGTACCTTATGACATGGCCTATTCTGCGGGACACTGGCTGCGCGCAGTCAAGCCGCTCCTGCGAGGGCCGCAGCGTCCGATCATTGTCGGCGGCACCGGCCTTTACTTTTCTGCACTGACCGAAGGCATGGTGGATATCCCGCCGACACCGCCGCACGTCAGAGCAGAAGCGGACATGCTCGATCTTGAAGCCCTGTTAGCGGGCATCGACGGACGCACACTTGGCCGTATCGACCAGCGGAACCGGGCACGTGTTCAACGCGCCTGGGAAGTCCAACTCGCGACCGGGCGCTCTCTGGCGGATTGGCAGGACGAAACACCGCCGCCCGAGCTAAGCCTGTCCGCTTGTGTTCCATTGGTGTTCGATGTCGACAAGAACTGGCTGAACACACGGATCACGGCGCGCTTCGATCGAATGCTGCAAGGCGGCGCGCTGGACGAAGTCGCCGCGATGAGAGACCGCTATGATCCCGCTTTGCCGTCCTGCCGGGCCATCGGTGTTCCGGAACTCATGGCCCATCTGAACGGAACGCTCACCCTGGCGGAGGCACGCGAAAAGGCGACTATTGCAACTCGCCAATTCGCCAAGCGTCAACGAACCTGGTTCCGGGCGAGGATGCGCGCCTGGCATCGCTTGACGCCTGAGACATGACACCGCAGAAAACTAAGAGCCGTGTTCTTGTCACTTTGACGTGAACCAGTCACGTCCATTTCCAGCCCAGCTGCACGAGGGCGACGATCCGATGGCATTCACTCCTGCCGCCTCGACTGCGATACGGGTACTTACTCTCCCGCAATTGTCGCCGTTAGGACGCTGGCAATTGGAGCTTGTCCACGATCGCGAAGATCACTTGCTCATATGGATAACGCGCGGTCAGGGCATTGCCTTGCTGGACGGGGCGCGTGTAGGTATCGGCGCGCACAATGCAGTTTTCGTTCCATCTCGAAACCTGGTTTCCCTGACGGCAGGACGTCAGTGCTTTGGACAAGCGCTGCTGATCCCCGGCGGTACCGAATTGACCTTGCCGGAACATCCGCTGCATTTGCGGGTTCGCGACACCGCCTCGCAGACGGAACTCACCCAGATTTTCGAAGCGCTGGGGCGGGAACAAGTGAGCGCAAAACCGCTTTTTCAAAGCGCTATGCTGGCTCATTGCGAACTTGCCGGGATATGGTTGCGCCGCCATCTCGGCGCGGATACGCTTCCCTCTTCCCCATCGGCAAGCCGCCAGTTGACCAGGCTCTTCTTTCGTCACCTCGCGCGACACTACGCCGATGGGAAGCCGCTTGCCCATCTTGCCGCCTCTCTTTCGATCACCCCGACACATCTGACCCGCGTTTGCAAGGTCGAGACAGGGCGTACTGCTGCAAGCCTGATGACTGACAGGATACTTCACGCGGCTCGCCTGCTTCTGGCCTCGACCGATGTGCCGGCCAAGGATATCGCGCGGCATCTTGGCTTCGGCAGTCAGGCCTATTTCACCCGGTTCATCCAGAACCACACGGGGCAAACACCGTCCAACCTGCGTCGAGCGACGGCCTGAACACGGGTGTATGAGGTGCCTTGATTACTCTCACCCCGACATCGGCATGTCGTTTTCCGTCTGTCAGTGTCGAATCCGGTCATTGACGCGGGCCGGAATCTGTTGCGGAATACCGCCAAGGGGATGGCGTACAGCAGCATGCGAAACAAACCACCGATCATGTCAAACGCCAACAAGGCCGCAAACAGAAGCGGACCCCAAAAGAAGTGACAGGGAGAAATTGATGACATACCAGGAAAACATCCAAGAACCGGTGCATTGGGCCGCGGAAATGCACGCGCAGGAGTATCGTGATGGCAAGCTGAGCCGTCGTGAGTTCCTCACCCGTGCTACCGGCCTTGGCGTGTCCGCAGCGGTGGCCTACTCGCTTATCGGACTGCCGGCTCCGGCACAGGCACAATCGGCCGAGGCTCGCCAGGGCGGAACATTGCGGGTGCAAATGAGCGTCCGCGCTTTGAAAGACCCCCGGACATATGACTGGTCCGAGATGGGCAACCAGAGCCGCGGCACGATGGAATACCTTGTGGAGTACAACTCCGACGGTACGTTCCGGGGCATGCTGCTCGACAGCTGGGAAATTAACGACGACGCAACCGTCTACACCCTCAACGTCAGGCAGGGCGTGAAGTGGAACAATGGCGACGACTTCACAGCCGAAGACGTTGCCCGCAACATCGAGCGGTGGTGCGACAAGAACGCAGAAACCAACTCGATGGCGGGCCGTTTCGCGACCCTGGTCGATGATGAAACCGGCATGGCGATCGAGGGAGCGATCGAGGTCGTGGACACACATACCGTGCGCCTCAACCTGCCCAAATCGGACATCTCTCTAATCGCCGGCATGTCCGATTACCCGTCGGCCATCGTGCACAGCACCTTCAATGAAAACGATCTGACCAACAATGTCGGGACCGGCCCTTACGTGATCGAAGAGTTGGAAGTCGGGGTAAAGTGCACGCTGGTCCGCAACGAGAACCACCAATGGTGGGGCGAAGAGGCGTTCGGACGTCCTGCGCTGGACCGGATCGAATACATCGACTACGGCACCGATCCTTCAGCCTGGTTGGCCGCGCTTGAATCGGACGAAGTCGACATGCTTCACGAGTCGGTTGGCGAATTCATCGACGTGATGGACGGCCTCGGCTATGTGAAATCCGAGATCGTCACCATGGGCACCATCGTCATACGTCCCAACCAGTTGGCCGAGGTCGATGGCATGAAGCCCTATGCCGACAAGCGTGTTCGGAAAGCGCTCGCCATGGCGGTCGACAATTCCATCTGCCTCGAACTGGGTGCGGGCGGACGCGGCACCCCGGCGGAAAACCATCATGTCGGACCGATCCACCCGGAATATGCTGAACTGCCCAAGCAGGCTGTCGATCCTGCCGCGGCCAAGGCGCTGATGGACGAGGCCGGTATGGGCGATTTCGAGCATGAGCTTGTGTCGATCGATGACGACTGGCGCCGTAACACCACTGACGCGGTTGCCGCGCAGCTGCGCGACGCGGGAATTAACGTCAAGCGGACCGTTCTTCCAGGCAATACATTCTGGAACGACTGGACAAAGTATCCGTACAGCTCGACCAATTGGAACCACCGTCCGCTGGGTGTGCAGATCTGGGCGCTGGCATACAAATCCGGAGAAGCGTGGAACGAGTTCGGCTGGGCGAATGCCGAGTTTGACGCCATTCTTGCCGAAGCCCTTGCAATCGCGGATGCCGAAAAGCGCTCCGAAGTTGCAGCCAAGGGCATGGCGCTGATCCAGGAAGAGGGTGTCACAATCCAACCCTACTGGCGTTCGTTGTATCGCCATATGAAAGAAGGTCTCGTCGGCACCGACATGCACGTCGCGTTCGAGCACCATCACTACAAGTGGGGATTCGCGGCCTGATGGCAGCGTCCTGACATCACGCGGGGCGCCCTGTTCGGCGGGGCGCCCCACCCAGCCGCGGCAAGGCCAGCCAATATCGGCCGAAAGAGACCCCGGAACGGTCCAACACGCTGCGCAACATCCTGAAGACAGGGGAAACCATGGGATTGTTCATTCTCCGTCGGTTCGGCGTAATGCTGTTGACAGCGTTTTGCCTTACCTTTGTGGTCTTCTTTCTGACCAACCTTTATCCGAACCTTGAAAAGCTCGCCAAAACGCAGGGCAACCAAAGGATGACGGACGAGCAGGTCGAAACCTGGCTCGACAATCGCGGGTATACCGACCCGTTGTTGGTCAAGTACGGACGCTGGCTGGGCGTTGCCCCGGGGTTCGCCAATACGCTTGATGACGGGCAGTTGGTGGGCAGTTGCGTCAGGCCCGGCATGGAAGCGGCTGATGTTCCCCAGTTCTGCGGGATCCTCCAGGGCGAATGGGGCTATTCCACGGTCTTCAAGGACGAGGTGGGCGGTATCGTGGCGAAACGCCTGGGCAATACCGGTTACCTCATGTTCTGGGTCCTTGTACTGATGGTTCCCACTGCGCTTTTGGTTGGTGTCCTTGCAGGCATGCGCGAAGGTTCGGCAACCGACCGCAGCCTGTCCACCTTCTCGATTATCACGACGGCGACGCCGGAATATGTCTCCGGCGTGATCTTTATTGCCGTTTTCACATCATCCGCTGTCGGGCTGAAATGGTTCAAGGGTACTGCCACTCAGGCGATGGACAACCCGACATTCGAGAATTTCTTCCTGCCGGTTCTGACGATCGCCCTTTACGGCATGGGCTACATCGCGCGCATGACCCGCGCCTCGATGACTGAAGTCATGACTGCTCAATACATCCGAACGGCGCGTCTCAAGGGCGTATCCTTTCCCAACATTGTCATGAAGCACGCGCTAAGGAACGCGCTTATCGCCCCCTTCACTGTCATCATGCTGCAGGTTCCGTGGCTTCTGAACGGCGTCGTGATCGTCGAGACGCTGTTCAACTACAAGGGCTTCGGCTGGGTGCTGGTGCAAGCAGCAAGCAACAATGACATCCAGCTGCTGCTCGCGGTTTCAGTCGTTTCGGTTTTCGTGGTCCTCGTGACACAGATGATTTCGGATATCGGATACGTCTACCTCAACCCACGCATCCGCATTTCGTGACCGGCCTGCAGGAGTAAATCGATCATGGAACCTCTTACAGGTCTTGAAATCACCGGGCGCATCTTTTGGCAGCTGATGCCAGTCTGGGTCGCTCTCGTTCTCTTGTTTGCAGTCTCGATCGCCTTCAAGCGACGCCTCGGCCTTTACGGAAAGCTGTTCGACAGCCTGATCGGCATGATCGGCTTTGCACTTGTCATGTTCTGGGTCTTCGCCGGGATTTTCGGCGCAATGGACCTGATCGCGACGCATGATCCATTGAGCCAGGTATCAGGCATGAAGAACAAGGTGCCCGGCACACCACTTGGGAACCCCGATGAAGGCGAGTACGCATGGTACCTTCTTGGTGGCGACAATCTTGCGCGTGACGTCTTCAGCCGCGTTATCAAGGGGGCGTGGATCGTCGTGCAAATTGCAC
The DNA here is from genome assembly GCF_042648365.1 of Lutimaribacter marinistellae. NCBI lineage: Bacteria > Pseudomonadati > Pseudomonadota > Alphaproteobacteria > Rhodobacterales > Roseobacteraceae > Lutimaribacter > Lutimaribacter marinistellae. The sequence goes on along the minus strand of NZ_JBHRXI010000025.1, from coordinate 211,000 downwards.
CGCTGGCCACCTTGTTCGCTTTCATGGTCGGAGTGACACTGGGCCTGCCTGCAGGATACTATGGCGGTCGGCTGGATACATTCCTGTCGTTCCTCGCCAATCTTATCCTCGCCTTCCCGGTGATCCTGCTCTTTTATCTGCTGGTCACGCCAGAGATCGTGGCGACAGGTGTGCCAAATTATATGGCGGCGGTTCTGTTCGTCTTCCCGATCATCTTCCTCGGCGTATTGCTCAACTCGCGCTATTATACGCAGCCGAGTTTCCGCACACCGCTGCTGATCGGGGTGCTAGGCATCATGATCTGGCTTTATCTCGCGGTGATCTCGACCGAGGGCTACGTTGTGAACAATGGCAACGTGGCCATTCCAGGGCTGCCCGGCATTCTTGATCCGTTCGACATACCCGGAGGCATTCTGGTGGTCTTCGTGTCGGTTGTCTTCGTCAACTCGCCTACCGTTTTCCGGATCGTTCGGGGCCTCGCGCTTGACATCAAGACGCGCGACTATGTTGCCGCCGCACAGACACGCGGCGAAGGACCATGGTACATCATGCTGTGGGAGATCCTGCCCAACGCACGTGGCCCGCTGATCGTGGATTTCTGCCTCCGCATCGGCTACACGACGATCTTGCTGGGAACGCTGGGCTTTTTCGGCCTCGGGTTGCCGCCTGAAAGCCCTGATTGGGGATCGACGATCAACGAGGGGCGCAAGCTTCTGTCGATTTACCTGCACCCGGCCCTGCCGCCAGCGCTCGCACTTCTCAGCCTTGTTCTGGGGTTGAATCTCTTGGCTGACGGACTGCGCGAAGAAAGCCTGAAAGACTGAGGATGGTGCCGGGGCTCTCCCCCGGCCCTCCGACGCATTTTCAATAAGATTAACGCCACAAACCGGCGTTTCACCCGGGAGACAGCAAGATGAGCAAACTCGCCGATTACGACGGACCGATCCTTGAGATCGACAAGCTCTCGATTTCCTTTTTCACAAGGTTGAGGGAAATTCCCGCAGTCATGGATTTCTCGGTAAAGGTCCAGCCGGGTGAGGCGGTCGGTCTTGTGGGCGAGTCCGGCTGCGGCAAGTCCACCGTGGCACTTGGCGTCATGCAGGACCTTGGCAAGAATGGTCGGATCGTTGGCGGCACGATCAAGTTCAAGGGCCGCGATCTGTCCGAAATGAGTGCCGAAGAACTGCGTGACATCCGGGGCAACGAGATTGCCATGATCTATCAGGAGCCGATGGCCTCGTTGAACCCGGCGATGAAGATCGGCAAACAGCTGATGGAAGTGCCGATGATCCACGAAGGGGTCAGCGCCGACGAGGCCCGCAAACGCGCTCTCGAAGTTGTGACGGATGTCCGTCTGCCCGACCCGGAACGCATTCTGAACGCCTTTCCCCACCAGCTGTCGGGTGGTCAGCAGCAGCGCATCGTGATCGCCATGGCCCTGATGTCCAAACCGGCCTTGCTAATCCTAGATGAGCCGACCACGGCGCTGGACGTCACTGTGGAAGCGGCCGTTGTCGAACTCGTAAAGGACTTGGGCAAGAAATACGGCACATCAATGCTGTTCATCAGCCACAACCTCGGCCTTGTCCTTGAAACCTGTGACCGCATTTGCGTCATGTATTCCGGGGAAGCTGTCGAACGCGGCTCGATCACCGATGTCTTCGACGAGATGCAGCATCCCTACACGCAGGCTTTGTTCCGTTCCATCCCCCTGCCCGGTGCGGACAAGAACGCGCGGCCCCTAGTCGCGATTCCTGGCAACTTCCCCCTGCCCCACGAACGCCCGCCCGGTTGCAATTTCGGACCACGCTGCGATTACTTCGAAGCCGGGCGCTGCGACGCTCAGGACATTCCGATGTTCGATGTGCCGGCCAACGACCGTCACGCGACACGTTGCCTGCGGTTTCAGGAAATCGATTGGAACGCACCACTCGAAATCGGCGAGAGCAAGGAAAAGGCCGCCGTCGGCGATGTTGTCCTGCGCATGGACAAGCTGAAGAAGTATTACGAGGTCGCAGCCAACGCCCTGTTCGGAGGCGGCGACAAGAAGGTTGTCAAGGCAAACGAAGAACTGAGCTTTGAGGCACGGGAAAGCGAAACCCTTGCAATTGTTGGAGAATCCGGCTGCGGAAAGTCGACCTTTGCCAAGGTGTTAATGGGACTTGAAACCGCGACCGAGGGTCAGATCCTTCTCGACAACCGAAACATCGAGAGCCTTCCGATCGAGAGTCGCGACGCCAAGACCGTCGGCGAAGTCCAGATGGTGTTTCAGAACCCGTTCGACACCCTGAACCCCTCGATGTCCGTCGGTCGGCAGATCATGCGCGCGCTCGAGATATTTGGCGTCGGCAAGAACGATAGCGAGCGCCGGCAACGGATGTTGGAACTGCTGGACCTTGTAAAGCTGCCCCGCGCATTTGCAGAGCGGATGCCACGGCAGTTGTCGGGAGGCCAGAAACAACGTGTCGGCATCGCACGAGCCTTCGCCGGAGACGCAAGGATAGTCGTTGCGGACGAGCCTGTTTCGGCACTCGACGTGTCCGTTCAGGCCGCGGTTACGGACCTGCTCATGGAGATTCAGCGTGAACACAAGACCACGCTACTCTTCATCAGTCACGACCTGTCGATCGTTCGCTATCTCTCGGACCGGGTCATGGTGATGTATCTGGGACATGTGGTGGAATTGGGTACGACCGAACAGGTTTTCAGCCCGCCCTACCATCCTTATACCGAAGCACTGCTATCTGCAGTGCCGATCGCGGATACCCATGTGGAGAAAACGCACATCGTGCTCGAAGGCGATATTCCATCGGCGATGAACCCGCCGCCGGGGTGCCCTTTCCAGACGCGCTGCCGGTGGAAATCCAAGGTGCCGGGTGGCCTTTGCGAAAAAGAAGTTCCGCCGATGGTGACAATGGCCGAAGGACACCAGGTGAAGTGTCACCTGAGCTCGCAGGAGTTCGCGGACATGGAGCCTGTCATCAAGATTGCGGCCGAATAGCAGGAAATCTGCCGCGTTCCTTCGCGTCGCTCTCTCTGTTAGCCTGATCTCGAGGAGATCGGGATGAAACGACATCTCTGCGCCATACTCGCGGCGGATATCGTCGGATACAGCCGCCTAGTCGAGGCGGATGAAACCGGTGTCCTCACACGGCAAAAGAAGCATCTTTCGCAGTTTCTTCTTCCCGTGATCGAACGGCATCGCGGCCGGATCGTGAAGCTGATGGGCGATGGTATCCTTGTGGAGTTTTCCAGCGCGGTCGAAGCGGTTTCCTGCGCTGTTGAAGTGCAGCGGGAAATGCCTGAACGCGAAGCTGGTTATCCCGAAGGGTCCAGGATTGAGTATCGGATAGGGATCAATCTCGGCGATGTCGTCGCCGAAGGCGAGGACATTCTCGGTACTGGGGTCAACATAGCAGCGCGCCTCGAACAAGCCGCGGACCCCGGAGGCATATGCGTATCCGGGACGGTTTACGACCAACTCGGCGCCTTGCCTTCGTTACGGTTGGAACCGCTGGGAGAAATCGAGGTCAAAAACATCGAGAAACCGGTTCGGGCTTACAGGATCGCCCTTTCACCGGATGGTATGACCGCTCCACCCAGAATCCGGCGAAAGAAGATCTTGCCGGCAGCCCTCGCAATGGTCGCCGCAAGCATAGTGGGCGGCTGGTTTTTCTTTTCAACCTCACCTCGATTTGCACAAAGCACGGGATCCGAACAAGTCACGGATGACCGCCCGTCGATAGCCGTGTTGCCATTCGACAATTTCGGGGCCGCAGGAGAAGAAGACTACTTCAGCGATGGGATGACCGAAGACCTGATCACCGATCTGTCCAAGGTTTCGGGCCTGTTCGTCCTCGCACGTAACACGACATTTGCCTACCGGGATCAAGCGATGGACCTGCAGGAGGTCGCGCGCGAACTTGGTGTGCAATACGTGGTCGAAGGCTCGGTGCGGCGTGTTGGCGACAGAATTCGCATCAATGCGCAGTTGATCGACGCAAGGACAGGCGGCCACATCTGGGCTGATAGGTACGATCGCGACATGACAGATGTACTTGAGTTGCAAGACGATGTCGTAAAACGGATCGTGACCGAGTTGGCGGTGACACTAGACCCTGATGAGGCCGCCCGTCTGGCGGAACCAAAGCAGGTGGACCCCGAAGCCTATGACCTCTTGCTGCGCGGCTTGGAACAGTTCCGACGGTTTTCTCCTGACACAAACCGGGTCGCGCGCAGCTACTTTGAACGCGCACTCGCAATCGATCCGAATTTTGCACGGGCCGAGGCTGATCTCGCCTTGACTTACGCGATGGATGCCGAGCAAGTCTGGACACAGTACCCGCACGAGGCCTCGCGCAAAGCACAACTCCATGCGGAGCGCGCCCTGAAGCTCGACGCCAAACTCGCCCAGGTGCATTTCGCGTTCAGCCTTGTTCACAGGAACCTTGGCGACATCGACGCTTCGATAGCCGCTTCGCAAAGAGCGGTGGAACTGGATCCGAACTACGCCGACGGATACGCAACTCTGGCGTCGTCACTGGCTTATGCAGGACGGGTCGACGAGTCTTTTGCCGCAATAGAGCACGCGGTGAAACTCAATCCGATCCGGGCTTTCTTCTACGTTTGGATCGAGGGCTTGGCCCATTACGTCGCTGGCGACCATGCACGCGCCGCCGAACTTTTCGAGCGCGTCCTGATCGCCAATCCCGAGTTCACGGCAGCGCATCGAATGCTGGCGGCAACCTATATAGAGCTCGATCAGATCGACGATGCCGAATGGTCGGCTCACGAGGTGCTAGCAACAGCGCCGGGTTTCCGCGTCTCATTGGACGCGAAAGTCACCAATTTCATGGATGCGGAGCTTAAGGAGCGTTATCTAGCCGCTTTGCAGCAAGCTGGGCTTCCGTGACACCGACAGTTCACCCGCCCCAGATGATTTTCACATAGTTCTGAGTTTCGGAATAAGGTGGAACACCGCCGTGTTTGCGAACCGCTTCGGGCCCAGCGTTGTACGCCGCCAGTGCAAGGCGCCACGATTTGAAGTTCCGGTATTGCCGGGCGAGGTAGCGCGCACCTCCATCGAGGTTCTGCGCAGGATTCAGCGGGTCCACCCCAAGCGCACTTGCCGTCGAAGGCATCAATTGAGCCAGCCCAAGAGCCCCCTTGTGAGATTTGGCGACGGGGTTCCAACCCGATTCCTGCTGCACAAGACGCAGGAACAGTTCCTCTGGAACATTATGTCGACGGGCGGCGGCACGTGCCATTGCAAGATATTCGCCACGGTACTTGCCCGCATAACGTTTGATCGCGTTAACAGTCGCCGATTTCGGTTTCAGCCTGTCCGAACTCTCGTACTGGCTGGCCCCGCGCGTATCCAACAGCCGCGCCTGCTTTTCAAAGATGGCGCGCCGGTTCTTGCTCGAAAACATGTCCGCCTGTACCGGAATGGCCGTTGCGGCCAGTGACACGGCCAAAGCTGCGCCGAGAATGCTGCGCATGTCCCTCACACTCGTTTTCACATGTCCCTCGCAACTGCCATACCCGAATTCCGCTCCCTTTGCAAAGGCGACGCCGCATAGCGGCGATGTCTCGCCAGAAGTGATGCCAATGGGTGGTTTTGATCGCCTTCAAGGGCGTATAGGGTCTTGCAAACGCGTGGCCGGATTCGGCGCGCACCAAGAACAACTCGACATGCACGGGGGAAGCCATGGCAGGCTCGGTCAACAAAGTCATTCTCGTAGGAAACCTGGGCCGCGACCCTGAAGTACGGTCATTTCAGAACGGGGGAAAGGTGTGCAACCTGCGCATCGCGACCTCCGAGAACTGGAAAGATCGCAACACCGGCGAGCGTCGCGAACGCACCGAGTGGCATTCGGTCGCGATCTTTTCGGAACCGCTGGCACGGATCGCTGAACAGTACCTGCGCAAGGGCTCCAAGGTATATATCGAAGGCCAGCTTGAAACCCGCAAATGGCAGGACCAATCCGGCCAGGATCGCTACACCACCGAGGTGGTATTGCGCCCCTATCGTGGAGAGCTGACGCTGCTCGACAGTCGCGGCGAAGGCGGCGGCGGTGGCGGTGGTTACGGCGGTGGTCAGGGCGGTGGCTATGGCGGCGGTGGCTATGACCGCGGTGGCCCGCAGGGTGACCCTTATGGCGGAGGCTCGGCACCGGCGTCCGGTGGGATCGACGATGACGAGATTCCGTTCTGATCAACGGGGACTGACGATATGACATGGTCCTTTTCCCTTGGCCGCTTGTTCGGCTCGGAGTTGCGGATCCATGTCACCTTTTTCCTGCTACTGGCTTGGGTAGGGTTCGCCTCCTACAGCGAAGGCGGGCCAGACGCCGCGCTGAACAACGTGTTGTTCGTCTGCGCCCTTTTCGCCTGCGTCGTTGCGCACGAATTCGGTCACGCGTTGGTGGCGCGGCGTTATGGGATAAAAACGCCTGATATAACTCTACTGCCAATAGGCGGCTTGGCCCGGCTGGAACGCATGCCGGAAAACCCGCTTCATGAGATCGCCGTTGCTCTCGCAGGCCCGGCCGTGAATGTGGTCATCTGGGCGGTGTTGATCGCGCTTGGCGCGCGAACGAGCACCGATGCGCTTATCGCACTTGATGGAACCGGTGCGGGTTTCCTCGGACGACTGGCACTGGTCAATCTGTTCCTCGCCGTTTTCAACCTGATCCCGGCCTTCCCTATGGATGGCGGCCGGGTGTTTCGTGCCGTTCTCTGCCTGCGCATGGATCGGGTCAAGGCGACGCGATACGCGGCCTATGCGGGCCAGGCAGTTGCCGTTGTCCTTGGGTTTCTCGGTCTGACCGGCGGCAATCCGGTTCTTGTTCTGGTGGCCGTATTCGTTTTCGTAGCCGCGAACGCGGAAAACCAGGATGTCGCGATGCGCGCCGTCACCCGCCGCATGATGGCCCGCGACGCGATGATCACCAGTTTCGAGGCCTTATCGCCCGCCGATACCTTGGGAACTGCGGCGCAAGCCGTCATCCGCACGACACAGCACGAATTTCCTGTTGTTGACGAGACCGGCTCGCTGCTGGGCTTCGTGACGCGTGGCAACCTTTTTGCGGCCCTCGCCGCCGAACACCCTCGCTCCGACCCAGCCACCTCGGTGATGGAGGAGAACATTCCCCGAGTAAACCTTGCCAGCGGACTCGAGGATGTTCTGGACCTGCTGCACAAGGGAGCGCCCGCGGTCGCAGTCTGCTCTGAGGTCGGCGCAATGCTCGGCTATGTCACTCGCGAAAATGTCGGCGAGTTGATCGTTATTCGGGGTCGTTAGGCGTCACGCGGCATCTCGCAGAACCTGAACCACGCTCTCGCGCGGCACATCACCCGTCACGAACGCGTCACCGATACCACGGGCAAGGACGAACCGAAGCTGGCCGTCGACGACTTTCTTGTCCTGCCCCATCAAATCGACCAATGCCTCCGCGTCAGGAAGGTCACCGGGGATGTCTCGCAGGTCGGTTTTCATTCCCATTTCGCGCAGATGCGCGCGAACGCGGCTGGGATCTTCCTGCGGGCAGAGGCCCAGCCTTGACGACAGTTCAAAGGCCAGCGCACAGCCGATCGCGACACCTTCACCATGCAGCAGGCGATCGGAGTACCCCGTGGCGGCCTCCAGCGCGTGACAGAACGTATGCCCTAGGTTGAGCAGCGCGCGATCGCCCTGCTCGGTTTCGTCGCGCGCGACGATTTCGGCCTTCATCTGCACCGAGCGCGCGACAGCCTGAACTCGCGCGGCCATGTCACCCGCTGCCAGCCTCGGTCCCTGCGTTTCTAGCCATGCAAAGAACTCTGCATCGCCAAGCAGCCCGTATTTGACGACCTCGCCATACCCGGCCAAAAGATCACGCGCGGTGAGTGTTGCAAGCACCGAGGTATCGGCAAGAACCAGTGATGGTTGGTGAAATGCGCCGATCAGGTTCTTGCCGTGGGAAGAATTGATGCCGGTCTTTCCGCCCACGGAACTGTCCACCTGGGCAAGCAGCGACGTGGGGATCTGGACGAACCGCACCCCACGCCGCAAGATCGCTGCCGCAAAGCCGGCCAGATCGCCGATGACCCCGCCACCCAGCGCAACGACGACATCACGCCTTTCGATCTTCTGGGACAAAAGCCAGTCCACGGCATGCTCAAGGTGCGGCCATGTCTTGGTCGTCTCGCCTTCCGGAAGGGAGAGGGACACCATGTCGATCCCTCCACGCCCAAGACCGTCGCGAAGCGCCTCCAGATGCAGACCGGCAACCGTTTCATCAGTCAAAACCGCCACGCGCGGCCGTGCGAGAAGGGGCGCGATTCTTGCGCCGGACTGATGCAGCAGATCTGGTCCGATCTCGACGTCGTAAGAGCGCGCGCCAAGCGCAACCCGCACTGAATGATGCATTATGCCTGCTCCAACACGTCCGGACGGGTCTTGAGTGCTTCGATCACCCTATCCACCATTGTTTCTATTGCCGTGTCGCTGTCCGATATCACGGCAAGGTCAGCCTCGGAATAGAGAGGTACGCGCGCGTCATAGAGTTCACGCAATGTCGTCCGCGGATCGTCCGTACGGAGCAATGGCCGGGTGTCGCGATGTCTGACCCGGTTCCATAGTGTTGAAAGATCTGCCTTGAGCCAGACAGAAACCCCCTTTTCCGAGATCATGCGACGGTTCGTCTCGGAGAGGAAGGCACCGCCTCCCGTCGACAGCACACCTTTCGCCTCGTCCAGGAGCCTGCCGATGACCTGCGTTTCCTTCTTTCGGAAGAAAGGCTCGCCATCGCGCGCGAAAATCTCGGGGATGGTCATGTTGGCGGCTGATTCGATTTCGGCATCGCTGTCGAGGAAAGGAACGTGCAACCGTGCGGCCAGCGCCCTCCCGACGGCCGTCTTGCCTGCACCCATCATGCCGACCATGACGACGGTCTTCTTGAGAGTATAGGCTTCGCCCCCCGTCCGCGCCGTGCTTTGCTCAATTCCGCTCATTCTCACGTGAATGACGTGATCTTGTCGAAAAGGCCAGTTATATGTTGGGCAAAATCTAAAATGGGGCAGGCGATGATCGGCCGACTACTCAAGTTTCTTCTCTACCTGGTCTGCTTGGCCGTGATCGGGTTGATCGGCTACACTTATATCGGGCCATTCTTCGGCGTGGATTTCTCGGCGCCGCAAAGCGAAGTGCGGCAGCCTGTGGTACTGGATGCGAATTGAGGGGTTCCTGATTGCAGTACTGTTCCCGGCGATCGCCTGGTCGCAGGAACCGCTGTCGTCGATTGACTGGCTAAAGGACACGTCGCGCATCCCGCTCCCCGACACCATGGTGATGGAACCTCCGGTGTCATCGACCGGCGACGGCCCCGCTGTGGATGTCATCCCGCTCGCGCCCGCGACGCCGCCCATCGGTTTGGTATCCAGCACGGTGACCGGGTTACCTGTCGATTTGTGGCAGGGCAGCGACCCTGCCCGGCTGGCAGATTTGATATCGCGTGTGCCGGTTGGCGATAGCCCGGCAATGCAAAAGCTGCTTTATGCCCTTTTGCTGACCGAGAGTAGCCCGCCAGCCGGACCGGATGCCGCCGAAACCCTGCTCCTAGCACGACTGGACAGGTTGGTTGCTCTGGGAGCCAGCGACCCGGCACAGGCCTTGGTCGAACTAGCTGGACCGGATCAGAGCCGCGCGAGGTTTGCGCGCTGGTTTGAGACGACCCTGCTGTCCGGAGACGAGGACCGAGCCTGCTCGGCTTTGCTGGCAGCGCCATACCTCTCGGACGACTACGCCGCCCACATCTTTTGCCAGGTCCGGGTCGGCGACTGGGAAGCAGCCGCGTTGACGCTTGAGGCCGTCCATACGTTGGAACTGATGCATGAGGAACGCCTGGCGCTACTCGACCGTTTCCTCAGCCCGGACATCTTCGAGGGTTCGCCCCCTCTTCCGCGTCCGAACTATCCAGACGCGCTCGAATTCCGCCTGTTCGAAACGATAGGCGAACGTCTCAACACCGGTTCGCTCCCGAAAGCTTTCGCCAATGCAGACCTTCGCGACATAGCTGGGTGGAAAGCTCAGATCGAGGCCGCCGAACGGCTTACCCGTATGGGCGTGTTGCCCCCCAACCAGTTGATCGGCCTTTACACCGAACGTGATCCTGCCGCTTCGGGCGGTGTATGGGACAGGGTCGAGGCGATACAAAGATTCGACACCGCTATTTCCGTCGGCAACTCAACCGCAATCGAAAGAAGTTTGGGGCAGGTGTGGCGCAAGATGCGCGAGGTAGGCCTTGAGGTGCCTTTCGCCGAACTCTTTGCCGAAGGGCTTGGCAACCAATCGCTCGAGAATGGCAGCGCGGCCGAGTTGGCGTGGCGCGTCCGGCTTCTATCGAGGCTGTATGAACAGGCATCGTCGGATGCTCCGAATGAATCGGCGGAGTCCATGTTTCTTTCGGCGCTGGCCCAAGGTGATCCGGGCCGCGTGATCGCCCCTTCCGAGTTGGCAGCATCGATAGCAGACGGGTTTTCCGAAGAGGCCGTCGTACCGCAGAAGATTGCCGATCTGCGGCGAAACGGACAATTGGGAGAAGCAATTCTCGAAGCCATGCTGTTGTTCGACCGTGGCGCCCGCGGCAATCCATCGGATCTAAGTGCTGCGCTGGCCTCTTTGCGCGCGATGGGGCTTGAAGACACCGCCCGGCGCGCCGCGCTGGAGCTTATGCTACTGGGGTATGGCTGAATGACATCCGGCCCCGCGACAATGCATCAGTGGATCTCGACCTTTTTAGACGCACAGGCCGCCGAACAAGGCGCTGCGAACAACACCCTTCTTGCATATGGTCGGGACTTGAAGGATTTCGCGGACTGGGCGGCCCATCGAGATTTGGAATTCGCAACGCTCGATCAAGCGGCCGTAGAGGCGTACCTGATCTCCTGTGAAACGGAGGGCCTTTCTCGCGCCACGCGTGCGCGGCGACTGTCGGCAATACGTCAGATTTATCGCTTTGCCTTTGAAGAGGGTTGGCGCAGCGACAATCCGGCGATCCAGATCAAGGGTCCGGGCCGCGCAGCGAGGCTCCCCAAAACGCTGGACGTCCTAGAGGTCGACCGTCTGTTGGAAGCTGCCCGTACCAGCGGGCGCGAACGTCTTCGCAATACCTGCCTAATGGAGCTTCTTTATGCGACCGGTATGCGGGTCAGCGAATTGGTATCGCTTCCAGTTGCAGCCGCCCGGGGAGATCCGAGGATGCTGCTTATCAAAGGGAAAGGCGGCAAGGAACGTATGGTCCCGCTATCCCCTCCTGCCCGAGAGGCTTTGGCTGAATGGCTCGAAACGCGGGATCAGGCGGAAGCGGAAGCCGAACGCCGGGGGCGCCCTACATCACGGTTCCTCTTTCCGTCGCGCGGCAAAGCAGGATATTTGACCCGGCACAGGTTTTATCTGCTGATCAAGGAGCTCGCTGTTGCGGGCGGCGTCTCGCCCGAAAAGGTCACGCCGCACACCTTGCGCCATGCTTTTGCAACGCACCTGCTGGCAAATGGCGCTGACTTGCGCTCGATCCAGACGCTACTTGGACACGCCGACGTGGCCACGACCGAAATCTATACACACGTTCTGGAAGAGCGTTTGCGCGACCTCGTTCTGGACCACCATCCGCTTGCCGATCAGGACGACCGCGACGGGCCATCACGCCGCACTTGATTGGTTTGGTTCGCACCCCCATAAGATAGGGAACACTGCTGAACCGGAACCCGATGGACCCTTCTCCTTCTTTGATCGACGGCGCCTTTTGGCTTACCACTGGCGCCATTCTCTTGCTCCTTGTACTTTCAGGATTCTTTTCCGGCTCCGAGACAGCTCTGACCGCCTCGTCTCGGGCCAAGCTTCGGACGCGAGCTGACAAGGGCTCGCGCGGGGCGCAGCGTGCGCTGGACATCACAGAGGATAACGAGCGGCTTATCGGCTCTGTTCTTCTGGGCAACAACCTCGTCAACATTCTTGCCGCGTCGCTTGCGACCGCTCTCTTCACACGCTTGTTCGGTGAAAGCGGGGTCGCACTGGCCACTCTCGTGATGACGCTCTTGGTTTTGATCTTCGCCGAAGTGTTGCCAAAGACCTATGCGATTACGAATGCGGAAAAGGCCGCATCGGCGGTCGCACCGATCATCGGTGTAGTTGTCACGGTCTTTGCCCCCGTTGTCAGCGCCGTTCGCCTGCTCGTACGCGGCGTCCTTAGGCTATTCGGCGTCCGGATCGACCCAGACAGTCATGTCCTTGCGGTACGAGAAGAAATTGCAGGTGCGCTTCATCTTGGCCATTCCGAAGGCGTAGTAGAAAAAGAAGATCGCGACCGAATCCTTGGCGCACTCGACCTCGGTGACCGCACCGTCGAAGAAATCATGCTACACCGTTCCGGGATAGAGATGATCGATGCGGATTCGGATCCCGAAGTCATTCTGGAGCAATGTCTACAGAGCCGTCACACGCGTCTGCCCGTGTTCCGGAACGAACAGGAAAACATCATCGGTGTGATCCACGCCAAAGACCTGTTCAGAACGCTCTATACCGAGCTTGGCGAAGCCGAGAGTCCGAAGGCCCGGGTTCAGCAGTTCGATGTCTCAGAGGTGGCCAAGGCCCCCTATTTCGTTCCTGAAACAACGACACTCGACGACCAGATGCGGGAGTTCCTGCGGATGCGCAGCCATTTTGCGCTGGTGGTCGACGAATACGGCTCGCTGCGAGGCTTGATCACGCTGGAAGACATCCTCGAGGAAATCGTCGGCGAGATCACCGACGAATTCGACGTGGCCGAAGAAAGCGTTGCGCGCCGGACCGATGATGGTCAGTTCATTGTCGAGGGTGCAACGACGATCCGGGACCTGAACCGGGAGATGGACTGGTCGCTGCCCGACGACGAAGCGAACACACTGGCGGGTCTCGTGATTCACGAGGCGCAGATGATACCGGTCGTCGGACAGGTCTTTTCATTCCACGGCTTCCGCTTCGAGGTGACAGCACGCGAGGGCAACCGCGTTACCGAGCTGAAAATCCGGCCGCTGTAAGCCGCAACTCCGCCCGACGCTTTGGGCGCAGGCGGAGTGACGGGGCAACCACGACATTATCTGTCGCAAACGGTCTTGCTGGCCTTCCCAGCCTCGCGCAGGGTGGCGCCGAACAAGCGGAGGGACGGATATGCAGACCACAACCCGAGTTGCCGTCATAGGCGGCGGCGTCGTCGGATGTTCGGTGCTTTATCACCTGACCAAGCTGGGCTGGTCAGATGTTATGCTGCTGGAACGGTCCGAACTGACCTCGGGTTCGACATGGCATGCTGCGGGCGGGTTCCACACGCTGAATGGCGATACGAATATGGCCGCCCTGCAAGGTTACACCATCCGTCTCTACAAGGAATTGGAAGAGATTACGGGGATGTCTTGCGGGTTGCACCATGTCGGTGGCGTGACCCTTGCCGATAATCGCGACCGGTTCGACATGCTTCTTGCCGAACGCGCCAAGCACCGTTTCATGGGGCTGGAAACGGAAATCGTTGGCCCTGACGAAATCCGCAGGATAGCGCCGGTCACCAATACGGACGGCATCATCGGAGCTCTCTATGATCCGCTGGACGGTCATCTCGATCCCTCAGGAACCACGCACGCCTATGCAAAGGCCGCGCGCATGGGTGGTGCCTCCATCGAGACGCATTGCATGGTTCGCGAAACACGCCAGAGAACGGACGGAACGTGGGATGTCGTAACGGACAAAGGCACGATCCATGCCGAGCATATCGTAAACGCCGGCGGGCTCTGGGCGCGAGAAGTGGGCGCCATGGCGGGCGTGTATTTCCCGCTGCACCCGATGGAGCATCAGTACCTAGTCACCGACGCGATCCCGGAGATCGAAGCGATAATTGATGCGGGTGGCGAACATCCTCATGTGATGGACCCGGCCGGCGAAAGCTACTTGCGCCAGGAAGGTCGCGGCTTGTGTATCGGTTTCTACGAACAACCCTGCAAACCCTGGGCCGTGGATGGCACACCGTGGACTTTCGGGCACGAACTGCTGCCAGACGACTATGACAAGATCGCCGACAGCATCGATTTCGCCTATCGCCGCTTCCCGGTTCTTGAACGTGCAGGCGTGAAATCGGTGATCCACGGCCCGTTTACCTTTGCGCCCGATGGCAACCCCTTGGTGGGCCCCGTACCGGGAATGCGCAACTACTGGTCGGCTTGTGGCGTCATGGCCGGTTTTTCGCAAGGCGGCGGTGTTGGCCTGACGCTTGCGCAATGGATGATCGAAGGTGCGCCCGAACGCGATGTGATGGCGATGGACGTCGCCCGCTTTGGCGACTGGATCACGCCCGGATACACCCGGCCGAAGGTGATCGAGAATTACCAAAAACGGTTCTCTGTCTCCTACCCGAACGAAGAGCTTCCGGCCGCGCGCCCAAACCGGACCACCCCGATGTACGACATTTTCTCAGAAATGGGGGCTGTCTGGGGGCAGCAGTACGGGTTGGAGGTCACGAACTATTTTGCTGAAGCCGGCGAACCTTCCTTCGAGACCCCGTCCTTCCGCCGATCCGACGCCTTTGCCGCGACAGGGCGAGAAGTGCGCGGTGTTCGCGAAGGGGTCGGTATCAACGAAGTGCACAATTTCGGGAAGTACCGGGTAAGCGGGCCGAATGCGCGCGCGTGGCTCGATCGGATCATGGCCGGCCGCATCCCCCAGCCGGGACGTTTGTCGCTGACCCCGATGCTGAACCATGCGGGAAAGCTCTACGGCGATTTCACGGTGTCCTGCCTTGCGGAGGACGAGTTTCGGCTGACCGCATCCTACGGTGCGCAGGTCTTTCACATGCGTTGGTTCGAAATGCACGCGGAAGACGGCGTAACCATCGAAAATGCAAGCGATAAATTGACCGGCTTTCAGATCGCGGGTCCAGTGGCGCGCGATGTTTTGGCAGCGTGTACCAGAACTGACATCAGCGACATGCGGTTTCTGGATGTCAGGCGTTTGGTCGTGGGCATGACGGACTGCATCGTGCAGCGGGTAAGTTACACTGGCGATCTGGGGTTCGAGATCTTTTGCGACCCGATGGCCCAGCGAAACCTGTGGTGGACGCTGTGGCAGGCCGGCAAACCACACGGCATGATACCCTTCGGCATGAGAGCCATGATGTCCTTGCGGCTCGACCGGTTCTTTGGGTCTTGGATGCGGGAGTACTCACCGGATTACACTGCGGCCGAAACCGGGCTTGATCGCTTCATCTCCTTCCGCAAGAACACTGATTTCATTGGCAGATCGACCGCCGAGGTTGAACGTGAAACGCCGCCGTCTCGCAAGCTCTGCGCCTTTATCGTCGATGCAGACGATGCTGATGTGAACGCCTACGAGCCCATCTGGCTCGATGGCGAAGTTGTCGGCTATTGTACCTCTGGCGGATACTCACATTACGCTCAGAAGTCAGTCGCGATGGGCTTCTTGCCGACCGCCAAGGTAGCTGATGGGCGAGAGGTCGAGATTGAAATACTGGGACAGATGCGAAAGGCACACGTTGTCTCGACACCGCTCTTCGACCCCGAAGCCCTGCGAATGCGAGGCTGACAACCTCACGGAAACAAAGCAGAATGGAGGCATGACCTCCATTCCTGTTATCCTACTTGCCGCTGGCACGTCTTCCCGCATGGGGGGGAAAGACAAGCTCCTGCAGCCGGTAGACGGCATTCCATTGCTGCGGCGAACCGCGCTCAGAGCTTTGAGCGCGGGTCCACTTTGGGTGGCGCTCCCGCCGTCTCCACATCCGAGGTTCGAGGCACTCGCCGGGTTGGATCTCAACACCGTTGCCGTCCCCGATCGTCAGGAAGGAATGAATGCCAGCCTGCGCCGCGCAATTGCCGCACTTCCAGTGCATTGCCATGCGGCCATGGTTTTGTTGGCCGATCTTCCAGATCTCACCGCTGAGGACCTAACTAAGGTACTCAATGTGGCCGATCAGGACAGAGAGCATTTGATCTGGCGGGGCACGACGGATGACGGCGCACCAGGCCATCCTGTGATCTTTCACTCTGAACTTTTCCCCGAGCTTCTTGCCTTGACCGGTGACGGCGGAGCACAAAGCGTGGTTGAGCGACACCGTGACGCCACCTGCTTCGTTCCGCTTGCAGGGAAACGCGCTCGGCTGGATCTAGACACGCCCGAAGCTTGGGAAAGCTGGCAAAAATCCCGTTCATGAAGCAGCGAGGGGTGGTGCGCCTGTGCGCACCACCCATGCCCGCGGGTCCCCGTCGCCCACGGCAGCTGCAAATCGGGGAGGTTCGAGGCCCGCCGCTCAGAGCAGCAGGCGCGCCTCGTGTTTCTTCAGCGAGCGGCGGGCAGCCGTGTACGCTTCGAGACCTTCGGTCTCGGCCAGTTCCGGGAAGAGTTCATAGATCTCCTCACGTTGAGCATCACCCATGCTGGCCAGCGTCTGATCGCCGGGCTGGAAGCTTTCGGTCCAGGCGCCGTCGGACAGTACCACCTCGTGCTGTTCGAACATGAAGTGGATGTAGCTGACCTCACCGACCTCGATCTTATCGACCCCCTCGAGGCCGGTGAGGTGCTTGGCGGCCACAAGAACTTCACGCTCTTCGAAATAAAGCGCGGTCTTGTCATTGGCGACCAAGATCCTGTGGTTGGGCGAAACCAGCATGTCCCGCTCCGGCAATCCGCCACCCAACGCGCCCTGACGGATCAGGACCGGCTGCAGATGTGGCGCGCGGGTCAGTTCACGTGAGGCCAGATCGCGGCGGCCGAGCCACTTGATCTCCTGGATGCCGTTGTCCCGCGTAATGATCCGATCACCGACTTCCAGCTCTTCCACCAACCGTTCACCTTTGGGCGTCGCGATCCGCGTACCGGGGGTGAAACAGGGGATGATCTCTTCGATCTCGCGGTACTCCATCGACCCTTCGACACTGCCATCGGCAGCAAGGAAGTTGATCGTCCCCGAGAAGCTGTCCCCGTCCGGGTCCAGAGTACGGCTGGCGATCTCAAAGTCGATACCGGTCAGATCGAGCGTGTCGAAGTCATCGCCATCGGTACCACCATCGGCAATGTCACCGTCGTTGCCGCCGATGAACAAGTCGCGCCCGGCTCCACCCGACATGTTGTCGGCTCCTGCGCCACCGGTGATCGTGTCGTTGAAGTCGCTGCCTATGACACTGTCATCGCCATCGCCACCATCGATGGAGTCACCGATGCTGTCCTCAAGGCTGGGAGCGAGGCTCGGAACACCCGGAGCGTCACCACCGTAGATCGTGTCATTGCCCGCGCCACCAAGGATCGTATCTCCGCTGATGCCGCCAGCAAGCAGATCATCTCCGCCTCCGCCGTCGATCGAGTCGTTACCGTCCTGACCATGGATCTCGTCGTCGCCGTCACCACCTGTCAGTGTATCGTTGCCAGGTTCGAGGGTCAGAGCCTCGGCAATATCGGCTGGCGGCGCCGTATCCGGATCGCTGTCGCCAAAGATCGTGTCGTTGCCTGCGCCGCCATCCATCTGGTCGGCACCGATCCCGCCATATTTCTCGTCGTTTCCGGTTCCGCCCATGACCACGTCGTCACCCGAACCGGTACCGATCCGGTCATCGCCTGCGCCACCGTCGACAAAGTCGGGCGACCGGCCGATCGACGCGACCCCCGTAAAGGCGGGGTCGTAGGCAAGTACGGAGTCGTCGCCGCCACCGGCAAAGACGGTATCTGCACCATCTCCGGCCTCGATCGTATCGGCGTTGTCACCACCGGTCGCCAAGTCATCCCCGGCACCCAGCTGCACGAAGTTGCGGCCAAGGCCAGCCTCAACCGTGTCAGATCCGTCACCGCCCAGCAGGGTATCGTCGCCGAAGCCACCAATCAGCAAGTCGTCGCCATCCTCACCGAACAGCTTGTCATCGCCTTCCTGGCCGTCGAGGGTGTCGTTACCAGCACCGCCCGCGACATCGTCGAAGCCGAAGCCAGCATAGACGAGGTCGTCGCCGCCGCGCCCCTTGACGATATCGTCGCCCGCGCCAGAGAACACCGTGTCGTCACCGTCTCCGGCATCGACCGCGTCCCGCTGGTCACCTCGCGGCGTGCCGCCGAGATCCTCGAAGAAGTCCGACGGAACAAGACTGTCAATCGGCTGATCGAGGAAGTTTTCCAGCGCATCGAAGCCGTCGATGACATCGCCTTCGGGGTCGCCGGTATAGCTTGCATCGATCAGGTCAGCCCCATCGCCGCCTTCGACAACACCGTCGATCTGGGGATTCCGGATGATGACTTCTTCGATATTGATGAAAGTCGTCGTCACGCCGGTCCGGACATCCGCATCGTCGAGATAGAAGACGGTGCCGTTCTCGATGTTTGTCGGATCGTACTCGACCTCGGCGTTACCGAAAACAATCAGCGTATCGAAGTCGTCGCCGCCTTCATTGCCGTCAACGAACTGATCGTTCTGGCCGACAACGATGAACGTGTCCCGATCATCACCGCCAGACGCGACATCCTCACCCGGACCTGTCGAGATCGTGTCGTTCCCGGCGCCACCGGACAGCGTATCGCTACCGTCATTGCCGATGATCGTATCATCGCCATCACCACCGTCCAGCACATCGTCGCCGGGATTCCCGGTCAGGACATCGTTGCCGGCGTCGCCGAACATGGTGTCATTGCCCCGCCCGGCATCAAGTGCGTCGTCACCGTCGCCGCCATGGATCTGGTCATCGCCGGCATTGCCCTCGAGAACATCGTCGCCCTCCTGGCCACGCACCGTATCGTCACCGTCATCACCATAGGCGGTGTCGTCACCCGCTCCGGCAAACACGTTGTCGTTGCCGTCACCGGACAGAATCGCATCGTCTCCGGTCTTGGCAATGATGATGTCATCGTCGCCAACCTGTCCGGGCAGAATGGCATCGTCATTGTCAACGAAGTCACCATTCGGGTCGCCGTCATAGGCCAGGTCGATTATGTCATCGTCGAACGTGCCTTCGACAATTCCGTCCGGCTCCAGCGGATCATCGATAAGGACGGTCTCGATCTCTTCGAAGGTCACGACCCCGCCGGTGTCACCGATCACCGCGATGCCGTCTTCCTCATCCGGCGAGGTGTAGATGACACCGATGGGTCCAAGACCGCGAAGATCCAGCGTATCGAAGTCATCGCCACCAGATCCACCGTCGACCTGATCGCCATTGTCACCGCCAAGGAAAGTGTCCCGGTCGTCGCCACCGGCGAGCAGGTCTGCACCGTGGCCGCCCGTGATCGTATCGTTCCCAGTGCCACCGTCCACGATGTCGTTGTCGATACCCGCGTCGATCAGGTCATCACCTTCGCCGCCAGTGATTACGTCGGTGTCATCCTGACCAAAGATCGTGTCGTCGCCAGCGCCGCCATCGATTGTGTCGTCACCATTGGTGGTTTCTGGGTCGGCCGGACGGCCATCGCTGCCATCGTCACGGATGTTGAGACGGTCCGGAAAGCTGGGATCGAGACCGCCATACACAACGTCGGCGCCATCGCCCGCGATGATACTGTCGGCACCTTCGCTGCCGATAAGCGTGTCGTCACCCGTTCCGCCATCGATGGTATCATCGTCAAGTCCGCCGTCGATCAGATCCATCCCGGCACCGCCGGTGATCATGTCGTTGTCGTCACCTGTCGAGATCGTATCGTTACCATCGCCTCCATCGACCGTGTCACGGTCGTCCATGACGTCAGGATCCGCAGGAACTGCCGGCAGCCCGTCATATGACGGGAACCCGCGGTCCGGAAGCTCGGTCAGCGGGTCGCGGCCGGTTTCGATCAGATCATCGCCGTCTCCACCGTCGACGGAGTCCTGTCCTTCACCGCCTGTCAAGGTATCATCGCCTTCGCGACCGATCAGGGTATCATTGCCGTCGCCACCGTCGAGACTGTCATCTCCGGGAGCACCACCTCCGGTGAACGGTTGCGCAACGTCGAAGTAAACGTCGGTCACGTTTATGGTCGAGCCTTCGGGCCCGATATTCGCTTGCTCTATCACGAAGCGAGACACAGGCCCCGGGATTGTCACGAGCATCGAATAGTCTTCGCCGATCGGGTCCTGGAAGCCGCCGGTGCTGACACCGGTGTCGGCACCCGGCACCGCGTCTGTGTCCGAAAGCATGACGCGTGGGCCTGCCCCGAGGTTCACCGTGATCGGGTTATCCGCTTCGTCGAACGCCGTCACGCGGACACCGGCGCTTCCGTCAATATCGTTGATGCGGAACGATACGTCGGTGACCGGACGGTCGAATTCAAGCTGGTACTCCGTGGCGGTACCGGGGCCATCAAGAACCGAGTTGAGGCTGCTCGCCGGGTTCGCACCCGGACCATCCGTATCGATCTGGTTCGTGTGCTGCGGGACAGTGTCGAACTCGGTCGTGGTTCCGGGCGAGCCGGTCAGTACGCTGAACGTGACATTGGCATTTCCAGTATCCTGGGTGACGCCGCCGCTCAGGTCCTCACCATCGGGGTACGTGACACCGTCGTTCTGAATCGGCCCTTCGTTCCAGAGAAACGCTTCACGGATCACGGTCCCTGCACCGGGCGCCGTGCCATCGCCATCAATCAGGTCATCCCCCGGCCCACCTGTCGCGGTGTCATCGCCACCGCCGCCGTAGATATCGTCATCCTCATCGGCACCGTCGATCATGTCATCGCCGTCGCCGGCATTCACAACATCGTCGTTGGGATTCGCCGACGGGTCGATCGCATCCATGTTGTCGATCCGGTCACCTTCTGGGTCACCGGTATAGCCCAGATCGATATCGTCATCACCCGGAGTGCCGTCAACGATGCCGTTCAGGCCGCCTCCATTCACGGGCGCATCCAGAACCGCAACATAGTCGATGCCGCCAAAGAAGTTCTGGTCGAAATTGCCATCCGTCGCTTCGCGCGCAGCGAGCGAGAAGCTCTGCTCGGTCTCTTCCGCAATGTCGAGCGTCAGCCCCGGTGCTTCACCGCTCATCTGTTCGGAAGTGCCCTGCGTCTCGTTCACGACCGAAAATGTCTGCGTCCCTTCCGACGAGAAGGTATAGGTCGCAGTCACGACGTCGCCGTCGTTGAAAAAACCATCCGAGGTTCCGAAAACCTGCTCCGCATCACCGTCGCGGTGCACAACCTCGACCCGGCCCTCGGGGGTTACGCGCATCTCGAAAAAGCCGCGATCTTCCGCTTGTCCTGCGCTTTGCTCGACACCGCGGCTGACAACTGTCTGATTACCGGGTGTGGGCGACCCACCAGAGGCAACGGCGGACCCGAAGCCGAACGGCCGGAATGACGCGATTATCGTTCCCTCATCGAGATCGAAGGGCTCGTCATCGCCGTCGTCGATATCCATTCTGTCGCTGTCGCCAGCACCCGTGAACATCCAGCCAGCCGAAAAATCCGGCGAGTCCACGGGGGTTCCGTCCTGGGCGATGCCATCATCAAGCCCGGTATCATTGGTCTCGAAATTCGTGCGGAAATCCCAAAGACCAATCAGGTTGGCCGAATACGGATTGTCAAAGTTCGTCGCCATCACACTCTCCTTTTCGGCACAGACCGTGCCACACCGCCTAACCGCGGCTACCCCCCAAACCACCAAGGCGCGATGACCGGACGAAAAGCGACCACCTCGAAATGCACCCGTTCACGCCCAAGGCGAGGAGAGAGATTCAGCACAAAGGACACGTTCCGAAGCGCGTCAAACACGCTTCGGGGCGGCGACCGGTGCAGAGAGCAGCCCCTGCACGTGCACTTCAATCCCCTCGCATCGAGATTCGATGCAAATCGTGCGGTCGCCCCCGTGACCAGCAAACATCGCCCCCCAGTTGGGCTAATCCATGAATACTCCTCGCCAGATCACCGGCAAAGTGAAAAATCTCTGAAAACTGGCGGGATTGCGGCAACTTAGAGGTAGGCTCGATTGCCGAACACTCCAGCCACTCCACCTAAGCGCGAACATTGTTTCCACGCCGAACGCGTGCATCGTCGTGTTTTTCCCTTGATTGCTTCACTATCATGTCGACACTCAAGGTTGTGGAGGCTGCGCCATGTCCGGGTTTGTTTCGCCCCGGAGAACAGTGCTCACCGCCACATTTCGCATACCGGCCGGTTCAGCGTTGCCCTGTTTTCGCCACAATTGTCGCCTTACGTGGAACCAATCAAGGCGGCATGCGGTCATTATTTCCGCGCTCGAGGGCAATACCAGCAGTGTTTTCCTCGAATCATTCTACAATTTCATCAAAAATGTCGATTCTTGCAGGCTCACGCCACGTCTGGCGGTCCGGGAAAGTGGCAAGCGACTTGCAATGACCCGTGGTTTTCCAACTCGGGTGCCTTTTCCCGGCACAGGCTTTGCGCCTTGGGGCAACGTTCTGCAAAGGCGCAGCCCGGTGGCGGGTTGATCGGGCTCGGCGGATCCCCTTTTACTTTGAGCGGTCGCACGTACCCCTTTGACTTGCGACGTGCCAGTGATGGAGCAGCGGCCAATAGGGCCTGCGTGTAAGGATGCTGAGGTGCGGCAAACAAGGCCTCCGTCGGCCCCTGCTCGACGATCTTGCCAAGATACATCACGGCAACCTCGTCACAGACATGGCGCACCACGCCCAGGTCGTGACTGATGAACAGGTAACTCAGACCTAGACGATCCTTCAGGTCCGCCAGAAGATTGAGGATCTGGGCCTGGATGGCCACGTCGAGCGCTGAAACCGGTTCGTCACACACCAGAAGTTTTGGATTGGTGGTCAACGCACGCGCAATCGAAATCCGCTGGCGCTGCCCGCCCGAGAACTGGTGCGGGAACAGGTTCAACTGGTCCTCGCGCAACCCGACGAGAGTGAACAATTCCTTGACCCGTTCCACGCGCTCGTCCGGCGTTCCAATCTCCATGAGGTCCATCGGTTCGCGCACGATGTCCATTACGCGCGCGCGAGGGTTGAGAGAAGAATAAGGATCCTGAAAGATCAGCTGGATGTCACGCCGACGTTGGCGCATGTTTTCATCATCAAGCGCAAGAAGGTCATCGCCGTCGAACAGAACCTTCCCGCCCGCCGCCTCGGTCAGGCGTATGGCAGCCATGGCTGTCGTGGTTTTCCCCGATCCGCTCTCGCCAACAATTCCCAGAGCCTGCCCGGCCCTGAGGGTGAAGGAGACCTGGCGTACTGCCTCTAGGTGGGGCCTCTCGGCAAAGATCGACGGTTTCGGCAGGGCAAAGCGCACTGTCAGACCGCGCACATCCATGAGCATGCTCATATCCGCCCCTCCTCGACGGCATGGCAGGCCGCCGGATGATGGCCATGTGCCGCGAGAACGGGTTTCTCGGTCTCGCAGCGTGCCTCACAATGGGCGCAACGCGCAGCAAAGGCGCAGCCATCCCCCAAAAGGTGCAATGGAGGCACAACTCCCGGGATTTCGGCAAGCCTGTGATCGTCGCGTCCAAGGGCGGGGATGCAGTCGATAAGCCCACGGGTATAGGGATGCTGCGGGAAATCCAGCACATCGTCTGCACTGCCCTGCTCTATGACACGGCCCGCATACATGACCGCCACGCGATCGGCCATTTCGCTGATCGCACCCATGTCATGCGTGATGAGGATGATTGCCGCGCCAAAATCTCGCTGGATTTCGTTGAGCAGGTCGAAGATCTGGGCCTGGACCGTCACGTCAAGCGCGGTCGTCGGCTCGTCCGCGATGAGGACCTTGGGCCTGCACGAGACCGCCATAGCGATCATCACCCGTTGTCGCATACCGCCCGACAACTGGTGCGGAAAATCCCGTGCACGCTTGTCCGGGCTGGGAATTCCGACCCGGTCCAATAGCGCAACCGCATCGCGGAACGCCTGATCGGCGCTGACCTTCTGGTGCAGCATGATCGCCTCGGCAATCTGGTCGCCGACCGTGAACACAGGGTTCAGCGAGGTCATCGGCTCCTGGAAGATCATAGCCGCCTCGGCCCCCCTGAGAGAGCGCAAACGTGCCGGGCCCGCCTTGGTCAGATCTTCGCCCGCCAACCGGATAGCTCCGCCGGCAATCTTGCCGGGGGGTTGTGGGATCAGCCCCATGACCGACAGGGCAGTGATAGACTTGCCGCAACCGGACTCGCCCACCACTCCAAGCGTCTCACCCTCATTGACATGCATGGACACGGAATCGAGCGCCGTGACTTCTCCATACCGCGTGTCAAAAGTGACGCGCAGATCTTCTATTTCCAGAAGCGCGTTCATCGGCCCCTCAGCTTGGGATTGAATGCATCGTTCAGACCGTCCCCGATCAAAGAGACTGCAAAGACCGTCAAAAAGATCGCGAGCCCCGGAAAGGTCACCGGCCACCACGCGTCGAGTATGTACTCGCGGTTTGCGCCGATCATGAGGCCCCAACTCATTACATTGGGATCACCGAGCCCGAGAAACGAAAGCCCCGCCTCGAACAGGATCGCCACCCCGATGGTCAGCGTCGCCGAAACGATCAGCGGCGGCGCCGCGTTCGGCAGGATCACTTTCCAGATGATACGACCGTTCTTTGCCCCGATCGCGCGCGCGGCGGTGACGTATTCCAGCTCCTTTATCTTCAGGAACTCGGCCCGCGTAAGGCGCGCTGTCTGTGGCCAACTGACCACCCCGATGGCCATGGCGATCGTGAACAGCGACGGCGAGAAGAGAGAGACAAGCACCATCGCGAAAAGAAGCGCCGGCAGCACCTGAAAAAATTCGGTGATACGCATGAGCAGGTTGTCCACCCAACCGCCATAATACCCGGCAAGCGCACCCAGCGAGATACCGATGACCATCGTGATAGAGGCCGCGGCAAGCCCGACCGCCAGTGTTGGCCCCCCGCCTGTCAACAATCCCGCAACGATATCGCGACCAAGATAATCCGTGCCAAGCGGGAACTCCGGAGTGGTAAAGGGGCGCTCATGCGGGGCCCAGACGATCTCGTAGGGATCGCCTGTATAGAAAAACGTGCCATAGAACGTCGCCAGAACGATCACGGCCAAAATGGCGGTTCCCGCAAGCGCGGGCAGGTTCCGCCGAAACATGCGCCATGCTTCGCGCGCCGGGCTTTCCGCCTTGTAGGTCGCCGCGCCATCCGGCAGGTTTCGCCCCTTGGTATCGACACTGGTTGCGCGCATGTCAGCCCTTTCCCCGCAACCGCGGATCGGCGAGCCTGTAGCTCAGGTCAGTCAGGATATTCGCAACGACCACCATGAACGAGGCAAAGAAAAGCACACCCATGATCGTCGGGTAGTCCCGCCGAAGAATGGAGTCGAAAGCCAGGCGCCCCATTCCGGGCCAGTTGAACACCGTCTCGACCAGCAGCGCGCCAGAGATCAGGTTGCCAAACTGCAAGCCGGCAACCGTCAGGATCGGCAGGGCGGCATTGCGTAAAGCGTGGCGGAACAGCACCGAGCGCTCCGAAGCCCCCTTGGCGCGGGCTGTCCTGATGTAGTCTGACCCCAGAACTTCAAGCATGGAAGCGCGGGACAGGCGTGCATATTGGGCGAGATAGATGATCGCCAGGGTGAAAGCGGGCAAGACTAGATGGTGCGCGACATCCAATGCTTTCACCAGGACATTCGCATC
Source organism: Lutimaribacter marinistellae (assembly GCF_042648365.1). Taxonomy (NCBI): domain Bacteria; kingdom Pseudomonadati; phylum Pseudomonadota; class Alphaproteobacteria; order Rhodobacterales; family Roseobacteraceae; genus Lutimaribacter; species Lutimaribacter marinistellae. The sequence goes on along the minus strand of NZ_JBHRXI010000025.1, from coordinate 185,398 downwards.
CCGCAGCTTGACCGATTGCATGCCCTCTACGGGAAAGACGGGCAATACGCTTGCGAACAGGATGATAAGCATGATCCCGGTCCAGAAAACGGGTACGGCGTAGCCGATCGTCGCAAAGACCGAAACGAAGGCACTCATAGGACCGTTTGGTTTGCGGGCCGCGATGACGCCCAGAAACACGCCTAGCAGGATTGACATGAGCTGCGCCGTGACGACGAGAAGGATCGTCGGCCCGATCCTGTGTCCGATCAAGGTCGTGACCGGTTGGTTGAAGAAAAAGCTTTCGCCAAGATCGAACCGAACGACATTGCCGATGTATATTCCAAGCTGTACGAGCACCGGCTTGTTCAGGCCGTATTCCTCGCGAATGCTCTCCAGCATCTCTTCGGTCGCACCGCCCATCTCACCCGCGATCACGACAGCGGGATCGCCCGGTGCCATACGGATGAGAAGGAAGTTCAGAACCACGACCCCGAGCATAAGCAAAAGGCCATAGAAGACGCGTCGTAACAAGAAACTGCCGCTCATGCCCGCTGCCCCCGGGATTGGCCCCGCACCGGACGAACCGGAACGGGGCGGATTTCAAGGATCACTCGGACCAGTCGACCATGTCCATCGGATGCATGGTGCCCCAGATACCTGTCGGGACATTCGAGAGCTTCTTGTCATAGGCAGTGTGGTAAGGCAGCGCGTTGATCCAGTAGATCGGCAGATCCTGGGCAACGATCTGCTGGAACTGTCCATACATCTCCTTGCGCTTGGCATCGTCCTGCTCGACCGCGGCTGCATTGAGCAGTTCATCGACCTTTTCGTTGCAATACTGCTGGGTATTCGACCAGATCACGCCCTCACGGATATTCGAGCAGAGATACGTCCGGTGGACGCCGATGACCGGGTCACCCCAGTTGAACACCACGTCCATTGTCAGTTCGAAATCATGTCCACCTACCCGGCCAGCCCAAGTCGGGAAATCCGGCGCAGCGCGCACGGTCACGTCGATCCCGATCTTCTTGAGCTGCGATTTCATGTATTCGGCAACAGATTGCTGCTGCTCCTTCGGGCCGGGGATGAAGTCGATGGTCAGTTCCATTCCATCACCGAACCCCGCCTCCTGCATCAGAGCGTTGGCCTTGTCGAGATCGACATCGTAGCTGGGGATCGACTCGTCAAAGAACGGTGAGCTTTCGATGATCGGGCCGCGCTGGGGCGCGGAAACGCCGCGATGCAGGGCCTTGGTGATGAAGTCGCGATCAACCGCGTAAGCGATGGCTTGGCGAACTCGGACGTCGCTGAGCTTTTCCGAGGTTGTGTTGAAGGCCAGCCAGTTGATCGGACCGACCGCAGCATAGCCCTGGTCGGTGATGCTCAGATGGTCAGCGCCTTCAAGGCGTTTGATTTCCTGGCTGCCAGCCATGAACGGATACAGGTCGGCCTCGCCATTTTCCATCGCGATCAGCAGGGCCGAAGGATCCTTGATGATGCGAATGATGATCTCGTCGAGTTTGGGCCGACCGTCGATAAAGAAATTCGGGTTCTTCTTGAGAACGACAGCTTCGCCTGCTGTGAACTCTTCCAGCATGAATGGTCCTGAACCGACCGGCGCAGAGTTGAAGGAATTTGACTTGGGATCTTCGCCATTGTCGAAGAGGTGCTTTGGCAGAACCGGAGCAAGCGCCGGTGACAGGGCCAGCAAAAGCGCCGGGTGCGGCTGGCTGAGATTGATGACGGCTGTATGCTCATCCGGGGTGTCGATGCTCTCGACCGGCGCGAACATGGATGCAAAAGGGTGGTTTTCCTTCGTGACCATCAGCGAATACGCCACATCCTCCGACGTGACCGGTTCACCATCGTGGAAGGTCGCGTTCTGAACGAGGTTGAGCGTGACTTTCAGGCCGTCTTCGCTGACCTCCCAGCTTTCGGCGAGGTACGGCTGCGGCTCCCAGTTCTCGTCATACCGCAGCGGCGAGGCGAAAATCTGTGTCGAAGGCACTGCGGTCGCGATTCCCGACTGCACCGCCCCGTTAAGGTGGCGCGGCACCTGAGTAGACGCGATTACAAGCGTACCCCCTTCGGCATGGACCGGCGCGCTTGCCAGTCCGGTCACAACAAGGGCTGCCGCCCCCATCAGTCTCGTCATCATCTTCATTATGCTCTCCCGGTTGGCTTTTTCAGCTTTCAGAAGAGGCTAGCCGTGGCCTATCCCGCAGAAAACAGCGTTTTCTGTGTCGGAAAGATCTATTCAATGCACTTTCTGGTCGATGCCAGAATGCGTGGCGGCATGAGTATCGGCTCGAAAGCTCCCTGCGTTGTCAGTTCCGCGGCGATACTGCGCACCGCCTCGACAATGGCTGATCCGTGAAGCGGGCCAAGATAGGCTACACCGAATTCCGGCGCGGCCACGTCTTCGATGATTGGCAAAGCGCGATAACCGTTTCGTCCATCACGATCGTTTGGACCGCAGATATTCAAGATCGAATACCCGAAATCGCTGGCCACGAGGCCACGCAGGACCGAGCTTGACCGGGTCGAATGTACCACGTTCGGCGTAAGACCCTCGTTCTCGAACAGGGCGCGGAAGTAATCCTCGGTATTTGGCAAATCCAGCAGGATCATCGGTAATGGTGCGAGATCATGCAGGCTCACCTCGTCACGTTCCGCCAAGGGCGAGTTCACCGGCAATAGCGCCCAAGGGTGAGCCAGAAAAAGCGAGTCGAAAGGTGGATCGACCTCAAGCCCTGCCCGGTAGGTCAACGCGACATCGACCGCACCCGTCGCCAGATGGGTGGCTATGCTTTCCATGTCGCCCTCGGTCAACTCGATCCTGATCGAAGGGTATTTTTGTGCGATCCGGCTCAAGATCGGTGGCAAAACGTAAGGCGCCGTCGGCGCATAGCAGCCCAGCCGCAAAGTACCGGTCGGGTCACCGGCGATCGACATGAGGTCGGACTCGAAAACCCGTGCCTGGTCGAGAAAGGCGCTGACCCGTTCGCCGACCTCCAGCCCTGTTTTCGTCGGCACGATACCCTTGGCCGGGATACGGCGAAACAGATCAGTCCCGATAGTCTGCTCGATCAGGTCAATGGCAGCGGTTATCGAACTTTGCGAGATATTCATCTCGCTCGCGGCCTTGGCAATCGATCCACACCGCAGCGCGGCATCGAGGTAGCGGAGTTGTTTGAGTGTGAAATGCATGGCTAACAACATTTTGCCGATCTTTGCTGCACAGTAAATCCATTTTCCCACGGGTTTCACCTGCGTTACCCGTGTTGAAAACACCGGGAGGACCCAATGGCCGCGATAACAGTATTCCGGGCCCGAAAAATCATCACGATGGACCCCAGCCGTCCAGAGGCCACGCATGTCGCGGTTCGGGACGGTCGCATCTTGGCGGTGGGTGGGTCCGACTGTGCCGATGCCTGGGGCGAGGTCGCACATGATGAAAGCCTTGCAGATACGGTTCTCATGCCAGGCTTCGTCGAGGGCCACGCCCATATGATGGCCGGCGCGATGTGGAACTTCGCCTATGCCGGGTATCATGACCGCATCGATCCACGAGGCAAATGGCACAAGGGAATGACGGATATCGACGCAGTGGTGGAGCGGTTGCGTAAGCAGGCCTCGGACCTGCCCGAAGGCGCGCCACTAATCGGCTGGGGGTTCGACCCGATTTTCCTGCCTACCGAACGCCTGAATCGCCACCATCTCGACCGGATCGCAGATGATCGACCGGTAGTGATCATGTATTCGAATTTTCACTTGCTTTGCGCCAATTCCACGGCGCTCGAGATGGCAGGATACAATCGCCAAACCAATGTCGAGGGCGTGGTGAAGGGGCCGGACGGCGAGCCCACCGGCGAATTGCAGGAAATGGCGGCGATGTTCCCGGTCATGCGCCGCACCGGCGTGGATTTCCGTGGCCTGTCCCAGAAAGAAGAAGCGATCCGCGCCTACGCCGACGTATGCAAGCACGCTGGTGTCACTACGGTGACCGACCTTTATTCGCAGATGGAGGATGCCGACCTCGACACGCTTCTACGCGTGACGGGTGACGACGAGTTCGCTGTCCGCATCGTTCCTGCCCTCGGAACGGTCGGACACGACCCCGATGAAATCGCTCTCCGAGCACTCTCCCTACGCGCCAAATCCACCGATAAACTGCGAATGGGCGCGGTGAAGTTGATGACTGACGGGTCGATCCAGGGCTGGACCGCACGAGTCAAATGGCCGGGCTATGTCGGCGGCCAGCCGAATGGGATATGGAACACACCTCCCGAAACGATTCATGCCCTTTGCGAGGCGATGCAGAAACACGGTGTACAGATGCATATCCACGTAAACGGCGACGAGGCGTCGGACGTTTCACTTGACGCAATCGAAGCAGCGGGAAAAAAGCATCCCTGGCCGGGAGCGCGTCATGTATTGCAACATTGCCAGATGATGGGCGTCGATCAGTTCCGGCGCTGCGCGGATATGGGCGTTTGCACCAACATATTCTCCAACCATATCTGGTACTTCGGAGATCAGCATGCCGCCCTGACCATTGGCGAGGATCGCGCGCAGCGGATGGACGCGGTCCGATCGGCTCTGGACGAGGGCGTGAACGTCGCCATCCATTCCGATGCTCCTGTTACTCCCATGGGACCACTGTTCACCGCATGGTGTGCCGTAAACCGACAAACCATGTCAGGCCGGACACTGGGTGATGCGCAGCGCATCAGCGTGAACGAGGCGCTTTACGCGATTACACTGGGTGCGGCCTACACCCTGAAGCTCGATGACGAAATCGGCTCCATTGAAACGGGAAAGATCGCGGATTTTGCCGTTCTGGGCGACGACCCCACCGCTGTCGGACGTCAGAGACTGAAGGACGTTCCGGTGCTTGGCACCGTCTCCGGTGGACGTTTGCACCTGGTATGATGCGGCTGCCGCTGACAGTCATTTCCGGCTACCTCGGTGCTGGAAAAACGACGCTCATAAATCGTCTGCTGGCCGAGGATCACGGGCTGCGCCTTCTGGTGATGGTCAATGACTTTGGCGCCATCAACATCGACGCGGCCCTGATCGCCGCGAAAGGCGACGATACCATCGCACTGACCAACGGCTGCGTCTGCTGCACGATGGGCGCCGATCTGTTCCTGGCCCTTGGCGACGCGCTCGACCGCGACCCGAGGCCCGATCATCTGGTAATCGAGGCGAGCGGCATTGCCGATCCGGCCGCAATTGCGAACGCGGCGAAGGCAGAACCTGATCTGTCCTATGCCGGGATCGTCACGCTGGTGGATGCACAAAACGCCACCGGCCTGCTGTCGGACCCACTGATTGCACCTCAGGTAGCTCAACAGATGGCCGTGGCCGATTTGCTCTTGCTGACAAAGGGTGATCTGACAGATAGCCTCAGGGGCGCACTCGCCGCGCATCATCTGACAGAACCACAAAGACTCCCAGCAGGCGGCGGGCTTGCGCCGTTGCTGTTCGGCCTTACCCCCCTTCTCCGATCCAGGCCTGCAAACGCGCACCCGGCCTATTGCCATTGGGCGACCGATAAAGTCTCCGCACATTCACGCGATGCATTATGGGATAAACTCGCGGCTCGCCCCTCTGACCTCTACCGGCTCAAGGGGATCGTTCCTGGCCTTGACGGATGCACCGAAGTGCATGTTGTAGGCCATCACGTCGAACTGCGGCCGGTAAAGGATGGCACACCTGCACTTGTTGGTTTGGGACTTGCAGATCGGATCACGCCCCAAGAAATCGACCGCTGGTGGCGTGGCGCGGACATCGAAGATTAAACTTTCTTAATCCCGCGGTCAGCGCGCTGTCAGGTTCACCCTTTATCTCCTCGTTCAAGCTTGGGGACAGGCACCCCAAGACAAAAGGACCAAGGAGATCCATGATGAGCATGCAAACGAAAAACTGGCTGGGTGCGTCCGCGCTTGGCGCTGTGCTGATGTCGAGCACCGCCCTACCCGCTTTGGCGGATGAGGCACTTGCCGATCTGGTCGAAGAGGTCGCGCCATCGGTCGTTACCATCCTGGCGACGCAGACCGCGCAATCGCAGCCTGCACAGGTTCCAGACATGCAAGGCCACCCCTTCGGTGAGTTTTTTCGCCAGTTCGGCATGCCCGAGGGCATGCCGATGCCCAAGCAGGGACCGCGCCAGGGGCTGGGATCCGGGTTCGTGATCGAAGCGGACGGATTGATCGTTACGAACAACCATGTGGTCGAAGGCGCTGACAAGGTGACCGTACGCTTGTCGGATGACCGCAGCTTCGACGCCGAGGTGATTGGCACGGACCCGCTGACCGATCTGGCGCTGCTGCGCATCGAGGCCGACAACCTTCCCGCGCTTGAGTTGGGTGACAGCGATGCGATCCGCGTAGGCGAAGATGTTTTTGCCGTCGGCAATCCGTTTGGCCTTAACCAGACCGTCACCACCGGCATCGTCTCGGCCAAGGGCCGGAACATTTCCGAGGGCCCCTATGCCGAATTCATCCAGACGGACGCCGCCATCAACAAGGGCAATTCCGGTGGCCCATTGTTCAATATGCAGGGCGACGTGATTGGCGTGAACTCAGCCATCTACTCTCCCACCGGTGGCTCTGTCGGCCTCGGTTTCGCGGTGACCTCGAACATCCTCGACGAGGTGGTCGAGGATCTGCTCGACGATGGCAAGGTTGACCGTGGTTGGCTGGGGGTCTCTATCCAGAATGTAAGCCCCGACATTGCCGAGGCGCTTGGGCTGGATGGTGCCAAAGGCGCGTTGGTTTCCGAGGTGGTCGAAGGTAGCCCAGCAGAGGGTGTGCTCAAGGCAGGCGACGTTATCCTGTCATTTGGCGGCAAGTCCGTCACCTCCAGCTCCGATCTACCGCGACTTGTGGGTGCAACAGATACCGGAGAAAATGCCGATATCTCTGTTTTGCGCAATGGCAAGGAAGAGACGGTTACCGTCACGGTCGGCGCGTTCAAGGCGGCGATGGAGGTCGAGGAAACCGTTGAAGAACTCGCTTCGGGCAAGGCTCTTGGCGTGACCGTGGCGCCGCTCACGGCTGATACCCGCGCCCAAGCCGGTGTAGACGCATCGACGGAAGGTGTGGTCGTCATGTCGCTGAAATCGGGCAGCCCTGCCGAGCAGGCCGGCCTTCGCCCGGGCGATGTGATCGTCAAGCTTGGCAGCCAGGCAACGCCGTCCCCGCAGGCGCTCAAAGATGCGCTGCAAACTGAACCGACCGATCCGGCCCTTTTGCTTGTCAAGCGCGGCGGCAGCCAGATCTTCATACCTGTCCGGATCGCTTGACCCCGAAGCCCGCCGCCCGTGGGGAGTGGGCGGTGCGCAAGCCCGGCATCGGCCGGGTCGCCGGGCGCCCTTTTTTGGGGTGCCCGGCCCTTGCGTCGCAACCCACGTGCAACGCCTTGGCGCATGCCTTATACCCCATGCCGAAAGGAGACATCGAGCCAGATGAGCCGCCGCCTGTTGATCATTGAGGACGACACAGAAACCCGCGAGTTCGTCGCCAAGGGTTTCGCCGAAGAGGGTTTCGCCGTTGAAGCCGCCACCGACGGGCGCGAGGGGCTTTACCTCGCAACCGATGGCTCCTTTGACGCTATTGTTTTGGACCGGATGCTCCCTGGTTTGGATGGGCTTGCACTCATCAAGTCCTTGCGCGCCGCCGGAATGCGCACCCCGGTCCTGATGCTGACCGCAATGAGCGCGGTCGACGAACGCGTCAAAGGCCTGCGTGCGGGGGCTGACGACTACCTCGTCAAACCCTTTTCTTTTCAGGAACTGCATGCGCGGATCGAGGCATTGCTACGCCGACCGCAAGAGGCCGAGGAGACGGCTTTGCTGTCATGCCGTGATCTGGAGATGGACCTGCTGCGTCGCCGGGTCACCCGTGCCGGACGCGAGATCACGCTGACACCGCGTGAATTTCAGATCCTCGAGTATTTCCTGCGCCGCAAGAACCGGGTCATCTCTCGAACGATGCTGCTCGAAGGCGTGTGGGATTATCATTTCGATCCGAGCACCAACATCGTGGACGTACATATCTCGAAGCTGCGCCGCCAGATCGGAGACAACTCGGAGTCCCCCCTGATCGAAACTGTCCGCGGCGCGGGTTACATGATGAGCGACGCCTGACGTGCTGCGCAACGCCCGCACACGGTTGGTCCTTGCGGCCATGCTTCTCAGCACCGTATTGGCGGCGGCCGTTTTGGCACTCGTCTATGTAACCGCCAACCGGACCATCGCCGCGGAAACCCGGTCGGTCGTCGAAGCCGAACTTGCGGGTTTGGAAGACGATTACGAGCGCCTGGGTGTTCTTGGTCTCATCACCGCGATCGAACGGCGCGCAGTCGATGCGGAACGCCGCGATGCGCTCTACCTACTGACGAACCGCTTCGGGACGGTGCTGGCAGGCAACATGCTACGCTGGCCGCCTGACGTGGAACCCGGCAGTGGTTGGGTTGAGCTGGACCTTATCCGAACCGCCTCTGGCGAAACGGTTCCGATTTCGGCCGCGTCCCTGCAATTACGCGGTGGAGAACGGCTCTTGGTCGGGCGCGACGCGAGCGCCCGGCGCCAATTCGAGCAGGTTCTGCTTCGTACTATGGGTCTTGCGCTGCTGGCGGCGACCGTGCTCAGCCTCTTGACCGGTGGTCTGCTGACCCGTCTCGTTTTTTCGCGGCTTCAGGAAACCGCCCTTACAGCCGGAGAGATCGTCTCCGGCGACCTCAGCCAACGTATTCCATTGCGCGGCACGGGGGACGAGATAGACCAGATGGCCGGTACATTGAACGAGATGTTGGATCGCATTGAGGAACTGGTAAGCAATTTGCGAACGACATCCAACGCCATCGCACATGATTTGCGGTCGCCGCTGTCGCGGCTTCGCCAGCGGATCGAAACACTTGCCGATGCAACGCTTTCGCCCGAGACCCGCGAAACCGATGGCACGCGCGCGTTGGCCGAAGTCGATCACCTGCTCAAGGTACTCTCCCAGCTCACGGCCATTTCGCGAGCCGAGGCAGGGCTTGGTCGCGACCAGTTTGAGCCGGTCCGTCCCGCACGGCTGCTGCAGGACGTGGCCGAACTCTACGAACCCGTTGCGGCCGAGCGTGGCATTGCATTGGACGTATCCGCCGAAGACACGGTCCTGCCGGGACACAGGGCTCTCTTGGCCCAAGCGCTTTCGAACCTGGTGGAGAACGCGTTGCGCTACGCACCCGACGGCTCGACCATTTCCTTGCGGGCCGAAAGCACGGACAAGCATGTGCGACTGGCTGTAGCCGATGCTGGCCCCGGCGTGCCCGAAAGCGACCTGCACAAACTCGAGCAACCCTTTGTCACTCTTGACCCGTCTCGCGGCGATGGGTCTTCGGGCTTGGGTCTCGCCCTTGTGGCGGCGATTGCCCGCATGCACGGCGGCAAGTTCGAACCGCGCTGCCTGTCGCCGGGGTTTGAGGCAACCTTTACTCTGGCCCGTCAGGGTTGACCGTCGATCGCGAGTGCCCGGTTCTTGTAGCGTCCATCTTCACTAACGTCTTCGCCGAACCAGTCGGGTGGGCTGAAGTTGCGGGCAGCCGTCTCGTTTGCAAATTCCACTTCGACGAGCTTCAACCCTTTCAGCGCGCCTTCGAAGACGTCCAATTCAAAGAATAGACCATCGGCCAAAGCGCCGGTATGGCGTGTTTTTTCAACGCGCCTGCCTTCGGTCGCCGGCCAGAAGGTCTCGAAAACGGCCACCGGTATCTCGGCCTCTTCCTCGCGCCGGACAATACCTCCCTCGCCCTTGAGCGTCAGGAAATACCGTGCGCCTTTCTGGCGAAGCCGCATTTCAACCGAGTCGCCCGGCGTCGTCAGGTAACCTTGGCGGATTGCGGCCGAATTGGCCTCGGCGAGGTCCGGCATTTCCCGAACCAGGAACTTGCGTTCGATCTCCTGCCCCATCATTTGACCCCGCTGCCCAAAACTTCCTTGTAAAGGGCGGCATAGGCACGCCCGGCTGGTTTTTTGGCAGCATAACTGCGCACCGGGGCGCGTTTCAGCCCCATGCGCTCCACATCCGCCGAGAATGGAATTGTGCTTTCGAGAAACAGCTTGCGATACCGTGCGCGCATTTCTTTCATCGTGTCGGTATGCAGGGACTTGCGCGTTTCCACCATCGAAAAGAACGGCGCCAGCTTTCGACGGCGCAACCCGTGCTCGTCGAAGAACTCGACCAATTGTTCGAACGTTCGCGCAGAGAGAGTCGTCGGAATCACGGGAACGATGATCCGGTTGGCCGCCTTGAAAACGTTCTCGGAGAGGGCCGAAATATTCGGCGGGCAATCCAACACGATAACATCGTAATCATTGCCGACCGCGCTCAACGCTTTCTTGAGGCGCGACCGCTTATTGCGCATCCGGGCCAGGAAAACGTCGAAATCCCGAAAGCTCATGTTCGCGGGCAGAATGTCCAACCGTTCGAAATCGCTCGCACGGATGGCCTTGGTGAATCGCGCGACATCCTCGAAGAAACGCGCCTCGTCCAGTTTCTTGGAGGGCTTTACCCTGAAATAGAAACTCGACGCGCCTTGCGGGTCGAGATCACACAAAAGCACGCGTTTCCCGCCTTCGGCGAGAGCATGGGCCAGGTTGACTGAGGTCGCTGTTTTGCCGACCCCGCCTTTGTTCGAGTAGCAGGCGATGACTTCCACCTTAGCCCTCCGTGACATGGAACAGCGTGCGCGCGGTTTCGCGCACCTCGTCGCTGTCGAATTGTTTGAATCTTGCTGTGACAAGCGCACGCTCGTCCAGTTGCCGCTTGTGCAACACGGTTATCAACCCGCCCACTGCAAGAGCAACTTCCGTATCTGTAGCGCGGTCGCGACTGCGATGCGTTTTCACGAAGCTGCGCAATGCCTCTTGCTGAACCGAGTAGTCGTTGAAAAGACCCAGGTTGTCCTGCAATTTCTTAAGCGGTTTCAAAACCTTGGCGAGATCTTCTGCCGCAAAAAGCGGGGCGAAGAATTCGATAAGATAGCGCAGTTTCTTGCAGCTGATCCGCAGTTCGTGCACCTCTTCGTCCGGAGTGCTATCATCGATAGCGCGGGCGATCTTGCACACCTTGCGGTACCGTTTCCAGATTAGCGCCCTGGCATATTGAGCAGCAGGCAAATCGGCTTTGTCGCCCCGCGACAAGTCCTCCTCGGAAAATGCCTGTTCGAGTTCTGCCATGCGGTCGGCGTAAGCTTTCGACCGGAACCTCCGCGCAATTCTTTGCTGTGCGGCGTCGCGTTCCTTCTGATACGTGCGAAACATGTCGCGCAGCCCACGATGAAGGCTGTCCGGCAGCAGTTCGAAATAGGCGTCTTTCTCCAGCAAGTAGACGTCCAGATCACGCAAGGGACCGGTCGGCGCCATCAATTCGGAGAACGCGCTTTTCAAATGAACTGTCTGCTCGTGAGGAAAGACACCTTTGAACAGGCTCAGAACCGAGCGGATCTTGCGCAGGGCAACCCGGTAGTCGTGCAGGAACTCGGTATCGTGATCGGCGATCGTGCCAGCCTCGTTGCGGCGTGCGACCTCCAGATACGCGCGAATGATGGTAACCGCCACGTCATGGGCAGTCTGACCGGCATCGAGGGGGATTGCAGGTTTCGATACGTAAGGCTTCAATGAGGGTGCCAGTTTCGAAGCAATGGTGCCTGTTTGCGCCGTGGCGCCCCGAGCGATGAGCGACGCTCGAAGCGTCTCGAACGCCTTGTCGTAGCCGCGCATGAGTTCGACGGTGACCAGCGTGACCTCACCTTCCGCCGCCGACAGAACACGGATCGCAGCTCGCGCTTGGGTCTTGTCCTCATCATCCAGCAATGCCGCCTGCTGTGACTGAGCGGTACCTGACGCGACCTCCAGCAATGCTCGCAGTGGAGAAATATCGCCAAGCCGTTTGCGCACAGGACCGGGTGTCATTTCGGCGACGAAACCGCCTGAGGCCTTGGTTGCCTGATCATACACTGAGCCATCGGCTGCAAAGAGCAGGAGTTCCCCGCCAATTTCAAGCAATGCCCGGCCCGATTTCTGCAAACTCTGGTCGAAATCGTCGAGAAGAACAAAGCCCCCCTCGTCCTTCAGCGGTTCAAGAAGCAGTCGCAAGCCGTTGTCCGACCATATCTTTCCGGCTTCGATGCGCCCCGGAACAACCAGCATTTCTTGTCGCGCTGACATTTGTTTCGCTCACTTTTTCCGCGACGTACCGAGATAGTCTTCTACCAGCGTCTCAACGATTTTCTGGACACTCGTCCCCTCCTCGATGGCTCTGATCTTGAGGGCCTTCAGCGTTTTGACGTCAAGTCTCAACGACGTGTTCCGCTTGCCCTTTTCGCCATCGGCTCCGGTATTCTTGCCCATCCCGCCAACTCGCGCCTCGAACTCATGACGTCATGCTGTCACCGGACGACGCAGAAGACAACCGGCCGACATACTTGACGTCCAGTTACGTTACTACATTTCGCGTCGCCGGTTTTCAGGAAAGCTGCGCAGGAAGCTCCGCATATCCGCGAAAACGTATTCGTCCGCCCAGGACCCGCCCCCGCAACAATTGATAGTCGGGATATCTTGCGAGGAAGCGCGACAGCGCGATCCGACCTTCAAGTCGCGCAAGGGTCAATCCGACACAGACATGGGGACCACCTGCAAATGCGAGGTGCTTGTTCGGTTTGCGCGCAATGTCGAACTCTTTTGGGCTGTCGAACTGGTCAGGGTCGCGATTGGCCGCGCCAATGCACAGGTGCAGGTTGGTTCCTGCCGGAATGTCTTCGCCACCGATTTCGACGGTTTCGGTCGTTTCGCGGTTACCCAACTGGTTCGGCGAACGAAAGCGAAGGATCTCTTCCACGGCGGATTGCATCAAAGTCGGCTCGTCCATCAGGCGTCTGCGCGCCTCGGGGTGGTCATTCAGCAGTGCCAGGCCATTGCCGATCAGGTTCGTTGTCGTTTCGTGCCCGGCATTCAGGATGAAGATGCAGTTCTGGAGCAGCTCCGTTTCGCTCAGTTGCGCATCAGCACCCTCACCCCGGATCAGGCGCGTCAGAACGTCTGTTTCGGGATCTCCCGGCTGCGCGCGCCGCCGCGCGACCAGATCCTCGAGATAGCGCTTGAAGTCCTCCACCGCGCGGTGTCCTTCGGCCAGTTGCTCTTCGGTCAAGGCCGGTTCGAGCGCACCAAGGATCGCCAATGACCAGTCCCGCAACGGTCCGCGCTCGTCCATTGGAACGTCCAGAAGGTTCCCGATTATCTGGATCGGGATGGTGGATGCGAAATCCTCGATCAGATCCACATCTTCCTTCGTTGCCATGTCGTCCAGCAGCGTATCGACCGTGTCGACAAGGCCGGGCTCCATCCGTGCGATCGCACGTGGTGTCAGGGCTGAGGTCATGATCTTGCGGACGCGCGTATGTAAAGGCGGATCGGAGAAGACCAGCGAGGTCGTGTGATGCTCGTATAGCGGCGAGCCTTTCCCGAATTTCGGCGCAAAGGCGACGGTTTTATCCGAAGAAAACAGCTTTGTGTCGCGGTAGATGCGGTCGAGGTCACGATACCGGCTCAGCAGTACGGATCCGTCCGGCTGCCACAGCACAGGGGCATGCTCCAACAGCGCGTCGTAGAAAGGAAACGGGTTTTCGACAAATCCCTTGGGCGGCGCCAAAAGGTCAAAAGATAAGGCGGTTTCTCGCGACACGGTCATCAGTTCTCCCTTCGGCGGCAACCTGCGATCCGGCGCGACGCTACATCCGACCTGTTCCGGCGTCCAGATACACACTCCTGCCACCGCGCAGTTCTGCCCAAGGGAACCACGCAAGCCGATGGTTGTTGATCAGTAACACCTGACACATGTTCAAGGAGGCCGTAATGGACCTGATCCGCATCATTGTCGCCATCCTCTTGCCGCCGCTCGGCGTGTTCCTGCAGGTCGGTTTTGGCAAGCACTTCTGGCTCAACATACTTCTCACGCTTCTCGGCTATATCCCCGGTATCGTGCACGCCGTCTGGATCATCGCGCGAACCCCGGACTCGCGAACGGTGTAACCCATGGACACAGCCAGAAACCTCCGCCGTGTTGAGCGGGCCGAGCGCATCGCGCGGAAACTTGACGCCGCCTTTCGCTTGCCCGGCACTCGGATCCGCTTTGGTTGGGACAGTGTACTGGGCCTTGTGCCTGGCGTCGGCGATGCCCTCACCGTGGCGCCGGCCGCATACATCCTGAAGATTGCCCATGATACGGATGCACCTACCGCGCTGTTGGCCCGAATGGCCGCGAATGTCGTGATCGACTGGATCACTGGACTGGTGCCGATCGTGGGTGACCTCCTCGACGTGGGCTACAAGGCGAACTTGCGAAATGTCGCACTTCTTCGCGAGCACGTGGAGAAACAGCACAGCCACGCTACGGCCCAAACCCAAAGGCCTGGGCGTTTCCGATCGGCCAGAACAGCCTGAAGACCCAAACGAAAAGAGGCGCCCAGCAAAGCGGGCGCCTCTACGTCTTTTTTTTAGGGACGGACGGCTTAGCCGACCAGTTCGATTCCGGCGAAGAAATACGCAATCTCGACAGCCGCAGTTTCAGGGGCGTCCGAGCCGTGAACAGAGTTTTCGCCGACCGACTCGGCAAACTCTGCGCGGATCGTGCCGGGGGCGGCATCGGCGGGGTTGGTCGCGCCCATGATCTCGCGGTTTTTGGCAATGGCGTTCTCGCCTTCCAGCACCTGAACGACAACCGGAGCCGACGACATGAACTCGCACAGTTCGTCGTAGAAGGGGCGCTCTTTGTGTACGGCGTAGAACTCGCCTGCCTGCGCCTTGGTCATGTGGATGCGCTTCTGGGCAACGATGCGCAGGCCGGCTTCCTCGAACTTTGCGTTGATGGCGCCGGTCAGGTTACGGCGGGTTGCGTCGGGCTTGATGATCGAAAAAGTGCGTTCCAGTGCCATGAGGTCTCTCCTTGAAAAATTGCTGCGCGGGACGGCCGCCCGACGCCTGATTTTCATCGCGCGCCGCGTAGCACGACCCGCGCCTCATGAAAAGCACTAACGGAAGCGTCCTGTTCAGGCCGGCCCGGGCGCTCCTTCCAACCGTTCGATGCGGCGGACGTAAAGCGAGGCGATCAGTGCTGTGGTACTGGTTACCAGCATCGTCCCCAAAACAGCAAAGGGTGCGTTTTCGGGTGTAACCAATACACCTACGCCAGAGGTCAGCACGGCGCCAAGGGCCACGGTGAATGCTCCGGACAAGCCCGAAGCACTGCCTGCAAGATGCGGGCGGACGGACACCAGCCCCGCATTGACAGATGCGAGCGTCAGACCGTTGCCAAGCCCCAGAAGGATCGCGGCGCCGAAGAAGACCAAGACGCTGCCTTGTCCAAGAAGAAAGGCGCCTAGGCCGAGGAACGGCCCCAGCACCGCCGAGCAACGACCGGCCAATACCAGGTTCAGCGGATCGGTTCGAGTGGCCATCCGGCCGGTGACGAGGTTACCCACCATGAAGCCACCGGTTATGATACCGATACCCAATCCCAACTGCGCGGGCACCAGGTCGAACCATGCCGCCGCGACCAAAGGCGCGCCGGTGATGAACGTATAAAACCCTCCCACCGAGAACCCGAGGCATAGCACGTAACCACGAAACCGGCGCGAAGCTGCAAGCTCCGGCAACTCACTCAGCTGCTGCGCCAGGCTTTGCGAGGCGCGACGGCTTGTTTCGCCTAGGTCGAACCAGATCAACCCAAGCACGGCAAGCCCAGCCAAAGTATAGAAAACGAAGGATGCACGCCATCCGAATGCCATGTCGAGCGCACCGCCCAGCATCGGTCCAAGCATCGGCGCCAGCGCCATCGACATGCCAATATAGCCCAGGCGGCTTGCAGCCTCGGCGGGTGGGTACATGTCACGGACAATCGCCAGCGAAACGACACTGGCAGCAATAACGACACCCTGCATCATCCGAAACAGCAGAAAAACCCAGATTGAGCTGGCCAGCGCGCACCCGATCGACGCGAGCACGAATATGGCCATGGCGCTCAACAGCACGGGCCGCCGCCCAAACCGATCGGACAGCGGCCCGATAAGCAGTTGCAGCACGGCTGTCATCGCCAGGTACCCCGCGACCGACAGGTTGACCAATCCATATTCGACGTCGAAATCTTCGGCCATCCGCGCCAGCGACGGCAGGAACATGTTGAGCGACAGCACGCCTAACGCAGAGCCGAGTATCAGTGTAACAAGATGCGGCGGAGTTTTGGCAGGGCGCATGAGCTTCTCTTTGCGGAACCACATGGGCCTATCACGACATTACGATGCTGACCATGACCGCTGGCGGGCGCGTCGCCGCTCTGCTATCAGCCACGCCATGTTGCGCATTCAGGACATAACTTACGCCGTCGAAGGTCGCCCCCTGTTTGAGGGCGCGTCAGCCACGATTCCGACCGGGCACAAGGTTGGGCTGGTCGGCCGAAACGGCACCGGAAAAACCACGCTCTTTCGCCTGATCCGTGGTGAACTTGCGCTCGAGTCGGGAGCGATCGCCCTGCCCTCGCGCGCCCGTATCGGAGGCGTCGCGCAGGAGGCGCCCGCCTCGGATGTCTCGCTGCTCGACACCGTGCTCGCGGCGGACACCGAACGCGCCGCGCTGATGCAAGAGGCCGAGACCGCGTTGGATTCCGTTCGCATCGCCGAAGTGCAGACGCGGCTTGCGGATATCGACGCTTGGTCGGCACCTGCCCGTGCGGCCTCGATCCTCAAAGGCCTCGGGTTCGATGACGACGAACAACTCAGGCCCTGCTCCGATTTCTCGGGCGGCTGGCGCATGCGCGTGGCGTTGGCAGCGGTGCTCTTTGCGCAACCCGACTTGCTGCTGTTGGACGAACCGACCAACTACCTCGATCTCGAAGGAGCGTTGTGGCTGGAAACCTATTTGGCGAAGTATCCCCATACCGTCATAATCATCAGTCACGATCGCGGGCTCTTGAACCGGGCTGTCGGATCGATCCTGCACCTGGAGGATCGCAAGCTTGCGCTCTACCAGGGTCCTTATGACCAGTTCGCACGCCAAAGGGCCGAGAAACTCGCTCAGGCCGAAGCCATGGCCAAGAAGCAGGAAGCGAGGCGCGCGCATCTGCAATCCTATGTGGACCGGTTCCGTTACAAGGCCGACAAGGCCAAGCAGGCACAGTCGCGCCTCAAGGCGCTGGCAAGGATGCAGCCCATCTCCTCACCACAGGAGGCCGCGCTGCGCGCCTTTTCCTTCCCCTCACCCGAGGAAATGTCACCCCCGATCATCGCGCTCGAGGGCGGCGTGACCGGCTATGGCGAAACCGAGGTTCTCAGACGGTTGAACTTGCGCATCGATCAGGACGACCGCATCGCGCTTCTTGGAAAGAACGGCCAGGGAAAATCGACCCTTTCCAAGCTTTTGAGCGACCGCCTGCCGCTCATGGCGGGCAAGGTGACGCGGTCAAGCAAGCTGCGTATCGGCTATTTCGCACAGCACCAGGTCGATGAATTGCATGTCGACGAAACCCCGCTCGACCACCTGCGTCGGTTGCGTCCGGAGGAGGCCCCGGCGAAACTCCGTGCCCGCCTTGCAGGATTCGGATTGCTTGCCGATCAGGCCGATACGGTGGTCGGCCGCCTTTCGGGCGGACAGAAGGCACGGCTGTCGTTGCTGATTGCCACGATCGATGCGCCGCATATGCTGATCCTCGACGAACCGACCAACCATCTGGACATAGAAAGCCGCGAAGCTTTGGTCGAGGCGTTGACCGACTATTCGGGCGCCGTGATCCTCGTCAGCCACGACATGCACCTGTTGAGCCTCGTGGCCGACCGGCTCTGGCTTGTATCCGACGGAACGGTAAAGTCTTTTGACGGCGACCTTGATGCTTATCGTGGGTTCCTGCTGGCACGCGACAAACCTCAGGCGCCCAAAGTACCTGCGACGCCCAAACCCAAGCGCCCGGCGCGCGAAGCATTGCTGGCGCTCCGTGCAGACCTTCGCAAAGCCGAGGAACGCGTCGAAAAGCTGACGGATATGCATGACAAACTGTCGGCCAAGCTCGCCGACCCGTCCCTATACGAAGACGACAAACGCGGTGATCTTGAGCTATGGAACCGCAAATACGCCGAACTGACAGAGGCGATGGAGCGCGCCGAAGGACTGTGGCTCGAGGCGCAGGAAAAGCTCGATGCGGCAGAGGGGGCGGCATGAGCGTCGTGCGCGAAACCGCGGCAATGATCTCGGGCATGAACCCGGATCTGCGCGCGGGCGAATTCGCGTTTGCCCTTTGGGAAACCGGCAGACCTTGGCCCGATGGCACTTTTGCCAGCGTTGCCGAAGAGGAAGGCATGTCACTGATCGTGCCGCTGTCACACGCGCCCGACAAAGCGCTTCCGATGCGGTGCATCACATTGCGGGTGAACTCCGCCCTCGACGGGGTCGGCTTGACTGCTGCCGTATCGGGTGCCTTGGCGCGGGCGGATATCCCTGCGAACATGGTCGCCGGACTACATCATGACCATGTTTTTGTCCCGACAGAAGCGGCAGACAAGGCTTTGGACATATTGCGAAACTTGCAGGAAAGTGGCGCATGATTGTTGACACAGCCTTCCTGATCACCGCGTTCACGACCCTTTTCGTCGTCATCGACCCATTTGGTACGACACCGGTTTTCGTCGCCCTGACCCACGAAATGCCAGCGGCAACCCGTCGACGTATTGCGGTCCGCGCCTGCGTGACCTCGATCGCCGTGCTTTTGGTCTTTGCCGCCTTTGGCGAGGCGGTGCTTGGCTTCATAGGTATCTCCATGCCCGCCTTTCGCGTCGCAGGCGGCGCTCTCCTGTTCCTCACGGCGCTGGACATGCTGTTCGAGCGGCGGACCAAGCGGCGCGAGGACCGCGCCGAGGAGGCCGATGCGCCCGACCCGTCCGTCTTTCCGATTGCCATTCCTCTCATCGCAGGGCCAGGTTCCATCGCGTCGATGATCCTGCTTGCAGGCGCAAAACCGGGCCTCGAAGGCATCGCCTACGCCTCGGCGGCCATGCTCGCCGTCATGGCCATCGTTTTGTTCCTGTTTCTTACGGGCGGCGTTTTGGCGCGCATTCTGGGCAAGACAGGCCTCAACGTCGTCACCCGGCTTTTGGGCATGCTGCTGGCCGCGCTTTCCGTTCAGTTCATTCTCGAAGGGTTGCGGGCCTTCGGTTTCGCGGCCTGACGCCTATATCTTGCAGGAATACTGCTGCAAGGAGTCATCATGGACGGTACCGACGTCGCAAGCGTTCTCTACTTGGCCCTTCTGGGTGCGGCTTTGCTTTTCTGGTACTTCACCCATCACCGCGCAAACCTTGGCAAAACCGTCCAGCAGGCTGCGGCCTGGGTATTCATCTTTATCGGCGTGATAGCTGTCGTCGGTCTGTGGGAAGATATACGCGGCACCGTTTCGCCGAGTTCAAGCATGGTCGTTACCGAGGAGTCCATCCGCGTGCCACGCGGACCCGACGGGCATTACTACCTGAGGCTGCTGGTCAACGATACACCGGTAGAGTTTCTGGTCGATACCGGCGCCAGCCAGGTCGTATTGACGAATGGAGATGCCCGCCGCATCGGGGTAGACCTTGATAACCTCAACTTCTTTGGTCGGGCAATGACGGCAAATGGTGAAGTGCGCATTGCTCCGGTCGAACTCGATACCATCACGCTGGGCGAATTCGAAGACCGCGGTGTGACGGCCTGGGTCAATGAAGGACAGATGGACCGCTCCCTCTTGGGCATGACCTATCTCAACCGCTGGGCCTCCGTCTCGATCGCAGACGGCGCGCTTGTCCTGACCCGATAATTGGATCGACACCGCCTAATCGTAACGGCGTCATGCCTCGGCCTTCATCTCCCACCGACCCGACTCTTCGGACCAGTACTTCGCCGAACACCCCGCCTTGGTAAGCTCCCGCCACTGGCGGCGCGCATGCTGAACGGCAGCGTCGTCGCCTCCGTCAAAGAGAATGCAGGTCCGCTCAAGTGCCTGCACCTCGTCCGCCGCGATCTCGGCGCCGTCAATCGACATGACGCAATGCGGACTGTTTCCGGCGGTGCGCTCATTTCCCAACAAGACCGGTTGCAGCGCATCATACGGGCCGCCGGCCAACCCGTGCGGAAGGAAACCGTCCTCGGCACCCAGCCACAGCTTCTCATCAAGCCAAGCCAGCCGGTCCGGTTCCCGCCCTCGCACGGCGACGCGCCAACCTGCCTGCAGAGACTTGCCCAACAAAACGGACAAGGTCTCGTCCAGCGGACGGCGCGTCAGGTGATAGAAATAGACTGCGCCCATGCGCCAGCTCAGCCTTTCGCTTCGTAGCTATCCTCGACAAGGCGGCTGAGCGCGCGCACTCCCCATCCGGTCGCTCCCTTCGGCGCGTAATCCGTGTCGGATTTTACCGAAGCGACACCTGCGATGTCGAGATGGATCCAAGGGGTGCCATCCTTGATGAAGCGTTGGAGAAATTGCGCCGCCGTGATCGAGCCGGCCGGCCGGCCGCCGACATTCTTCATGTCTGCGATGCGCGATTTCAGCTGGTCGTCATAGGCTTTGCCCAAGGGCAAACGCCACGCGCCTTCCGCTTCGGCCTCGGCAGCCTTCAGGAACGCACCGCAGAACGCATCGTCATTGGAGAAGACCCCTGCATTCTCATGGCCGAGACCGATGATGATCGCGCCGGTCAGCGTCGCCAGATCGATCACGCCCGCTGGCGAGAACCTTTCCTGCGCGTACCACAACACGTCGGCCAGAACGAGGCGACCTTCGGCATCGGTGTTGATGATCTCGACCGTGTCACCCTTCATCGACTTGACGACATCGCCCGGACGTGTGGCGTTGCCGGATGGCATATTCTCGACCAGACCGACAAGCCCAACAACATTCGCCTTGGCCTTACGCAAGGCAAGCGCTCGCATCGTGCCTGCGACGACGCCTGCGCCGCCCATGTCCATCGTCATGTCTTCCATGCCGCCAGCAGGCTTGAGCGATATGCCCCCCGTGTCGAAGACAACACCTTTGCCGACCAAGGCCAACGGTGGCTCACCCTTCTCGCCGCCGTTCCACTGCATGACCACGACCTTCGACGGGCTGTCGGAGCCTTGCCCGACGCTCAACAGCGTGCGCATGCCAAGTTCCTCAAGCTGTGGCTCGTCCAGCACCTCGACGTTCAGGCCAATGCTCTCCATCTCTTTCAGGCGGTTGGCAAACTCCGTAGTGGTCAGAACATTGGCGGGTTCGTTGACCAGATCGCGTGTCATATGGACGCCCTCGGCCAAGGCTGCAAGCGGGGCATAGCTCGCCTCGGCCTCTTCTGGCTTCGAACAGGCAACGGTTATCGAACCCACCTCTTCGGCATCCTCGGCCGGAGTCTTGTGCGCGTCAAAATCGTAAGCGCGCAGCGCGATCCCTTGTACCAGTTCGGCCAGCCGAACCTGTCCGCCTGCTGCAAGCAGCAGTGCCGAACGCCCGCGCAACTTTCCCAAAGCAGCGCCCGCCTTGCGCGCTTCGACCGGCTGCGGACGCCTGGGCAGAACCAATACATCGACCGCTTCGGCCGCCATACCGGCGGGCCAGGCCAAGGTGATTACCTGCCCCGGCTTGGCCTTGGCAAAACGTGCGCTTTCGACCAGCCGCCCAAGTGCCCCGCGCGTAAGCTTGTTCACGCGTCGCGCCGCAGGATCCAGCTTACCTTCGGGCGGGACAATCACCGCAATGCGCCCTGCGGCCTCGGCAATCGTATCGAGGTCGGTTTCGGCAAAGCGGATCGAGGTCTGGCTGCTCATGTCGTGCGCTCCTTTGGCAAATGCGATGCTGTGTTCATGTCGGCCATATGGGTAGCGCGGCCCCGTGCCCTTGACCAGATAGCAGTTTTCGGCGGCATCGATTTCGTCTAGTGTCTCCCGAAAACGACTGGCAGGTTCCGGGGGGATCGCAGTGTCACGAAATGGCAGGCAAGGGCTGTCGCCCTATTTCATAGGCCCGGCAACGGGTTGCCTGCATGTGCCCCGCCCGATTCCCCTGCTGGCATCCCGCAAGGAGCGGTGTGCATGATCCTTGACCGTTACTTTGCACGTCTCTTTCTGCAAAGCTTCCTCGTCATTGGCGCGATCTTTCTGTCGCTCATCCTCCTCGTCGATCTGATCGAGCAGGTACGACGGTTCGAAGGTGTGGGGCTAAGCTTTGGTCAAGTGTTTCGGCTGACACTTCTGAATGCGCCCGCGACCATGAGCGAGATCCTGCCCCTGCTGATGATCCTGGCCACGATCGTACTGTTCGTGAGCCTTGCGCGCAGCTCCGAACTGGTTGCAACCCGCGCCATCGGTCGGTCAGGCATTCGCGCGCTGGTTGCCCCGGTCCTGGTCGCGCTGATCATTGGCGTGCTGGCAGTTGCGATGCTGAACCCCATCGTTGCTGCAACGAGCGAGCGGTACCAACGACTGTCGGATACTTATCGCAATGGCGGCGCGTCGGCGCTGTCGTTTTCGGGCGAAGGTTTGTGGCTAAGACAAGGATCGCCGACGGGCGGGCAATCTGTCATTCACGCCACCGGCTTCGGCGGCGAGGGCATTACCCTCTACAACGTCACGATCCTTACCTTTGCCAAGGATGGCGGGCCAGTCCGGCAAATCTTCTCTGACAGCGCTGAACTGGCCACGGACACCTGGGTCTTGCGAAATGCAAAGGTCTGGCCACTGGTTGCGGGCATCAACCCCGAAGCAAATGCCGTTCTGCATGAGACGCTGGATATCCCGACCACTCTTACCCAGGACCGCATTCGCGACACGCTGAGCAACCAGGATACGATCTCGATCTACGATTTGCCCGAGGTGATCGCAGCACTGCGCGAGGCCGGGTTCAACACCAAACAGCACGAAGTCTGGCTGCAGGTCCAGCTGGCGCGCCCGATGTTTCTGGTCTCGATGGTTCTGGTTGGCGCCGCGTTCACCATGAGGCATGTCAGGTTCGGGGGAACCGGCGTTGCGGTGCTTACTGCAGTTCTATTGGGTTTTGCCCTTTATTTCGTTCGAAATTTCGCGCAAATCCTTGGAGAGAATGGGCAGATTCCGATCATACTCGCCGCTTGGGCTCCACCGGTGGCTGCTTTGATGCTTACCTTCGGTCTTCTCTTGTACTCGGAGGACGGCTGACATGCGTCGCTGCCTCGCCTTGTTGGTCCTTGGCGCCGCGATGGCCCTGCCCGGCCTGTCGGTCGCGCAGACCAGCGGGGCACAGCCAGCGGAAACAGAGGCACAGCGCCCCGCGATGCTTGTCGCCGACAGCGTGTTCATCACACCAGAGCGCCAGCTTATCGCCGAAGGCAATGTCGAAGCTTATCAGGGTGACGTTCGCCTGCAGGCAAGGAGGATTACCTACGACCGCGCGACAGGACAATTGTCAGTGGTCGGGCCGATCCGCATTGACCAAGGCGGCGCGGTTACCATCCTGGCTGATGCCGCGGAACTCGACAATGAACTGCGGAACGGGCTTCTGACAAGTGCTCGAATGGTTTTCGACCAGCAGCTTCAACTTGCCGCCCTGCAGATGACCCGCGTGGGTGGACGCTACACCCAGCTATACAAGACGGCTGTCACGTCCTGCCATGTCTGCGAGGATGGTCGACCTCCGCTCTGGCAGATACGGGCACAAAAGGTCACGCATGACGAGTTGGAACGGCAACTCTATTTCGAGAACGCGCAGTTTCGTGTGCTCGATGTACCCATTTTCTATCTGCCGGTCATGCGCCTGCCAGATCCCACGCTCGATCGCGCTACGGGTTTCTTGATTCCGTCGGTGCGAACGACATCTCAGCTTTCGACGGGCGTGAAACTACCGTACTTCTTCCGTCTCGGAGATCATCGCGATCTGACGTTGACACCGTACGTGTCGTCGAAGACGCGCACGCTTTTCTACCGATACCGGCAGGCCTTTCGCCGCGGACGGATTGAAATCGAGGGCGCACACACCCGCGACGATCTGCAACCCGACGATGACCGCGGATATTTCTTTGCCAACGGTCGATTTGCCCTGCGCAACGACTTCAAGCTCGATTTCCAGGTTCAGACGACCTCGGACAATGCCTATCTCGTCGATTACGGCCTGCCCGACTACGACCGCCTGCGCAGCCAGATCTCGCTGGAACGGATCAAGCGGGACACGTTCTTCTACACCAGCTTCATTCACTTCGAGACGCTGCGCGACAGCGAAATCGAAAGCCAGATCCCCTCGGACATCATTGACCTCGCCTACCAGCGTCGGTTCTTTCCAGCGGGACTGGGAGGAGAAGTGCGCCTGACCGCACTTGCCCACGGACACAAGCGAACGACCTCAGCGGACATGCTGGGCCGCGACGTCGGCCGCTTTACCGCAGATGCGGAATGGCTGAGAAGCTGGACATATTCGGGCATACGCGCTGACTGGCGGATGGGTGCGTCCGTCGAACAGTTCCATGTTTGGGATGACAGCAGTTATCCACCCGACACGACCCGAACAACACCCCGCGCGGCACTGACCCTGCGGTATCCAATGGCACGGACGGAAATCGCCGGCGCCCGGCAGATGCTGGAACCCATAGCGCAGATCGGTTGGAGCCACGTCTCAGATACGAATGTGCCAAATGACGAAAGCGGATTTGTCGAGTTCGACCAGGGCAACTTGCTGGCCTTGTCTCGCTTTCCCGCCCCCGACCGGCGCGAGGATGGAACCACCGCGGTCCTCGGTGTCAACTGGGCGCGGTTCGATCCATCGGGCTGGGAGGCTTACGCAACGCTTGGCCAAGTGTACCGCCGTGATGCCGATCCGGGGTTCTCCAAGACGTCTGGACTGGGCGGCACAACATCCGACCTGCTCGTTGCAGGACAGATCAGGATGGAAGACAGCCTGTCGCTCATCGCGCGGGGGCTTCTCAACGACCAGTTCAATTTCTCCAAGGCGGAATTGCGTGCTACCTGGTCGAACGAGCGGACCGATATCTCTGGCAGCTATCTCTGGCTTGGGCGGGATCCGGCCGAAAACCGCGCACTTGCCGTGTCCGAAGTCTGGTTCGATGGCAGCTACGACGTCACCCCGAACTGGACCGCATTGGCCAATATTCGTTACGATATCGAAGACAGCCGCGCCATCAACGCGGGTGTGGGCGCGATCTACCGGAACGAATGCGTAACATTCAATGTATCCATAAACCGGCGGTATACGTCCTCGACAAGTGTTGAGCCTTCGACCGATTTCGGCTTTACCATCGCGCTGAACGGCTTCGCCGTGGAAAGCGGCAACAAAGAATACAGGCGATCATGCAAAACTTCCTGAACCCGCTGACCCGAACCGCCGCCCGTTGGATGCGCAGAACGCTTCCGCTGGCCTTGGCGGTGACGCTGTCCACCGCGCCGCTTTCGGCGCAGAGCCTCTTTTCGCCTGCGATCCGCGTCAACTCCGACATCGTGACACGCTACGAAATCGCTCAACGGCAGTTGTTCTTCGAAACGCTCCGTATTCCCGGTTCTTCCGAACAAGACGTCCGCAATTCACTGATCGACGACAAGTTGCGCCTTCAAGCGTTGCGCGAGGCTGGCATCGACTATCCGCCCGAGGGTGTGCAGCAAGGCATCGACGAGTTCGCCTCGCGCGGGCGCCTTACAACCGAAGAATTCCTGCAAGCACTTGCCGAGGTTGGTGTCGATGCCGAGACGCTGCGTGATTTCGTGGCGATGCAGATTGCTTGGCGCGATTATATCAGCACGCGCTACCTAGCCCAAGCCAGACCCAACCCGGACGAGATTGACCGGGCGATGGGTCTTGGCGGCGGCGGCGGCCTCCAGGTTCTGCTGTCCGAGTTGATTGTTCCGGTGACGCCGCAGACTCTTGACCAGGTGGACTCGATCACACGCGAACTGTCTCAACTGAACAGCTTTGGCGCGTTCGAGGCAGCGGCGGCGCAGTATTCCGCCGCGGAAACCGCCAGCCAGGGCGGTCGGCTACCTTGGATCCCGCTCGCCGACTTGCCGCCCGCGCTTCAACCCGAGATCCTGTCGCTGAAACCCGGCGAAGTGTCGGACCCGATCACCCTGCCGAACGCGATCGCCCTGTTCCAGATGCGCGACGTGCGCGAGGCAGCGACTGGAACGCCTACGTATTCCAAGATCGATTACGCGGCCTATTACATCGCCGGAGGCCGCAGCGCCGAAGGTTTGAGTGCGGCGGCAGAACTGCGCAATCGCGTTGACGTGTGCGACGATCTCTACGGTGTCGCAAAAGACCAGCCGGAACAGGTGCTTGACCGTGTCAGCGCGGCTCCGGGCGAAATACCAAACGACATAGCGCTGGAACTCGCAAAGCTCGACAACAACGAAGTCTCGACCGCGCTGACGCGCAACAACGGCCAGACGCTCGTCTTTCTCATGCTTTGCAACCGCACACGCGATCTGGGCGGGGATGCCTCGCGCGAAGAAGTTGCAAATGCCCTGACGCAGCAGCGGTTGCAGGCCTTTGCCGATAGCCTAATAGCGCAATTGCGAGCCGACGCGGTCATCGTTGATGAATGAAGCAACCAGCCCCTCGGGGCGACCGATCGCACTCAGTTGCGGAGAACCAGCAGGCATCGGGCCGGAAATAGCCGCGCGCGCATGGGACCAGCTACGCGAATCTTGTCCGTTCGTCTGGATTGGTGACCCCGATCACCTGCCCGCCGGGACGCCGGTCCAACTGCTTGAAACACCTGCCGGCGCCCAACGGGTTGCGGGCCATGCCCTGCCCGTGCTTCCGCTCGAATTTGGCGGCGATGCTGTCCCCGGAAAACCGGACCCTCGCAACGCGACCGGCGTGATCCGGGCCATCGAATACGGCGTCGAGCTTGTGCGCGGCGGTCAATGCGCGGCCTTGTGTACGGCACCCATCCACAAGAAAGCACTGATTGACGGGGCGGGCTTTGCCCATCCCGGCCACACGGAGTTTCTGGCAGCAATTGCAGGGCGCCGTCGCGTCGTGATGATGCTCGCCAGTCCACAGTTGCGCGTCGTGCCCACCACGATACACATTGCTCTTGCGGATGTGCCCCGCACCCTCACCCCCGCGCTCTTGCGTGAGACGATCGAGATCACGGACACGGCGCTGCGCGATCAGTTCGGCATCGCCGAACCACGCCTCGCCGTGACTGGCCTGAACCCCCATGCAGGTGAAGGCGGTGCTATGGGCCATGAGGAGATGAACTGGATCGCCCCGCTGATCGCCGAGATGGAAAAACAGGGCTATGCGCTGACAGGTCCACATCCGGCTGACACCCTGTTTCACAAGGCCGCCCGCGTGAATTATGACGCCGCAATCGCGATGTACCATGACCAGGCGCTTATCCCTATAAAGACGCTCGATTTCGACCGCGGTGTGAACGTCACCCTTGGTCTTCCGTTCATTCGCACCTCGCCGGATCATGGCACGGCTTTCGACATCGCCGGACAAGGCAAGGCCAATCCGACGAGCCTTGTCGAGGCATTGAAGCTCGCACAACGCATGGCGGCCGTTGCGTGATACGCCGTTTCGCGTAAAGAACGATGCCACCGCGATGAAAATCTCTGGCCTTGCCCCGTCCCGGCGCGCTACATCGCCGGAATGAGTGCTATCGACACCCTGCCCCCCTTGCGCGCGGTCATCGCGTCGCATCAACTGTCTGCCCGCAAATCGCTGGGCCAGAACTTCCTGCTCGACCTGAACCTTACCGCCAAGATTGCTCGGCAGGCCGGAGACCTGACCGAATGTGATGTGCTTGAAATCGGCCCCGGTCCCGGAGGTCTGACCCGTGGACTGCTTGCCGAAGGCGCGCGCCGGGTCGTGGCGCTGGAAAAGGATACGCGCTGCATCCCCGCGCTCGAGGAGATTTCAGCGGCCTATCCCGGAAGGCTTGAGATCGTTCAGGGCGACGCGCTCGAGATCGATCCTCTCACCTATCTGAATGCACCCATCCGCATTGCCGCCAATCTTCCCTACAATGTCGGTACCGAACTATTGGTGCGCTGGCTCACCCCGCCCGACTGGCCGCCCTTCTGGCAAAGCCTGACACTGATGTTTCAGCGGGAGGTCGCCGAACGCATCGTGGCGCAGCCGGGCTCAAAGGCCTATGGACGCCTCGCAATTCTATCCCAATGGCGCACCGATGCACGCATTGTGCTGTCCCTGCCACCCGAGGCTTTCACGCCGCCGCCAAAGGTCTCCAGCGCGGTGGTGCACCTTACCGCCTTGGCCGAACCGCGCTACCCGGCGGATGCACAAGTCCTCAGCCGCGTAGTCGCCGCAGCCTTCAACCAGCGCCGCAAAATGCTGCGCGCCGCTCTCAAGGGCGTCACCCCGGATATCGAGGATCGGCTGCGCGCCGCAGGCATTCAGCCGACCGAACGTGCCGAACAGGTTTCGCTCGAAGCGTTTTGCGCATTGGCCCGAGAGCTCGCGCGCTAGATCACCTGAGTCGCGGTTCCGTGGTATACATCCTCGACGATGTGCCGATCCGCTGCCGCGACAACCGCCGCGATTTCCTGCCGCTGATCAGCGCTCAACACGCCCTGCTCGGGCGCAGCCGCTATCAACTCCAGCGCGCGCTCACGCGCCGCGTCAAACGCGGTATGCCGACCGGCTTTTTCGTAATCGTCGCGACCTTGCCGCAAGAACACGCCGGGACGATGCTGATCACGGCAACCGGCCAGCGTATGCGTACTGTCGAGGAAATGCCCACCTGCCCTGACTTGCAACATCTCTTCCCAGTTCAACGCCTCGGCGCTCACATCCGGCGGCTGCAGAAACCGGCGCACCATCGCGCCCATCTCATCGTCAAGGACTGCCTGAACCGGGCTGAATACCGTTGCGCATTCAAGCTGGCCGACCCCGCCCAGTATATCAGCACCGGCCAGCGCCACGGCCTGCGCGAGCAATGCGCGTTCGCTCTGGGACTGGTGATCGGCATCGGGCGTGTCGGATCCGGCACCATAGGTATGGGTCGGCAGGTCAAAGCCCTGCCGCATCAACTGCACCGCCATAGAGGCGGCCTGAATCGACTCGGGGCAGGATTGCAGCGCCGAGCCAGTTCGCATGTCCAAGGTGAACATCAACGGCACCGCGATGACCGGCGTCTCCGGTACCAGAACATGTGCCACAGTCAGCATCGACAGGATCTCGGCCGCGGCCATCAGCACCAGCCCACCCACCCCCAAGGGCGCCGTTCCGCCCGCAGACGGCAGCGAACACGCATGTAGCGGTAGCCCCAATGCACCGGCCCGCAAAATCACCTCGGTATCCATATGCTTGAATTCGAGCGGCGAAAAGGAACAGGTAATCACCGAGGTGATCGGGTTCGCTCGTAGCGCGTCTTCGCCCCCGGCAGCGATGGCCGCAATCTTCAAAAGGTACTCGATGTTCTCTTTGCCGTAAGGCTGCATCCAGCAGTGCTTGTTGGTGTGAGACACCATTTCCGCAAAGGAATGAACGTCCGCCGTCACTTCGGGTACGCCATGCACGAAGGGATGCGCAATGAAACCGACCTGCTCCAGGCCGCTGGCCACGGCGGCCATCTCGCGCACTGCGGTCAAGTCGAGATTGCGATAAGACGCGTCGCCCGGGTCGACGTAACCATGCGCACCCGTGCCTGTCCGCATTACGAACCCGTCATCAACGCGTGGAACCGCAAGGTCAAACGCCCGGGTCTTGCCAGCAAGGCGGAACGCGCGCGGCGCGGCGGCGATGGCCTCCTCGACAAGTTCACGCGGAAACCGGAGCCTATCGGCATCGCGTCCCTCGACCGCCCCTGCTGCAAGCAGTGCCTCGCGGGCCTTCGGGTGGATGATGACAACGCCATAATCAGCCAGAAGATCGAGGCTGCGAGCACGCAAGCCCTCGATCTCGGCATCGCTCAACAGTACGAAGCGTGAGCGGCCCAAGGAAACTGGCGAATTGACGAAAGCCCCGGGTAAAGAAACCTCGGGCGCAGGGGTAACGCGCCGGCGCGACCGGCGGCGAGTAGGAAGTTCGGTCTGATCCATAACGAACCCTCGAAAACAGACAATCCAAGGAAGTTATGGCACACACCGATTATGCTCACTGCCTGCCGACTTGAGCATGCTCAGGATAAGACCGCCAAGGCAGATCCGTCAATCACCAGCGCGATGCGGCGCAGAAAAGCCCCCGCCCCACGCCGGGTAAGGATCACTCTGCCGCTTCGGGCGCGCCTTTTGGCGAATCCTTTTCGGAACCGCCCTCTGCCGACGCTACCGGCTTTTCGACCTCTGCCTTGGCCTCGTCAGCCTTGGATGCATCGGTCTTGGGCTCATCAGCCTTGGCCTTTTCGGTCTTGGGCTTTCGAGGCCGCGGCGTGCGTTTTGCCGGTTTCTTGGGTTTGCTTTCGGGCGTCTCGACAAGGCCGCTGTCGGCCTCTTCACGACGATCGCCGAAATCGAGCACGTCGGGCTGTTCGCCTTCGCCTGCAGCCTCGGGCACAGGCTGGTTCGCCTCACGCTCTTGCCGTTCGGCGCGCTCGCGGTCACGCTCGGCCTGGCGTTCGCGGTTCTGGCGCTCCTGCTCTTCGCGTTTTGCGTCGATCTCGCGCTGTGCCTCGCTCAACAAGCGCAGGTAATGCTCTGCATGTTGTTGAAAGTTCTCAGCCGCGACACGGTCATTACCCAACTGTGCATCGCGTGCCAGCTGGTTGTACTTGTCGATGATCTGCTGAGGTGTGCCTCGCACCTTGCCTTCCGGGCCCGAACTGTCGAACACCCGGTTAACTACGTTACCGCCAGAAGGCCGATTGCGGTTGTTCTTCGACCGCGAACGGGATTTGGAAGATCTCATTTTGTTTAACTGCAGCCTTGTACTTGATGCCGAACGATCCGTGTTGCGTCTCTTGCGCCTGTCTCGATCTGGATCTGCGGGCTTTTTTTGGGCTTGATGTCGGGACGCGCCAAGTAGGGCGCAGAAGTCCGTGACACCTCTGAGTAAGCATGTCCCAAGGACCGATACAAGAGGTTGTAACCGAAAAATAGGCAAAAAACCGCGTTTTCCACAGCGAATTCGCGTGTTCTTGCCGTGTTTGGGCGAATCACGAAGTACGGCGCGCGCGAACCACGCGGTCGCGGCCATCGATATCAGGAATCACGCTCATCTCCTGCAGGCCGCCTTGCGCCAACAAATGGCAAACGTCTGCCGCCTGTGTCGGCCCGATTTCCACCAGAATGCGCCCGCCGGGGCGCAGGAAGTCATGGGCATGTCCCGCGATGCTGCGATAGGCACTCAGCCCGTCTAACCCGTCCGTCAGCGCCATCTCGGGTTCGTGCTCTCGGACTTCTGGCGCAAGTCCGGACATTTCCGCCTGAGCGATGTATGGAGGGTTAGATACGATCAGGTCGAATCGTCCATCAATGCCATCCAACCAATCGGCCTTGCGTATCTCGGCCCGCCCATCGACCCTGTGAAGAACGGCGTTTGCGCTGGCCTGAAGGCAGGCTGCCTCGCTCAGATCAGTCCCCACGCCGGTCGCTTCGGGCCGTTCGGCCAGCAAGGTCACCAGGATGCAACCCGATCCGGTCCCTAGGTCCAGAACCTTGCCATATGGTTCGGCAAGGGCAGCCTCGATCAGCGTTTCAGTCTCGGGGCGTGGGTCGAGCACATCACCGGACACCTTGAAGCGGCGACCATAAAACTCGCGTTCACCAAGCAGGTGCGAAACGGGCACCCGAATGGCCCTG
This sequence comes from Lutimaribacter marinistellae, assembly GCF_042648365.1. Classification (NCBI taxonomy): domain Bacteria; kingdom Pseudomonadati; phylum Pseudomonadota; class Alphaproteobacteria; order Rhodobacterales; family Roseobacteraceae; genus Lutimaribacter; species Lutimaribacter marinistellae. Next base: position 153,633 of record NZ_JBHRXI010000025.1, on the reverse strand, counting down.
AGCGCAATCAACTGTTCGTAGCGTTCGGCTATTTCTGGCGAGAGCGCCTCTGGCGCTATGAGTGTCACCCGGCTTGCCTCGATCCGGGCCGCGTGCGCCAACAGGATGCGCGCATCGCGAGCAGGGTCCGAAACGCCTGCGGCGCGCAATCGGGCCGTTGCGGCGACCATCGCCTCGGCGGCCGTCAGGTGCGCATCGCCATACAGGCTCACTGTCCCATCTCCGCCAGCATCCGCGCTTGGCCATCGGCGATGAGCGCGTCGATCACTTCGTCCAGGTCGCCGCCCATCACGGCTTCGAGTTTGTAGAGAGTGAGGTTGATCCTGTGATCCGTCATCCGCCCCTGCGGAAAATTGTAGGTTCGTATGCGTTCTGAGCGATCGCCAGAGCCCACCTGCGCCGAACGACTGGCCGAGCGTTCGCTGTCTAGACGCTGCCTCTCCAGATCGTAAAGCCGGGTCTTGAGCACCTGCATCGCGATTTCACGGTTCCGATGTTGCGACTTCTCGGAACTCGTGACCACGAGCCCGGTCGGGATATGCGTTATCCGTACCGCCGAATCGGTGGTGTTCACGTGTTGCCCACCCGCACCCGAGCTGCGCATTGTATCGATCCGCAGATCGTTCGCGTCGATATGGATATCCACATCTTCCGCTTCGGGCAGGACAGCCACGGTCGCAGCCGAGGTATGGATGCGGCCACCGCTCTCGGTCGTCGGAACCCGCTGAACGCGATGTACGCCGGATTCGTATTTCAGCCTGGCAAACACGTTGTCGCCGGAAATCCGTGCCACGACCTCCTTGATCCCCCCAAGCTCGGTTTCCTGGTATTCGATGAACTCGAACCGCCAGCCGGAGGCTTCGGCATATCTCTGGTACATGCGAAGCAGATCACCCGCAAAAAGCGCCGCCTCGTCTCCTCCCGTGCCGGGCCGTATCTCGAGAATGGCGGGGCGTGCGTCGGCCTCGTCCTTGGGCAACAGCGCCAACTGCAAAGCATGCTCAGCCTCGGGTAGCCTTGCCTTGAGTGCCAGAACTTCCTCTTCGGCCAGTTCCTTCATATCCGGATCCGACAGCATTGCCTCGGCCTCCGCCAGATCGGCGCGCAATTGCCGCCATGCCGCGATCTGCTCCACCACCGGGCGCAGGGCGGAGTATTCCTTGGCGAGCTTTGCGATATCCGCGTTCCCGTCGGCCATCGCGGCCTCGAGATACTGGAAACGCTGGGTGATCTGTTCAAGTCGGTCTTCGGGGATCATCCGCGCGGTGTCCGCCATTGCGCCGCTTCGGTCAAGAGGCTTTGGCCGGATGCGAGAGCCATGCTATCGTCAGCCCATGACAGAATTTCCGATCCGACAGCCGCTGTTGATACTCGTCGTGTCCCTCTTGCCTTTTACCGCGGCTGCCGACGTCGTTGGTCCCGGAGGCAAGGTACAGGATTGCTACTGTACCGATACGAGCGGTTCACGGGTCGAGTTGGGGGAAACGATTTGCCTGCATGTCGACGGGCGTATGTTCATGGCGCAGTGCCAGATGTCGCTCAACGTACCGATGTGGCGCGAAGTGCAGGAAGGGTGTCTCTCAGCCCGGTTGATCCATCCGCGCCACCCAGTCGTCGAGCCGCCTGGCGTTCACCCCAAGATCCCGTAAGCCAAAACGCTGGCGCGACAGCAAGCGTAAAGTGCTGCCATCCTGCTGCGCAGTTATGTAGTCAGGAAACCCGAGCCACTTGCTGCGCTGAATATAGGTCACCATGCCCTCGCTCACCGATCCGGCTAGCGCAATCGTCCGGGGGGCCGACCGCGCCACCGTGTCGAATCGTTCGAGGCCCTGCGGACCAGTCTCAACCACACGCACGGCGCCACTGTCGAAATTGCGGTCTTGGCTTGCCTCCGTCGCAACATGCCAGCGCGTGGGATCACTTGGGGCAAGCCGGACATAGCCGAGCATCACCACGACAACTGCAAGACAGATGTAGAGTATCGTCATCACGCGCCCCATGTCCTGCGGGTCGATCCTGTCATCGTTGCGTCACCCCCGGCAGCACGCAGATCAACTCGTAGAGCAGGTTGGCTCCCGTCAGGGCGGTATTTCCTGACAGGTCGTAAGGCGGCGATACCTCGACAAGGTCGCACCCCACGATGTTCAACCCCTTCAGCGCGCGGATCAGTTCCATCGCTTGCGGTGTTGTCAGCCCCCCGATCTCGGGCGTGCCGGTGCCCGGCGCATAGGCCGGGTCGAGACTATCGATATCATAGGTGACATAGACCGGTCCCGTTCCGATATCGCGACGTATTTCCGCACCCAGCGAAGCCAGCGACCGGTGCCAAAGATTCTGCGCCGGGAATTGCTGAAATCCCCAACCGGCTGCCTCGGTAAAATCATCGGCGGCGTAGCCGGTGCCGCGAATGCCGATCTGGTAGGTCTTCGCGGGATCAATCAACCCCTCCTCGCGGGCGCGGCGAAACACGGTTCCATGCGTTTCGCGTTCTCCAAACATCTCGTCATTCACATCGGCATGTGCATCGACGTGGACAAGCGCAACAGGGCCATGCCGCGCGGCGATAGCCCGCAGGATCGGGAGCGTGATGGAGTGATCGCCACCCATCGCGACCGGAATAACGGGGTGCGCAAGGATCGCGTCGTAACTTTCGCGGATTATCCGAAGGCTGTCCGCAAGCGAAAAGGTGTTGATCGCCAGGTCCCCGATATCCGCGATTTGCAAGCTGTCGAAAGGCGCCGCACCGGTGGCCATGTTGTAAGGTCGGATCATCGCGCTTTCCGCGCGGATCTGTTTCGGTCCGAACCTCGTACCCGCGCGCCATGATGTCCCGATATCCATGGGAATGCCCAGCACGGCCACGTCGAGTCCCTCGAGGCTATCGGCAGCGGGCAGACGCATGAAGGTATTCGGCCCAGAAAACCGTGCTAGGTCATTGCCGCTAATCGGCTGATTGAACTCGCTCATTCCATTACCCCTGTCGTGTCGCGCACAGCTTTTGCAAATTCCGCGCAGGCTGGCAATTCTCACGGGAACGTCATTGCAAGAGGGCTTTACCGCAACGCCCCTTTTTCGTTGACCGGGCACGCCACTCCCCCGAAACTGAAAGGAACGTTTCGTTCATCCTGTCGTTGACCCGATACCCCATTCTTCCGGAGATCGTTATGCCCCGTATTGCTTCCCTCGTCCTTGGTTTCGCCCTGTCCATCGCGTCAGGGTTGCCGCTCGCAGCGGCGCAATGCGGCAATACCGGTGCCGGATTCGAGACCTGGAAGCGTGATTTCGCGCGCGAGGCGCAACAGGCGGGCGTTGGTCAGCGCGGCCTGAACGCCTTGGCGCAGGCACGTTACGCCACGGGGACGATCGCGGCTGACCGCAATCAGAAGAGCTTTCGCTACTCCCTCGACAAGTTCATGCAGATCCGCGGCGCCGACACGATCGTACGCCAGGGACGGCAACGCAAGGCGCGAAACCCCAACTTCTATGCAGCGCTGGAACGCCAATACGGTGTGCCGGCCGGCATCTTGATTGCGATTCACGGCATGGAAACCGGGTTCGGAGGGTTCATGGGCGACAGCTCTGTCGTCTCGGCGATTACCACCCTCGCCTATGACTGCCGCCGGTCAGACTTCTTCAAGCCACACGCAATCGGCGCGCTGAAACTGGTCGATCGAGGGGCCATCACCGGCGCAACCCGCGGGGCCAAGCATGGCGAACTTGGCCACACCCAGTTCCTACCGGGCAACGCATTGGCATATGGTGTGGATGCAACCGGAGATGGCAGAGTCGATTTCTACAACGTGACGGATGCGCTCGCCTCTACCGCGAACTTCCTGCGCGCAAAGGGCTGGCGCCCGGGGCAAGGCTACCAGCAGGGACAGCCGAACTTTGCCGTGATCAAACAGTGGAACGCGGCCACCGTATACCAGCAGGCAATCGCAATCATGGCCGCACGAATCGACGGATGACTGAATACGTAATGGCCGCCAGTTCGCCGTAGGGTTGCCGCCTTCTCGCCTTGTTTGGACGGATACCCCTTGTTTTCTTGGTTTCCGGATCGTGGTCAATCCGTCGAAAAACGGGCGAACGGCCTCGTGAAAACACAAATCAAGACAAAATTTTTCCCACATCCAATCCTAGATTGCACTGAGAGAACACACGCAATGGAGGATTCTCGCTGTGACACATACAGGCAGGTATCACGGTGGGCTGGTATTCCTGAGTGACCTCGAGGGGGCGCTCGACCGCTTCTGCAGGATCACCTCAGCCACACTCGAGGATTACGGTCACTCGGTCGACCGCCAGTCGATCACGTCCCCGGTCGAAGCTCGGGTTGTCGCCAGTCACTATATGGTCAAGCTGTCTCTTGAGACCTTGCCCGGTGGCGAACGCGACGTGCTCCTCGACGAAGCGGCCGGTCTCAATCGCCGGGTCAAGCCACGCAAACCACGCGACCGGCAGCGTCTAGTGATCGAGCTTACACCGGTTGCTTCGGCAAGCGACGATCGCGACATCTCCGAGTTGATGCTGGTGGTCATGCTTTACCGCATGGTCGACATCTACGCCTCGGAATACATTGAATGGCTCAGCCCCGACGTGCACCTGACCATCGAGCAGTTCCTTGGCGCTTTTGCCAACGTGTCACCCCGGCGCGTTCGGGGCCGCCAGCAGATAATCGCGAATAATGGCAAGCGCTTTGCAGATATCGAGGAAACCGCGCCCGATCTGGCAATGCGCTACGACAGGATTGCAGGCCAGAATGCTCATGCAGGCAATCAGGGTCTCGTTCGCCTGACCGAGGAAGAAGCGCTTGCGCTGGCATTCCGTGCCGCTCCTCATCCGAACGAAGTCGATGGGCAACCCCCCGAGGAAGAAGCCGAGAGCGACATTCGCCGTCTCACTGCCTGGGGCATGACCGGAATGCTGTGCTTCGTTTCCGCGCCAGTCGCGGCGGCCATGGCAGCCGTGAACCTTCTGCGCGGCGAAGACTTCCGTCTCAACACGCAAGTTCTGGCTTTGACCGGCGCCGTAGCGACAATCGCCGGCAGTGGCATGTTGGGCGAAGCGCTTTCTTTGCTGTCGATCTAATGCACAAACAGATCGCCCAAACCCCCGCTGTCAGGCGGGGTTTTGCATTTCTGGTCCTACCGCCTTGCGTGGCACCACGTAGGTGTGAATCGAGAAAACGACAGCCTTTGTTTCCGGCAGACGCAAAAGGCATTGCCGTTCGCTGCGCAGAAAGGGAGGAGTCGCCGCTGGCTTTTTCCGGCGGGCGCTTTCGCTCCTTGGTTGGTGCAGTTCCGGATCCTCGTACCACAGGGCATTGAACCGCCAAAGGGGTCGACCAACCTGGATGCCATCGAAAAGCCGCTGCACTCTGCGGGCGATGTTGTCGTCATAGCTTTCCACGGGCTTGTGTATGCCAATCAGCGGGCGCATGAGCTTTTCGGACAGCAGCCAGCTTGCGGGAAAGCAAAGCGAAGCGGCAGTCAGAACATGTTCATCGCCCTGTTTCTGCAAAACGCAAAGATCTTCCTGCACAAGCCTGCCAAGACTGGCCATCGGGTCGGAGCGATTGATCGCGACGGCCACACCATCAGGACGCAGCACGCTATCACCCTGCACCCCATATGCGGTTGCAAGAACAAGATCGAGTAATTCCAGCGCCGCTGGCCTTGCGCTCTCGTGCATTGCGATAACCTGATCGTACCGCTCTGAGATCAGCGCATCACGCCGGGCCATCTGCCCGTCAAACGCCTCGTCACGATGCAGCCAGTCCTCCATCGTCGTCGGCTGGATACCGGGGAGCTTTCGTGGGCTCAAATCAAAGGGGATACGCTCTTGCAGGATCATGCAAAGGGGATAGCGCGCGTTCCGCTCAATGAGAAGAACAATCAGGGCGGCTCTCGGCCGTGACGCGGATGAACAAAATCCGCGTCGCAAACCGACATGACCCTTTTGCATTCTCGGCAGACCCTTCAGATGGGAGGAGACGCGCATGAACCAGTATTTCCGAGATGGACGAAAGATCGACCCGACCGGCGGGCCGATACTGGGAGACGGAACCCCCAACGACAATGACCGCATCGAGATCGGGCCGACCCAGCTGGCATTTGCCGAGTGGGCAGCTGCGGGACTCGACCTGCCCGATCTTGCCCGAATGCGCGAGTTTCGGTGGCAAAGGCTGACCCGAGCGATTGTCGACCGCGACTATGGCGGGCTGCTGATGTTCGATCCGCTGAATATCCGTTACGCGACCGACAGCACCAACATGCAGCTTTGGAACACGCACAACCCGTTCCGCGCAGTCCTGCTCTGCGCCGATGGGTACATGGTGATCTGGGACTACAAGAACGCACCCTTTCTGTCTTCGTTCAACCCGCTGGTGCGCGAGGTCCGGTCAGGCGCGGACCTGTTCTATTTTGATCGGGGCGACAAGGTGGATGTCGCGGCCGACAGCTTTGCGAATGAAGTTCGGCACCTGATCGACGAGCACAGCGGCGGGAACCGCAGGCTGGCGGTAGACAAGATCATGCTGCACGGCCTCCGTGCGCTTGAGGCGCAGGGGTTCGAGGTGATGGAGGGTGAAGAGGTCACGGAAAAGACCCGCGCCGTGAAAGGGCCCGACGAGATCCGTGCCATGCGCTGTGCAAACCATGCTTGCGAGACCGCGGTGGCCGAGATGGAACGCTTTGCCCGCACCAATGTAGGCGATGGCAAGACCTGCGAGGACGACATCTGGGCCGTGCTGCATGCCGAGAACATCAGGCGCGGTGGCGAATGGATCGAAACGCGCCTTCTGGCCTCGGGCCAGCGCACGAACCCGTGGTTTCAGGAATGCGGCCCGCGCATCACGCGACAGAACGAAATAATCGCTTTCGACACCGACCTGATCGGCTCTTACGGCATTTGCATCGACATCTCGCGCACGTGGTGGATCGGCGATCAAAGGCCGCGCCCCGACATGATCTATGCGATGCAGCACGCGCATGAGCACATCATGACCAACATGAGCATGCTCAAGCCCGGCGTCACGATCCCGGAACTGACTGCCAACAGCCACCGGTTGGACGACAAATTCCAGGCCCAGAAATACGGCTGCCTTATGCACGGGGTTGGCCTGTGCGATGAATGGCCTCTGGTGGCTTATCCCGACAAGGCTGTCGCCGGGGCCTACGATTATCCGCTGGAACCGGGCATGGTGCTGTGCGTCGAGGCCTGCGTGGGCGAAGTCGGTGGCGATTTCTCGATCAAGCTCGAGGATCAGGTGCTGATTACGGAAGACGGGTACGAGAACCTCACGACCTACCCGTTCGACCCTGCACTGATGGGCCAGTAACCGACCACCCGGGTACCTTCATGACGCGCCCTCAATAAGGTCGCACATACGCCAAAACCCCGTTGTGATCCGAGCCCAGACGGGGCTGAACCTGCGCAATTCCATCGGGCGCAAGCACATGGTCGATTGTCACCGGATATGGAATGTGCGGAAGAGCGAAGGTAGCGCCCGACGGACCGACGCGTCTAGTCCCGGTGACCCGTGCGATTTGGCGGACGGTATGCGACCAGCCCACCGCGTTGAAATCTCCTGCGAGGACGACAGGGCGCTCAAGCCGGGCAAGCATAGACAACAACTCCTCAACTTGGTGGGATTGGCCATACGGCCACGGCCAATGAAGGTGCAATGACACGACGGTAACCGGACCATGTGGCGACACGACCTGCATTGCCGCCACCCCCCTTGCACAGACGGCGCTGTCCGGCACTTTCGGAAAAGGCGACAGCACCGCCACGCCCCCGACGGCGGCAAAGGGGCAAAGGGTCAGCGCCGGGTAGTTCGGTCGGAGTTCGTCCAGCAAGCTAGTGTTCTTCTTTGAAACCTCCTGCAGGGTAATCACGTCCGGCTGCGCTTTCGCGATCGCCTCCAGCCACTCATCGTTTTCACGACGGTTGAAGAGTAGATTTTGCTGATACAGCTTCAATGATTGATCCGGGCTCTGGCGCGGCATCCATCCCGGCCAAAACACCTGCAGCAGGGAAAGCATGCCGGAAACCGCCAGCGGCCAGCGGATCCGCCTGGGCCAAGCACTCCAGATCGTGGCCAAAGCGAAAAGGAGTGCCCAGACGGGTCGGAAAACGGCAAGGCTGTCCCCGGCTGGATGCAGGACGCCAAGGTAACTGACTAGTAGGATCGCACCCAACACCACCGCCAACACCTTCGGCATCCCAACCCCTTCCATCTCGACGCCCCAGGCGGCATCTCCCGTACACCAATCTCACCATGCCGTGACAGCGTAGGCGAACGGCTTGCGACGCCGCTTCGGCGCGGCCATGTTGCAGAGGCCTTGCCACACAGGACCTGCCATGCCGACCGAACGCGTAACCTTCGAAGGCCACGATGGTGGCCAACTCGCCGCCCGTCTCGATCTACCCGAAGGACCGGTGCTTGCAACCGCGCTCTTCGCGCATTGCTTCACCTGTTCCAAGGACATTCCCGCCGCACGCAGGATTGCTGGACGTCTTGCATCGATGGGCATCGCGGTTCTGCGCTTCGATTTCACCGGTCTGGGTCATTCCGACGGCGAATTCGCGAATACCACTTTCACTTCGAATGTCGACGATCTCAAGGCCGCCGCCCATTACCTCGAGGGGCGCGGAATGGCCCCTTCGCTTCTGATTGGACATTCGCTGGGCGGTGCTGCCGTGTTACGGGCGCGCGAGGGGATCGCATCGGTCAAGGCCGTGGTGACGCTGAATGCACCCTTCGACCCGAGCCATGTCACCCATCACTTTGCCGAGGCGCTGCCGCGTATCCACGAAGACGGCAGTGCCGAGGTCTCTTTGGCGGGCCGGTCGTTCCGCATCGGTCGCGGTTTTGTCGAGGATATAGCCGAGGTTGCGCTTCGCCCGGCAGTCGAACGCCTCGGCGCCGCACTGCTGGTGATGCACGCGCCGCGCGACGATACCGTCGGGATCGACAACGCCACGGGGATCTTCACCGCCGCGAAACATCCCAAGAGTTTCGTGACGCTCGATGATGCCGATCACCTGATCACCCGAGAAAGCGATGCAGAGTATGCGGCGGCTGTCATTGCCGCCTGGGTTACGCGATACGTCGACCTGTCTCCGCCAGCCCCTCCGCCTGGCGCGCCAGAGGGTATCGTCCGCGTCAGCGAGGCCGATCCATCAGGCTTCCTCCAGGACGTTCAAAGCGGCCCGAACCATTACGTGCGCGCCGACGAACCCCTGGCATACGGCGGAACCGATCTCGGCATGTCGCCTTACGGCTTCCTTGCTGCCGGGCTCGGTGCCTGCACCTCGATGACCATTCGTATGTACGCGCGGCGCAAGGGCTGGCCCCTTACCCATGTCAGCGTGGATGTCAGCCACGAGAAGGTCCACGCCCAAGACGCCGACCCCAGCACCGCGCCCGGCAAAGCCGACCGTTTTGCCCGGGTCATCCATCTCGAAGGCGCGCTGGATCGCGAGCAGCGCCAGGCCCTGCTCGAAATCGCAGATCGATGCCCGGTTCACCGAACGCTGGAATCGTCTGCGGTGGTCACCACACGCCTTGCCGAGTGATACCCTGCGTCAGCCACGGCGCGGCATGGGTCGCGCCACTGGTGGGCGATGGATGGGCGGGCGCGCCACGGGTGGCCGCGCAATCGGCGGCACAGGCCTTACCGGTGGCTTCGCGATCGGCGGCTCTGGGCGGACTGGAGGACGCTCGATGGGGTTCTCGGGCCGGGGCGGACGCGGGTACCCATAGTAATAGTCGTTCCACATCATGCCGTCGTAATAGACATTGGCCGATCCCGTGGCCGAGGGATCACATCCAGCCAGCAGCCCCGTGCCCAGTGCAAGTGCGAGGGCCAGTCGACAAGTACGATAACGGTTCATCCGATCACCCCTTTCATCGAATGGCCCGGAACGAGCCGTAGATCGCGTTGAGATCGTTGACGAGTGCCGGATCGGCTCGCGAATCCAGCACGGCGAGCGAAACAGCCATGCGATTTCCCGGCAGGTCGATGACCACGGCGGTGAAGTTCACGCCGCGCCCGTCACGACGCCCCGTGCCCTTGAAACTGCGTGCCGCAAGGCCTCCGACGCGAATGTCGCGTTGACCCGTAACCTCCGGATCGCTGACGATGGACTGACCGATATTGCGCAGATAGTCCTCGGCCTGCGCAAAGGTCGAGACACCGTTCGGCGACATGAAACCGATCCAGGCCCCGCTTTCGGTCACCGGGGAAAGGCCAATTATCCGGTTGATCAGCCGCGCCTCATCCGATCCCGGCGGCGTCAGCGATCTCGGGCCGCCTGCCCTCACCTGCCAGAAATCGGGCGCGCTGACCTGGAACAGGGCGCGGCCATCGGACCTGTAGGTGACCGGCATGTCGGCGATGGCCGGGGCCGCCCCAACCATGACCAGCCCTGCGGCAAACGCTAGGCGCAGCCTTGGTAGCAATTGCATGTTTAGACCTCCATCCTTTGACTTCATCATTGCGGCAAGAAACCGATCCGTAAATGTCCCTGTTTAATCCTCGCAGCGTTGGCGCGGGGGGCAAACCGTCTCAGGCGGTCCCCTGCGACTTGTTCCGGCCAGCGGACGCGTCTAAGACCCGCGGCAACCCGCTCCATTCCCGCATGCAGGAGGCCTTGCCGATGATCCCCCGATATTCCCGTCCCGACATGGTCGCCATCTGGTCGCCCGAAACCAAGTTCCGCATCTGGTTCGAGATCGAGGCACATGCCTGCGACGCGATGGCCGATCTGGGCGTCATCCCGCGCGAAAACGCGGACGCTGTGTGGAAGGCCAAGGATGTCGAGTTCGACGTCGCTCGCATCGATGAAATCGAAGCCGTCACCAAGCATGACGTCATCGCTTTCCTCACCCACCTGGCCGAGCATGTCGGCAGCGAAGAGGCGCGCTTCGTCCACCAGGGCATGACCTCGTCGGACGTGCTGGACACCTGTTTCAACGTACAGCTTACACGTGCGGCGGACATCCTCATCGCAGACCTCGAGGCGCTTCTGGCCGCGCTCAAGCGTCGTGCGCTTGAACACAAGGATACGGTTCGCATCGGACGCAGCCACGGCATCCACGCCGAACCGACGACGATGGGTCTGACCTTTGCCCGCTTCTATGCCGAGATGGATCGCAACCTCAGCCGCATGCGCGACGCGCGGGCCGAGATCGCAACGGGCGCGATCAGCGGTGCGGTCGGCACTTTCGCCAATATCGACCCGGCAGTCGAGGAACATGTCTGCGACAAGCTCGGACTTGTCCCTGAGCCGATTTCCACACAGGTGGTTCCCCGCGATCGCCACGCGGCCTTTTTCGCGACGCTTGGCGTGATCGCCTCCTCGATCGAGAACATCGCCATCGAAATCCGTCACATGCAGCGGACCGAGGTGCTGGAGGGGGCCGAATTCTTCTCGATGGGGCAAAAGGGCTCCTCGGCCATGCCGCACAAGAAGAACCCGGTGCTGACCGAGAACCTGACCGGCCTTGCACGTATGGTCCGTTCGGCCGTGATCCCGGCCATGGAAAACGTTGCCTTGTGGCACGAACGGGACATCAGCCATTCTTCGGTCGAACGCATGATCGGGCCTGACGCGACCATCACGCTCGACTTCGCGCTTGCGCGGCTGACCGGTGTCATCGACAAGATGCTGATCTTCCCCGAGAACATGCTCGAGAACATGAACAAGTTCCCCGGCCTCGTGATGAGTCAGCGCGTCCTGCTCGCCCTGACGCAGGCCGGTGTCAGCCGCGAAGACGCCTATACATACGTACAGCGCAACGCGCTGAAAGTCTGGGAGCACCGGACCGATTTCAAGGAAGAGTTGCTCTCTGACCCGGATGTCACCGCTGCGCTCAGCCGCGAGGAAATCGAGGAAAAGTTCGATCTCGGCTATCACACCAAGCATGTCGACACGATCTTTGCGCGCGTCTTCGGCGAGGACTAGGGCGCTAACATCCCCGCTTAGGCCTCTACGGGTCTTTCATCGGGCTTGGGCGGGTCTCCCGCCCTGCTCTGCTGAAACAGCGAGGGCATGAGAGCCGCCAGCCCGATCGCCACCAGCGGGTTCAGCAGGTTGAAAATGGCGTAGGGCGCGTAGTTGATCGTGGCCACGCCTAGCGTCGCCGCCATGTATGCACCGCAACTGTTCCATGGAATCAGCGCCGATGTGACGGTCGAACTGTCGCCGACGGTCCGCGACACGGCAACCCGGCTTAAACCACGTTGTAGAAAGACCTTGCGGAACATGCGTCCGGGCAGAACGATCGCAATATACTGGTCCGAGGCCAAGATATTGGTTCCCAAGCCGGCCACGACCAGCGCCGCCACCATCTGCCACGTCGCCTTGGCTGCCTGAACGACAGGGTCCAGCAGCGTTTCAAGCACGCGCGTCTTCTCGATCACGCCGCCAAAGGCGAGCGCGGTCAGGATCAGCCAGATCGTAGTCAACATGCTCTCCATCCCGCCGCGTGAGAGAAGTTGATCCACTGCTTCGCTGCCCGACGCGCTTTCATACCCCGTCGCCATCGCCATCCAGACACCTTTCAGCAGGCCCAGCCCGACCGGCAATTCGGGTTCGTTGACAAAGGCCAGGACATGATCGGGCTGATTGAAGACGGCCAGCACGCCGCCGGCAAGCGCCCCCAAAAAGATGGTTGTGAACGGCGGCCATCGCGTGAGTGCCAGCACGAGGACGAGTGCCAGCGGAATGAAAGGCACGAAACTTACGTCAAAGACCTGCGCGATGGCGTTCGTGATCTCGGTCGCGTCGAAATCCCGTGGACTGCCAAGCAACATCAGCACGACAAGTGTCACAACCAGCGTCGGAACCGAGGTCACGAAAGCGGCCTTGATATGCGCATACAGGTCCGCAGCTGCAGCCGCCGCCGCAAGGTTCGTTGCATCCGACAGCGGTGAGGACTTGTCCCCGAAATAAGCGCCTGAAATGACGGCCCCTGCCGTGATCGCCGGGTTCAGCCCGATCTGCTGCGCCACCCCCATCAACCCGATGCCGATGGTGCCCGCAACGGTCCATGACGACCCGATACACAACGCGACCACCGCGCATATGATCGCCGTGGTCATGTAGAAATAGTCGGGCGACAGGATCATCAGGCCCCAGTACACCATCGCCATCAGCGTGCCGCTCATCGCCCATGTGCCGATAAGAGAGCCGACGGCCAGCAGGATGAAGATCGCCGTCACGCCCGTATTCACGCTCTCGATCGCAGCCTCGCGCATTTCCTCCATCGTGAAGCCCAACCGCCATCCAACCGCAGTGGCCATCAACGCGCAAAACAGCAGGGCGATCTGGTTGGGACCGGCCGCCGCCTCGTCCCCGAACAACAGGTATGCCAGCGCCAGCAGAACGATGAGACCAACAACCGGGATCAAGGCCATGGCAAAGCTGGGAGAGCGATCCTCCGCCGGTGAGGGCGCATCACTGTTGTCGGGCATCATTTTCCTCCCGGAGCGCGGATAACCCACCGTTTTCGGGTACATTTATCCAGCCGTACATCGGACTATTTCCATGCTACGTCAGAACATTCGTTTCGCAAAGCCTGCCGGAACATCGAAGGGCTTTGCCAAATTCGCTTCTCGGGTTACTTTTCCGGTACGATGATCAGGAAACCAACGGGAGAAATTGCATGAAGACCAAGATTGCCTTGACTGCCCTTGCCTTGATCGCCCTTCCGGCGGTCTCGTTCGCAATGTGCTCGGATCGACAGCACCAGGCACAATCCTGTGCCGCCGGATCGCAATGGAATGCCGATACGCAAAGCTGCGAGAAGGTGGTCAACAGCTGATCCAGCTACACCGAAACGTGATGGCCGCGGCGGGGCGTGTCCCTCGTCGCGGCCTTGCAGTATCATAGGTTGAGTGAAAAGAATTTGCCCAAGGATGGAGTTTTCCCGATGCGCCCCCTGATCGCCGCCGCCCTTTTCGCCAGCCTGCCAGTTGCACTTTTTGCCGCGGGCGGCAACATGACCACGACGACACCGCCCAAACCGACAGAGACGACCACCGATTGTTTCTCTGAACGTCAGTGGGACCCCGAAAAAAAAGCGTGGGTGCGTTACTCGAAAAAGGTGAACGGCGTCTGGGACCCAAAAATCCAGCGCTGCGTGCGCCCTGACAAGGCCTCTTCGCTCGACCTCGATACCTTGCGTGACGCTGTACGCGAACTCGCTTACGCCGGTCGTCTCGAAGACGCACAGACCGTGTTGTCACAGATGCCGCAAGACGACGATCTCGTGTTGACCTATTGGGGGTTCACACATCGGAAACTCGGCAATCAGGTTGAGGCTGACGAGTTCTATGCCCGCGCGATTGCTACCAACGCCAACAACCTTCTGGCGCGTAGCTACATGGGCCAAGGCTTTGTGACTGCAGGAAAAACCGATGAGGCCATCGCGCAATGGCGCGAGATCAAGGCCCGCGGCGGCGACGGCACATGGGCCGAAGCGTCACTGCGCGAGGCTATCCGGTCTGGCCTTACGTACAATTACTGACCTTCAGGTTTTCTTTACCGCGTCGCGGCTACGGTCATCCGGCACAAGGACTTGCCGGGTGACTCGGACGACATGGCAGAAAACAACTTACTGGTAAGGCTCGGGAATGGCATCCCGCCTGATGTCGAAACCGCTACGGACACGGTCGGGGAAAGGCGCGTTCCTCGCCCCCTGTCAGGCCGGGAAAAAGCCGCTATCGTCGTACGCCTGTTGCTGAACGAAGGGGCCGACATCCCGCTTGAGGACCTTCCCGAAGAGCTTCAGGTCAAGCTGACACAGCAGATGGGGCGCATGGGACTGGTTGATCGCGTCACACTCGCCGCCGTTGCACATGAATTTTCCGACGCGCTCGAGGGGATCGGTCTCAGCTTCCCGCACGGGCTTGCAGGTGCGCTGACCGCAATGGACGGAAAACTCGCACCGTCGACCGCGGCACGGCTTCGCAAGGAAGCAGGTGTTCAGCGCATGGGCGATCCCTGGGTGCGGCTGCGGGCGCTCCCGCCCGCCGAGTTGGCACAGATGGTCGAAGCGGAAAGTACCGAGGTCGCCGCCGTCGTCCTCTCCAAGCTCGATACGGCGAAAGCTGCAGGCATGTTGGGAAAACTGCCTGGGCCCGTCGCGCGCCGGATAACCTTTGCGATTTCCCGCACGGCAAGCGTCACGCCCGAGGCGGTGGAACGTATCGGCTGGTCGCTCGTCACCCAACTCGACGCGAAACCGGTCAGCGCCTTCCCGCTCGCCCCGGGTGAAAGGGTGGGCGCGATACTCAACCAATCTCCCGCAGCCACACGTGACGGGCTTCTGGACGCGCTCGAAGAGCAGGATGCTCACTTTGCCGAAACCGTGCGTAAAGTGATTTTCACCTTCGCGCATATCCCCGAAAGGCTTGCCGCGCGCGATGTCCCCGCGGCCATCCGAACGGTCGAGAATGCGACGCTCGTGACCGCCCTTGCAGGCACCCAAAGCGACGGTGATCGTGCCGCGGCCGACTACCTGCTCGCGAACATGTCGAACCGAATGGCCGGCACGCTGCGCGAGGAAATGGCAGAGCGCGGCAAGGTCAAGCGCGCCGAGGCCGAAGGCGCGATGGCAGAGCTCGTGACCGCGATCCGCGCCCTCGCCGACGAAGGGGCGATCTCGTTGGTGGAACCCGAAGACGACACCGAAGAGGTTTGACGCAGGCCGAAATCCATCGATTTCTTCTAATGCCAATACCAAAAGATCTCGGCATTGTGGGCAACACCGCCGTGGTCGGACCCGCGCCGCACCGAAGGGGCGGCGCCCGGCCCAACGCATCGCGTCGCATCCCCGATGCGGCGTGACGGGGCGGGAGCATCCTGCCCTTGGGCGATAGCGCGCGGTGGATGGACAGCCCGCCCCATCCCGCCTATCAGGACCTATGGACCCGACTTCCCTCCCCCCGATCGCAGCGCAAAGCCGACAGGTCGCGAACCGCGCGATCCTTCTGATGATTGCGGCCATCCTTTGCTTTTCCCTGATGGACGCAACCGTCAAGGCGCTCGCCCCGCGCATCGGTGTGTTGCCTACGCTCTGGGCGCGCTACGCGGGCCAGATGGCGGTCGTGTTCCTCCTCGTTCTGCCGCGCCTCACGCGTGTCGTCAGAACGCGTTACCCCGGTCTGCAATTGCTGCGCTCGCTGTTGCTGATGGGTGCCACGGCATTCTTTTTCACAGGCATCAGCCGGATCCCCCTGACCGATGCCGCGGCGCTCATGTCGATCAATCCGGTTCTGATCACGCTGGGTGCCGCTCTCTTTCTCGGCGAAGGGCTCGGACCACGGCGCATCGCCGGGATCGCGGTGGCAGCCATCGGCGCTCTGATCATCATTCGCCCTGGCACGGGCATGTTTCAGCTGGCTGCGCTTTTCCCGCTGGGGGCTGCGGCCTGCTATTCTGCCTATGCGCTGTTCACGCGGCGCGTGGGCCCTGACGAGGATCCATGGACCTCGCTTTTCTACACCGGACTTGTCGGCACCGTCCTGCTGACGCTAGCGGTACCCTTTTACTGGCAGCCGCTCGATCTTGCGTCCCTGGGCCTGATCGGGATCGTTGCCGGCTTCGGAACTCTGGGCCAGATGCTCTTGATCCGCGCCTTCAGCACGGGCGAGGCAGCCATGCTGGCACCTTACGCCTATTGCGGCCTCGCCTTTGCTGCATTGTGGGGCGCAATCTTCTTTGGGGAATACCCCGATATCTGGACAATCTGCGGCGCGCTTGTGATCGCGGGGGCCGGCATTTATGTCTGGCATCGCGAAACCTTTGGCCGTTGAGATCAGATGCCCGTCCCCAAGTCCGAGCTGTCCCGCTTTCAGCGCGCGAAATACTATCTCTCGAACCTGTTCCTGCAGGGCGTGATTGGGGTCATGCATTTGCTGCCCTACGAGCGGCGCGTTCCCGCGATGGGACGTATCGCGCAGGTGCTGTCTCCAGTCGTCGGATTCCGCAAGCGTATTCGCGACAACCTCGCACTGGTCTGTCCTGACCTGCCCGAGGAAGAGGTCGCCCGCATCACCCGAGAGGTTCCCCATAATGCCGGCAGCGCGATCATGGAGCATTTCTCGCCCGAAGAGTTCGTCGCCCGGCAAAAGACTGCCCCTGTAAGTGGCGATGGCCTCGCCGCGTTCGACGAGGCGGCAGCAGCGGGCCGGCCGATCATGATCATCGCGGCGCATTTCGGGCATTACCTCGCCATCCGCATCGCGCTGCAGGCGCGCAGCGGCCGGCCAATGGGCTGTCTGTATCGCCGTATGGCGAACCCCTATTTCAACGACGCCTATGTCGAGTGTTTTCTCAAGACCGGCGAGCCGATGTTCGAACAGGGCCGGCGCGGCATGTCGCAGATGGTTCGCCACCTGCGACAGAACGGGATTATCGCAATTGTATCCGACCTTCACGTGCATGGCGGGCAGGAGTTGCAGTTCTTCGGCAAACCTGCCGTCACCTCGGTACTGAATGCCGAACTGGCGCTGAAACACGATGCCCTGATGCTGCCCTGCTATGCGATCCGGCAACCCAACGGCGTCGATTTCGACATCCGGGTCCATGCCCCCGTTCCGCATAGCGATGCCGAGACGATGACGCAGTACATCAACGACGATCTCGAGGCGGTCGTTCGGCAGCACATGGGACAGTGGTTCTGGATTCACCGTCGTTGGAAACCCTGGGGCGGGCTGGGTATTCAGCCCGAGGAAGAGCGCTGATCACTCCACCCTCTTGGCCGCAATGATCGCGCCGGGACCGCGCCGTTGAAGCAAGACGACGGCAGGCAGGTCGCCGGTCCAGTCTGACGAGAACTGCGCCTCCCCCTGCCCGTCCCATTCGCCCAGCCGCTCCCAGCTTGTCACGACATTGGCATAGTCGAGGTTGCGCCCGGCATTCTCACCACGTTTGATCTCGCTGTGGCGCAGGGGCTGGTATCGCACCAGAACGACGTCGGCAGGCGGTTGCACGGCCTGCCCCGCCCCGGTCGCCGTCACGGTCACCCGCCCCTCGGCTGTTTCGATGTGCAGTTCTGCCAAAGGCGCCGTGGCTCCGTGCCGTTCGATCGCCCTCTCCAGCGCGGGCTGGTCGGCACCACGGATGTCGGATTGTCCGCCGACGATCATCTGCGGCGTGTAGATCATCGACCGTCCCGCAACCCTTGCATAAGCTTGCTGCCGAACCTTGTGGCTCGGCAAGGCAAACTGGTCCTTCCACCCGATGTAGTCCCAGTAATCAACATGCAACGCGAGACCGATGACATCCTCCCGCTGTGCCAACTCGCGCATGATCGCATCTGCTGGCGGACAGGAAGAACACCCCTGCGAGGTGAACAACTCGACCACGACGGGATCGTCACCCGACGCCGCTGGGGTTGCGAATGCAAGGCCTAAGCCCAACAGGGCCGTGAGGATGCGCGACATGCTGCCATATTCCGTTCTGGTTACATGATTGAGGTTTAGACCCGACCCCAAACACGTGCCAATCAAGCTTGAGTGACCCGCAGCCACCGTCGCGCAAAGGGTATTCCTGCCAAAATGTGTGCAATGGTATACAAAAATCGTCGCACCCCCGCCGCAACGCTTGAACCGCGCCCGCGCGTGATGCAGAAGGCAGGCAGCGAATCCCCGTTTCCACCAACCCTGAGAGGGAGGCCACGAAATGCCCATCACAGTTGGACAGGACAAAGCCAAGACGCGCCGTACGCTGGACGTCAACGGAAAGTCCGTCGCCTATTATTCCATCCCCGCCGCCACCGAGGCCGGTCTGGGCGACTTCTCGAAACTTCCCGCCGCATTGAAGGTCGTGCTGGAAAACATCCTGCGGTTCGAGGATGACGGCTTCTCCGTTTCCGTAGATGACATCAAGGCATTTGCCGAGTGGGCGGAAAAAGGCGGCAAGAACCCGCGTGAGATCGCCTATCGCCCCGCACGCGTGCTGATGCAGGACTTCACCGGTGTTCCGGCGGTGGTCGACCTCGCCGCGATGCGCGATGGCATCAAGAACCTCGGCGGCGACGCGCAAAAGATCAACCCGCTCAACCCCGTTGACCTCGTGATCGACCACTCGGTCATGATCGACGAGTTCGGCAACCCGCGCGCCTTCCAGATGAACGTGGACCGCGAATACGAGCGGAACATGGAGCGCTACGAGTTCCTGAAATGGGGTCAGACCGCGTTCGAAAACTTCCGCGTGGTTCCCCCCGGAACCGGCATCTGCCACCAGGTGAACCTGGAGTATCTGGCGCAGACCGTCTGGACCGACACTGACCAGAACGGTGATACCGTCGCGTATCCCGACACGCTCGTGGGCACCGACAGCCACACCACCATGGTCAACGGCATGGCCGTGCTGGGCTGGGGCGTTGGCGGGATCGAGGCCGAGGCCGCCATGCTGGGTCAGCCGATCTCGATGCTGATCCCCGAGGTCGTGGGCTTCGAGCTGACCGGCGAGATGGTCGAAGGCACCACCGGCACCGACCTCGTGTTGAAAGTGGTCGAGATGCTGCGCGAACATGGCGTGGTTGGCAAGTTCGTCGAATTCTACGGCGCGGGCCTCGACAACCTGCCGCTGGCGCAGCGCGCCACCATCGCCAACATGGCCCCCGAATACGGCGCGACCTGCGGCTTCTTCCCCATCGATGACGAGACGCTGCGCTACATGCGCCAATCGGGCCGCGACGAAGACCGCATCGCCCTGGTCGAAGCCTATGCCAAGGAAAACGGCATGTGGCGCGGCTCGGACTATGCCCCGGTCTATTCCTCGACCCTGTCGCTGGACATGGGTACGATCGTACCGGCGATCTCGGGCCCCAAGCGGCCGCAGGATTACATCGCGCTCGACAAGGCCGCTTCGGCCTTCGCCGACTACGTCAAGGGCGTGCGCGACGGCAAGGACGCCAGCGCCAATGCCGAAGTACGCTGGGAAGGTGAAGGCGGCGCGCCCGAACCGCAGGACATTCCCGGCGACGAAGGCCATCACAAGAAGGGCTGGTACAAGACCGACGACGGCGCCTACCAGCTGCATGACGGCTCCATCGTGATCGCCTCGATCACCTCCTGCACCAACACGTCGAACCCCTACGTGATGATCGGCGCGGGTCTCGTGGCGAAAAAGGCGCATGAGCTGGGCCTGAACCGCAAGCCCTGGGTCAAGACATCGCTCGCACCCGGTTCCAAGGTCGTGTCGGACTACCTCGAGGCCGCTGGCCTTCAGGATCACCTCGACGCCATCGGTTTCAACCTCGTGGGCTACGGTTGCACCACCTGTATCGGCAACTCCGGTCCGCTCGACGCGCCGATTTCCAAGGCGGTGAACGAGTTCGACCTGATCGCCACATCGGTTCTGTCGGGCAACCGCAACTTCGAAGGCCGGATCAGCCCCGACGTGCGCGCGAACTACCTTGCCTCGCCGCCGCTCGTCGTCGCCTATGCTCTGGTTGGCGACATGAATGTCGACATCACCAAGGACGTCATCGGTCAGGACAAGAACGGCAACGATGTCTACCTGAAAGACATCTGGCCCACCAATGCCGAGATCGCCGAACTGGTCGAAAAGACCGTGACGCGCGAAAGCTTCCAGTCGAAATATGCCGACGTATTCAAAGGCGATGAGAAGTGGCAGGGCGTCGATGTTTCCGGCGGCGAAACCTATGACTGGCCGGCGACGTCGACCTATGTCCAGAACCCGCCCTATTTCCAGGGCATGAGCAAGGAGAAGGGCACGATCTCGAATATCGAGGGCGCGCGCGTTCTTGCCATCCTCGGCGACATGGTGACGACCGACCACATCTCGCCCGCGGGTTCCTTCAAGGAGACGACCCCGGCAGGCAAGTACCTGATCGACCGACAGGTTGCCCCTCGCGAGTTCAACTCTTACGGCTCGCGCCGCGGCAACCACGAGATCATGATGCGAGGCACTTTCGCCAATATCCGCATCAAGAACGAGATGCTCGATGGCGTCGAGGGTGGCTACACCAAGGGCCCCAACGGCGAGCAGATGGCGATCTATGACGCGGCCATGGCCTACCAGGAGCAGGGCACGCCTCTTGTCGTCTTCGGCGGTGAGCAATACGGCGCAGGATCCAGCCGCGACTGGGCTGCCAAGGGTACGGCGCTTCTGGGCGTCAAGGCGGTCATCGCCGAGAATTTCGAGCGCATCCACCGCTCGAACCTCGTCGGCATGGGCGTCATCCCCTTCGAGTTCACCGGCGGCGACACCCGCAAATCGCTGGGCTTGAAAGGTGACGAAACCGTTTCGATCACCGGTCTGGACGACGTGAAACCGCAGCAGGAAGTGCCTTGCACGATCACTTTTGCGGACGGCACCGAAAAGACCATCACGCTCAAGTGCCGGATCGATACCGCGCCCGAGATCGAGTATATCGAGAACGGCGGCGTCCTGCATTACGTGCTGCGCAACCTCGCCAAGGCGAGCTGACGCGCCAGAGCATCAAGACCACGAAGGGCGCCCCGGTCGGGCGCCCTTTTTCGTTCCGGCAATCAATAGCGCGAGACAAAGCCAAGAACCGCGGCATCAAGAGATGCGCCGCGCGTCAAAGGCGAACAAATGGCAAAGAGCGCACTTACTGCGCAGCGGCGCGTTCCAATGCAGGACGAATCGTGCTTTCGATGACGCGCGACGTGATCGGCCCGGCAAATCGCAGAACCACCGTGCCGTCGCCCGCGATCACATAGGTCTCGGGTACGCCATAAAGGCCCCAATCCAGTGCCATGCGCCCCTGTTCGTCGCGGCCGATACCCGCATAGGGATCGCCCAGCTCGTCCAGGAACCCCTGCGCCTGCCCCAGCTGGTCCTTGTAATTGACCCCATAGATGGGGATGCCCTCATCCGCCAGCGCTTCGAGGCTGGGATGTTCCACCCGGCAAGGCGCGCACCAGCTGGCCCAATAGTTGACCAGCTTGACCTCGCCATCGCGAAGCGTGGCATCATCGAAACCGGGACGGCCCGGAAACTCCGTCAACACAACCGACGGTGCAGGTTGCCCTTCACGCGCAGAGGGAAGGCTGTCCTTGTCCTCGCGCATCATGCCCACATAAAACAGGACCGCCAGCGCGGCGAAAATGGCCGGCGGCGCGATCATCAGCGGTGAAACCTTAGCCATTTCTGGACATCCGCGCCTCGACCCGCTCCATCTCGGCCCGCACACGGCGCCCGCGCCAGATCGACAAGACGACGATGGCGACCAACAACACAAGCGAGGCCGCATAGGCCGACAGTACCGTATCGGCGTATTTTCCCAGATCCGGCATCATCCCTGCGCCCTCTCCCGTGCCATCAAAGCCTTGATCCGGCGCGCACGGATCTCGGTTCCCGTGCGGTAAAAGACCAGCGCGACAAACAGCAGAACAAACCCCGCGATTGCCACCAAAAGCGGCTGATAAAAGACATCTGCCACGTTCTTTTCTTTATCGAGGCTGAGGGACGCGCCCTGGTGCAGCCCCTGGTTCCAGAAATTCACCGCATAGCGGCTGAGCAGCGCAAAGACGGACCCCACAAGGCACAGCACGGCGGTCAGGTCCGCCGCCGTGTCGGGATTATCGATCGCCTCCCACAGAGCAACATAGCCCAGGTAGAAGAGGAACAGGATAAGGAACGATGTCAGCCGCGGGTCCCAGGCCCACCATGTCCCCCACATCGGCTGGCCCCAGATCGCCCCGGTAACCAGCGCGATCAGAGTGAAGACGATGCCGACCGGGGCCGCCGCCCGGGCCGCCAGCGCCGAGACATGATGCCTCCGGACAAGCCAGATAAGCGAAGCGACCAGCATCATCAGCCACGTGTTGATCGCCATCAGCGCCGAAGGCACGTGCAGGTAGATGATCTTGACCGTGGATCCTTGCCGGAAATCATCGGGCGTAAAGAAGAACCCCCAGATCAGCCCGACCGCAAGACAGGCAAATGCCAGCACCCACAGGACCGGCAACACCCGTTCCGTGGTGGCCAGGAATTTCTTGGGATTGGCGTAGGACCAGAGGCTGTTCGACGTGTCGTTCGTTGGCATGGGCAATATCTAATCCGGTTTCGGGGCCGCCTCAATCGCGAATGACTAGCGCAGATTGACGCGCAGCACGGCGGCGCTGGCAAAGGGCAGCAGGGATATGGCACCGGCCGTGATCCCCGCAAGCAGCAATAGCGGCGTCGTGGTTTCCATCCCTTCGGCCCCGCGGCGCGCGACCTCGGCCCCGAAGATCAGCGTCGGCACGTAGAGCGGCAGAACGAGAAGCGACAGCAGAAGGCCCCCACGTTTCAGGCCGACGGTCAGCGCGGCACCAAAGGTGCCGATCACAGACAGGGCAGGCGTTCCGGCCAATAGCGATATGACAAGCCATGAAAACCCCGCCACCGGCAGGTTCAGCAGCACGCCCAGCACTGGCGCGGCCAGAACCAGCGGCAACCCGGTGGTGATCCAATGGGCGAGCGCCTTGATGCTCACCGTAGCCTCAAGCGGCAAGGGAGCGGTCGCCAAAAGGTCCAGCGATCCGTCCTCCCAGTCCAGCGCCAGCAGACGATCAAGCGACAAAAGGCAGGCAAGAAGCGCACCCAGCCACAGGATACCCGGAGCAATCGTCGACAACAGCTGCGATTGCGGGCCGACCGAAAAAGGTACGAGCACGGTGACGATCAGGAAAAACGCAAGACCAAGACCAAAGCCACCGCCGGCGCGAAAGGCCAGCCGAAGGTCACGCAACAGCAGGGCAATCACAGGAAACCTCCGTCGAAATCCTCGAGCGGGGGCGGCGCGGCCTTGAACGTCCCGACTTCCAGCACCTCGGCCGCAAGGCCAAGGTCGATATGCGTTGCGATCAGGGCCGAACCGCCCTGCCCCAGATGCGCCCGCACGGCATCGGCAAACAGCGCCACCGCATCGCGGTCAAGTGACACGGTCGGCTCATCCAGGATCCACACCGGTCGTCCCGTCACCAGCAGGCGCGCCAGCCCAAGGCGGCGTTTTTGTCCCGCCGACAGGTTGCCTGCGAACCGGTCCGCCAAGTCGTTCAACGCGAAGGCATCAAGCGCGGGCGCGATGTCCCTTGTTCCGAACACGCTTGCCCAGAAACGCAGGTTCTCGGTCACGGTCAGGGTCGGCTTGATCCCGTCGGAATGCGCGGCATAGGCAATACGCTCCTCGGCACCTTCGATCCGGCCCGACAAGGGCGGCTGCAACCCGGCCAGCGTCCGTAAAAGTGTCGTCTTCCCGATCCCGTTGGGCCCCCGCAGGATCAAGGCGCGCCCCGGCTCGAGAACGAAGCTCAGTCCTTCCAGCACGGGAAGGCCGCCGCGTGAAATGGCAAGATCGGAAACGTTCAAGTTCATCCCGCCCGCTTAGCCCAAAGCCCGCCGCTTCAAAAGACCGCATTTGCCGCAGGCAGAAATGCCGCGCGTTGTACACCTTCCTGCGATGGCCTAATCAGGGCGGGAGATTTTGAACAGGGAGACGATCATCATGTCCGATACCCCCGCTTACGGGTTCGACACGCTTCAGATTCACGCAGGCGCACGGCCTGATCCGGCCACTGGCGCACGGCAGACGCCTATCTATCAGACCACGGCCTACGTGTTTCGCGATGCCGATCACGCCGCGGCGCTCTTCAACCTGCAAGAGGTGGGATACATCTACTCGCGCCTGACCAACCCCACGGTTGCGGTGCTGCAGGAGCGCATGGCCACGCTCGAAGGCGGCGTCGGCGCGGTGTGCTGCTCCTCGGGACATGCCGCCCAGATCATGGCGCTTTTCCCCCTGATGGCGCCGGGCTGCAACGTGGTCGCCTCTACCCGTCTTTATGGCGGAACGGTCACCCAGTTCAGCCAGACCATCAAGCGGTTCGGGTGGTCGGCGAAATTCGTCGACTTCGATGATACCGAGGCCGTGAAGGCAGCCATCGACGAGAACACCCGGGCCGTGTTCGGCGAGTCGATCTCGAACCCCGGCGGCTATGTCACCGACATCCGCTCCATCGCAGACATCGCGGATGCGGCGGGCGTTCCGCTGATCATCGACAATACCTCGGCCACGCCTTACCTCTGCCGCCCGATCGAACAAGGTGCCAGCCTCGTCGTGCACTCGACCACCAAGTTCCTGACCGGCAATGGCACCGTCACCGGCGGCTGCATCGTGGATTCGGGCACGTTCGACTGGTCGGCCTCCGACAAGTTCCCCTCGCTCAGCGCACCCGAGCCTGCCTATCACGGGCTCAAGTTCCACGAGACGTTCGGCCCGCTCGCCTTCACCTTCCACGGCATCGCCGTCGGGCTGCGCGACCTGGGTATGACGATGAACCCGCAGGCGGCGCATTACACGCTGATGGGGATCGAAACGCTGTCCCTGCGCATGGAACGCCATGTAGAGAACGCGCAAAAGATCGCCGCCTGGCTGGAGGCCGACCCCCGGATCGAGTACGTGACCTATGCCGGACTCGACAGCTCACCCTATTCCGACCGGGTGAAGCAGCAGTACCCGAAGGGCGCCGGTGCGCTGTTCACCTTTGCCGTCAAGGGCGGCTATGACGCCTGCGTCAAGCTGGTGAACGCGCTCGAGATTTTCAGCCACGTTGCCAATCTCGGCGACACGCGCTCGCTGATCATTCACTCTGCCTCGACCACTCACCGCCAGCTGACGCCAGAGCAGCAAGAGGCCGCAGGCGCCGGTCCTGGTGTCGTCCGCGTGTCCATCGGGATCGAGGATGCAGACGACCTGATCGCAGATCTCGACCAAGCCCTGACCAAGGCCTGCAGCTAAGACGACGAAAGGGGGCTTCGGCCCCCTTTCCCTTACTCTCCGATGGCAAAGACCATCGACACGTTGACCTGCACGGACACTTCGCCACCCGCGACAGGTACCCCGCCGCCGGAATCGGCCATCGCCATCTCTGCCATCCGCGCCACCGGCCGACCCCCGCCATGCTCCGAGATGGTGACGACCTCACCCAGAGTCACGCCCGCCGCCTCGGCCAGTTGCCGCGCCTTGTCGGTTGCATCCTGAACCGCCTCCGCGCGCGCCTCCTTGACCAACGGACCCGACTCTTCAAGACCGAAGCTTAAGCCATTGAAATCGTTTGCGCCATCGCGGATCACCGCATCCATGATCTCGCCCAGCCGGTCAAGGTCGCGAACCCTGACGAACATGCGGTTCGATGCAACGAAACCGGTGATGCGGCGCGGTTCGGACTGATCCACCGGTCGCCGGTCGGACCAGACCGGGCGCAGCGACAGGTCCCGCGTCTGTACGTCGCGCGCGGCAATGCCCATTTCCTGCATGCGGCCAAGGATCCGTGTCACGGCCTCCGACGTCGCCTGCATGGCCGCGCCCGCCTCCTCGGCCTCGTTGGTCACGCCAAGCACGATGGTCGCCATGTCCGGCGCAGCCTCGACAGAGCCTTCACCATTGACAGTAATAAGGCGCGGCTGTTCCTCGGCCCAGGCCATCATCGGCGCCAGTATTGCGGCCGCCAGAAAAACGAATGTCTTCAACTGGTCTACTCCCGTTGTTATACCACCAGCATGGCTGCGCGGGGCTTTGCCGGGCAAGGGGGTGAATGGCCTTTCCCTTTCCCTCGGCGGGTTCCTGCTTTACAGTCGCAACACAGGCCGAGACAGGCTTGCACAGCAGTCGTTACGGGTGCCAAGACCAAGACATGAAACCGGCTTTTGCCCTGTCCCTGTCCTTCGAGGGTATTTCTCTCCTGCATCGCGCGGCCGGCGGCTGGCGCCGCGTGGGCGACGTTGCGCTCGACACTGCCGATCTTGCCGGCGCCTTGTCCGGCCTTCGTGAGAAGGCGCTCCGGCTTGAGCCGCAGGTAACCTCCAAACTCGTCATCCCGAACGAACAGATCAAGTATCTCACGGTCGAGACCGGCAGCCTCGACGACCCGGCAAGGATCGCTGCGGTCGAAGCCGCTCTCGAAGGCGCGACGCCCTACGCTCTTGCCGACCTTGCCTATGACATGTCGCCCGAGGGCGATGTCACCCATGTTGCCGCTGTCGCCCGCGAAACGCTGGACGAGGCCGAGGCATTCGCCCGCGAACACGGGTTCGATCCGCTCAGCTACGTCGCGATCCCGGGCGAGAATCCCTTTCTGGGCGAGCCGTTCTTTGGCCCCGCCCACGATGTCGCCGAGTTGACCGGCAGCGCTGCCGTCGATCCGGATGGAATCGCGATCGTTGTGATTGGCGAAGCCGAGATACCGCCCACGGAAACGCCCGCAGAAGAGGCTCCGGCGCCCCCAACCGTGGACCCTTTCGCCAAAGCCGAGGCCGTCGCGGACCCCGAACCAGAGGCCGCTCCGGAGCCCGCGGAAAAAGCCATTGCACCGGTTATCGGCTTTACCAGTCGGCGCGGCAAGACCGAGGATGACACCCCTGCAGCGCCGGTTCATGCACCCGCCACGCGCTCCGATCTGCCGGACACCGCCCCGACGGAAAAGCCGAAATCGGAACCGGAACCACCGACAGAGTCGAAACCGGTCGAAACACCTCCGTCGCCAGCTAAACCTGTCGCCGCACCTGTTCTGGCACCGGAACTCGACCTTCCGGATCTGCCGCAGACCGCTGCTCCGCAGGCGCATGCCGTGGCCGGACCGGTACCCGCCTCGACAGGCTTTGCCGCCGCACAAGCACCAGCCGACGAGGCCGAGCGCCTCACGATTTTCGGCGCGCGGGAAAGCAATCGTGCGACGCGCGGCAAGCCTCGCTACCTCGGCCTTGCCCTGTCGGTCGCGCTGCTGATCTTCCTCGCCGGTGTCGCGCTCTGGGCCGCTCTGTTCCTCGATGATGGGGTAACCGGCCTGTTCAGGTCGGAGCCTGAAACGACCGAGGTCGCACAGACCCAGATTTCCGAAGACCCGCAGGAACCGGCCCCCGAGAGCGCGCCGCAAGCGACATCGACAGAGGCCGAGGCACCCGTCGAACCCGCAGCCGCCGCGCCCGAGGTGCTGGCCAGCCTGCCGCAGGACGAAACCCTGTCGGAAACCGATGGCGCGGTGCTCGACGCCCTGCGCCAAGCGCCCCGCGTCGTCGCACCGCTGGCGGATGAACTGGCGGATACGGAACCCGAAGAGACCGCCCCCGCGCAACAGGCCCTTTACGCCGCAACGGGCATCTGGCCGAATGCACCGGAGGTTCCCGAGTTACCTGGTCTCATCAGCCTTGATGACGTCTATATCGCGTCCATCGACCGCCGGGACCTGTCTCAGGATGCCGTCGCGCTGGCGCCGGCTCAGGCGTTCGACACCGATGTGCAAATGACCTCGCTCGTGACGCCGTCGGCCGCGGGGGCCAGCTTCGAGCTCGACGCGCGCGGGCTTGTGACCCCGACGCCCGAAGGAACGCTGAACCCCGACGGCATCCTTGTTCATGCAGGCCCGCCGCCCCTTGTCCCCCCGGCCACGCCCGTCCGGTTCGAGGAAGAACCAGAAATCGACGCGGCGCGCGAACGGCTTGCAGGCTTCCGCCCACGTGTCAGGCCCGATGCGCTTGTCGAACAGAACGAACGGTTCCAGCTGGGTGGCCGCACGCGCGAGGAACTTGCCGGTGTTCGGCCCAAGCTGCGCCCGGAATCGCTACAACAGCAGGTTCAGGAGGCCACCCCTTCCGCCGCCACGCCGACCGAGAACGCCATCGCCGCCTCCACCGTACCAAAACTGCGGCCCAAGGACCTCGAGAAACAGGCCGAGCAGGACGATGACGAACCGCAAAGGGTTCCCGCCCGCACGGTCAAACCATCCTCGCCCTCGCCCAAGACCGTCTCGCGGCAGGCGACGGTCAACAACGCCATCAACCTTCGCAAGGTCAACCTGATCGGTGTCTACGGCACCCCTGCGAACCGGCGTGCATTGGTTCGCCTGCCCAGCGGTCGCTACAAGAAGGTCAAGGTCGGCGACCGTGTCGATGGTGGGCGCGTCCTCGCCATCGGCGACAGCGAGCTGCGCTACCAGAAAGGCGGGCGCAACCTGACCCTCAAGATCCCCAGCGGCTGAACCATTGGGCAGGGTGACGAAACGACCGGGTCACATCCGCGCGCCCCGGGATGCAACAACTTGCCCTCTGGCGCGTTCATCATCATCCTGAAACCGCGCAGCGGCAGGGTCGGACCGTCCGGATATCAGTCAGCCCGCGTCTCCGCGTCCCACCCGCCCCCTTTCGAGGAACCACATGGACAGCTTTCTTTACCAGGCCACGATCTACCTCGCAGCCGCGGTGATCGCGGTGCCGATTTCGGCGCGCCTTGGTCTTGGTTCGGTGCTGGGCTACCTCGCCGCCGGTATCGTGATCGGCCCGGTCCTTGGCCTCGTCGGCGCGGCCGAGACCGAGGACCTCCAGCATGTGGCGGAATTCGGCGTCGTGATGATGCTGTTCCTGATCGGGCTGGAGCTTGACCCGAAGGCGCTTTGGAACATGCGCGACCGGCTTGTCGGGCTCGGGGGCCTTCAGGTCGGCGTTTCGACCGTGGTGTTGATGGCGGTCGCGATCATGGCCGGTCTGGACTGGAAAACCGGCCTCGCCATCGGCCTGACACTGTCGCTGTCCTCCACCGCCATCGTCTTGCAGACCCTTTCCGAAAAGGGCCTGATGCAGACGAATGGCGGGCGGGCGACCTTTTCGGTTCTGCTGACGCAGGATATCGCCGTCATCCCGATCCTGGCCTTCCTGCCGCTGCTGGCCGCTGCGCCCGACATGGCCAAACTGGACGCGGACGGCTCGATCAGCCGCCTGCCGGAACATGCCGACAAGGCACATCACGGCATCAGCCTCGTCGAAGGTCTGCCTGGCTGGGCGGTGACACTCGTGACGATCGCGGCTGTCGCCTTCGTCATTCTGGCCGGCATCTACCTGACCCGGCCTCTGTTCCGCTTCATCCACTCCACGCGCCTTCGCGAGATGTACACCGCCCTCGCGCTGATGATCGTGGTGGGCATCTCCTTTCTCATGACGCTGGTGGGGCTGTCGCCCGCGCTCGGGGCCTTTCTTGCAGGTGTCGTTCTTGCCAACTCCGAATTCCGCCACGAGCTGGAAAGCGACCTCGAACCCTTCAAGGGCCTGTTCCTGGGTCTTTTCTTCATCACCGTAGGTGCCGGTATCAATTTCGGCTATTTCTTCGCCGATCCGTTCGACCTGATCGGGCTTGCCCTGCTGGTGATCCTCGCCAAGGGGATCATCCTCTACCTCGTCGGCCGGGCCTTCAAGCTCAAGGGGCGCGACCGCTGGCTGTTCACGCTCGGCCTTGCACAGGCGGGCGAGTTCGGCTTCGTCCTGCTGGCCTTTTCGGTTCAGCAGAACGTGATCGCGCCAGACCTGTCGCAGAAACTGCTGGTCATCATCGCCCTCACCATGCTGATCACGCCGCTTCTTTTCATCCTGCACGATCTCATTTCGCGCAACATGCGCGAGCAGACCCGCCAACAGCAGAAGCCCGACAAGATTGATGAGGTCGGCCCCGTCATCATCGCGGGCATCGGTCGTTTCGGCCAGATCGTGAATCGACTGGTCACCGCCAGCGGGTTCAAGACCATCGTGCTGGACCACAACATGGAAACCATCCAGCTGATGCGCCGCTTCGGAATGAAGGGGTTTCTTGGCGATCCGACCCGCCCCGAACTGCTCAAGGCCGCCGGCTTGGAAAAGGCCAAGGTGCTCGTCGCCGCGATGGACGAACCGCAGCAGGTAACCAAGCTGGTCGCCTATGCCCGCCGTCAGCGCCCCGATCTGCACATCATCGCCCGCGCCTATGACCGCAACCATGTCTACGAGCTCTACCAGGCCGGTGCCGATGACATCGTGCGCGAGATGTTCGACAGCTCCCTGCGCGCAGGGCGATATGTGCTCGAAAACATCGGGCTCAGCGATTACGAGGCTGCCGGCGCGGAAAAGACCTTCTACTTCCACGACCGCGAAACCGTGCGTGAACTTGCCAAACTGTGGAAGCCCGGCGTGCCCGCCAGCGAGAACCAGGAATACATCGAACGCGCCCGCGAGTTGCAGAAGGATCTCGAAACCCAGTTGCTCGAAATCGCCGAGCGGGACGACCGCCGCTCCGCCTGAGAAAGTGAAATCGTGATGGAACCCTGACGCGGCAGTCGGACTTGGCCTTGTAACCAAGCCGACATGTCAGCCAGGGAGACGCCGCATGACCACTTTCGAACTCAACGGAAAAGAGGTGACGGTCGACGTCCCGGATGACACGCCTCTGCTCTGGGTCCTGCGGGACGAGCTGCGCATGACCGGAACCAAGTTCGGATGCGGTATCGCACAATGCGGTGCCTGTACCGTCTACCTCAACGGAATGACGCGGCGCTCCTGCGTCACTCCGGTCTCGATGGCCGAAGGCGCCTTCGTGACCACGATCGAAGGGCTCGACGGGGTCGAGGCCGAGGCAGTTCAGCAAGCATGGGCCAAGCTCGACGTCCCTCAATGCGGCTGGTGCCAGTCAGGCCAGGTTATGAGCGCCACCGCGCTGCTGCGTGAGATCCCCGATCCCAGCGACGAGGATATCGACAACGCGATGGCCGGAAACATCTGCCGCTGCGCGACCTATGTGCGGATCCGCAAGGCGATCCACGACGCTGCCGACACGCTGGAGGGCTGAGCCATGACACGCCTGTCCCGCCGCGCCTTCGTCGCCTCCTCTGCCGGTCTCGTGATCGGCCTGACCCTGCCATTCAAGGCGCGCGCCCAGTCCGGGGCCGCCGCGGCGCTGCAATCGGGCGCGACCGACGGCGCCAGCTTTGCGCCCAATGCCTTTGTCCGCGTGGCCCCAGATGACACGATCACCGTGCTTATCAAGCATATCGAATTCGGCCAAGGTCCGTTCACCGGCCTCGCCACGCTTGTCGCCGAAGAGATGGATGCCGACTGGTCCCAGATGCGCGCCGAACATGCGCCCTCCGACAGCGAGCTTTACAAGAACCTCGCCTTCGGCATGCAGGGCACTGGCGGCTCGACCGCGATGGCCAATTCCTATACGCAGATGCGCCGCGCCGGTGCCGCCGCCCGCGCCATGCTTGTGGCCGCAGCCGCGCGCGAATGGGACGTACCCGAGGCCGAGATCACCGTCGCCAAGGGCCGCCTCAGCCACCCGTCGGGGCAAGAGGCAGGCTTTGGCGCATTGGCCGAAAAGGCCGCCCAAATGACACCCCCCGAGAACCCGGCGCTGAAATCGCCCGCCGATTTCGTGCTGATCGGCACCGACCTGCCCAAGCTCGACACGCAGGCCAAATCCAACGGCACCGCCGAGTTCACGATGGATGTCTACCGCGAGGGGATGCAGACCGTGGTCGTGGCGCACCCACCCAGTTTCGGCGCCACAGTGGCTCGGTTCGACGATGCCGAGGCCCGCACAGTGTCTGGAGTGACCGCCGTTCGGCAAATCCCGCAGGGCGTCGCCGTCTATGCCAACTCGACCCACGCGGCGCTCAAGGGGCGCGACGCACTGACGGTCGAATGGGACGAGCGCAACGCAGAAACCCGCTCCAGCGACCAGATCCTTGCCGATTATGCCGCCGCAGCCAAGGATGGCGGCCGCGATGCCGAGGTGATCGGGAACGGCGCCGCTGGTATCGACCGCTCCGATCAGATCCTCGAGGCCGAATTCCACTTCCCTTACCTCGCACACGCCCCACTGGAACCGCTCGACGGTGTTGTCGAATGGTCCGGTGACCGGGCCGAGGTCTGGATGGGCTCGCAGTTTCCAGCCTTCGATCATCCCACGATGGCGCAGGGGCTTGGCATTCCTCCGGAAAACATCTCGCTCAACGTCATGCTCGCCGGGGGCAGTTTTGGCCGCCGCGCGCAAGACACGGCCCATTTCGCGGCCGAACTCGCCGCCGTGGCCAAGGCCGGCGGACCCGGCGCCTACAAACTTGTCTGGACGCGCGAGGATGACCTGCATGGCGGCTATTACCGCCCGCTCACCATCCACAAGCTGCGCGCCGGACTGGACTCGCAGGGCCAGATCACCGGCTGGGAAGACATCGTGGTGAACCAGTCGATCATGGCCGGTGGGCCCATGGCCGCCATGATGCAGGACGAGATGGACCCAACCGCCTACGAGGGCGCGACCAAGATGCCCTATGATTTCGGCAATGCGCGCACTGGCTGGGTGTCGCAGCAGGGTCCCGTTCCCGTGCTCTGGTGGCGCTCTGTCGGGCACACGCATACGGGCTATGCGACCGAGGTGTTCCTCGACATGCTGCTCGAGGCGCAGGGCAAGGACCCCGTTCAGGGCAGGCTCGACCTGCTGAAACCCGATGCCGGGCGCGATCGCGGCGTGTTGGAAAAGGTCGCGCAGATGGCCGGTTGGGACGGAACGCTCGTCAAAGGTGACAAGGCCTACGGCGTGGCCCTGCACGAAAGCTTCCAGACCTATGTCGCGCAGATTGCCGAGATATCGGAGCAGGACGGCATGCCGCGCGTGCATCGCGTCTGGTGCGCGGTCGATTGCGGCGTTGCGGTGAACCCGAACGTGATCCGCGCCCAGATGGAGGGCGGGATCGGCTTCGGACTTGGCGCCGTGCTCTTCGACGAGATCACGCTGGTCGAGGGCGGGCGCGTCGAACAGTCCAACTTCGACACCTACCGCATGCTGCGGATCAACGAGATGCCCGAGGTCGAGGTCGCGATCATCGCGTCCGACGCCGACCCCACCGGCGTGGGTGAACCCGGCCTGCCGCCCATCGGACCCGCCGTGGCCAACGCCTGGCGTGTGCTGACCGGCCAAACCGTTACCCGTCTTCCCTTCACCCGCGCGACCGGAGCCTGATCCATGCTGAAACCGACCTTTCTCGCGGCGCTTATCTGCGCCGCCCCCGCCTATGCCGAAACCGTCAACGGCCTGCGCACGCCCGATGCCTTTACCAGCATCGAGAACGAGGCCGACCGTTCCATCGCCATTTTCGAGGAAATGTTGCTGGTGATCGAACACCCCCGCTGCCTCAATTGCCACCCAGTGGGTAACTCTCCGCGACAGGGCATGGCGATGGAGCTGCACCAGCCGCCCGTCATACGCGGCCCGGCCGATTTCGGCGCTCCGGGCATGCGCTGCAGTACGTGCCACGGCCCCGAAAACGTCGCTTATGCAACCAACGACGGATCGATTCCCGGTCACGAGCCGTGGCAGCTTGCCCCGCTCGAAATGGGATGGGTAGGCAAATCCGCCGCCGAGATTTGCGCGCAACTCAAGGATCCCGAGCGCAACGGCGGCAAAAGCCTTGACGAGCTGCACGAACACAACGCCAAGGACGGGCTCGTCGGCTGGGGCTGGGACCCCGGCGAAGGCCGCGAACCCGCGCCCGGTTCGCAGGAGGTCTTTGGCCAGCTTACCCGCGCCTGGATCGATACCGGCGCGGCCTGTCCCACGGGCTAGGTCACGGGGCCGGAGGGCTCAGCCCTCCGCCACGCCCGCCTCGGCAAAAGTCGCCATGCCCGAATGGCAGGCCACCGCCCCCTTGAGGATCTGGATCGCCAGCGCCCCGCCCGACCCTTCGCCCAGTCGCAAACCAAGCGACAGCAACGGCTGCTTGCCCAACCGCTCAAGCAACGCACCATGGGCACCCTCGGCGCTTTGGTGGCCCGCAACCGCATGATCCAACGCCCCGGCAATGCTGGCATCAAGGCAGGCCGCCGCAGCGGTACAGATGAACCCGTCAAGGATGACGGGAATGCGCAACACCCGCGCCGCCGCAATCGCCCCGGCCATCGCCGCCAGCTCGCGCCCGCCAAGTCGGCGTAATACGTCCAGCCCGTCGCCCTGCCCCGCATGAAGGGCAACGCCCTCGCGAACCACGCGGATCTTGTTGGCCAGTCCGGCATCATCCACGCCGGTTCCGCGCCCGGTCCAATCCGCCGCGTCCCCGCCGTACAGCGCACAGGCAATCGCTGCCGCCGGGGTGGTGTTCCCGATCCCCATCTCTCCGACCACCAACAGATCAGCCGCCGGATCGACAGCCCGCCAGCCCGCACGCAGCGCCGCGACCACCTCTTCTTCGCTCATCGCGGGAGATTGCGTGAAATCCGCCGTCGGACGGTCGAGATCAAGCGCATGGACATCCATCCGCGCCCCCGCCGCGCGGGCCAGCTGGTTGATCGCGGCGCCGCCCGCCTGGAAATTCGCGACCATCTGCACGGTCACCTCGGCGGGAAAGGCGGAAACGCCTTGCGCTGTCACGCCGTGATTGCCCGCGAACACGATGACCTGCGGCGCCTTGATCTCGGGACGCGCATCACCGCGCCACCCGGCATACCAGATCGCCAGATCCTCCAGCCGCCCCAACGCCCCCGGCGGTTTGGTCAACTGCCCATTGCGGTCTTCGGCCCCGGTGCGTGCCGCCATGTCCGGGCCTAACGCCTCTGACAACAGGGCACGGAAACGGGAAAGGTCATCGAATTGGGGGAGCATGAAGGGCCTCGTTGCATTGCGGGTCGGCCCCGTGTTTAACCGACCCGGTTCCAGCGACAAGTCCGGGAAAGGCCCGCGCATGACGAAAAACGACAAAGCCCTTGTTTCGCCATGGGACCCGGCGCTGGCGCTTGTGCTGCTCACCCGCTTGCCCTTGCCCACACTGCCCGATCACGCGTTCACGCGGCAGGCACGCGCAGCCTGGGCCTGGCCACTGGCGGGGCTTGTCGCCGGGGGAATGGCCTGGGCGGCGGGTGCATCGCTGTTGGCACTCGGCCTGCCCCCGATGCCTGCGGCAGGCGTTATGCTGGCGCTGTTGATCATGACGACCGGCGCAATGCACGAAGATGGGCTGGCCGATACCGCGGACGGGCTGTGGGGCGGGTTCACGCGCGAAAGGCGGCTCGAGATCATGCGTGACAGCCGCATCGGCAGCTACGGCGTACTGGCTCTGATCGTCATGCAGGGGTTGCGCTGGTCGGCAATCGCCGGTCTCGCCGCAAGCGGAGGCCTCGGAACGGTGCTAGCAGCTGCACTCTGGTCGCGGGCACTGATGGCCGGTCTCATGGCCACCCTGCCGCAGGCCAGAAGCGATGGTCTCAGCCGTTCGGTTGGCCGTCCATTCGTGCTGACTGCCCTGCTGGCCTGCGCCTGCGCGCTGATCGGCGCCTGGTTCACAGGCACTCCCCTGATCTTGCCCGCGTTTCTCGCCCTTGCCGGGGTTGCTGCGCTTGGCGCATTGGCACATGCCCGCATCGGTGGACAAACCGGCGACATCCTCGGCGCCGCGCAGCAAATTGCCGAGACGCTTTTCCTGCTCACGGCGCTTGCCCTGCTCTAAGCAGACCCGCCACGAAAAAGGGCCGCGCGCAATGGCGCACGGCCCCTCGAAAGTCTTGACGCCCTGCCCGATCAGGCGGCGCGCGACATCAGCACCTCGTCAACCTGCCGGGCTGCCGACAACTCGTCGCCGCCGGACACGGCCGCAACCTCGCGCGTCAGCCGTTCCAGCGCGGCTTCGTAAAGCTGGCGCTCGGAGTAGCTCTGCTCGCGCTGGTCGTCGCTGCGATGCAGGTCCCTCACCACTTCGGCGATCGAAATCAGGTCACCGGAATTGATCTTCTGTTCGTATTCCTGGGCACGGCGCGACCACATCGCTCGCTTGACCTTGGCCTTGCCCTTGAGCGTCTTCATCGCCTGGTTGATGACGTCCGGAGAGCTGAGCGAGCGCATCCCCACCTCGGTGGCCTTGTTCGTCGGCACCCGCAAGGTCATCTTGTCCTTCTCAAAGGAAATCACGAACAGCTCGAGCGCATACCCCGCCACTTCCTGCTCCTCGATCGACAGGATCTGACCGACGCCATGCGCTGGATACACGACGTAATCGTTGGGGCGGAATTCGAGCTTCTTCGACTTGGTCATTCACGTTTTTCCTTGGCTACGGACCGGTTGCGGGCGACAAAAGCCCCCCGACGGGAAGAGTGGTTCCCGTCAAGCGGCCATGCGTATCTGTGGATTCAGAATTCGAAACTGAGCATAGTTTCGATGCGTTTCCCGGTCACGATCATCATCAGGCCGCCAATCTACCATAAAATAGGTAGAGATGGAAGCGGACTCAAGGCCCACGCCCTCGAAACCCAATAGTTGCATGGGTTTATCCAGCTGATCCCGTACTTATTCCAACCTTGGAAGACGACGAATCGGTCAACCGCCCTCGCCCGGCGCTTCCGAGAAATACTTGTCCAGCTTGCCGGTTTCTCCGTCGCGCTCCTCGGCCTCGGGCAGAGGGTCCTTCTTGGTGACGATGACCGGCCACTGCTCGGCATATTTGCGGTTCAACTCGACCCACTTTTCCATATCCGGCTCGGTATCGGGCCGGATGGCGTCCGCAGGGCATTCAGGCTCGCACACGCCGCAATCAATGCATTCGTCAGGGTGGATCACCAGCATGTTCTCGCCCTCGTAGAAGCAATCCACCGGGCATACCTCGACACAGTCGGTGTATTTGCAGGAGATGCAGTTATCGGTGACGATATATGTCATGGTGGCCATCCGGTCTCGGTCTGTTGCGGTCTAGCTAGAACAGACCGGCCCCATCTTCAAGGGATCAATCCCCACCCTTCCTTCCGGAAAGATCAAGTGCGCGGCGATCCTTCTTGGTAGGCCGCCCTTTTCCCTCGAAACGAGGGTTTGCCGGAACATCCGCCTCACCAGGCTCTTTTGGCGGGGAAAGGTCGGTGTAAAGCGTCTGCGCCTCGGGGGCCGGACCGCGCCGCGTACCCAGCGCCTCGACCCGCACGACGCGCACGTCTCCGGCCTGCGCGAAGGTCAGAACATCGCCCGGCGATACGCCCGCTGCGGGCTTTTCCGCCCGTTTGCCGTTGATACGAACATGGCCGCCGCCCACCTGGGCAGCGGCCAAGCCGCGCGTCTTGAAAAACCGCGCATACCAGAGCCATTTGTCCAGCCGCAGCCGGGGCCGCGGCTCAGACATGTAAGATACCCGTCACTTGTCGCCCTTGAGCCCCATAAGCGCCGCGGCAAAGGGGTTGTCGGGATCGATGGGCTTGTCCTTCTTGGGCGGTCGGGCAGAGAAGCTCTTGCCGCCCTGGTCGCCACCGCGTCCGCCGCCCTTCTTGCCCTGCGGCCGGTCTCCGCGCGGCTTGCCGCCCTGCGGTTTTCCACGGCCACCCTTGGCATCGCGCTTGCCCTTGCCCTCTGGGCGCGGACCGCGAGGCTGGCGGGCGCGACCCCAGGTGAAGGTATAGAACACCTCGGTCTCGGGGCCTGCCAGCGCCGCGTCGGGCGCGGTGCCGGGCATCAGCTCTTCTTCCGGAGTCTCGGGGACCACGTTCTCGTTCGCGTTGGCATCCGTCGCCTTGGCGGGGTCGGTGGCAACCGGTGCCTCGCCATGATCATCGAGTGCCTGCACCGCCTGGGGCGCGTCTGCGGGTTCCGGCTCCACCGCGGCATCGGGCATGACACCGGCCGGTGCTTCATGCGCCTTGTCGAAAAGCGGGGTGTCATCCACTGCAACCGTGTCCTCGTCCGCAGGCACCGCGCCCTCTTCGTCGGCGACCACCTGGTCGACCGGCTTGACCTTGACCCGCTCGCCCTTTTCGGCGCGATAACCCAAACCTTCCATCAGACCCGAGAACTGCTCCAGCGTCATGCCGGTGATCGACAGCATGTCGGGCTTGGCCTCGAACCCGCCACGGCTGTCCTCGCCGCGCAGCAGATCGGCCAGACGCTCCAGCATGTCGATGCGGATCGCCCGCTCGCCCGCGATGCGGTAGCCGCACATAGTATCATAGCCCTTCGGCGCATGAGTGTTGGCCGGAATCGTCACCAGCCCCGGCGGGGGCGGCTCGGGGAAGTCGTCCAGCCCCTGCGCCAGCGACCACAGCACGAGGCGCAGGCGCGTCGGCGCGGGCTTCAGCAGAAGCGGCATGAAGATCGTATACTGTCCGAACCGCAGACCATGCTTGCGCAGTGCGCCGCGCGCTTCCTGGTCAAGATCCTTGACCTCCTGCGCCACGTCTGCGCGCGGCAGAATGCCCAGGTTCTCGACCATGCGGAAGGCAAAACCGCGTGCCAGCCCGCTCAGCGTCTCGTCGCGTTGCAGGTTCAGCAACGGTTCGAACAGCGCGGCCACCTTGCGGTCGATGAAGTGCTGCAGACGACGCTGCACCTTCTGTTCGACGTCGGGGCCCGCGGCCTCGTCGACGAACACCTGGATCTGCGGGCGCAACGGCTCTGCCCCGGCGACCAGCTTGCCGACGGCAGCGTCACCCCACATCAACCCACCCTGATCGGTAAAGTCGATCTCGGTATCCGGCGCATTATAGAACCGGTCCGCGCGCAGGTGGAACTGCGGCGCCAGTGCCTGCAACGAGGCCGATTTCAGCGTTTTCGCCTCGGCCCCCTGCGCGCTTTTGTCCGGGCTGAACCGGAATCCTTCCAACCGGCCGACGAATTCGCCTTCGACCGTCACTTCACCCTTGTCGTTCACCTCGGCCAAAAGGGCCTCCTTCTGCTTGAGCCGGCGCAGCAGCACGCTGGTGCGCCGGTCCACAAATCTTTGCGTCAGACGTTCATGCAGCGCGTCCGACACCCTGTCTTCTACAGCGCGCGTTTCAGAGCGCCAATGGCTTTCATCGGCCAGCCAACCCTTTCGTTGCGCGACATATGTCCACGTGCGGATATAAGCCAACCTCTTTGACAACGCGTCAATATCGCCATCGGTTCGGTCGATCCTGCGAATTTGTCGGGCCATGAAGTCTTCAGGCACCGTGCCGCGTTCGTGCAGGTGCCGGAAAATCACCTCCAGCAGCCCGGCATGCTCGGCATGGCTGATGCCGCGGAAATCGGGGATACGGCAGACATCCCACAGAAGACGCACGGAATTTCCGTCGCTTGCGCGCGCCGCGACCTCGCCCACCTGGGCCAGCGATTTCAGCGCGTTCAGGTCATCGGCGGGGCGCGCCTTTACCAGGTTTTCATCCTTCGGACTTTCCTCCAGCGCGGCAATCAGCGCGTCGATGGACCCGAAGCGCAGCGCGGAATTCCGCCAATTCAGCTTCTTGAGTGGCGTGAAACGGCTGTCCATGATCGCCTGCGCCACGCCCTCGTCCAGCGGCGGAGCTTCGCCCGTGACGCCAAAGGTGCCATCCGACATGCCGCGCCCCGCGCGTCCGGCGATCTGCGCAAGCTCGTTCGGGGCAAGCGGGCGCATCCGCCGCCCGTCGAACTTGGTCAGCGCCGAAAAGGCGACGTGGTTGATGTCCAGGTTCAACCCCATCCCGATGGCATCCGTCGCCACCAGGTAATCGACCTCGCCATTCTGGTAGAGCTCGACCTGCGCGTTGCGCGTTCGTGGCGACAACGCCCCCATCACCACCGCCGCACCGCCCTTCTGGCGGCGGATCAACTCGGCGATGGCATAGACGTTTTCGACCGAAAACCCGACGATCGCGCTGCGCGCGGGCATCCGGCTGATCTTTTTCGAGCCGGAATAGACCAGCTGACTCATCCGCTCGCGCTGGACGAACTGCGCCTCGGGCACCAATGCCCGGATCGGCCCGCGCATCGTGTCGGCGCCCAGAAACAGCGTCTCGTGCGTGCCGCGTGCGCGCAGCAGCCGGTCGGTAAAGACATGGCCGCGCTCGGGATCGGCGCAAAGCTGGATCTCGTCCACCGCGACGAAATCGGCGCCCATCCCCTCGGGCATCGCCTCGACCGTGCAGACCCAATACTGCGTGCGCGGCGGCACAATGCGCTCTTCGCCCGTGACCAGCGCCACGACCGACGGCCCGCGCACCGCGACGATCTTGTCATAGATTTCACGTGCCAGCAGGCGCAGCGGCAGACCGATCACCCCGGTCCGATAGCCCAGCATCCGCTCGATGGCATAATGGGTCTTGCCCGTGTTGGTCGGGCCCAGAACGGCCACGATCCGCGATGCGCTCACATCCGCCCCCTGCCCCGTGCCCCGGGGTTCTCAGAGTGACTGTCCGCCCACCCGGGGCTCCAGCCGATTCACGGCCTTGGTTACTTCCTCGTGATGGGGATGTATAGCCAGCGCCCGCCGATAGGCATCCAACGCAAGCTCGGGCGCATCAAGCGCCTCGAAGATCAGGCCCAGCCCGTAAATGGCATTGTAGTTGTGCGGATTCAAGGCCAGCGCGCGCTGCAGATCGTCCAGCGCCAGCCCGTACCGGTCCGCCCCGAAAAAGGCCGAGGCCCGCGCATGCCAGCCTTCGGCGAATTCCGGCGCATGGTCGGTCAGCGCGGTCAGGTGCTCGATGGCCAGCCGCGTGTCGTTGTCCTCCATCGCCTCGCGGCCCCGTTCCAGCAGAAGATCGGCCGAGGCCGACCCCGACTTTGACCACAGGCCCTGCAACTGACGCTCTATGCGCCGCGCCTCGGATGGATCGGCTGTGGCCAATGCCTCCAAAAGCGCCGACTCATCCGTCAGATCGGCCTCCTGTGCCCCGGCTATGCCGGAAAACGTGACTATGACCGCCGCTGCCGCAACGATAGGTTTGAGATTGAAGCGCGCTATGCCCATAACGATGAGTGTAGCTGAGCAAGCGGCGTTGTCCACTCACGACGAGCGGATCGCGGCGCCTCTGGAACCGAACGACCACCAAAGACCTACAGGGGATACCATGAGCGAAACTCTAGAAAAGGCCGCCGCCGAACTGAACTCCAAGGCAGCGGGCAGCGATTTCAGCGACTCCGCCAAATTCAACATCACCGGCCTCGGCAGCATCGTGCTGGACGGTGCGGGCGCCCGCGTGTCGGACGAGGACACCGACGTGACCCTGACCGCCGACCAGGAAACATTCGAGGCGATGATGACCGGCGATCTGAACCCCACCGGTGCGTTCATGTCCGGCAAGCTCAGCGTCGATGGCGACATGAGCGTCGCCATGAAACTGGCCTCGGTCCTGTCCTGATGGATCTCGCGCCGGCCCCGTTCCTGGATGACTTGGCCGGCGTCCCTGCGGGGGGCGCGGCACATTGGCTGCAAACCCCCGATTCCATTCGTATCCGATTGGGCCACTGGCAGCCCGAGGGCAAGCCTCGGGGCACCGTGCTGATGTTCCCCGGCCGGACAGAATTCATCGAGAAATACGGACATGCCGCCGGCGAATTCACCGGGCGTGGATATGTCTTTGCCGCGATCGACTGGCGCGGACAAGGGCTGGCCGACCGCCTTTTGCCCGACACCCGCGTTGGCCATGTCGTAGAGTTCACCGACTACCAAAAGGACGTCGAAGCCGTGGTAAGAGCCGCCGAAGCGCTCGATCTTCCGCGGCCCTGGTACGTGATCGGCCATTCCATGGGCGGGGCCATCGGCCTGCGCGCCGTGATGGAGGGGCTGCCCGTCCGGGCCTGTGCCTTTACCGGGCCCATGTGGGGCATCTTCTTCACCCCCGTCATGCGCCCGATCAGCTGGGTCACCGCCTATTGGGGCTCTCGCTTCGGTCTGGGGAACCGTAACCCGCCCACGACATCGCTCGTCAGCTATGTCGCGCAGACCCCGTTCGAGGGCAACGTGCTGACCCGCGATCCCGACATGCTCCAGATGATGAAGGACCAGCTTGTCGCGCGGCCCGAACTGGCACTTGCCGCACCGACGACGATCTGGCTGCGCGAGGCGCTCAGCGAATGTCGCTTCCTGTCGGAGCAGCCCTCGCCCGACATGCCCTGCCTGACTTTCCTCGGAAAGAAGGAAAAGATCATCGACCGCAAGGCCGTGCGCCAGCGCATGCAGAACTGGCCACGTGGCGAACTGGTCGAAATCCCCGATGGCGAGCACGAGGTGCTGATGGAACCGCCCGAAGTACGCGGCCCGGTCTTCGACCGGCTCGACGAACTCTTCACCGAGGCTGCCGAGGCCGAGGCGCGCGTAACCGTTTGATTTGCCGCGCCGTGGCACCGGGCTAGAGTGACCCGCATGGTTCGCGATCCCGTCATCAGCTTTACCGACAGGGGGCTTTATTGCTCCGCCGGTGATTTCTACATCGACCCGTGGCGACGGGTCGATCGCGCGCTTATCACGCATGGCCATTCCGACCACGCCCGCCCGGGGCATCAACGCTATCTCTGCACCCCCGGCGCAGCCCCGACGATGCGGCATCGCCTTGGCGAAATAGACGTCCAAACAATACATTACGGGCGGACGCTTACCCTCGGGGATGCCAGTGTCTCCTTTCATCCTGCAGGACATGTGCCCGGCTCCGCCCAGATCCGGGTAGAGGTCGCGGGCGAGGTCTGGGTCGTGTCGGGCGATTACAAGACCACCCCCGACGGGCTTGCCGAAGCGTTCGAGCCGGTGTCCTGCCACGCCTTCATCACCGAAAGCACCTTTGGCCTTCCGGTGTTCCAATGGCGCCCGCAGGAAGAGGTTGCGGCCGAGCTGAACGCATGGTGGCGCGACAGCCTCGCCGCCGGCAAGCGCCCCGTTCTGGGTGCCTATTCGCTGGGCAAGGCACAGCGCCTGCTCTCGCTGCTCGACCCCGACATCGGCCCCATCCTCACCCATGGCGCGGTCGAAGCGATGACCGCGATCCTGCGCGACGAACAGGGATATGACCTGCCCGCCACGATCCCCGTCACGCCCGACACCAACCCCAAGGATCATCCCGACGCCCTGCTGCTCGCGCCGCCCTCTGCGGTCGGCTCGGCATGGTCGCGCCGTTTCGGCTCGGCTTCCACCGGCTTCGCCAGCGGCTGGATGCAGTTGCGCGGCGTCCGGCGCAGACGGGCGATGGATCGCGGCTTTGTCATATCCGACCATGCCGACTGGGACGGGCTGAACACGGCCATCGATGAAACCGGCGCGGAAAAGATATTCGTAACGCATGGTTACACGGAAATCTTCACGCGCTGGCTGAACGACCGCGGGCTTCAGGCCCGAATCGTCGAAACCGAGTTCACCGGCGATGACGGAGAGGGCGAATGAAACGCTTTGCCCGCCTTTTTGCCCGCATCGACCAAACCACCAAGACCAATACCAAGGTGGCCGCGCTGGCCGAATACTTCCGCGAGGCCCCGGACCAGGACAAGCTCTGGACCGTCGCACTGTTCTCGGGCCGCCGCCCGCGTCGTGCGATCACCACCACGAAACTGCGCGAATGGGCCGCCGAAAAGGCAGGCGTGCCGCTCTGGCTCTTTGAAGAGGCCTATCCCATCGTGGGCGATCTGGCCGAAACCATCGCCCTGATCCTGCCCCCCGCCACACGCAGCACGGATGAAAGCCTGACCAGCTGGATCCTCTACCTTCGTGATCTCGGCACCCGCCCCGAAGAGGACCGCAAGGCCGGTATCCTCGATGCCTGGGACCAGCTCGACGCGACCGAACGCTTCCTGTTCAACAAACTGCTCACCGGTGGTTTTCGCATCGGCATCAGCCAGAAACTGATGACCCGCGCGCTGGCACAGGCCACCGACCGCGACGAGGCCGAGCTCGCCCACCGGCTGATGGGCGACTGGACGCCCGACAGCGTGACATGGGACAGCCTGATCGAGGCCGAGAATGCCAGCGCCGATGCGTCGCGCCCCTATCCGTTCTACCTCGCATATCCGCTCGAGGACGCGCCAGAAACCCTCGGCCCGCCAACGGATTGGCATGCCGAGTGGAAATGGGATGGGATCCGCGGCCAGCTTATCCTGCGCGACGGCCAGCATTTCGTCTGGTCCCGGGGCGAAGAGTTGATGACCGACCGGTTCCCCGAACTGGCCCGTGCCATCGACTTCCTGCCTGCAGGCACCGTGATCGACGGCGAGATCCTCGCATGGCAGGCCGA
Source organism: Lutimaribacter marinistellae (assembly GCF_042648365.1). Classification (NCBI taxonomy): domain Bacteria; kingdom Pseudomonadati; phylum Pseudomonadota; class Alphaproteobacteria; order Rhodobacterales; family Roseobacteraceae; genus Lutimaribacter; species Lutimaribacter marinistellae. The sequence continues at coordinate 108,870 of NZ_JBHRXI010000025.1, read as the reverse complement.
GGCACCGATGCCATTCAACGCTCTGCAAAAACGCATAGGGCGCAAGACTGTGCCGAAAAAGCTGCTCAAGGACGCACCGGTCATCGTCTACGCCTATGACCTGCTCGAGGACCGGGGCGAGGATCTGCGCGATCATCCTTTCGCCCAGCGCCGCGACCGGTTGGCCCGTATCCTGACGGACCTGCCGCCCGAGGCGCCGCTGCGGCTGTCGCCCACCGTGCCCTTCGACGACTGGCACGCATTGGCCAAAACCCGAAACTCCGCACGCGATGCCCGCGCCGAGGGTCTGATGCTCAAGAAGCTAGACAGCCCCTACCTATCGGGCCGCAAAAAGGGCGACTGGTGGAAGTGGAAGCTCGACCCGCTGACCATCGACGCGGTTATGATCTACGCCCAGCAGGGTTCGGGCCGCCGCGCCAACCTGTTCACCGACTTTACCTTCGCCGTCTGGCAGGGCAACGATCTCGTCCCCTTCACCAAGGCCTATTCCGGCCTCACCGACGAGGAGTTCCGAAAGATCACCGCCTGGGTACGAAAGAACACGCTGCAACGCTTCGGCCCTGTCCGGCAGGTCAAGCCCGAGCACGTGTTCGAGATCGCCTTCGAGGGCATCCATGAAAGCCCGCGCCACAAGTCCGGCCTCGCCCTGCGCTTTCCCCGCATGTCGCGCTGGCGTCACGACAAACCCGTGCAAGAGGCCAACAGCCTCGACGATCTGCGGGCGATCCTTGCGGCCTACGGATAAGGGAACCGGCCCGCGCCTTTCCGGGTTCGCGTGGCATGGATGTCCGAACCGCCGCCCCCGTCACATGGCTCCGCCGCAATGTCGAACTCACATCGCTCCTCTTCTTTGCTGCCGTGGTGCTTGCGGTCTGGGCCTTTGCCGAATTGTCCGACGAGGTGCTCGAAGGAGCCACCCGCAGGCTGGACCGTGATCTGCTGCTCCTGCTGCGCACGCCCGGCGACCTGTCGGATCCGATCGGTCCGCACTACCGCGAGGAAATCGGCCGCGATCTGACAGCCCTCGGCGGAGTCGTGGTGCTGACGCTGATGATCCTCGGCACGGCCGGGTTCTTTCTGATCCGGCGCGAATGGGGCACCGCGCTCTTCCTGCTGGCGGCCACAGGCACCGGCATTCTCGCCTCGACCATCGCCAAAAGCCTTTTCGACCGCGCCCGGCCCGACCTTGTGCCGCACGGCTCCATCGTCGAAACCGCCAGCTTCCCTTCGGGTCACTCGATGATGGCGGCCGTCACCTATCTGACGCTCGGCGTGCTGATCGCGCGCGCTCTGCCGCAACGCCGCCAGAAACTCTATGTCCTGACGCTGGCCACGCTCGTCACAATCGCCGTCGGCATCAGCCGCGTCTATCTCGGCGTTCACTGGCCGACCGACGTTCTCGCCGGCTGGCTGGGCGGCGCGGGCTGGGCCATGGGCTGCCTGCTGCTGGCCCGCCTTCTGGCCCATCGCGGCCATGTGGAGCCGGAACAATCCGACCAAGCGGCGGACAAACCCCACCCCCCGCTTGTGCCGCCGGGTCCGTCGCCCTAAGTCTGGTGCGACACAACAAGAGGTTTCCCGATGCTCACCCTTCCCTTCCCCGTGCGCGACGCCAATGCCGGATCCGGCCCAAAGGATCTGGGCGATCTGCCCGAATGGGACCTGAGCGATCTGTACCCCGCCCCGGACGCACCCGAACTCAAGCGTGATCTTGACTGGCTCGAGGAGGCCTGCGCCAGCTTTGCCGCCGATTACGAGGGCAAGCTCGCCGAACTCGACGCAAAGGGGCTGCTGGACTGCGTGCTGCGCAATGAACGCATCTCGGCCATTGCCGGGCGGCTCATGTCCTTTGCCGGCCTGCGCTACTACCAGCAGACCACCGATGCCGAACGGGCCAAGTTCCTGTCCGATCTTCAGGAAAAGGTCACCGTCTACACCACGCCGCTGGTCTTCTTCACGCTCGAGTTGAACCGCATCGACGAGGACCGCCTGCAGGCGCTTTTCGCCGAAAATGACGAACTCGCCCGTTACGCCCCCGTTTTCCGCCGCATCCGCGCGATGAAGCCTTACCAGCTGTCGGATGAGCTGGAGCGCTTCCTGCACGACATGGGTGCCGTCGGCGACGCGTGGGAGAAGCTCTTCGACGAAACCATCGCCGGACTGACCTTCGAGATCGACGGCGAAGAGATGGGCATCGAATCCACCCTCAACCTTCTCACCGAACAGGATCGCTCCAAGCGCGAAGCCGCCTCGCACGAACTGGCCCGCGTCTTTGGCGAGAACATCAAGACCTTCGCCCGTGTCCACAACACGCAGGCCAAGGAGAAAGAGATCCTCGACCGCTGGCGCGGCATGCCCACCGCCCAGACCGGCCGTCACCTGTCGAACGATGTCGAACCCGAGGTGGTCGAGGCGCTGCGCGAAGCCGTGGTCGCCGCCTATCCGAAACTCAGCCACCGCTATTACGAGCTCAAACGCAAATGGCTCGGCCTCGACCGGATGCAGGTCTGGGACCGCAACGCGCCCCTGCCGCTGGAAGAGCCGCGCACCATCGGCTGGGACGAGGCCGAGAAAACCGTGATGGAGGCTTACCAGGCCTTCGATCCCCGTATGGGCGATCTTGCGCAACCCTTCTTCAAGAAGGGCTGGATCGACGCCGCCGTGAAACCGGGCAAGGCACCCGGCGCCTTCGCGCACCCCACGGTGACCGAAGTACACCCCTATGTGATGCTCAACTACCTCGGCAAACCGCGCGACGTGATGACGCTGGCGCATGAACTGGGCCACGGCGTCCACCAGGTGCTTGCCGCCGGACAGGGCGAGATGCTGTCCTCGACGCCGCTCACCCTCGCGGAGACCGCATCCGTCTTCGGCGAGATGCTGACCTTCCGCAAGATGCTCGACAAGGCCGAGACCAAGGAGCAACGCAAGGTCCTGCTCGCGGGCAAGGTCGAGGACATGATCAACACGGTGATCCGCCAGATCGCCTTCTACGATTTCGAATGCAAGCTGCACGAGGCGCGTCGTGGCGGTGAACTGACACCCGACCAGATCAACGCGATCTGGATGTCGGTGCAGGGCGAAAGCCTCGGCCCCGCCTTCGACTTCATGGACGGGTACGAGACGTTCTGGGCCTATATCCCGCATTTCGTTCACTCACCCTTCTACGTCTACGCCTATGCCTTTGGCGACGGGCTCGTGAACGCGCTCTACTCGGTCTATGCCGAGGGCGAGGACGGTTTCGAAGAGAAGTATTTCGAGATGCTCAAGGCGGGTGGCTCGAAACACCACAAGGAACTTCTTGCCCCATTCGGACTTGATGCCTCGGACCCCGAGTTCTGGGACAAGGGCCTGTCGATGATCTCGGGGATGATCGACGAGTTGGAGGCGATGGAAAAGTGACACGCACCGGTAACGGCGGCTGGTGGACCCGCCTGCCGCCTTCGGTCAAACGTCAGGCCGTGCGCGGCAAGCGCACGGTCGAACGCCGCATTTCGCCCGCATGGCGCATAACTACAGGCGCCGGCCTGATCGCGGGCGGCACGCTTGGCTTCCTGCCCATCCTCGGCTTCTGGATGATCCCCCTCGGCATTCTCGTAATCGCCGCCGAACTGCGCCGCCGGCGGCGTTTCGATCCAAAGCGGCGTAAGACCAACCTGTCCGAGACACCTCTGGACTGATCCCGGCGCGCATTCGCGCCGCGCGACCAAATTCACTTCAACTGGCTGTCCTTGGACCCCCGCCGGTTGATGCCGCCACGGGTCTTGAATGCCCCGTCGCGCTCCTGCTGGCAGTCGAGGCACAGTTTGACCCCCGGCAGGGCCACGCGCCGCGCCTCGGGGATTTCCTCTTCGCATTCCGCGCAATGGGTCAGGCTTTCGCCCACGGGCGCGCGCCGCGCCTTCATCCGCGCAAGCTCGTCGCTGATCGAGGCTTCGATCTGTTCGCTTACCGCTCCGTCGCGGCTCCATCCTCCGGCCATGGCATCGCTCCTTTCGGTTCAATCTAGGCAGCCGGGTGCGCCATTGCAAAAGCCCGACGCCGGGTCAGCCTTCCCAAGCGGTCCGCAACCTGTACCCTTGGCACAAAAGACGGAGGGACAGATGCGCACATTCGGAAAATGGCTTGGCCGGACGATCCTGCTCGGCATCTTGGCGGGCGCGGTCTATTTCTTCGGCTTCCTGCCTGCGCAGGTCGAGAAAAGCCGCAATGCGGTTGTGGGCGACGGGCCCTACCCGGTGTCGGAGACCGCCCAAGAGCTGCACATGACCCTTACCGTGGGCGACTGGCATGCCGACAGCCTGCTTTGGTCACGCGACATCACCCAGCGCGGCGACCGGGGACAGGTCGACATACCCCGCTTGCAAGAGGGCAACGTCGCGCTGCAGGTCTTCACCGCCGTCACCAAAAGCCCCGCGGGACAGAATTACGACCGGAACTCCGCCGATGCCTTCGACAACATCACGCCGCTGGCCATCGGGCAGCTCTGGCCGATGCGAACATGGACCAGCCTTGCCGAACGCGCGATCTTTCAGGCCGACAAGCTGCGCGAGGCCGAACTGGCCGCCCCCGATGACCTGATGATCATCGAAAGCCGCGAGGATCTAGAGGCCGTGCTGACCGCCCGCGCCGAGGGTTCCAAGGTCGTTGGCGCCATCCTTGGCATCGAGGGCGCCCACGCGCTCGAAGGCGACCTCGCCAATCTCGACCGTCTCGAAGAGGCCGGGCATCGCCTGATCGGTCTGCACCATTTCTTCGACAACGCCCTGGGCGGTTCGCTGCATGGACAGGGCAACCAGGGCCTGACCGAGTTCGGCCGCGCCGTGGTCGCCGAGGTCGAGCGTCGCGGCATGGTTCTCGACCTCGCCCATTCCAGCCCCCGCGTCGCCGAGGAGGTGGTCGCCTTGACCGACATGCCGCTGGTGGTCAGCCATTCCGGCCTGCATGGCCACTGCCCGGTCAAGCGCAACCTGCCTGACGCGCTGATGCAACGGATCGTTGCCAGCGGCGGGACCGTCGGCATGGGCTACTGGGCCGATGTCACCTGCGGCGACATCTCGCCCGCGGGCATCGCCACAATGATCGCCAAAGCCGTCGACACGCTGGGCGAGGATCACGTCTCGCTTGGCTCCGATTATGACGGCTCGGTCGCGACCGCCTTCGACACGTCCGAACTTGCCGCCCTCACCTCGGCCCTGCTCGACAAGGGGCTGACCGAGACACAGATCCGCAAGGTCATGGGCCAGAACATGATCCGCGTCCTGCGCGCCCGTCTGAACTGAACCGGCGGCCCTGCAATCACAATGGCAGCATCGTGGTCGACTTGATCTCTTCCATCGAAAGAAGCGCGGTGACGTTGTACACCCGCACCTCCGAGATCAACGCCTGGTAAAACGCATCATAGGCGCGGGCGTTCTTGACCCGCACCTTCAGGATATAGTCGATATCGCCGGCCAGCCGATGCGCCTCCTGCACCTCGGGGCGCTCCTGCAGTGCCTTGAGAAACGCCGCCTGCCAGTCGGCCTCGTGCTCCGAGGTACGGATCAACACAAAGAAGGTCGCCTCGAACCCCAGCGCCTCGGCATCCAGCAAAACGGTCTGCTGCCCGATCACGCCCGCGCTCTTCAGCTTGCGGATCCGATTCCATACCGGCGTCTTGGAACTGCCCACGCGGCCTGCGATTTCGTCCAGCGACTGGCTTGCGTCGCGTTGCAGCTCGATCAGGATTTTCCGGTCCATCTCGTCCATGCGTACCGTCATTCTTCAATTATCCTTTCCGGCGGAACGTGACCCTGCTCTCGCCGTCACGGCGAAACGAATGTCCTTATTTCCCGCCCCGTATGGCGCAATACCGGGAATATTTCCTATGTTCCACCTCAAGTCAAACACGGGAACGAGAGAGCGAGACAGATCATGGCAGCGCAGCTCCAGACGGGACATGTCGACTTCGTGGGCGCCGGACCGGGTGACCCCGACCTGCTGACCGTGCAGGCCCTGCGCGCGATCGAGGCCGCCGAGGTCATCCTGCATGACCGCCTCATCGGCCCGGACATCCTTGCGCTTGCCGCGCGGTCGTCCACGCTCATCGACGTGGGCAAGGCAGGCTTCGGCCCCTCCTGGAAGCAATCCGATATCGACGCACTCATCGTTGCGCAAGCCCGCACCGGTGCCCGCGTGGTCCGCCTTAAATCCGGCGATCCCACCGTCTTTGGCCGCCTCGACGAAGAGATCGAGGCCTGCGATGCCGCCCATATCCCGTGGCGGATCGTGCCCGGCATCACCGCCGCCTCTGCCGCCGTCGCTGCCATCGGGCAAAGCCTGACGCGCCGCGGCCGAAACGCCTCGGTCCGGTTCCTGACCGGCCACGACATGAAAGGCTTCGCCGATCACGACTGGACGGCGCTGGCCCGTCCGGGCGAGGTTGCGGCGATCTACATGGGCAAGAAATCCGCCCGCTTCGTGCAGGGTCGCCTGCTGATGCACGGCGCGGCCCGCTCCACCCCCGTAACGCTGGTCGAAAACGCCTCTCGCCCCGACCAGCGCATCCTGGCCACCACGCTCGACCGTCTGTCCGCCGACCTGGCTGCGGCCCGGCTCGATGGCCCGGCTCTCACCTTCCTGGGTCTAGCCCCGCGCGCCGCGGTGTTGGCCCTGCCCGATCTCGAACATGGCCTTGAACCTGGCCTCGAACAGGAGTTCGCCTGATGCCCCGCGCATTCACCCCCAAAGTTGTCACCGCCAATCACCTGCTCGAAGGCGACGTTGTCTACCTCACCGCCGATGACCGCTGGTCGCCGCGACTCGACGAAGCCGAACTGATCGAGGACGAGGCCCACGCTCAGATCCGCCTGCTCGACGGACAGGCACAGGCCGACCGCGTCGTCGGCGTCTACCTCGCCGACATGCAGGCCGGTCAAAACGGCCCCGAACCGACCCATTTCCGGGAGGATTTCCGCCGCAGGGGGCCGTCCAACTACCCCCACGGCAAACAGGAAACCTCCCCGCAGCCCCGGGCCTGAGGCCCCTGTCTCCCCCCGACCGCCCCGCCCGGGGCTGCAAAAAGAAAGGACAGCACCATGTACCGCTACTCCGAATTCGACACGGCCTTTCTGGCCGAACGCAACGCCCAGTTCCGCGCACAGGTTGAACGCCGCATCGACGGGTCGCTGACCGAAGACGAGTTCAAGCCGCTGCGCCTGATGAACGGCCTCTACCTGCAACTGCACGCCTACATGCTGCGGGTGGCAATCCCCTACGGCACGCTCAACGGCGCGCAAATGCGCCAGCTCGCCCTGCTGGCCGAGAAGTGGGACAAGGGTTACGGCCATTTCACCACCCGCCAGAACATCCAGTACAACTGGCCGAAACTGCGCGACGTGCCCGACATGCTGGACGCTTTGGCCGAGGTCGGCCTGCACGCGATCCAGACCAGCGGCAACACAATCCGCAACGTGACCGCCGACCATTTCGCCGGTGCCGCCGCCGACGAGGTGGCCGACCCCCGCCCCGTGGCCGAGCTGATCCGGCAATGGTCCACCGACCACCCCGAGTTCCAGTTCATGCCGCGCAAGTTCAAAATCGCCATCACCGGGTCCGACAATGACCGCGCCGTGATCAAGGCGCATGACATCGGCCTGCAACTGGTCGACCGCAACGGCGAGATCGGCGCGCGCGTCCTTGTCGGTGGCGGCCTCGGCCGGACCCCGATGCTGGGCAAGGAGCTCTCGCCCTTCGTCGCGCTCTCCGACCTGCTGCCCTATCTCGAGGCAACGGTCAGCGTCTGGAACCAGATCGGCCGCCGCGACAACAAGTACAAGGCGCGGATCAAGATCACCGTTCACGAGCTGGGCATTGACGAGATCCGCGACCGGGTCGAGGCACGCTTTGCCGAAATCCGGCCCGAGTTCACCGGTGCCGACATGGCACTGTTGGAGGAGATCCGGGCACAATTCGCCCCACCGCGTTTTGTACAAAACGGACAAAACGGCTTTGAGAGCATGTACAAAACGGACAATTTGTTCCGATCCTGGGTGGATACGAATGTCACCCCCCACAAGCGTGACGATCATGCCATCGTTACGATTTCTCTCAAGGCGCACGGGGCAACGCCGGGCGACGCAACGGCTGAACAGATGCGCGTGATGGCCGAATTGGCCGAAACCTATGCCTATGACGAGTTGCGCATCAGCCACGAGCAGAACGTTATCCTGCCCCACGTCCCGCGCGCACATCTGCCCACGATCTACCGGGAACTTAAGGAACACGGCCTAAGCACTGCTAATATAGGACTTATTTCCGATATCATCGCCTGCCCGGGCATGGATTACTGTGCGCTTGCGACGGCACGCTCGATCCCGGTCGCCCAGCAGATCGCAACCCGGTTCGAAGAGTTGAAACTCGAGCACGATATCGGCCATCTCAAGATCAAGATCTCGGGCTGCATCAACGCCTGCGGGCATCATCATGTGGGTCATATCGGCATCCTCGGCCTCGATCGCGCCGGGGTCGAGAACTACCAGATCACCCTCGGCGGTGACGGCACCGAAACCGCAAGCCTGGGCGAGCGCACCGGTCCGGGGTTCGCCTATGACCAGATCGTCCCGGCCATCGAACGGCTGGTCTATGCCTATCTCGACCTGCGCGAAGGGCCCGCCGAGACGTTTCTGGAAACCTATCGGCGCGTAGGCATGAACCCTTTCAAATCAGCACTTTACGAGGAGGAACGCGCCGATGCCGCGTGACGCTGAACCGTTCGACGACCTTCATCGTCGAGTCGAGGGCCTCAATGCGCGCTACCGGAATCATAGCGCAACCGACGTGCTCCGCGGTGCCTTGTCGGACGCGGGCCACGTTGCGCTCGTGTCCAGCTTCGGGGCGGAATCGGTTGTACTGCTCCACATGGTGGCGGTGGCCGACCGCGCGACGCCGGTGCTGTTCGTCGATACCCAGATGCTTTTCGCGGAAACCCTTGTTTATCAACAGGAAATCAGCGAAAGACTGGGGTTGAAGAACCTGCACATCATCCGCGCCGAGGATGATGAGATTGCCCGGGAGGATCCCTATGGTGCCCTGCGCCTGCGCTCGACCGATGCGTGCTGCAACCTGCGCAAGACGGCTCCGCTGAATCGCGCGCTCGACGGGTACGACGGCTGGATCACGGGGCGCAAGCGGTTCCAGTCGGGCACGCGCGCCGCGCTGGAATTCTTCGAAGTCGAAGAGGGAACCGGTAGAATCAAGGTCAACCCGCTTGCCCACTGGGCCCCCGAGGACGTTCGCGCCTACATGGAAGAGAACCGGCTGCCGCGACACCCGCTGGTCGCCAAGGGTTACCCCTCCATCGGCTGCGCCCCCTGCACATCGCCGGTGAAACCGGGCGAAGACCCCCGTGCAGGACGCTGGCGCAATGAAGCAAAGGAAGAATGCGGTATCCATCTTGTCGACGGCAAGATGGTCCGCAGCGGAGAAATGACATGACCATCATCGTGAGAGACACCGGCTTCGCCGGCGAAGACTGGCCGCATGGCTTTGCCGCGCTGGATGACGGCACAGACAACGTGAGCGCCCTCGACTTGCCATCCGATACGGACCCCGATGCAGTGATCGACCGGTTGAGCGGCGTGAAACTGGTTCGTATCGCCTTTCCGTCCTTTGCGGATGGGCGAGGGTTCACCATCGCCCGCACACTGCGCCGCAAGGGTTACACCGGCCGACTGCGCGCTGCCGGCCATGTTTTGGCCGACCAGTACGCGATGGCCCGCCGGTCCGGTTTCGACGAGGTCGAGATCGACGAAGCTCTCGCCGCCCGGCAGCCCGAACCGCAATGGCTGGCGCGCGCCGACTGGCAGAGCCACAACTATCAGTCGCGCCTGCGCGGCTGACGCCGCGTATTCGTTCGCCTGCAAACAAAAAGGGGGAGACAACACCCCCTTTCCTGACCTATATCAAAGATCAATCCGAGGTACCGGTTTACGCAACCGGTAGTGTGACCATGACAGAGATGACCCCCGTGACCGAAGCGACCGCCGTCAAAGCCGCCACCCTGCCCGACGCCCAGACCGTGACCGAAGTGAAACACTGGACCGACCGGCTGTTCTCCTTTCGGGTGACCCGCCCACAAACCCTGCGGTTTCGGTCGGGAGAGTTCGTGATGATCGGCCTGCTGGGCGACAACGGCAAACCGCTCCTGCGCGCCTACTCGATCGCATCGCCCGCCTGGGACGACGAGTTGGAATTCTACTCGATCAAGGTGCAAGACGGTCCGCTGACCTCAAGGTTGCAGCATATCCAACCGGGCGACCAGATCATCCTGCGGCCCAAGCCGGTGGGCACATTAGTTCATGACGCCCTGCTTCCTGGCAAGCGATTGTGGCTGTTCGCCACCGGTACAGGGTTTGCGCCATTCGCGTCGCTGCTGCGGGAGCCGCAAACCTATGAGGATTACGACGAGGTGATCGTTACCCATACCTGCCGCGAAGTGGCCGAGTTGGAATATGGCCGCCAGTTGATCGACCTGATCCGCAAGGATGAGATGCTTGCCGAATTGATCGGTGAGGGCTTTGCCGACAAGATCCGGTATTACCCCACGACAACCCGCGAGCAGAGCCCCAAGATGGGACGCATCACCACCCTGCTGGAGGACGGAACGGCGTTTCGTGACCTCGGCATCGACGGCGGGATCACGCCGGAAACCGATCGCGCGATGGTCTGTGGCAGCCTAGCATTCAATCACGACATCAAGGCGATTCTCGAAGAGTTCGGCCTGCGCGAGGGCGCGAACTCGGAGCCTGCAGAATTCGTGGTCGAAAAGGCTTTCGTCGGCTGACAGGTGGCATAGCGGGGCAAAAGGGTCGCATCGTCGATCCGACCGGCCCGCCGATGCGGCACTAAGGCCGCATTTTCAGGGCTTTCGCTGCGCGTAGGCCCGTATCCTGCTTGAAACGGCCTTGCCGCCAGTTTAAATTCTGAAACTGACTTTTTGAAGCAATCAAAGGAAGAAACTCATAGCCCGCAAACCGCACAACGCGCCGCCAACCCGTGACACTGGCCCGCGCGTCAACGAAAAGATCCGCGCCCCCGAAATCCGCCTGATCGGCGCCGAAGGTGAAAACGTGGGCGTCGTTCACCCGGCAAAGGCCATGCAGCTGGCAGAGGAAGCCGGCCTGGATCTGGTCGAGATTTCACCGAACGCCAATCCTCCGGTCTGCAAGATCATGGATTTCGGCAAGTACAAGTACGAACAGCAGAAACGCGAAAGCGAAGCACGCAAGAAACAGAAGATCATCGAGGTGAAGGAGGTCAAGTTCCGGCCGAATACCGACACTCATGACTACGACGTGAAGATGAAAAACGTCGTGAAGTTTCTTGAAAAAGGCGACAAGGTGAAGGTCACCCTGCGCTTTCGCGGCCGCGAGATGGCTCACCAGAACCTCGGGCGCGATCTTCTTGAGCGGGTCGCCGAGGACGTGAAAGAACTGGGCAAGGTCGAGAACATGCCCAAGATGGAAGGCCGCCAGATGGTCATGATGATCGGACCGCTTCCGCAGAAATAGGCCGTCGAAACATAGGTGTTTCGACACCTCCGGGTTGACCAGCCCGGAGGTGTTTTTCATTCTGCCGCCGAAATCCGAAGGAGAGCGAGATGTGGGAAGAGCGTTACAGGTCCTCAGCAGGATACCTTTTCGGCAAGGAACCGGCGTTGTTTCTTCGCGACCACGAGAACCTGCTGGAGCCCGGCCTGAGCGCGCTGTCCGTGGCCGACGGCGAAGGGCGCAACTCCGTCTTCATGGCCCAAAAGGGCCTGGAGGTTACAGCGATCGAGTTCGCACCCAGTGCCGTTGACAGAGCGCGCGCACTGGCCACCGAGGCCGGCGTTGACGTGGATTTCCGGCAAGAGGATATTCTGACCCGCGAGTGGGAACAAAACGCCTTTGACCTTGTGGTCGGAATTTTCATTCAGTTCGTCGGCCCGAAAGACCGCGAAATCCAGTTCGCCGGCATGAAACAGGCAACGCGTCCCGGCGGGCTTGTTCTTCTTCATGGCTACAGGCCCGAGCAGCTCGACTATGGCACCGGTGGGCCGCCCTATGCTGAGAACATGTATACCGAGGGATTGCTTCGCGACGCATTTAGTACGTGGGAGGTCCTGACCTGTCGTGGCTATGACCGCGAAGTGCAGGAAGGTCGCGGACATTCCGGAATGTCCGCGCTGATCGATCTGGTCGCGCGCAAACCCGCCTAGTCTTTCGAGCCCGGTTTCTGCCCCGGCATGGACCACATGCCGCCGCCCATTTCGGCAAGGCGCTCCATCTCGCCGCGATATTGCTCGATCGCTTCTTGCCAGAATCGGCTCTGCACCTGCTGAAGCTCCTGCATATCGCGGCATTGCAGCAGTTTCTGCTGGAACTCCATGTCCTGTTTCATGCGATCGGCGGCGAAACTCATCACCTCGGTTCCAACCTTGCTCATCCGTTCCGCCCAGTCGCCTCCCATGGCAGCCATCGCATCGGTCCCCATTTTCTGCATTTGGGCCATCATGTCGGTCATCGCCTTGGTCGGGTCTGCGGTCTTATCGTCCTTGGTCATGTGTCTCTCCTACTGACGTGAATTGAACCGAGTTTCGCGCGGATGACGGCGCATCTCCTTGATTCGGGTCAAACCCAAGCGGAACGATTGGCCGCGGTGCGGCGTTCAGACAGCAAAGACGGAAAAATGGAACAAGGGGATCAATCATGCGCGCAGCGATTCTCGCCCTGCTCATCCTTGCCGCCTATCCCTTCGCCTATGCCGAACGCAGCAATGCTGGCGAAGGCGGGCTCCGCATCACGACGGAACCCGAAGAGGCCATTACCCGGTAAACGCCTACCCCGCGGCCGCCGTCACGGCTCGCGCAGTCATTACGCCAACGAGGTGAGCGCGATAGGCCTTCGACCCGTGAAGATCGCCGATCATGCCGTCGGCCTCAACAGACAGGCCCTCGATTGCTTCGGCACTGAAGTTACCGGTCAGCGCCTCTTCAGCAGCGCTCCACCGGAAAACGCCCTCTTCCGAAGCGCCGGTGACCGCGACCCGAACGCCATCGGAATACTTCGCCACGAACACACCCACCAGCGCGAAGCGCGACGCGGGTTGCACGAATTTCTGGTAATTTGCCGCCTCAGGCACGGGGAACCGAACCTCGGTGATGATCTCGCCATCCTCCAGCGCAGTGGCAAACATGCCCTGGAAATAGTCATCGGCCGCAATTTCGCGGGTGTTCGTCACGATGGTCGCTCCGGAACCAAGGGCCGCCGCCGGATAGCAGGCTGACGGGTCGTTATTGGCCAGAGACCCACCAACCGTCCCTCGATTTCGTACCGCCGGATCACCGATCTGGCCCGCCAGCGCAGCCAAAGCCGGATAATGCGATGCGGCTTCGCGGGCAACCACCGAATGCGGTGTTGCTCCGCCAACGGAAACGGCACCATCGTCATTCACGCAGACACCGCGCATCTCGGCGATGCCGCCGAGGCTGACCAGCTTTTCGGGCATGGCCAGGCGCTGTTTCATCGTCGGTATCAGCGTCTGACCGCCACCCAACGCCTGCGCTTCGTCACCGCCAAGTGCCGCAACCGCCTCCGCAATTGTCGTGGGTTTCTCGAATTCAAAATTGTACATCTCGTCGCTCCTTCAAGAGAACCGGCCCTGCCTTTCCTCTTGCTGAAAATATCCCGGGGGTCCGGGGGCAGCGCCCCCGGCCGCCCATCACCATCATCCCTGCATCGCGGCCCAGACGCGCCCCGGCGACAACGGCATGTCGATATGGGTCACCGGTTTTCCTGCAGATTGCAGCGCATCCACCACCGCGTTGACCACGGCTGGCGGTGATCCGATGGCACCGGCCTCGCCGCATCCCTTCACGCCCAGCGGATTGTGTGTGCAGGGTGTCTGGCAGGAGTGATCGACCGTGTAGAACGGCACGTCGTCGGCGCGCGGCATTGCGTAATCCATGTAGGACGCGCTCAGCAACTGACCGTTGTCGTCGTAAACCGCCCCTTCCAGCAACGCCTGACCGATCCCCTGTGCCAGCCCGCCATGAACCTGGCCGGACACGATCATCGGGTTGACCACATTGCCAAAATCGTCGGCCGCCGCAAAACGCTCGATCGTGACCTTGCCGGTATCCGGATCGACCTCGACTTCGCAGGCATAAGCCCCCGCCGGATAGGTGAAGTTCGACGGGTCGTAGAACGCCGTCTCTTCGAGGCCAGGCTCAATATCCTCAAGCGGGTAGTTATGCGGAACATAGGCGGCCAGACAGACATCGCCCCAGGCCACCGACTTGTCGGTGCCAGCAACTGTGAACTGGCCATCCTTCAGCTCGATATCGGCCTCCGAGGCCTCCATCAGGTGCGCGGCAATCTTCTTGGTCTTGTTGATGATCTTCTCGGTTGCGCGAACCATGGCCGAGCCGCCGACCGCCAGAGAGCGCGAGCCATATGTGCCCATGCCCATCGGGGTACGGGCGGTATCGCCATGAACGATCTCGACCTGGTTCTCGTCGATTCCGATCATCTCGGCGATCACTTGCGGAAAGGATGTCTCGTGCCCCTGTCCGTGGCTGTGCGATCCGGTCATCACGACCAGTCCGCCGGTTGCATTCACACGCACCGTCGCACTTTCATACAGACCGGCACGCGCGCCAAGCTGGCCGACAAGGTTCGACGGAGCGATACCGCAAGCCTCGATGTAGCAGTTTATGCCCAGCCCGCGCAGCTTGCCCTTGGCTTCGCTTTCCTTGCGCCGGGCATCGAAACCCTTGAGATCGGCGATCTCTTCGAGCTTGTCCATCGTCGCGTTGTAATCGCCCGTGTCGTATTCCACGGCCACCGGCGTCGCATAGGGGAATTCCGTCACGAAGTTCTGGCGGCGTAGGGCGATCGGATCGACGCCCAGCTCGCGCGCGGCCTTGTCGATGACGCGCTCCAGCTGGAAGGTCGCCTCCGGCCGTCCAGCACCGCGATAGGCATCGACAGGCACGGTGTTGGTGAAAACCGCCTTCACGTTCACGTAGATGAGCGGCGTCTTGTAGTTCCCCGCCATCAGCGTGCCGTGAAGCCATGTCGGCACAGAGGGCGCAAAGGTCGACAGGTACGCGCCCATGTTTGCGTAGGTTTCGGTACGCAACGCGGTGAAGTTGTTGTCACCATCCAGCGCCAACTCGATCTTCGTCACGTGATCGCGGCCATGCGCGTCCGAGATAAAGGCCTCGGACCGCGACGAGGTCCATTTCACGGGACGCTTCATCGCCTTTGCGGCGAAGGTGCAAAACGCTTCTTCGGCATAGTGGAAGATCTTCGTGCCGAAACCGCCGCCCACGTCCGGGGCCACGACCCGCAGCTTGTGCTCGGGAATGCCAAGGACAAAGGCCCCCATGAGCAGACGGATGACATGCGGGTTCTGGCTGGTTGTGTAGAGCGTCGACTCGTCGCTGTGGCGGGTGTAGTCGCCGATCGCCACGCGCGGCTCCATCGGGTTGGCGACCAGACGGTTGTTCACCAGCTCAAGCGTCGTGACATGCGCGGCCTGTTGAAAGGCTTCTTCGACGGCCCCTTTGTTCTCTTCGACGAAGCCCCAGTCATAACAAAGGTTCGAGGTCAGATCGTCGTGCACCTTCGGCGCGCCGTCCTCGACCCCGGCTTTCATGTCGACCACGGCGGGCAATTCGGTGATGTCGAGTTCGATCGCTTCGGCCGCGTCGCGAGCCTGTTCGGCTGTCTCGGCAACCACGGCTGCGACGATTTCACCGACATGGCGTACCTTGCCCTGTGCCAGCACCGGATGCGCCGGTTCCTGCATCGGCTGGCCGTGCTTGTCAGTTACCTGCCATCCGCAAGGCAGCCCGCCGACCCCTTCGAAATCCGCCCCCGTAAAGATCCGCAACACGCCGGGCATGGTTGCAGCGGCATCGCTGTTTACGGCGTTAATCGTGCCGTGCGCGATATCTGAGCGCAGGAAATGGACATAGGCCTGTCCGGGAATGTTGATGTCGTCCGTGTAGTTTCCGGCGCCAGTCAGAAAGCGCACGTCCTCGCGGCGCTTGGAACTGGCTCCGATCCCATGATCCTTGGGCATTGCTGGTTCTCCTCCCTGAGAAACAAGTCCGTCGCGATTACTCGGCGGCGATGGCACTCACGTCCTGACCGCTGGCGGCCATGATTGCCTTGACGATGTTGTGATACCCCGTGCACCGGCAGATATTGCCCTCGAGATGGTGCCGGATCTCGGCCTCGGTCGGCTTGGGGTTGTCCTTCAGAAGCGCTGCGGCAGACATCACCATGCCGGGCGTGCAAAAGCCGCACTGAAGGCCGTGATGGTCCTGGAACGCCTGCTGGATCGTGTTGAGCGAACCGTCCTCATTCGCCTGGCCCTCGATGGTGGCCACCTCGGCGCCGTCCGCCTCGAGCGCCAGCATGTTACAGGATTTGACCGCTTCGCCATCGACATGGACCATGCAGGCACCGCACTGGCCGGTGTCGCATCCGACATGCGTGCCGGTCAGCGAAAGCTGGTCGCGCAGGAAATTGACGAGAAGCGTCCGCCCCTCGACCTCACCGCTCACGGATTTGCCGTTCACGGTCATCGAGACCTGTGTCATGAAGTCCTCCCTTTGAATTATGTCCCTTTGACGCGGAGTTAAGCACGCGCTTTGTCGTTTGAGAACAGGTTTTCTTTCTGGTCGGGGACTTGCCCCGCCCTCGCAATGGGCTAACGCTTGCCCGCCCGGGGTTGCGGACGGGTCGGGATTTCCTTGAGCAGGCCACCCACCCCCATGCCGGCGATGTCCGAGCCGGAGGTGGGAATACCGCAGGCAACGCGCACGAGCACCCAGTCCGCCCCGTTCAGGGCTGGCGAGCGCGCGCAGCCCGGCAAGCCGATCACGGGCCGCGCCCCGAGGTTGCCCAGAAACAGCAGGTTGCCCGGGTCGACCGGCATGCCGAACCGTTCCACCTTGCCCCCGGCACGCCGCAATGCCTCAGGCGCCACATCGAATGGGTCCGATGTCGCCGAGCCAGTGAGGACAAGAACGATCTCGCCCGGTGCCTCACCAATGGCTTGCGCCAGCTCCCTGACCTCATGCCGAACAATACGCGGCTCCGTCAGCACCATGCCCAGCGCCTCGATCCGGCTGCGTATGGCCGCGATCCCCTTTTCATGTGGCGGTCCGCCGGGAATCTCGGTGACAATCAGCGTCGCCGTTCGAAACGCGGGCGCGGCCAGCGCGATTGCGCCCGCTCCGGCAGAGCAGGCTGCGGCAACATCGCTGCCTGGCACCGCGTAGGAAATGACCTTGATCGTGGCTACCATTCCCCCTGCACCCATCTGCTGATACTGGGGAACGGTCGCGACCGTGATCATTGGGTGCACGGCATTGAAAGCCTCGATTGCAGCGGTGTCGAGCAAGGCCGCGCCTGCCCTCTCGGCGATCAGGTTGACACGTCCGGTAAAGGGTTTCATTGCCTTCAGGTTCACCGCAGCCGGATCCGGGCAAAGCGCCGCGGCCAGACGCTCTGCCGCATCGTTTTCATGCAAGTCGTCCGGGTCGAGCCGCGCGACGATCACCTCCGTCAGACCCGCGCCTGAAAGCTGATCTAGGTGCCCCGGCTCTAGCGTAAGCCCCTTCTTGAGCTTTTGGGCACCGACCTGAACCGAATGCGCAAGAATGCACCCCTTGGCTTCGGCAATTGGAACCGGGCCGAATTTCACGCGCGTCCCCGCAGGACCGCCGTCATTTGTGCCAGTACAGCAACGGCGATCTCGGCCGGTCCCGCCGCGCCGATATCAAGCCCGATCGGCCCGTGAATACGCGCGATCTGTTCCACAGAGAATCCTGCCTCCTGCATCCGCGCAACCCGTTTGGCATGGGTGCGGGTCGAACCCAGCGCACCGATATAGAAAACGTCGGCTTTCAGCGCGGCCTCCAATGCAGGGTCATCAAGCTTTGGGTCATGCGTCAGAAGCACCAATGCCGTTCGGGTGTCGAGACCAAGCTGCGCCACGGCCTCGTCCGGCCAATCGTGCAGGATGCGTTCCCCGGGAAATCGCCCCTCCGAAGCAAAGGCCTCACGCGGGTCGACGACTATCGGGTCGTATCCCGCGATCCGGGCCATCGGGACCAATGCCTGCGCGATATGGACCGCGCCCACGACGATCAGGCGGAGGGGCGGATTGTGCACGGCTATGAAGGTCTTGCCGTCCTCTTCGAACCCGGACCGGTCCATCCGCATGCGCTCGGGATAGGCCCCGCGCCAAAGCGCCCTCGCTCCGGTGTCGAGATTGACCTCATAGGCCAGCGGTTCGCGCCTTTCGCGGGCCTCGACCAACTCTGCCAGCATCGCCTCGGTTACAACCCTGCCAATCGGCTCTACCAGAACCCGGATCGTGCCGCCGCAGGCGAGGCCCACGGCGAAGGCATCCTCATCGCTGACACCGAATTCGAGCAGGCGCGCCTCTCCCTCCTCAATGGCTTCCAGCGCCTCGACGATTACCGCACCCTCGACGCAACCGCCGGAAACAGAGCCTTCGATCCTGCCGTCGCCGCCAATTGCAAGTTGTGCGCCCACGCGACGCGGAGCGCTGCCCCAGGTCTCAACGACCGTGGCCAAGGCGGCACCGAGCCCCTCACGGTGCCAGGCAAGCGCTGTTTCAGGGCTGTTATCGAAACGATCCATCCGATCCTCCCGCCGCGCAGTATGGCGCGGGAAACGGTCGAGGCAAGGGGGGCATTGCACATGTGGATGGCAAGAAAAAAGGCGGCCCGATGGGAACACGAAATCATCGGGCCGCTAGGATGCAGGACAGCACCGCCATTCTGCATCGGGAGCCGCGCTTATTCGGCGGGTTGCGCGATGGCCCGGTTGCCGACCAGATTGTCGGGCAGGGCAAAAGCAATGACGATGAAGGCGAGGCCCAGGACAAGGCCAAGCACATCCCCCGGCAGAGCGGTCAGGCCATCGAATTTGGAACTGGGAACGGTACCTAGGGTGACCTTGCCTCCGGCAAAGCTGTCGAGCAGGCCCGAGGCTTTCCATGTCGGGTACGTCACCATGTATGCGGCAGCTCCCAACAGCCCGCCCGCGATGAAGAACAGTGCATCCTTGCGCCCACTGGCCGCGGCGACGACGCCGGTACCCGGGCAGTACCCGGCCACTGCCCAGCCAGCGCCCAGCATTAGGCCGCCGATGAACACGCCCGCATAGGCCGCCTTCACCGACATGTGCCCCACATCGACAAGCCCAAGCATCTGGCCGCCGAACATAAGCGCAGACCCGATACCGATGGCCAGCAGAATGGTTTTCATCAGATGCAGGTTGGTAAGGTTCAGCATTCGCCCGATCCAATTCGGGTTCGATGCTCCGATCCGGTCAAGCACGGCTCCGAAGGCTGCGCCGATCACGATGGCGAGTAGTATCGAGGTCATGGCTCAGGCCTCCTTGCGAAACAGCATCAGGGAAACGGGAATGGCGGCGGCAAAGGCTCCGGCGGCGAAGACATATCCAGACAGCGCCGTCTGCATCATGCCCGACATCATGTGACCGGAGGTGCAGCCGCCGGCGAGGCGCGCCCCGTATAGGACGACGAAACCTCCGACAAAGGCCGCGGCGTATCGTTTCCACTGCGCGTCCCCGAAATTCGCACGCCACAGGGCCGGAACGGCGCGTTCGGCCGCGTCGATCCCGCCGCGCAGCCGGGCAGACAGGAATCCGCCCAGCATCATCGCAAGCACGAAAACAAACGAGTAGTTGAGCGGGTTCGCAACCGCCTTGGCGTATTTTCCGTCAGACTTGGCGAGATAGGCGTTGGTTGACGTGAACCCGTCATCCGTTGCGGTTACGAGCGAACGGTTCACGGCGTCACCCACTATGCCGTCGAGAATGACGAATTGGGTCGAAACGCCGATGGGCTTGACCAGCAGGACAGCGGAGAAAAACACCAATCCCAGCAGCAAGCCTCCGATTTTCCAATTGAGAGGCATCCAGGCAATCCTTTCGTTTACATTCCAACGAAAGAATACGAATCACATTCCATTGATTGAATGACATGGATCAAATGGCAGGTACGTTACCGACGGAAACAGCCGCCCCCACTACAGGGACGGCTGTTTGCCGGATGCGGGTACATCAGTTCAGCAGTGGCGTGATGCGCCGCACCGCGACGCGGCGGTTTGCGGGTTCGGCACTGGTTGTCGGCACCTTCAGGACCGACTCGCCATAGCCCTGGACCACAATGTTGGCCGGCGGCACGTTGAAATACTCGGTCAGGGCCAGCGCAACCGTTTCTGCACGCCGGTCCGAAAGGGCAAGGTTGTAACCCGCGGTTCCGGTCGCGTCGGTATGCCCTTCGACAAGGAAGACTTCGGCCGGGTTTTTCTCGATGGCCTCGCGCATGGCATACCCCAGTTCAGCAAGATCGCGTGCCTGGTCTGGCCGGATCGCCGCCGAGTTGGTGTCGAACCTCACGTTATTGACCGAGATCTCGGGAACCAACTGCCGAACGTCGTCGATATAGCGGATCTGAGACAACGAGAAGTTTCTGTCGATCTCGGAACCTTGCATGTCGAGAATCGCTCGGCGCAACTCGTCGCCGCTGGCTTGCCCTTCGTAGGAAAATTCGCGCATCTGCGCTCGCGGCAATTGCGAAACCTCCACAGGCTGCACCGGTTTCGTATCGTCGAACAGAACCACCTCTTGCCCGCCGGGCAGCAGGCGCGAGCGCCGCAGCACACGGCCGTCGGCGGCACGGATGGTCACGACCTCGCTACCATCGGGTTGGCTGACGAAGGTGCGGGTGGACCCGTCCGAGAAGGTCTCGGTATCGACATTGCTGCCGGGGCGGTAGAGAAGCTGGTTGTCATCCTTGATCACGCGCAGGCCTTCATCGCCGCGGACGACAAGCCGATCATCGGATTGGGTCACGACCTCTTCGCCACCACGCAGCAACTGGTTGATGGCCAGCGCGCCAATACCGACCAGCGCGGCTTTACCGAAATCCGAAATGCCATCATCGCCACTTGCCGCTGGCGGGTTGGCCGCCGCATTGACCTGCGTGTCGAACTCTTCGTTCGAGCGCCGAACCTGGTCACGCTCGATCTGCCGACGAACCCTTTTGCCTTCCCGTCCGGTCAGCGCCTCTGCGGCCTCGGCCTCTTGCGACAGCCTCTCCGCCCTGCGTGCCTGTTGCGTGCTGTCGAGTTGCGGGGCCTCGTCTGCATCTTTGGTCCGGACCCGTTCAAGCTCGCGCTCCAGTGCCTCGGCCCGTTTCTGCGCCTCGGCCTCGCGTGCAGCGCTGGCCTCAGCCTCTTGCTGAACGCGCTTCAGATCATCTTGAAGCTTTTGCTGTTGTTCCGCCGCCTGTTGGTCTTGTGCGGCCTGCACATCGGCAGGCAAACGAGGTCCGCCTTCGGACTGCCCGGCCTGCTGTTCCACTTCACGCTGTCGTTGCGCGCGGCGCGCCTCCTCTGCTTCTGCGGCTTGACGTGCGGCTTCCGCCTCCTGAGCCTGACGGGCGGCCTCAGCCTCGGCAGCCTGGCGCGCAGCCTCCGCCTCCTGAGCCTGACGGGCGGCCTCTGCCTCGGCGGCTTGGCGCGCGGCGTCCGCCTCCTGAGCCTGACGGGCGGCCTCTGCCTCGGCGGCCTGGCGCGCCGCTTCGGCCTCCTGAGCCTGACGGGCGGCCTCTGCCTCGGCAGCCTGGCGCGCCGCTTCGGCCTCCTGAGCCTGACGGGCGGCCTCTGCCTCGGCAGCCTGGCGCGCCGCTTCGGCCTCCTGAGCCTGACGGGCTGCCTCTGCCTCGGCGGCACGTTGCGCCTCGTCCTGCGCTGCCTGCACATCGGCCGGCAAACGCGGGCCGCTTTCGGAGTCGCGTTGAGCGTTCGCGACTTGCGGAAGAGTCATGGCGAGGGCCGTCATCACTGCGGTACTGGATCTAAGAAAGTTTTTCATGGCCATCTGTCCTTTCCCCACCCAGAAACGGGCGGCTATTCAGACAGTCAACGCATAGCTGCGACGTCAGGTTGCACCACCCTTTGAAACCGGCGGATCATCGCTCGATCATGGCCAAGAGGCGTGTCTTCTCGCCCATGTCGTCCGGGCGCGAGATGACGCGTGCGAGATCCTCGAGCGAGGCGATGGAGTGCCCGGCCCGAAAGCTGTCGACATGGGGAAGCATGGCCGTGATGCCGCGGGCCTTGGGTGCGAACCCGTCCCAGCGCAGCAGCGGATTGAGCCAGATGAGACGGCGTGCCGACAGGCGCAGACGCTCCATTTCCCGTGCCAGCGGTTCGGGATCGTCCCGGTCAAGCCCGTCAGTGATCAGCAAAACGACGGCCCCCTGCCCCATCACGCGACGCGACCAATCGCGGTTGAACGCATGCAGGCAGTCACCGATACGCGTGCCACCCTCCCAATCCTGCGCTTCGGCCCCTGCTGCCGCAAGTGCCGCATCCACATCCCGCGTTGCCAAGTGGCGGGTGATATTTGTCAGGCGTGTTCCAAAAGTAAAGGCGTGCACCTTGGCCCAACCTGCCCCCTTCGCATTCGACACGGCATGCAAGAAATGCAGGATGATGCGGCTGTACTGGCTCATCGATCCTGAGATATCGCAAAGCACGACAAGGTTCGGCCAGCGATCTCGCGGTTTGACCCGAGCCAGGGAATGCAGCTCACCCCCCTGTTTCATCGCCGCGCGCAGGGTACGGCCACGGTCGATGCGATGGCCGAGGTGACTTGCCTGCCGCCGCCGCGAGGCGATGGGTTTGACCGGAAGCGTCAATCGCGCCAGCATCCGCTTGGCCTGCGCAACCTCCTCGGTGCTCATCTGTTCGAAATCGAGCGTGCGCAATCTCTCTTCACCGGACATTGTCAGCGTTGCGTCGACCTCGATCTCGGTGCCGTCTTCATCCTCCTCGGTCGTCTGGTTCGGAACGTCGCGGTCGGCACCATCCAGCAAGGCCTCGGCTGCACGTTTCTCGGCGGGTTTCGCCGTCCGATCCTCTTGCACACCGCGCACCGCCGGAAGCATCATCGACATCATGTGCTCGAGATACCGGGGGTCGCGCCAGTAAAGACGGAAAATCTGGGCAAAGATCGCCCGGTGTTCCGGCCGGTTCACGAAACAGGCATGCAAGACCCAGTAGAAATCGCGCTTGTCGGTAAATCCCGCGGCTTCGACCGCCCTGATCGCATCCACGACGCGACCCGTTCCAACCGGCAGGCCACCTTTGCGCAGCGCACGAGCGAAATGCAGGATGTTATGAGTAAGTTTCGGGTTCTCTGGCAGATCGAGCGGAGCGTATTCCGGCATCACAGCTCACAGGGGCGAGGCCCCCATGCCCCCAGGTTTCGCGAGATACGGCGGCGCATCACGCCGGCTCCAGCGCCGCCCGGGCCTGATCGAGAATGCGTTTCGCCTCGGACCCTTGCAGCTTCTGGATATCGTCCTGGTATTTCAGGATCGCGCCCAGCGTATCGGCGATCACCTCGGGGCTCAGGTCGATGACGTCGAGCGCCAGCAGGCATTTTGCCCAGTCGATCGTTTCGGCGACGCCTGGCTTTTTGAACAGGTCTTCGGTGCGCAATTGCTGCACGAAGGCCACCACCTCGCGGCTGAGGGTTTCGGCTGCTTCGGGCGCGCGGGCATGGACGATTTCAAGCTCGCGCGCAAAATCGGGGTAGTCGACCCAATGATAAAGGCACCGCCGCTTAAGCGCATCGTGAACTTCGCGTGTCCGGTTCGAGGTCAGGATGACGATCGGAGGCTCGGGCGCCTTCACGGTTCCCAGTTCGGGGATCGTGACCTGAAAATCCGACAGCGCCTCGAGCAGGAACGCTTCGAAAGGCTCGTCCGTACGGTCGAGTTCATCGATCAGCAGGACCGGAGCGCCGTTTTCGTCGGCCCGCATGGCCTGCAGCAGCGGCCTTTCGATGAGGTAGTCGGGTCCAAAAAGCTCGCGTTGCAGATCGTCCCGATCTGCATTTCCTTCGGCCTCGGCCGTGCGGATTGCAACCATCTGCGCGGGAAAGTTCCACTCGTAGACCGCCGAGGACGCATCAAGCCCCTCGTAGCATTGGAGCCTGATCAGACGCCGGCCAAGAGCGGCGGACAGCGCCTTGGCAATCTCGGTCTTGCCGACACCGGCCTCGCCCTCAAGGAAGAGCGGTCGGCCCAACCGCAGCGACAGGAACACGACCGTGGCGAGTGCCCGTCCGCAAACATATCCCTGATCACTCAGCATCTGCTGGACGGCGTCGATCGATCCCGGCTTGGTCATTGCTTCTCCTCTTGGCGTCTCTAACAGGTCACGCAACGGCAAGTTCGTCAACCGCCACCGGCAAGCCCTTGGCCGCAAATGTTGACGGAGTCCGGCCGAACTGTCATGAATTATGCAAGATAAATCGGTCAGGCCGCCGGGCCACAACGGCGGTGCCCCGGCAAACGGGGCGGGCAGTCAGCAAGGGGCGGCAAAGAACGGGCGATGCGGATCACCGCGGTTACCTGCGTCAAGAACGAGGGACCCTTCGTTCTGGAATGGATTGCTTTCAACAAGCTGTTGGGGGTGACCCATTTCCTGTTCTATTCCAACGATTGCTCGGACGCGACCGACCGTCTGCTGGATGCCCTGCAGGCCCGGGGCTTGGTGCGGCACCTGCCCAACCCGGCCGAGGGTCGCAATTACCAGATGGAGGCGCTCAAAGATGCGCGCAACCAACCCGAAGTCAGCGATGCCGATTGGGTCTGGGTCGCGGATGTCGATGAGTTTCTGAATATACATGTCGGCGATCACACAATTCCGGCACTGATAGAGGCCTGCGGTGATCCTCAGGCAATTTCCGTTCATTTCCAGTTCTTCGCCAACGACGGCGTCGACACGTTCGAAGACCGGCCAGTCATCGAGCAATTCACCCGGTCCCACAATCCGGACCTATGGAACGGTGACAGCGCGATCGAGGTCAAATCGCTGGTACGGCGCGACTTTCCGCTTCAGTACTATGGCGCACATCGGCCTTTCTTTCGGTCCAAGCTTGCACCACGCAAAAGACCGCGCTGGACGGATGGATCAGGCCGCGACGTTCCACACCGGTTTCTTGTCGCGGCAAACCCCCGGCGCATCCGCAAGTTTCCAGCACATGGCGCGCGCGCCTTCGCGACCCTCAACCATTATGCGCTTCGATCGCTCGACAGCTATCTGGTCAAGAATGACCGGGGCGATGTGAACCGCGAGAACCGCGCCTTTGACGACAGTTACTGGCGCGAAAGAAACGACCCGGCCTGGCAGGATCTGTCCATCGGGCGCTACCTGCCCAGACTCCAATCCGCGCTGGCAGAGCTGAAATCAGACCCCGAAATCGGCCAGCTCCATGCAGAAGCCGTGCGCCTTCACCGCGCAAAGAGAGACGAATTGCTAACGAAACCGCAGTATCGCGACATGCAGGAACATCTGCGGACGGCCCCGACCTTGCCGCCCGCGGAAATCGAACTGCTGAGTGAACTGGGGATCGCATCATGAAACGTCTGCGTGTCGTAAATCTCGGCCTGCCAAAATCGGGCACAACCACGTTGGGCAAGGCGTTGCGCCTGTCGGGGCTCAAGACCGCCGACTGGAAGGTGCGGAAAGGACAGTCGCGCGATCCGTCCGTGGCCGGCCAATTCGTCGGAGACCTGATGTATCGCGGATATTTCGAATATGGCGATCCGCTTTTTCACCTTGGCGAATTCGATGCGTTTTCCGAGATCAGCCTTGCCCGACCCGACCTCAACCGCTGGCCCCAGACCGATTGGGGGTTGATCTCGACCATCGCCGAACGCCACCCCGGCACGCGTTTCATCCTCAGCTATCGCAACGCCGCCGATCACGTCGACAGCATGATGCGCTGGACCAACCTCGGCACGCAACGCCTGCCCCGCCTGTCGGTGCCCGGCCTGCCATCCGGTTTCGGACAAACACGGGAAGAGTTGATCCGCTGGGTCGAGGGGCATGAGCGGTTCTGCCGACAGGTTTTCAAGGGACGCCGCGATTTTCTTGCCTATGACATTCGTGATCCCGACGCACCGGCAGAGATCGCGGAATTTCTCGGCATCGAGGTCAAATGGTGGGGTACCGCCAATCCAAACCCGGAAACTCCTGGCGTGTCAGGGTTAACCCATGCTGCACAGGAGGGCCGACTGAACTGATGCGGATCTATCTGCATATCGGACCCGAGGCTGCCGGCGCCCGACGCATTCAACAGGTGTTGGGCGACAAACGCGAACAGTTGCGCGGCAAGGGTGTCTTGTTTCCGCGCAGCCCAGGCGGCGGAAACCACACGCGGCTATTCATGGCCGTAACCGACCCCGACCACGTCGATGTGCTCCGTTTCAATCGCGGCTTTGCCGATCCCGCCGCGCAGAAGCGCCTATTCGACGGATTGAAAGAGGGGCTGGCCAAGGAGATCGACGCCGCGCGACCGCATACGCTTATCCTGTCAGCCGCACAATTGGCCGCGTCGGTTCACCGCCAATCCGAAATGGCGCGCCTCCGGGATCTGCTCGCGACATTCTCGGACGACATTCGCGTCGTGACCTATCTCGGGGAACCTGCGGCGATGATGTGCGGCCACTACGCACGGCAGCTGGCCGAAGGGCGCGCGCGGTCATTGTCGCAGGAGCTTTCGTTGTTGGACGCGTCCGACTGGTGGACTGCTGCGCTGGATCTGATGCCACGGATCTCTCCCATGACAGGCCAGTTCGAGGAAACGCAAGGTCCGGCATTCTGGCTGGATTATGAGGCGCTTGAAAAGGCCTGGGCCACGGTATTCGGCGCCAACAAGGTACATCTGCGCGGCTTCGAGCCTACACGGTTTGCAGCGACCGATATCGTCGAAGAGATACGCAAGGCGTTTGGGATTGAAGATACCATTGGGCGTGCCGATCCCGTGGAAGACGGTCCGCAACCGTCGGAGGCGACGCTTTCGCGCATGCGGCGTTTCAACGAGATCCTGTTACGCTATCTCTCTGACGGTAAACGCCATGTCCCGCGTCAGTTGTGGCGCGCCCTTCTGTCCGAAATGGCCATTCCCGGTGCACCCACGAGACCGACCGACCTTTGGTCAGTGTCCCGACGTTTTCATGCTCAGAACGTGAAGCTGGCCGAGGCTCATGGCATCGCCCCCGCCCTGTTCGACGTGCCACCGAGCGCGTCCGATTGGCAGGAGGCGGACCCCGATCGCGGCTTTCGCGCGTCGCAATACCTTTTGGCGGCCCGGTTCCGTATCGAGAAAGCCAGCAAAGAGAAATACGCAGCACGGGCCGCTGAGATTGCCAGCCGTTTCGGGGTGGCCGCCCCACCCAAGGTCACCCCTCCTCAGCCCGAACCGGCCGACGGGTTGAGTGAGACTGCGCGTGCGATACTTCCTCCGCTTGCGGTCCAGAAATTCGAGTCGCTTCGAACAACCTCTTACGCGCCGCATAACAAGATTGGTGCGGTCGACGAGGAACAGCTTGCCGCGGCATACACACCTGCTCCGCCACGTGTTCTGCCCAACGGACGCGCCGGCAACGTCATCGTCGGCTGCATGAAGAACGAAGCGCCCTATATTGTGGAATGGGTCGCGTATCACCGTGCCATCGGTGTGGACAATTTCCTGATCTATACCAACGATTGTTCTGACGGTACTTCGGAAATCCTCGACCGGTTGCAGGAACTGGGCGTTCTTCAGCATCGCAACAACGACAATTGGAAGGGCAACAGCCCCCAGCAATACGCGCTCAACCAGGCAATGAAGGAACGGGTCGTCACGCAGTCGGACTGGATCATCCACATAGATGTCGACGAGTTCATCAATGTGCGCTGTGGCAATGGCACGCTTGACGATTTTTTCGCCCATGTTCCGGACGCGACCAACGTGGCAATGACCTGGCGGTTGTTCGGCCATAACGGCGTGACGCGGTTGGCGGACGACTTCGTGATTGACCAGTTCGACACCTGTGCGCCGAAATACTGCCCCAAGCCGCACACTGTTTGGGGTTTCAAGACGATGTTCCGCAACATCGGCGCCTATGCCAAGCTATCCTGCCATAGGCCCAACAAGCTTGGCGGGGAGTTTCGGGAAAAGGTCCGCTGGGTGAACGGTTCGGGCCGCGACATGACCGGCGAAGCAGCCGAGAAGGGATGGCGGAGTTCGAAGAAGTCCATTGGCTATGATCTTCTCCAATTGAACCACTACGCTCTGCGCAGCGCGGAAAGCTTCCTTATCAAGCGGCAAAGGGGCCGCGCACTACATGTCGACCGCTCCATCGGCCTCAATTACTGGATCCGGATGGATTGGGGCGATTACCGCGACATCACGATCAAGCGAAACCTCCCACGACTGCGCGCGGAGTATGACCGCCTCATGCAGGATGAAACGCTGAGAAAATGGCATGACACCGGTGTCGCCTGGCACCGTGCCAAGGCAGAAGAACTGCATGCCATGCCGGAATTCGAGGATCTTTATCGAGAGGCCTTGAAGATCAAACTGACCGAGACCGAACGGGTCGCTTATGCGCTCGCCCTTGATGTGGAGAGCTGAGGACATGCCCGCACCTCGCGTCCAGCAACCGGAAAGCCAGGAGCGTTTCATCACGTCTCGCGGTATCCGCTTTCCGCTTGAGGCTGGGCTGATACCATGGCGCCTGCGCAAGGCGCTGCGAAGCAACAGCTATGAACACCGAGAAGCCGAAGCCGCATTGAAACTCATCGGCAAGGACGATGTCGTGATGGAACTGGGAGCGGGAATCGGTTTCATGTCCACGTTGATCGCCACCCAGACACCTGCGAGCTCTGTTCACGCGTTTGAAGCGAACCCCCGCCTGATCCCGTACATCCGGCGGGTCCACGCGGAAAACGAGGTCTCCAATGCCACCGTTCATCACGGTGTCCTGGGTGAGGCGGAAGGCAGCGCCGGTTTCTATGTGCGGCCACGGATCCTTGACAGTTCGCTCGCCCCGATGGCCGATGACAGCGAGGAGGTTGAGTTGACCGAAGTGCCAGTCCTCGACGCTCGATCCTGCTTCGACAAGGTTTCCCCGACCATCCTGGTGTGCGATATCGAAGGGGCCGAAGTCGACCTTTTGCCGCTTCTCGACCTGTCGGGGCTGCGGGGCATGGTCATCGAACTGCACCCCCAGTTTGTCGGCAAGGAAGGGATCGACCGGGTGTTTTCTCATCTGCATTCCTGCGGACTGGTTTTCTTTCCGCGCTTCTCGGACCGAAAGGTCGCCGTTTTTCGTAGCGATTGGTGAGCAAGTTGCGCATCGCGGCAATTCTCACGGTGCGCGACGAGGCCGCATTCCTGCTTGAATGGCTCGCTCATCACCAGACCATCGGCTTCACCGATTTCGTGGTATTGTCGAACGATTGCCGCGACGGGACCGATACGATGCTGGATCGGCTGCAGGCGCTCGGGCAGGTCCATCACATTCGCAATAATGGTCCTCACGACAAGCGCGGCATCCAGTTCACCGGACTGAACCTCGCGGCCAAGCATCCGGCCATTCGCAAGGCTGACTGGATATTGCCACTGGATATCGACGAATTCGTCAATATTCATGCAGGAGAAGGAAGTGTTGCAGACCTTCTCGAGGCTTTGCCTGATGCCACTGCAATCACACTTACGTGGCGGCTCTTCGGAAATGCGGGCAAGTTGCGGTTCGAGGATGCGCCGGTCCTGGAAAACTTCACCCGTTGCGCACCCGAATTAGTATATTGGCCTTGGCGCGCCGCGATGTTCAAAACCCTTTATCGCAACGACGGCACATATCGCAAACCGGGTGTACATCGACCCCGGCAGCTTGTTTCCGATCGGGTGGAGGCTGCGCGTTGGTTCGACGGTCACGGCCGGGAGCTTGATCCGCAATTCCGCGAGCGGCGGATTTTCTCGCCCTTCGGGCGCGAGAATTTCGGACTTGCTCAGCTCAATCACTATCCCCTCGGCGCGATGGAAAGCTTTGTACTCAAGGCGGATCGTGGTCGCGCGGTTCATTCCGATCACATGCTTGACGTCGATTACTGGGTCGAACGGAACTTCAACACGCACGAAGACCGCAGCATCCTGCGATTTTCGCCCGCGCGCGACAAACGGCGGGCCGATTTGATGGCAGATCCCGAAATCGCACGCCTGCACGCCGCGGCAGTTGGATGGCGCAAGGCACGGTTCGAAACACTGATGACGCAAGAGCCGTTTCGCGCCCTGTTTGCACGCCTGATGATGACGCCCCCATCGCGCCCGGTCGATGCACGTTCTGCCCAAACCCTTATGCGCTATGCTGCCCTCGGTCGGGCGAACGGCGAAGCGGGCCGCGAGAACGACCCGAAACCGGCCTGAGTTTTACCCAATTTGGCCGTATTTGCCGCCTAGAACCGAACCTCGAAACCGTCCCGTCGAGTGGATGGAAACGAGGATCGATACATGCAGGACGCGCAGAACAGCCTAGACGATTCGATCGCCGGATACCGCGTCGGTGTCTGGAAGGAGAAGCTGATTGCCCAGGCCGAGGCTGAAGGAATGGCGCAGATCCTTGGCGAGCAGCATTTCGCGACCTTCATTGATCGAGACAGCACGCTCATCGTGACATTCGAGACCATCCAGGGCATCCGGGCCATGTCCGAAACACAGCAACCATTCGGCTTTGAACTGGTGAAGGCGCAGGGCTGGTCACATCTTTGCATCATCTCCGACGGTGACACCTGGTTTCGCGACGCGAAGGTTTACGGGTTCTTCGACCGGCTGGTCGATGACGGTTTTTTCGAGGATTTCGACCATGTCGTGTTTTACGGCGCGGGCCCCTGCGGCTATGCGGCGGCAGCATTTTCAGTTGCCGCGCCTGGTGCGACCGTTGTCGCCGTGCAGCCGCAGGCCACGCTTGATCCACGCATGACCGAATGGGACGACCGCTTCACGGAAATGCGCCGCGTATCGTTCACCGACCGCTATGGCTATGCCCCCGACATGCTGGACGCTGCCGAGAAGGCGTTCGTGCTGTACGATCCGCATGAGCAGCTCGACGCGATGCACGCAACGCTTTTCGCACGCTCCAACGTCACCCGGCTCCGGATGCGCATGATGGGCGGAGAGCTGCAATCGCGCCTGCTTGACATGAACCTACTCTATCGGCTGCTGACGCTTGCAGGCACGGGTAATCTGAACCCTCGCAGCTTCAGCCGCCTTTATCGTGCGCGCCGTTCCTATCCGAAATACCTCAAGATGGTTGTCGCGCGTCTCGACCAGCAAAATCGGCCCTATATGACGATGCTGGTCTGCCGCAATGTGATCGCCCGGCTACCGCTGCGCCGCCTCCGCTTGCGGTTGGAAGAGTTGGAAGAAAAGGCCAAGGCTGGCGCCTTTACCCCTCCGCCGCCGGCCCGTAGCTGAGGCTTTCCACTTTTTCGTCGATCAAATCGGCCGATGAACCGGCATGGCTCTTTCCCGGCAGGGGGGCCTGTGCTAGCGGGTCCGCATGACCCAGACCCTGACGCTGCGCCGCCCCGACGACTGGCACCTGCATCTGCGCGATGGCGCAATGCTCGAGGCCGTACTGCCCGAAACCGCGCGCCATTTTGCGCGCGCGATCATCATGCCCAACCTCGTGCCGCCCGTGGTGACCGGTGCCCAGGCCGCATCCTATCGCGACCGTATCCTTGCCGCCCTGCCCGACGGTATGGGTTTCGAGCCGTTGATGACGCTCTACCTGACCGAGGACACCGATCCAGACGACGTCGCCGCCGCTGCGCAAAGCGGGCTGGTCAAGGCGGTAAAGCTCTACCCGGCCGGGGCGACCACCAACTCGGCTTCCGGTGTTCGCGACTTCGACAAAGTGCGTGCCGTGCTTGAACGCATGGCCGAGATCGGCCTGCCGCTTTGCGTGCATGGCGAGGTAACCGATACCGAAATCGATATCTTTGACCGCGAAGCCGTCTTTATCGACCGCGTCCTTGACCCGATCCGCCGCGCCACGCCCGGGCTTCGCGTCGTGATGGAACATATCACCACTGCAGACGGTGTGAATTATGTCATGGCGAATGACGAGGGCCTTGGCGCAACGATCACCGCCCACCATCTTGTCATCAACCGCAACCACATCCTCGTTGGTGGTATCAAGCCGCATTACTACTGCCTTCCGGTGGCGAAACGCGAAGATCATCGCCTTGCCCTTGTCGACGCAGCCACGGGCGGCGATGCGCGCTTTTTCCTCGGAACGGATAGTGCGCCGCATACGGATGCCAACAAGGAAAGCGCATGTGGCTGCGCCGGTTGCTTCACGGCGACCAACTGTATGAGCGTTTTGGCCGAGGTGTTCGAGAGCAGAAATGCCCTCGACCGTCTGGAAGGGTTCGCCGCGCTCCACGGCCCGGCTTTCTATCGCCTGCCTGTCAACGACGAGACGATCACCCTGACCAAGGGCGATCCTGTCGTCTATCCCGATCATATCGACAGCGGCGAAGGACCCGTAACCGTCTTCGACCCCGGCTTTCCGCTTCATTGGCGCGTCGCCTGACAGATCGAAAGAGCACTATCATGATCCCCAGTTCATACCCGTCCAACGAAGAAATCGCCCGCCTGACCGCCCGGATGCTGCTTGAAATCGGCGCGGTGAACTTCAACACCGACGAACCCTATACTCTGGCGTCGGGCCTGCCATCGCCCAGCTATATTGATTGCAGAAAACTCATCTCCTTTCCGCGTATCCGATCGACGTTGATGGACTTCCTGACCGTGACGGTCATGCGCAATGCCGGGTTCGAGGCATTCGACAACATCGCAGGGGGCGAGACCGCGGGCATCCCGTTTGCCGCGCTGGTGGCGGAGCGGATGGCCCTGCCAATGACCTATGTACGGAAAAAGCCCAAGGGCTACGGGCGCAACGCCCGGATCGAAGGCGCGATGACCGAGGGGCAGCGCGTTCTTCTTGTCGAGGATCTGACCACCGATGGCGGGTCCAAGCTGTCCTTCGTGGATGCGATTCGCGAGACTGGCGCCACCTGCGGCCACACGGCGGTGATCTTTTTCTACGGCATCTTTCCCGAGACGGAAAAGACGCTGGGCGATCACGGCGTCGCACTGCATTACCTGTGCACCTGGTGGGATGTCTTGGCCGAGGCCAAGGCGCAAAATGCCTTCGACGCCAAGACGCTGGACGGTGTCGAAACCTTCCTCAAGGACCCTCGTGCCTGGCAGGAAGCGCACAAGACCTAAACGCGCCTCCACCGGCGATCTCTTGCCGGCCCCCAGACCCGAAAAAGAACATCTAGCGCGAAACCTCGGGCCAGACACAACATTATGTGATATCCTTCGATACACACAGCCTATCCACAGAAACATACAGTTTGCGTTTCAGCCCCTCGGACAGCTAGAACTCCGGTCCCATGGGGATGGCAGGAACAACAATGAACGAGATCAGCAGTATCGCGCAGGCGCAAATTCAGGACGCCGAGACCATGCCGCATTCGGTCGAAGCCGAACAGCAGCTTCTCGGTGCGATCCTTACCAACAACGACCTGTATGACCGTGTGGCCTCCATCATCGGAGCCGAGCATTTCTATGATCCGGTCCACGCCCGGATCTGGGAGGTGGCCGCCGCGCGCATTGCCAAGAACGCGCTTGCCTCTCCCGTAACGCTCAAGTCCTTCATGGCCGACGATGCAGGCCTGCAAGAGTTGGGCGGTGCCGCGTATCTAGTAAACCTTGCCGGTGCTTCGATCAGCGCCTTTGCCGTGCGCGATTATGCGCAGATGATCTATGACCTCGCGATCCGGCGCGAGTTGATCCGGCTGGGTCGCGATATCTCGGACAAGGCATCGCGGGTCGACGTGTCCAGTGAACCCAAGGAGCAGATCGTCGAGGCGGAGCAAAAGCTCTACCAGCTGTCCGAACAGGGGCAGACCGAATCCGGCTTCAAATCCTTTCTCAAGGCGGTGACCGAGGCCGTCAATGTCACCAACGAGGCCTATCAGCGCGGCGGAGGCATGGCCGGAATCTCGACCGGGCTGGCCGATCTCGATAAGCAGCTGGGCGGCTTGCACCCCTCGGACCTTCTCATCCTCGCCGGGCGGCCGTCGATGGGCAAAACCTCTCTTGCCACCAACATCGCCTTCAACGTCGCCAAGGCCTACAAGCGCGGGCAGAAATCCGACGGCTCCGAAGGGGCCATCGACGGTGGCGTCGTCGGCTTCTTCAGTCTCGAAATGAGCGCCGAACAGCTGGCGGGCCGTATTCTGGCCGAAGCCTCGGAAATCTCCAGCCACAAGATTCGCCAAGGCGACATGACCGAAAGTGAGTTCCGCCGCTTCGTCGATGCGGCCAAGGCGCTGGAAGCCTGCCCGCTTTTCATCGATGATACTCCTGCCCTGCCGATCAGCCAGTTGGCGGCACGCGCCCGCAGGCTCAAACGGACGCATGGCCTGGACCTGTTGGTCATCGACTACCTCCAGCTTTGCCGCGGCATGTCCGACAACCGCGTGAACGAGATCGCCGAGATCTCGATGGGCATGAAGGCCATCGCCAAGGAACTCAACATTCCTGTCATTGCGCTGTCACAGCTGAGCCGACAGGTCGAAAGCCGCGACGACAAGCGCCCGCAACTTTCGGACCTGCGCGAATCCGGCTCGATCGAGCAGGATGCAGACGTGGTGATGTTCGTGTTCCGCGAAGAATACTACAAGGAACGCGAAAAACCCGGTGATCATGAGGCCGACAAGATGGCCGAGTGGATCGAGGCGATGGAACGCCTGCACGGTAAGGCCGAAGTCATCGTTGGCAAGCAGCGACACGGCCCCATCGGCACTGTTGAGCTGGCCTTCGAGGCGCAGTTCACCCGCTTCGGAAACCTCGTGAAGCCTTGGCAGCAGAACGAACAAGGCTACTGACACAGGTTTGAGTAGACAGGGCGACCCTGGTCTGGCCCAATCGGTCCATGGTCCGTGTTCTTGTTCTATGCCTTCTCTTCGCAACCCCTGCCCTTGCCCGGGACCGCGAGGTCGATGTCGAGCTGTTTCTCGCGGTCGATGTCTCGCGCTCGATGAACCCGGATGAGCTGGAAATACAGCGCCGCGGCTATGCACAGGCGCTGCAAAGCGACGAGGTCATTGCCGCCATTCTGAACGGGATGATCGGCAATGCGGCCATCACCTATGTCGAATGGGCCGGCACGGCCAGCCAGCGCGAGGTTGTACCCTGGACCTTGATTGAAAGCGCCGAGGATGCCCGCGCTTTTGCGGCGCAGATCATTGCGCATTACGATGCCTCGATGCGCAGGACATCCATCACCCAGGCCTTGCGCCACGCTGCGGATGCGTTCGAGGGAAACGGGTTCAGCGGTCTGCGCCGCGTCATCGACATTTCCGGGGACGGTCCGAACAATCAGGGCGGGCTGGTCACTGCTGCCCGCGATGCTGTGCTCGCCCGCGGCATTACCATCAACGGCCTTCCCCTGATGACCGAGGATGCGTTGACGCCCACATGGGGCATCCCCGATCTGGATACCTATTACATCCGTTGCGTGATCGGCGGCCCCGGTGCGTTCATACTTCCCGTGACACATTGGGACCAGTTCGCCGAGGCAGTGCAACGCAAACTCGTGCTCGAAATCGCGGGCAACCTGCCAGCCCGACTGTATCGCGCACAGAGCAGAAACCTGCCGCCCTACGATTGCGAAGTGGGCGAAAAGATATGGGAACGCAACAGGCGCTACCTGGACTGGCCCTGATCGGCGCTTTGCGCCTGTTTCCTCTTGACCCGGACGACGCTGCTGTCAACAACGCCAACATGGGAACTGCTCGCCTCACCATCGACCTGAATGCGCTTGCCGAGAACTGGCGCGCGCTTGACGCAATGACCGAAGCCGAGACCGCTGCCGTGGTAAAGGCGGATGGTTACGGGCTGGGTGTGGCACCGGTCGCGCATGCGCTTGCCCGTGCAGGCGCGCGAAGCTTCTTCGTTGCCGTGGCCGAGGAAGGCGCAGCCTTGCGCCGCGCCTTGGGCCCCGGCCCGGTCATCTGCGTCTTCTCCGGGCACATGGCGGGCGATACAGAATTGCTGCGCGATTTCGACCTCGTGCCGATGCTCAACTCCATCGATCAGATGCTACGGCACGCCGAGGCGATGCCCGACCATCCGTTCGGCGTTCAACTCGATAGCGGGATGAACCGGCTCGGGATGGAGCCTGCGGAATGGGTCGCGCTGCGCGAGCTTGCGCTCCGTCTGAAACCCGAACTCATCATGTCTCATCTAGCATGTGCAGACGAGCCGGGACACCCCATGAACACGCGTCAATTGCAGTCGTTTCGAGAAATGACCGAAGGGCTCGATATCCCGCTGTCCCTTGCCGCGACGGGGGGCATTCTCTTGGGGCCGGAATACCACTTCGATCTCTGTCGTCCGGGTATCGGCCTCTATGGTGGGCTGCCATTTGCCGAGGCACAGCCGGTGGTGTTCCTGGATGTTCCGGTGATCCAGGTGCGCGAGGTCGAGCCCGGTGAAACGGTCGGATATGGCAACACATGGTTCGCAACGCGACCCAGCCGCATCGCAACCATCGCGGCGGGCTACGCCGATGGAATCCTGCGCGGGACCGGCGGCGGCCTTGTCGCTCATTCGGATGGGCATCGTTGCCCGGTCGTCGGCCGCGTTTCGATGGACCTCATCACCGTTGATGTCACCGATCTTGATCAAGACCCCGACCATCTGCGCCTGTTGGGGGAGAAACAACGGGTAGATGACTGGGCGGACGCCGCAGGCACCATCGGCTATGAAATCCTGACCTCACTAGGCGCGCGCTACACGCGGGACTACAGGGAATGAGCCCCGCCGCGCCGCTTGGCGCGTTGGGGCGCATCGTACTTGAAACACTGGCGCGGATCGGACGCGTCACGATCTTCGCTCTCGATGGATTGAGCCATATCCTGCGCCCGCCCTTTTATGCCCGGGAGTTTGGCCTTGCCCTCTTCGGTATCGGCTGGGCGTCGCTGCCGGTCGTCGGTCTGACAGCCGCATTCTCTGGCGGGGCGCTTGTCTTGCAGATTTACGCGGGCGGTGCACGGTTCAACGCCGAGGCCGTCGTGCCGCAGATCGTCGCCATCGGCATCGTGCGAGAGCTTGGTCCCGTTCTTGTGGGCCTGATGGTCGCGG
This sequence comes from Lutimaribacter marinistellae, assembly GCF_042648365.1. Taxonomy (NCBI): domain Bacteria; kingdom Pseudomonadati; phylum Pseudomonadota; class Alphaproteobacteria; order Rhodobacterales; family Roseobacteraceae; genus Lutimaribacter; species Lutimaribacter marinistellae. The sequence continues at coordinate 71,701 of NZ_JBHRXI010000025.1, read as the reverse complement.
CGCGCGTGACCTCTTCGATCGCGGCCGAGATCGCGACGATGAAGGTCACGGAACAGATCGATGCGCTGATCACGTTGTCGACGGACCCGATGAAGTATCTCGTCGCCCCGCGTCTGCTCGCGGCATTGGTCACGGTCCCCATGCTGGTTGCCATCGGCGACCTGATCGGTATAGCAGGTGGATACGGCGTGGCGGTGTGGCAGCTTGGCTTTGCTCCGGTTGCCTACCTCCAGACGACAATCGACTTCCTCGAATACAACGACATCGCCTCCTCCCTGGCAAAAGGCGTAGCCTTTGGCGGAATAGCCGCGATCATCGGCTGCTATTTCGGGCTTCGGGCGGGCAATGGCGCACAAGGTGTCGGCCGCGCGACGAAGGCTTCGGTCGAGACCGCCGCCATGTTGATCCTGGCCGCCAATTTCTTGCTGACCGGTCTGTTCTTTGTCCCATGATCACGCTTGACGATATTCATCTGTCCTATGGCGAAAGTGCTGTCTTGCGCGGGCTATCACTGCATGTGCCCAAGGGGCAATCGGTGGCCATCATCGGCAGGTCCGGGACGGGCAAGTCCGCTGCCCTCAGATGTATCCTTGGCCTCGAACGACCGGACCAGGGACGAATCTTGATCGACGGACAAGAAGCCAAACGAGAGAACAGAGACAGCTGGCTGCCGCGCATCGGGATGCTGTTCCAAGGCGCGGCGTTGTTCGACTCCCTCACCGTCTGGCAGAATGTCGCCTTTCGCCTTCTCCACGGTCGATCCAAGCGCCCGAGGTCGGAGGCCCGAGACCTTGCCGTGGAAAAATTGCTCCGCGTCGGCTTGATGCCGGATGTGGCCGACCTTTATCCGGCTGAATTGTCCGGAGGCATGCAAAAGCGAGTGGGCCTTGCCCGTGCCATCGCGATCCAACCCGAGATCATGCTGTTCGACGAACCGACGACAGGCCTAGACCCGATCACGGCAAGCGTCATCAACCGGCTGATCCGCGAGATCGTGACCGAAATGGGCGCGACCGCGATCACCATTACCCATGACATGCCGTCCGTTCGGATCATAGCCGACGACGTGGCGCTCTTGCATGGTGGTCGGCTGCACTGGTCCGGACCGGTTGCACAGCTTGATACGTCAGGCGATCCCTTTCTCGAACAATTCGTCCACGGTCGGGCCACGGGTCCGATCCGGGCGATGGGATAGACCCATGTTGCTACGACTCGCCACGCTTTCGCTCCTGGTTCTTTATCCGGTCGCCTGGTTTGCACCGCTCATGCGCGCGGGTTTGCTGCCGATCTTCGGGTTGTCCGAAATCAGTGTCATCACCGGGCTGCAGAGCCTGTGGCGCACGGACGTGGTCCTTGCCCTCGCCGTCACGCTCTTTGCGCTCGTGGCCCCGGTGGTCAAGACGGTCGGGCTGGCGCTGGTGCAATGGCGATTTCTGGACGCGCGCGCCCTGCCCGCGCTTCACGTCATGGGCAAGCTGGCGATGGCCGATATCTTTCTTATTGCGCTATACATCACCGTGGCCAAGGGCGTGTCCTACGCCACGATAGAGATTGCATGGGGGCTGTATCTTTTCACCTTCTGCATCCTTGCGTCTCTCGGGCTTTCGCTTCTCACGGAAAAATCGAAAACAATAAGTGACTGACGGCCCGGTAATTTCGGAACCAAAGTCAATGTCGGAGCTTTCTACTCCAGCGGCAGGCAAAAACTTGCCAGATGCGCGCAAGCGTCTATACTGATTTGTATTTTACGCTTGCATTCTGTGACTGGAGGCCTTCATGGCGACTTTTCGACCCCAAGCGGCCGAATCATCGGTCAGCTTGTTCAAGACAATACTCTATTCGATCATTCAGCCTGTTCTTCTCGGGCTTATCGTCCTGTTCGCCTTCGGGTTGCTGGGTGCGACGTTGCTTGCAGCCTTCGGCGTCATGCCGTGGTTGGAAGTGCCGGTCACCATCAATGGCGCCGCCTTTGAGGCGGCCGGAATGTGGGCTCAGATCGGGTTTACCGTCCTCGTACTCGCGCTTTGCGCCTTTGTTCCGACAAACGGTCGCGTGATGCAGCTTGAGCATTCCCACCGCAAGTTTCACCTGACGATGAACGATATCGTGCATGCCTATCACACCGCTCATGCCGCCGACCGTCAGGGTGCCTTCAGCCTAAGCCACGAGTTCGACGCCGTGCGCGAGCGTATCGCCTACCTGCGTGAACATCCCGACCTCCAGTCCATGGAGCCGGAGATTCTCGAAGCGGCGGCGCAGATGAGTACCGTCAGCCGCGACCTGGCCGATACCTATTCCGATGAAAGGGTGAACCGGGCTCGCGAATTCCTTCGCCAGCGACAGCAGGAGCTAGAGGATTTCAAGGACCGGATCGACACGGCCAAGATCCTGACCGAAGAGATGCGCCAGTGGGTTCAGGCCGTCGAGATCGACGAGGCGGTCGCCCAAAGCCAGGTGAACCGGCTCAAGGCGGATCTGAACGACATCCTCCCCGAACTCGATCTCGGCCTTGCCGAACTGGAAGCGCGCCGGGGAAAGACGCGGACCGACCCGGAGCGGCCGGACAACGTGGTCGGGATAGCAAAGACGGCGGCAGAGTGATCTACCTGCCAGATCGCGGCGCCACGTAGCGCCGCGATTGACCGCGCCCACGAAGCGGGCGAAAAGCCTCGCATGGCAAAAACTCTCTCCTTCTCCTGCTCCGCCTGTGGCGCGCGACATGCCCGATGGTCAGGCCGTTGCGATGCGTGCGGCGAGTGGAATACGATCACCGAAGACGCCCCGATTTCCTCCGGCCCAGCCGGAAAATCGCTCGGCAACAAGCGCGGGCGGGCTGTTGCGCTGACGGATCTGTCGGCAGAAGAGACTCCCCCACCCCGTGCTACCAGCGGCCTTGCCGAGCTTGATCGCGTTCTTGGCGGCGGATTGGTTGCCGCATCCGCGCTTCTGGTGGGCGGGGATCCGGGCATCGGGAAATCGACCCTGCTGCTTCAGGCTGCCGCCAAATTCGCACAATCCGGGCTCAAGACGATCTATGTGTCGGGCGAGGAGGCGTCGGCACAGGTGCGGATGCGTGCCCGCAGGCTTGGTCTTGCAGATGCGCCGGTGCAGTTGGCTGCCGAAACCAATCTGCGCAACATCCTGACCACGCTTGAGTCGGAAAAACCGGGGCTTGCCATCATCGATTCGATCCAGACCATGTGGCTGGACACGGTGGACAGCGCCCCCGGTTCCGTGAGCCAGGTCCGCGCTGCCGCGCATGAGTTGACGACCTTTGCCAAGCGTCACGGGATTTCGGTGGTCATGGTGGGCCACGTTACGAAAGAAGGGCAGATCGCCGGTCCCCGCGTGGTCGAACACATGGTCGATACCGTCCTCTATTTCGAAGGCGAACGCGGACATCAGTTCCGAATCTTGCGGGCCGTCAAGAATCGCTTTGGGCCAGCGGACGAGATCGGCGTTTTTGAAATGACCGGCAGCGGCTTGTCCGAGGTGGTGAATCCCTCGGCACTGTTTCTGTCCGAACGCGGCACGCCAAGTCCCGGCTCGGTCGTCTTTGCCGGGATCGAAGGCACCCGCCCGGTTCTCGTCGAGATTCAGGCGCTTGTCGCCCCGTCTCCGCACAGCCAGCCACGGCGCACTGTCGTGGGCTGGGACGGTGGCCGCCTTGCCATGATCCTTGCCGTGCTAGAGGCCCGCTGCGGCATTCCCTTTGCAGGGCTCGACGTCTATCTCAACGTTGCCGGTGGCCTGAAGATTTCAGAACCTGCCGCCGATCTGGCCGTCGCGGCGGCACTTCTGAGCGCCCGCGAAGATGCCGCCCTGCCCGCAGAAACGGTGTTGTTCGGTGAAATCTCGCTCTCAGGCGGGTTGAGACCGGCACCTCAGACGGAAAACAGGTTGAAAGAAGCTCAAAAACTTGGTTTCACCGCAGCGATTGCTCCGGCAGGCGGCAAAACCGGCACGGTGGACGGACTGACGCTCAGCCGCCCCTCTGATCTCGTGGGTTTTGTTGGCGAAACGTTTGGAGCAGGATAAATTGGCCCGGATCCCGGGCTCCAGATGAACAGGCGAGGGTCATGGAAGGTTTCACCATTATCGACGGGGTCGTGGCCCTGGTCATCGTCGTTTCGGCGCTTCTGGCCTATTCGCGTGGCGTCGTGCGCGAGGTCATGGCCATCGCAGGGTGGGTGGCTGCGGCCGTGCTTGCCTTCATCTTTGCGCCTCAGGCTGTCCCTCTGGTACGTGAGATCCCGGTGCTGAATGAATTCCTTGCCGGAAGTTGCGAATTGTCGGTCATTACCGCCTTTGCCGCCGTTTTCGCCCTTGCTCTTATCATCGTCAGCTTCTTCACGCCGCTGTTTTCCTCGCTGGTGCAGCGTTCGGCGCTTGGCGGGCTCGACCAAGGCCTCGGCTTTCTGTTTGGCGTGGCGCGCGGCATCCTGCTCGTCGCCATCGCTTTCTTCGTCTATGACACCGTGATGTCGAACCAGGCCTTTACCATCGTCGACGAAAGCCGGTCCGCGCAGGTGTTCTCGCGCATGTCCGGCAAGATCGACGAGCAGAACCCCGAAGAGGCATTGGGCTGGATCACGCAACAATACGAACAACTCGTCGGCACCTGCGCCGAATAAGACAAGCGGTAGACGGCAAAACGCAAAGGCAGCCCCGGGGCTGCCTTTTTCGTTGGCATGTCAGAAATCAGGCACCCGATACGTTTTGACCCAAGGTTCAATTGTGATCCTTTGATGACACCGCCGGTCCAAGGCATTATGTGGGGGCTGACCATCACGGAATCGGAGCTGCACGTTTTGCAAAGCCCGCAGATGCCTCCCGCCCACCCGTTCGACGATGACAAGCTCCGCGAGGAGTGCGGCATCTTCGGCGTGACGGGCGTTCAGGATGCCGCCACCTTCGTCGCCCTCGGACTTCATGCGCTGCAACATCGCGGCCAGGAAGCCGGTGGAATCGTCGCCCATGACCCGGAACAGGGGTTTAACTCGGCTCGCCGCTTCGGCTATGTCCGCGACAATTTCACCTCGGCCGATATCATGGAAACCTTGCCCGGGCCGCTGGCCATCGGGCATGTGCGCTATTCGACGACCGGGTCCAAGGGCCAGACCGCCATCAGGGACGTTCAACCGTTCTTCGGCGAGTTCTCGATGGGCGGGGCCGCGATCGCGCATAACGGAAACATCACCAATGCCAACGCGTTACGACGCGAGTTGATCGAGCGTGGTTCGATTTTCCAAAGCTCGTCCGACAGCGAATGCATCATCCACCTGATGGCCCGTTCGCTTCAGCGCAACATCCCCGAGCGTATGGAAGATGCGCTGCGCCGGGTCGAAGGCGCGTTCTCGGTCGTGGCCATGACACGCACCAAGCTCATTGGCGTCCGCGATCCGCTGGGCGTTCGTCCGCTCGTACTGGGCCGTGTCGGCGATGGCTGGTGTCTGAGTTCCGAAACCTGTGCCCTTGATATCATCGGTGCCGAGTTCATCCGCGAGATCGAACCTGGCGAAATGGTCGTCATCACCGCCGATAAGGGCGTTGAGAGCCATTTTCCCTTCCGTCCGCAACCCTCGAAGTTCTGCATCTTCGAGCATGTCTACTTCTCGCGCCCTGATTCGATCCTGGGTGGCCGCTCGGTCTATGAGACCCGCGAGGCGATCGGGCGCGAACTGGCCAAAGAGTCCCCGGCAGAGGCAGATATCGTTTGCCCGGTTCCTGATAGCGGCACGCCTGCCGCCATTGGGTATTCGCTCGAATCGGGCATCCCTTACGCGATGGGCATCATTCGCAACCAGTACATGGGTCGCACCTTCATCGAGCCAACCGAGCAGATCCGCAACATGGGTGTCCGGCTCAAGCTGAACGTCAATCGTGCTCTCATCCGGGGCAAACGCGTGGTATTGGTCGATGACTCGGTGGTGCGTGGAACGACGAGCCGCAAGATCAAGGAGATGATCCTCGACGCTGGCGCGAAAGAGGTCCATTTCCGCATCGCAAGCCCACCGACGGCATGGCCATGCTTCTACGGGGTCGACACACCCGAGAGGGAAAAGCTGCTTGCCGCGACCATGTCCGAGGACGAGATGGTCAAACACCTCGCAGTCGACAGCCTGAAGTTCATCTCTCTCGACGGCCTTTACCGGGCGGTTGGCGAATCGCAGGGGCGCAACAAGGCGTGTCCGCAATATTGCGACGCCTGTTTTTCGGGCGAATACCCGGTCGTGCCTGCGGACAAGGTCGAACAGGGCTTCAAGATGCGGACAGCCGCCGAATAAATCCGTCGATCGGCACCCTTTTGCCGCCGGCGGCATCTGCCGCCGCGACTCGGCTTTTGCCTCCCGCCTGGTTTTGCTAGGCAGCCGCGATTTTCACGGACAGGTACGACATACATGGCAAACAAGACCATCGAAGGCGCCGCCACGCAGGAGGGCGCCCTCAAGAAAAACGCGCTTGCGGTACTCGGAATTTTCGGACCCGAGAACGATCTGAACGCCTTGGTGCGTTTTCCCAACGGTCGGGTCGAAACTGTGACACGCGGCGAACGGGCCGAACGCGGAACCATCGTGGCGATCGACCGCGAGGGCATCGTCGTCCAGCGTAACGGCCAGGCACGACGCATCCCCATCTCCGGCGGCTGATCCCTCTTGACGGGTGGCCAAAGCGGGTTCAAACCGCGCCCCATGACAGATACTTCTTCCTCATCGAAACTCGCCCTCGTCACAGGTGCCTCGCGCGGGTTGGGTGCGGCCATGGCCGAGGCGCTGGCCCTCGACTACCACGTCGTCGCCGTCGCCCGCACCACCGGTGCGCTCGAGGAACTGGATGACCGCATCAAGGCGCGCGGGGGATCGGCCACACTCGCCCCCATGGACATCACGGACCCAGCTGCCATGGCCACCCTGTGCCGTGGCATTCACGACCGCTGGGGAAGGCTGGATCTTTGGGTGCACGCCGCGATTCATGCCGCCCCACTTGCGCCGGCGAATTTCGTCGACACCAAGGATTGGCAGAAATCGATCGCGGTGAATGCAAGCGCCACCGCACTGCTCATCCCCTACGTCTCACCGCTTCTCGGAACGGATGGCCGCGCCCTTTTCTTCGATGATCCTCGCGCGGGCGAGAAGTTCTTTGGGGCTTATGGCGCCACGAAGGCGGCACAGATAGCGCTTGCACGCAGCTGGCAGACCGAAACGGAGCGGACCGGACCACGTGTCGTGATCGCCAGCCCGGCGCCGATGCCGACCGCCACGCGAGCACGTTTTTTTCCGGGGGAAGACCGCGACTCCCTGACCTCATGTGCGAAGGAAGCGTCCCGCATCCTTGCCGACATGGGTGTCTGAGCCGGTCAGCCGAGGCGAACCCCGTGCCGCCCGGCGAGATCGGTAAAGAACTGCCACGCCACGCGGCCCGAGCGTGCGCCGCGCGTGGCCTGCCACTCGATCGCTTCGGCGCGCAGCACGTCGAGGTCGGGCTTCAGGTTGAAGGCCGCGCAGTAACCTCTTATCATTTCAAGATATTCATCCTGGCTGCATGGATGAAAACCGAGCCACAAACCGAACCGATCGGACAGCGAAACCTTCTCTTCAGTCGCCTCGGACGGGGAAATCGCCGAGGATCTTTCGTTCTCGATCATGTCCCGCGGCATCAGGTGCCGCCGGTTGGACGTGGCATAAAACACCACGTTTTCGGGCCGCCCTTCGATGCCGCCGTCGAGTACTGCCTTGAGGCTCTTGTAGTGCTGGTCGTCGTGGCTGAAGGAGAGATCGTCACAGAACAGCATGAAGCGATAGGGCGCGGCGCGCAGATGATTCAGCAGACGCCCGACCGAGGGGAGATCCTCTCGCTGTAGTTCGACCAGCTTCAGCTCGGGATAACTCACTTGAACATGCCCATGTACTGCCTTGACAAGGCTTGATTTCCCCATCCCGCGCGCGCCCCAGAGCAGGGCATTGTTCGCAGGCAGACCCGCTGCGAAGCGCCGCGTATTGTCGAGGAGCGTATCGCGCGAGCGGTCAATCCCCACGAGCAGAGAAAGGTCCACCCTGTTCACCTGTTCCACCGGTTCCAGACGGTCGGGCGCGACGTGCCAGACATAGGCGGGCGCGCTCGAGAAATTGGGGGTGGTCAGGGGGGCCGGTGCCATGCGCTCAAGCGCGTCGGCGATCCGGGAAAGCGCGGTCTGGTCCATCGTCATGCTCCTGTCTCTAACCGCCGGTCAAAGCAAAATGTGACGTTTTGTACAAGCTTCCCGCCCGTGATTGACCGTTTTGTACAAAACTTTCCCGCCCCTGTTGACCTTCCCGCAGGTGGAAACCCCAGTTTCGCGGAAAAGACGGGAGACACATGGAATGAAACCACCCCTGATGATCGGCCTGGCCCTCGCCGCCGGAGCTGCTGTCGCCTGGGTTCTGATGTCGACGCAAAGGGAGGTCGCGCAGCCACAGGACACAGAAGGCGCCGCCATGGTCGAGGTCACCCTCCCCGGCAGCTGGAGCGAGGGGGCCGGAATCGGGCAGAGCATTTTCGAGGCCAAATGCAGCAGCTGCCACGGCATGAACGCGGTCGGCAAGGAAGGCTATGGCCCCCCGCTCGTACACAAGATCTACGAGCCGTCGCATCACGCGGATGAATCGCTCCAGCGGGCCGTTGCCCTTGGCGTGCGCGCACATCACTGGGGCTTTGGCGACATGGCCCCTGTCGACGGTCTGACACGCGGCGATGTCGCCATGGTCATTCGCTACATCCGCGATCTGCAACGCGCCAACGGGATCGAATGAGCCCGAAGCAGAAAAGGCGCGGCCTGTGCTGCGCCTTTTCCATGTCCGTGCCTTTCCACCTGCCACCGGCTGCGCGCCTCAGGCGCGCTGATCGAGCGCGCGCGGAACGCGCGCTCCTTTGGATTGCCTAGCGGTCGTTCTCTTCGTCGAACTCTTTCATCAGCGGATCGTCGAACTCTTCCTCGTCGTCATAGTAGCCGTCGGCGCGCAATTGTTCTTCGCGCTTGGTTTCGACCCGGCGGACAAGGAAGATCGACACCTCGTACAGCCCGTAGACCACCACGAAGAGAATCACCTGCGTGATCACGTCAGGCGGCGTGACGAGGGCTGCAAGCACGAGGATGGCGACAACCGCGTATTTGCGGACACCGCCCAGCCCTTCGGCGCTCACCAGCCCGGCCTTGCCCATCAGGGTGAGCAGGACTGGAAGCTGGAAGCACAGGCCAAAGGCCACGATGAACTTGATCGTGAGGTTCAGGTATTCCTGCGCAGAGCCCTGAAACACGACCGATAGTCCGGGCTGTGCCATTTCCGGCTGCGCGGGAAGCGCTTGGCCGTCGGCCCCAAACTGCTGGAACCCCAGGAAGAAGTCGTAGGCCAGCGGTGTCACCACGTAGAAGGCGAAAGACGCGCCCAGCAGGAACATGAAGGGCGACGCCAACAGGAAGGGCAGAAACGCGTTCTTTTCCGTCCGGTAGAGGCCCGGCGCCACGAAGCGCCACATCTGCATCCCGATATAGGGAAAGGACAGGATGAAGCCGCCGAGAAGCGAGACCTTGATCGCGACGAAGAAACCCTCCTGCGGAGAGATGAAGATCAGGTCGCAATCCTGGCCGCGCTCGGACAGCACCTGACAGAGCGGGTTGGTCAGGAAGTTGAAGATCGGGGTCGCGACGGTAAAGCAGATCACCATCCCGATGATGAAGGCGATCACCGAGTGGATGAGCCGCGTCCGCAGCTCGGTCAGGTGTTCGATCAACGGGGCGGCGCTGTCGTCGATCTCGTCTGTCTTTGTCATGTCTTGTCCGTTTCAGGGGCCGCGTCGTCACGGGCCAGCGCGGCCTCGTATTCCTCGGCCTTTCTCAGCGCCTCTTCGGCTTCGCGCGCCTTGCGCTCGGCAGCCGACCGCGCGGTGGCGGCCTGGATCTTGCGGGCTTTCTCGGCGCGGTCGGCGGCCAGCTTGCCGGTTTCGCTTTCGGGGTCGTACTTGGTCGGATCGATACCCTTGGCGATATCCTTGGTGGCGTCCTTGACACTGTCCATGGCCGACCCGATCGGGTTCGATGCGGCCTTGAAGCTTTTCTGGATATCGCTGACGCCGGCCTCGTCGGCGGCCTCGTTCATGGCGCGGCTGAACTCGCGCGCCATGCCACGGGCACGGCCCACCCAGCGACCCACGTTGCGAAAGAGCACCGGCAGGTCCTTGGGCCCGACGACGATCAGCGCGACGATGCCGATGACCAGAAGCTCGGTCCAGCCGAGGTCAAACATGGGCGATCAGACCTTGTCTTTTTCGACGTCGAGATCGGTCTTGGGATGCGTGCCAGCATCGGTCGGCTGGGGGGTAACGTCCTTGGCGCTGTCGGATGCGTCAAGCTCGAGCTGTTCTTCCGAGCCGTCCTTGACGCCTTTCTTGAAGGCGGTGATGCCCTTGCCGACCTCGCCCATCAGCGACGAGATCTTGCCGCGGCCGAACAGCACGAGGACGACGACGGCGATGAGAAGAAGGCCGGGAAGGCCGATATTGTTGAGCATTGCGATTCTCTCCTTTGCGGTGACGGGCGGCGCCGCGGCCCGTCTGTATCGGTTCGGTCCCGCTTTTACGGGTCCGTGAAGGATGCCGGAAGATCCCACGTCGCCCGAACGCGGTCCGGCGACCGGTCCTGGCGGTGGTTTTTCCGCCACGCGCTTGACACCTGACAGGTTTTTGTCAGTTTTGAACGATGGAGGGCGTGGTGGGCCGGACAGATAGGTTGATGGAGATTCTGCGCCTGCTGGGCGATGGCGGACTGCACACCGCCGGCGCGCTGGCGGCGCGGCTTGGCGTGTCGCAGCGCACGCTCTACCGCGACATGGAGGTGCTCGCGTCGCGCGGTGTTCCTGTCGAAGGGACGCGGGGGTCAGGTTACAGGCTGGCCCGCCGGATCGTGTTGCCGCCCTTGGAACTGAGCCCCGAGGAGATGGAGGCGCTGAGCCTGGGGCTTGCGATCGTTGGAGAGGCCACGGACCCGGCGCTCAAGGCGGCAGCGCTTGGTTTGGCAGACAAGGTCGAGGCGGCGCTGCCCATGGATGCCCTGCCCGCACCCGAGGCGTGGAAGCTTGCCGTGAATCCGCTGGCCGACGCGGCGCGGGGCTTTGCGCACGTGGCGCCGGTGCGCGCGGCGATCGGGGCGCGGCAGAAGCTTGAGATCCTGCCGCGCGGGGGCATGCCCGATGTATTGCGTCCACTGCGACTGGAAGTGCTGGGCCGGATCTGGGTGCTGACTGGCTGGTCCGAAACGCGCGAAAGGTTCGCCGAGCACCGGCTGGACCTGCTGGAGCGAGTCAGCCCCCTGCCCGCGCTTTTTACCGATGAGCCGGGCAAGCGTCTGGAGGATTACTTGAGATAAGGTTCGGGATCGACGGAATCGAAGCCTTTGCGCACTTCGAAATGCAGATATGCATTGTCTCCGCCACGCAGCCTGGCGATTTTCTGGCCACGGCGGACGGTATCGCCCTTGTTCACCTCGATGCCATCGACATTGGCGTAGACGGTCAAAAGGTTGTCGGCATGGCGCAGCACGATGATCGGCACCTGGTCGGCATCCGAGGTGATGGCCGCGACGGTTCCGCCATCGGCGGCGGTCACGGCGGTTCCGGGAGCAGCGGCAAAGTCGATGCCTTCGTTCTTGCCCTTGGAATAGGGACGGATGATCCGGCCCTTGACCGGCAGGGCCAGCTGCGAAGACTGCGTCGGCTCTCCGACCGAGGTTTTCGGCGGCTCGGGCTTCTGTGCCGTCGTCTTCTCGTCGGGCAGCGGCTTGGTCGCGCTGGGGGGTGTGGGTGTCGGGCTGCCCTGCCCCGGCGCTGTGACGGCGGCGGTGGCCGTGGCAGCCGCAGCAGTGGTCGCGGCGTCGGGCGCGCGTGCGGTCGAGGAACTGGCCGCCGGTTGCTGGCTGCTGCGCGGTGCGGGCTGGTCCTTGATCGGGATCAGCAGGTACTGGCCCTCGCGCACGGCGAAGTCGGGGCCAAGCCCGTTCCATTCGGCGAGCGCCTTGACCGGCACCTGGTAAAGCCGCGAGATCGTGTAGGCTGTTTCACCCCGGGCGACCTTGTGCCGGACAGGTTCGGGCCCGGAGGGGGGCGCCGGCTGCGGCTTGGCAGGGGCCAGCGCGGTGGTCTGGACCGGTGTCGTATCGGGCGCGTTGTCTATCGCCTCGCCTGCAACGGCAGCGATGTCTACGCTGCCCGCCGTGCTTGCGGCGGGAACCTTGCGTGGCAGGGCGAGCACCTCGCCCTCGCGCAGCGTGACCTGCGGGTCAAGCCCGTTGAAGCGGGCAAGTTCGGATGCGGGCAGGCCGACGCGTGTCGCGACCTGCGCGACCGTATCGTTGCGCCGGGCCACTACGACCTGGTAATTCGGATAGGTGATCACCCCGCGCTCGTCCGGGCGCGGCCTGTCGGCGGTCGAGACCGATTGCGCCGCCGGCGCGGTCGAGAACCCGCCGACATTTCCCCGCAGATCGTAATCGAGCGGTTCATCGCATCCCGCCAGCAGTGCCACGACACCCACGAGTGCCGCGCCGCGCACGGTTCTGACCCGGTTCAGCCGGGGAACATGCCGGAAATCATCACGCATCTTGCCATCCTCGATCCTGCCCCGTTCGTCGGAGCTTGGTCCCTGCCCGTCCGGGTCCTCTTGCCCGATCCGCTCAGCCGCCGTCACGCCCTAGCCCCTCGAGCAGAGGGACGAAGCGCACTGGCCTGAGCTCGTCGTAATCGAACCCGGTTTCAGTCCGGCGAACCCGGATCAGCGTCTGCACCGTATCCGACTGGCCCACCGGCACCACCATGATACCGCCGATTTTCAACTGCGCCAAGAGCGGCCCCGGCGGGTCTTCGGCGGCGGCGGTCACGATTATGCGGTCGAACGGCGCCTGTTCGGGCAAGCCGAAGGATCCATCCGAGACCATCGTGGTGATGTTCACCAGATCGAGGTCGCGAAACACCTGCGACGCCTCGCGTACCAGGCGGGCATGGCGTTCGACCGTGTAGACGCGCCGCGCCAGCCGCGCGAGGATCGCCGCCTGGTAGCCCGACCCGGTGCCGACCTCGAGCACCTTGTCGCGCGGGCTGACCTCGAGCGCCTGCGTCATCAGGCCGACGACCGAGGGCTGGCTGATGGTCTGCCCGCAGGCGATGGGCAGGGGCATGTCCTCGTAAGCGCGCCCCGCGAAGATGCCGCGCACGAAACGGCCGCGATCGACCGCCTCCATCGCTTCGAGCACGCGCTTGTCCGTCACCCCGCGCGAACGGAGCGCAAAGAGGAACTGCATCTTGGTTTCGGGGTCGGGGCTGCTCATTCGATCGCTTTCAGCGCCTCCAGCGCGTCATGCGCCGTCAGGTCGGCCCGCATCGGCGTGACCGAGATGAAGCCGTCGAGATTTGCCGCGGCATCGGTGCCCGCATCCGTCGGGATCTGCTGATTGCCGCCGGTGACCCAGAGGAACCGCCGCCCCGACGGCGAGGTGTGTGCCTGCACCCCGAAGAACGTATCGCGCCGCCAGCCCTGCCGCACGGCGCGGATTCCCTTGACCGAGGCGGCAGGCACGGGCGGGAAGTTGACGTTGTAGAACAGGCGATAATCCGCCGTCGCATCGGTTTCAGGCGTAGCGGAGAGGATGCGCCGGATCACCTCTGCCCCATGCTGGGCCGCGGCCTCGAACGCGTTGTCGAGCTTGAGGTTGGCCGGTCCGTAATATTGCGACAGCGCGATCGCGGGCAGCCCCTGAAGAGCCCCCTCCATCGCGCCGCCAAGCGTGCCGGAATAGAGCGCGTTTTCCGCCGAGTTGTTGCCACGGTTCACACCCGACAAAATGAGGTCGGGAGGTGTGCCCTGCATCACGTCATGGACGCCCGCCAGGACGCAGTCGGCCGGGCTGCCCTCGGCCGCGAAGCGACGCTCGCCCATCTGGGCAATCATGGTTGGGTGGGTGTAGCTGATGCAATGGGCGACGCCCGATTGTTCGAAGGCCGGAGCCACCACCCAGACCTCTCCCTCGGGTCCGGCAAGCTCGGCCGCGATGGCCTCGAGCACCTTCAGTCCCGGCGCATTGATGCCGTCGTCATTCGTACACAGGATCCGCATAACCGCCCTTGCCCCCGCAAAGCTTTTTTCGGAAGTTTTGCCCTTGATAGACGCGCGCCCCGCCAGCGGCAAGCAAACGCCGTGCCATATATGCGGCAAAGACGCATCAACCGGCGATGAAACGATCGTTTCCCTGTCGTCAGGAGGCCGGGAACACGAAACAGCGGTCGCGACGGATGGTCAGCCACATGACCCGGCCCGGTTTGGGCATGAACACGTTCGGCACGGTTGCCCGCAGGATCGAGCCGTCATGGTCCATGCGGAACTCGACAAGGCTTTCATTGCCGAGAAAGCGCGCCCGCTCCACCACGCCGCGTGCGGCCACGCCATCGGAGGGCGTGGGGACCGGCCCCTTGCCACCGCGGTCGAAGTCGAGCTTTACATGCTGCGGGCGAAAGACGATCTCGACATCGGTGCCGTCGGGATGGCCGGGCGCAAGGAACTGGCCGAAGGGGGTCTGTGCCAGCGCGCCGTTCACCTGCGCGCGCAAGACGTTGATATCGGAGAAGAAGGCCACCGCGGCCTTGTCGGCGGGACGGGTATAGACGTTGTAGGGCGCGCCTTGCTGTACCACCCGCCCGTCGCGCATCAGGGCGATCTGGTCGGCCATGCGCATCGCCTCTTCGGGCTCGTGCGTCACCAGCAAAACGGCGGCGTCCTCATCCTTGAGCAGGGCCAGCGTTTCGTCCCGGATGCCGTCGCGCAGCCGGTTGTCGAGGCCCGAGAAAGGCTCGTCCATCAACATGATGCGCGGGCGCGGGGCGAGCGCGCGCGCCAGTGCCACCCGTTGCTGCTCCCCCCCCGAAAGCTGGTGGGGAAAGAGATCGGCATAGCGGTGCAGGTGGACCTTGGCGAGCAGTTCCTCGACCCTGCCGCGCCGTGCCTCTTTCGGACCCTTGAGACCGAACCCCACGTTGTCGGCGACGCTGAGATGCGGAAAAAGTGCGAAATCCTGGAACATCAGGCCGATGCCGCGCCGTTCGGGCGGGACACGAAAGACGGTATCGCAGATCAGCTTGCCATCGACCCAGATCTCGCCGGTATCCTGCATCTCGACGCCCGCGATCATGCGCAGCGTCGTCGACTTGCCGCAGCCCGATGGCCCCAGCAGGCAGGTCACCTGCCCCGCCGCGATGCTCAGCGAGACGTCGTTGACCACGGCGCGCCCGTCGATACGGCGCGTGACATTGCGGATTTCCAGCCGGGGCGGATCAGTAGTGACGGTCACGGGGCACGGATTCCTTGCGATCCCGAGCGGAATTGTCGGGTCCGGGCGGAGATAACAACCCCGCCCACCGCCCGCAAGCGGGCGCGTCGCGGTCAGGTCCGGAACTCAACCGCCGCCATGCCGCTCCTCAGCGGCATCCAGCAGGTCGAACGCGGCCTCTGCGCGCACCCGGCCATTCACCTGCACCTCGATCCGGTGCGTACCAGGCACGAGGCGAAAGGTCGTCGCATCGCCCTTGAGCTTGTGGCGTTTTTCAAGAACCAGTTCGGTATCCGACAGCCGCGCCTGTTTCAGCTTGTGCGTCTTGGCCGAGATACGCCCGCCGGGCCGGCGGAAATGGATGATGTAATCGACCAGAACAGGCGTGTCTTTCGGCCCGATCAGGCTGACCGTGAAATCGAGCGCGCCCCCTATGCGGGCGGACCCGTTCAACCGCAGATCTGCCGTGATCTGCGCATCAGGGTCGAAGCCCAGATGCCGCAGGGCGTCGGGATGGCCGGATTTGACAAGGCCACGCAGGGCATGGCGCGCCATCCAGGTCAGTTCATCGGGTTTTTGCCGGCCTTGCCTGCCCCATTGCCCGAGCCGGTCGATCACGAGGTCGGGTTCGTTGCGCGTCACATCGTTGAGGTGGTTGGCCACGGACCGGGTGACATAGCGTGTCGGGTCGGCGTGCAGCCGGTCCAGCAGAGGCAGCGGCGTCGAGACCGCAAGATCCACCCCCTGCCCCCATGGCAGCCGGGGGCGTGTGCCCTCGGAGACGAGGCGGCGGACATGGTAATGCGGATGGCCCACCCAGCTTTCCATCCTTGCAAGCACCGTCTCGGGGTGATCGTTGAGTAGCGGCCGGATGGCCCATTCCATCGAGAATCGCTGCGTGATTTCCTCGATGAGGTCAAGCGCCCTGTCCGGCTCCTCGCCTCCGCGGGCGGCCACCCATTCGCCGAGCGGGGCGTAGATGAAATCGCCGAAATCGCCATCGCTGAGCGTGGGATCGCAGGGCGGCGGCAAGGCCCGCAGGATGATCGGCCCGACCCGCTCCAGCGGGCCGGGGACCGCCTCGGCGAGGCAGGTCGCGATCCAGTCCATTCGGGCCTTGAGCTCCAACTCAGGCAGGCGGCTCATCACCGCCGTTTCGAAAGCGCCGTGATCGAAGGACGGATCGGCAGCCGCAAAGCGCGCCGAGAGGCTGCGCACCTTCTCGGCGTTGAACAGCTGATCCTTGAGCAGGTCGCCGGCGGCCACGCCCCTAGACCGTGAGGTTGGTTGCGCCGCCATCGAGCAGGATGTTCTGGCCGACGATGAAACCGGCATGTTGCGAACAAAGGAAAGCACAGGCCGCCCCGAATTCCTCGGCCGTGCCGTAGCGGCGGGCCGGGATGGTCGCGGCGCGCCGGTCGCGGGCCTCGTCAATGCTGATGCCCTCGGACTTGGCCACGCCGGAGTCGAGCGCGTCGGCACGGTCGGTGGCATGGATACCCGGAAGCAGGTTGTTGATCGTCACGCCATTGGGCGCGACCTGGCGCGCGGTGCCCGCGACATAGCCCGTGAGGCCGGTGCGCGCGGCATTCGACAGCCCCAGAACCGCGATCGGAGAGCGCACGGATTGCGAGGTGATGTTGACCACGCGGCCCCAGCCCCGCTCCATCATCCCGGGCAGAAGCGCCTTCATGAAGGCGATGGGTGTCAGCATGTTGGCATCCAGCGCCTTGATGAAATCCTCGCGGTCCCAGTCGGACCACATGCCCGGCGGCGGTCCGCCCGCATTGGTGACAAGGATATCGGCCGCGCCTGCCGCTTCGATCACCTGTGCCTGCCCGTCGGGCGTGGTCACGTCACAGGCGACCGTCTGCACGTCGACGCCATGCGCCTCGCGGATCGCCGCCGCAGTCTGTTCGAGCGCGTCCGAGCCGCGTGCGTTCAGCACGAGGTCGACCCCCGCAGCGGCAAGCGCTTCGGCGCAGCCCCGGCCAAGGCCCTTGCTCGACGCACAGACCAAGGCGCGTTTGCCCGATATTCCCAGATCCATCTTCGTTTCCTCCGTTCGCGGTCTCTGTTCGCGCCGAGTTGACACTGCGCGCGGGGAAATTGCCAGCACTTCACCCGAAGGACGACCGGAAATCGCCACAGTTGCAGGATAACTCGGGTCTTGCACGCCGCGCCGCGCGGTCCCACACTCAAGATACGCCACAAAGAAAGACCTGCACGTGACCGCCGTGAGCCCCGCCCAGTCCCTGCCCGTTTACCGTGCCGAGCACGTGACGGTGACGCATGGTGCGAATGAGGGCGACCGGCTTTCGGTGATGGAAGAACTCGTCCTCGACGATATCTACGGGCTCGATGCCGCGGCCTCGCCTGCGCGGCTGTCGGTCATCACCCATGGCGATGGCAGTTTCGAGATTGGAGCAGACACGGCGCTGGGGCGGCCGGGGGCGGCACTGCATCTCGATTGTGTGCTGAGCCTGATGTCACCCGATGGCCAGACGACGGATGCGCTGGTGCTGGTCGAGGTGGATGGCGACGGCTTCGTTGCCGCGATCTACCTGTTGCCGCTGGCGCCGCTGCAGACGCGGATGGATTACACGCTTGTCGGGATGGACCGCGACGGCGCGCGGCAGAAACTCGCGCAGGTGGCGTGCGTTTCCTTCACGAGGGGAACGCATATCACGATGGCGTCGGGCGCGCAGTTGCCGATCGAGGAGCTTGCCGTTGGCGACCGGGTTCTGACCCGCGATGACGGGGTGCAGCAGGTGCGCTGGATCGGGCGCAGCACGGTGCGGGCACAAGGAGCGTTTGCGCCGATCCTGATCCGGGCGCGCGTTCTCAACAACGAGAACGACCTTCTGGTGAGCCCCGATCACCGGCTCTTCGTCTACCAGCGTCGCGACGAGATCGGCGCGGGACAGTCCGAGATCCTGGTCAAGGCGCGCCACCTGGTGAACGGCGAGTCCGTCGTGGTGCAGGAAGGCGGGTTCGTCGAGTATTTCC
The DNA here is from genome assembly GCF_042648365.1 of Lutimaribacter marinistellae. NCBI lineage: Bacteria > Pseudomonadati > Pseudomonadota > Alphaproteobacteria > Rhodobacterales > Roseobacteraceae > Lutimaribacter > Lutimaribacter marinistellae. Next base: position 53,349 of record NZ_JBHRXI010000025.1, on the reverse strand, counting down.
AGATTCTTTTTGACCGGCACCACATCATCTATGCCGAGGGGATCGCAGCGGAATCGATGCTGATCGACCCCCGGACACGGCCCGCCCTGCCGCGGGAATTGCTGGAAAAGGTCTCGCCTTTGCTGGACCGGCATGGTGCGGAGGGCGAGCACGGGGTGGATGTCGGCCGCGCGCTTCTGGACCGGCCCGACGCGATCGCCCTGCTCAAACGCGCTTCGACGCGGTAAACGCTGCGTCTTGCGAGGCTCTGCCTCGCGCTCCGGGATATTTTTCGCAAGAGGAAGGTACAGGTCGCGCGCCCGTCGAGCGCGGTGGCCTGACCCGCCGTCAGTAGAAAAACTCTTCACGCACGATCTTGCCGTCCGCAACGTGATAGATACCCACTTCCTCCATCTCGGACACCGTGCCGGTCGCCTTCTCCCGGGCCGTCACACGGAAAATCACGGCAAAGCGGTCCTCTCCGTGAAGCATCGGGCCGATGATCTCGCCGTCCAGCATTTCCATGCTGCTCTCCCACCAGTCATGCTTGGCCCGGATCGCGTCGAGGCCGGAAGCTTCGCGACCTTGTCCCATATCCGCAGCTTCCATCGACACAGCGTTGGCGGCATAAAGCCTGTCCAGATTGGCGCGTGCCCGGTTTTCGCGGCAGCCCGCCACGAGTTCGTCAGCAATGGTCTTGAGATCCATCATGCGCTCCCAATAGAAAAAATGTTCCGATAATGTTCTCATCATGGCATCGAAATCCGATTCGCGCCAGCCGCGCGCCGCAGGCGCGCCCGGCCCAACGGGAAGAGGCCCCGACAGGGGTCGATGACGGGCGGGAGCCGCTCTCTCATATTGCGTGCCGGGTGCAACCTGCTATACGCGCGGGCATGCTCGATACGCCCACGAACCGCCCCCAACTGCCGCCCGAAATTGCGCGGCGCCGGACCTTTGCCATCATCTCGCATCCCGATGCGGGAAAGACGACGCTGACCGAGAAGTTTCTTTTGTATGGTGGGGCGATCCAGATGGCGGGCCAGGTGCGCGCCAAGGGCGAGGCACGGCGCACGCGGTCGGATTTCATGCAGATGGAAAAGGACCGGGGCATTTCGGTCTCAGCCTCGGCCATGTCCTTCGACTATGGCCAGTTCCGCTTCAACCTGGTGGATACGCCGGGCCACAGCGACTTCTCCGAGGACACCTATCGCACGCTGACTGCCGTGGACGCGGCAATCATGGTGATCGACGGGGCGAAGGGCGTCGAAAGCCAGACGCAGAAGCTGTTCGAGGTGTGCCGCCTGCGCGATCTGCCGATCCTGACCTTCTGCAACAAGATGGACCGCGAGAGCCGCGACACGTTCGAGATCATCGACGAGATCCAGGAGATGCTGGCAATCGATGTCACGCCCGCGTCCTGGCCTATCGGGCAAGGGCGCGATTTCATCGGCTGTTACGACCTGCTGCGCGACCGGCTGGAGCTGATGGACAGGGCCGATCGCAACAAGGTAGCCGAAAGCGTCAAGATCGAAGGCCTCGACGACCCGAGGCTGGCCGAGCACGTTCCGGCGCATCTGCTGGAGCCTTTCCTTGAGGAGATCGAGATGGCGCGCGCGCTTTTGCCCGCGCTCGATCCGCAGGCGGTGCTCGAGGGGCATATGACTCCGATCTGGTTCGGGTCGGCCATCAATTCCTTCGGGGTGCGCGAATTGATGGAGGGGATCGGGCGCTATGGCCCCGAGCCGCAGCTGCAAAGCGCCCAGCCGCGCGGGATTGCCCCCGAAGAACCCAAGGTGGCGGGATTCGTCTTCAAGGTGCAGGCGAACATGGACCCCAAGCACCGCGACCGCGTGGCCTTTGTCCGCATGGCGTCGGGCCATTTCAAACGCGGCATGAAGCTGACTCATGTGCGCACGAAAAAGCCGATGGCGGTGTCGAACCCGGTGCTGTTCCTTGCATCGGACCGGGAACTCGCCGAGGAGGCCTGGGCAGGTGACATCATCGGCATTCCCAACCATGGGCAGCTGCGCATCGGCGACACGCTGACCGAGGGCGAAGCGATCCGCGTTACCGGCATCCCGTCTTTCGCGCCAGAGCTGTTGCAGGGCGTGCGCGCAGGCGATCCGATGAAAGCAAAGCACCTGGAAAAGGCGCTTATGCAGTTTGCCGAGGAAGGCGCGGCCAAGGTGTTCAAACCCTCTATCGGGTCCGGTTTCATCGTTGGCGTGGTGGGACAGTTGCAGTTCGAGGTTCTGGCGAGCCGGATCGAGATGGAATACGGACTGCCGGTCCGGTTCGAAGGATCGCAATTCACCTCGGCCCGCTGGGTAACGGGTGACAAGGCCGAGATCGATCGTTTCGTGAATGCCAACAAGCAGCATATCGCGCATGACCATGATGGCGACATCGTCTACCTGACCCGCCTGCAATGGGACATCGACCGGGTCGAGCGGGACTATCCCAAGCTGCATCTTTCGGCGACCAAGGAAATGATGGTCTGAGCCGGGCGCCGGGCTCTCGCCGCTTTCCAGGATGTCCTTCGCGACGTTGCTTTGCGGAGGCCGAAAAAGCAATCGTGTTCGGCAGCCGCTTGCTCTTTGGCGGGCTACGTCCCTTGCCACCCTGCCCGCCGCCGCCCTAGGGTTCGGGAAAACCGGAGAGGACGGGCAGAATGGGCGTGACATGGGGCATCGTGGCGACCGTGAAAGCGCCGGCTGGTGAGATCCTGCGCTTCGTTGCGCATCACCTGGAACTCGGCGCGCACAGGGTCTTTATCTACTTGGACGAGGAAACGCCCGAGGCGCTAGAGGCCCTGAAAGCCCATCCCAAGGCGCGGGTTTTTAACTGCGATGCGGCCTATTGGGAAAAGCGCAAGCGTGATCGCCCGGACAAGCACCAAAGCCGCCAGACCGCAAATGCGACCCATGCCTATAATCGCGCGGATGTGGACTGGATTGCGCATGTCGACGTGGATGAGTTCATCTGGCCCGACGCACCGCTGGCTGAACGCCTGGCCGGCCTGCCCGACGCGTGCCCGACGGCGCGGATGCGGCCGGTCGAGTCGCTGGCCTGCGCCCCGGACCTCTACAAGGCTTTCGTTCCCGCCGGGTCCGAGCGTGACGATACGGTGCGCGCGATCTACCCCCAGTACGGCGCCTTTGTGAAAGGTGGGTTCATGAGCCATGTCGCGGGAAAGCTCTTTGCCCGTACGGGGCGCAAAAAGGCCAGTTTCCGGATCCACAACCTTTTTCATGCAGGCCAAATGGTCGAAGGCGGAACTGAGTTGGACAATGTCGAGCTGCTGCATCGGCATGCCAAGGATTGGGGCCGCTGGCTGGCCGCCTATCGCTATCGCGTGACGCGGGGCTCGTATCGGCCCGGCATGGCGCCAAATGTGCCGGTGGCGCATGGTGGGTTGTCCATGCACGAATTGCTGACAGGCATCGAGGCTGAGTATGGCGAGGCCGGGCTGCGCGCCTTCTACGACGAAATGAATGCTGTCGATCCCGTTGTCCGGCAGAACCTGGAGGAGCGGAACATGGTGTTGTTCCGACCTCTTCATCTGGATGAGAAACTGGCGCGGCACTTTCCTGATTTTGTCTGAAACCAAGCATTTGCCCGCCTGCTGCAGCGCGGAATTTGACGCTGGCGTCGGTTTTTGTTATGTCGCGCCCACGCCGCCACGGAGCGCAGGATGCGCTCGGCCATACGGGCCCGGCTTTGACTAGGACGTGCGGGCCAAGTGAAGTGTCCGCAAACTGCGGACACATATGACAAAATTTGCAGAACTGAACCTGAATCCCAAGGTCCTCAAGGCTATTGAGGAGGCTGGGTACGAAAGCCCGACCCCGATCCAGGAGGGAGCGATTCCCCCTGCCCTCGAAGGTAAAGATGTGCTGGGTATCGCCCAGACCGGAACGGGGAAAACGGCAAGCTTCACCCTGCCGATGATCACCCGGTTGGCGCGCGGTCGTGCCCGGGCCCGGATGCCGCGCAGCCTTGTGCTGTGCCCCACACGGGAGCTGGCAGCGCAGGTCGCCGAAAATTTCGACACCTACTCCAAGCATGTAAAGCTGACCAAGGCGCTGCTGATCGGTGGTGTCAGCTTCAAGGAGCAGGACGCGCTGATCGACCGTGGCGTCGACGTTCTGATCGCGACCCCGGGCCGCCTTCTCGATCATTTCGAGCGTGGCAAGCTGCTGCTTACAGGTATCGAGATCATGGTGGTGGACGAGGCCGACCGGATGCTGGACATGGGGTTCATCCCCGATATCGAACGCATCTTTTCGCTGACGCCGTTCACGCGCCAGACCTTGTTCTTCTCGGCTACGATGGCGCCCGAGATCGAACGGATCACCAACACCTTCCTGTCCGCCCCGGCACGGGTCGAGGTCGCGCGCCAGGCGACGGCGTCCGAGACGATCGAACAGGGTGTCGTTGTCTTCAAAGGCAGCCGCAAGGACCGCGAAGCCAAGGAAAAGCGCGACGTTCTGCGCGCGCTGATCGATGGCGAGGGCGAGACCTGCAGCAATGCGATCATTTTCTGCAACCGCAAGACCGATGTAGATATTGTTGCGAAGTCTTTGAAAAAGCATGGCTATGACGCAGCGCCGATCCATGGGGACCTTGACCAGAGCCAGCGCACGCGCACCCTCGAAGGGTTCCGCGAAGGCAGCCTGCGCTTTCTCGTCGCGTCAGACGTGGCGGCGCGCGGGTTGGATGTGCCAAGCGTCAGCCATGTCTTCAACTATGACGTACCCGGCCATGCCGAGGATTACGTGCACCGCATCGGTCGCACGGGCCGGGCCGGACGCAAGGGCAAGGCGTTGATGATCTGCGTTCCGCGCGACGAAAAGGCGCTGGCCGCGATCGAGTCGCTGATCCAGAAAGAGATCCCGCGCATCGAAACACCCGCCCTGCCCGAGCCGCCCAAGCGGACCCGTCGCGGCAAGGATGCCGACGAGCGCCCGCGCGAAGAACCCGTCGCCGAGGCGCAACCCGACAGCCCGGCGCAGGAGGAAAAGCCCGCCCGCAAGTCGCGCGGCCGGAAATCCGACGGCGGCAAGCCCCGGCGCGAGGATCGCGACAACAAGGTCGTCGGCATGGGCGATCACATGCCCAGCTTCATCGCCATGAGCTTCGAGGAACGGCGCGCGAGCTGATCGCGCGCTGTCAGATCGCCAGAACCAGCGTCAGGATCGACAGGCCGAGCAGCGCTATGCCGGCCAGTTCGCGGCGGGTAACGGTTTCGCGGAAAAAGAGCGTCGAAGCGAGCAGGGAAAAGATCAGTTCTACCTGTCCCAGCGCCTTGACGTATGCGGCGTTCTGCAAGGTGAAGGCCCAGAACCAGCAGAACGATCCGCCCATGCTGGTCAGCCCTACGAAGACACCGGTCGAGCGAGTCGCCCAAACCGCTCGCAATTCTTCTCGGTCACGCCACAACAGCCAGAGCCCCATTGCAATCATCTGGAACGTGGTCACCGAGGTCAGCGTCACTGCGGCGCGGAAGACGGCCTCGGCCTCGCCCAACGCCAGTGACGCCCCGCGATAGCTGACCGCCGAAAAGGCAAACAGCACCCCCGATGCCAGCCCGAGGCCCGAAGCCCTGTTCGTGAGGTGGCGCCACCAACTGCCCTGCCCGCCGGGCACGTGAGACAGAAGCAGCACCGCAACCAGCCCGATCAGGATTGCGCCCAGCGCACCGGCCGAAACGCCCTCGCCAAGGATCACGAAACCCACGAGGGCTGTCTGGATCACCTCGGTTTTCTTGAAGGTGATGCCGACAGCGAAGTTGCGTTCCTTGAACAGGGCCACGACGCAGATCGTGGCGAGGATCTGCGCCGTGCCGCCGATCACCACGAAAGCCCAGAAGCCCGGCGAGAGTGGCGGCAGAGATCGCCCCGTCGCGCCGAGGTAGAGGAAAAGCGCGAGCGCAATGAGAGGGGCTGAATAGGCAAAGCGCGCAAAGGTTGCGCCCGCCGCCGACAGCTTTACCGTGCTCAGCGATTTTTGCAGCATGAACCGCACGGTCTGAAACAATGCGGCCGCGAGGGTGACGGGTATCCAGAGGCTCATGGCCTCTCATGACCTGAAATCAGTCGCGGGGCCAGAGCGGATGCGGCACCGGATCCTTGGCGCGCCAGAAATACTCGCGGAAAATCTGGGAATAGGAGCGATAGACATAACCATCGTTCACGGCCAGATAGCGCGCCTTTCCTACGCGATACAGTGCGGGCAAAGCATACCAGGGGGCGGCCGGGTTCATGTGATGAACGACGTGGAAGTTGTTGTTAAGAAAGAGAAAAGCGAGCGGACCTCGATCCTCTATGATCACCGTGCGCCCGCGGGCCTTTTCATGTGCGCGATGCTCGAGGAAGGTGCGTATCTTGAGCAGTGACAGGCCCAGATAGGCGGCGACAAGATAAGCCCAGACGGGCATCGGCGACAGAGCGACGATCCACAGGACGGCCACCACACCAGGCACGTGAAGGACCCAGGCCAGCAGGACGGCCTGGTCGCCTTGTCGCGCAGCGCGCCACTCATCCGCCATGAAACTCAGCTGCCCGATCACCGGTCCCAGCAGCATGCGACCGGCAAGCGTGTTGTTCAGCGCGAGCAAGCGCCGCTGCCACCGCGAGAGAGTCTGCCAGCGCGCAGGGTCGAAGTAGTTGCTTTCCGGGTCGTCATAAGGGTCGGTCAGGTTGGAGTCGAGGTGATGGGCAAGGTGCAGATCGCGGAACCTGTTGTAAGGGATCGCAAGGGACAATGGCAGCGCCATCATTGCCTCGTTCAGGCGACGCGAACGGAATGGATGGCCGTGCACCACTTCGTGCGTCAGCGAGGAATGAAGAGCGATGAGAATGGCGGTGGCGGGCAAGGCCAGCACCAGTGACCATGCAGCAAGCCATGTGACGGCTCCGGCCCAACACGCATAGGTCGCAGCGATCAGAAGGAATGTCCCCCATTCGGGGTTTTCGACGACGGGAACGCGGTCGGCAACGGGCTGTTCGGCCTCGGGAATCTGGACACATGTCGATTGGTCCCGCGCTGCGGGGTTTTGGGCCGAACCCATTCTGCCTCCTGTCGCATTTGAGTGGTCACAAAACCGTTACCGCGCTTTTTCAGCGCTGAGAATTCCGAATGTGATTAACAAGTTTCACCATCTGTGATAATTATCACAACATGACGGATACTATCGACAAACGGGTTCGCGCCGAACAGTTTCGTACCAGGCTGGCCGAGGCAATGCAGGCCCGCGACGAAACGCAAAGCGGGCTGGCCCGTGCAGTGGGCGTCGACAGGTCGACCATATCGCAATTGCTGACCGACGACGGGGCGCGGCTTCCCAATGCGCATGTTGTCGGTGCCTGTGCGGCGGCGCTGGGTGTATCTGCGGACTGGTTGTTGAGCCTGTCGGACCGGCCCGAGCGCGCCGCGGAACTTTTGGCAGGCGCCCTGTCCGTCACCGAGGCGCCCCGTGCGCTGGTGGATGAACGGATATTCGAGTGGCATCGCGAGGCGGCAGGGTACAAGATTCGGCATGTTCCGGCGGCGCTGCCCGACATGCTCAAGACCCGCGCGCTGCTGGAATGGGAATATGCCCCCCATCTGGGTCGCACCGCGAACCAGGCGATCGGCGCGTCGGAGGACCGGCTGACCTGGATGCGAAGCTCGCAATCGGATTACGAGATCGCCCTGCCCCTGTTCGAAATGCACAGTTTTGTTCATGGCGAGGGGTATTACGATGGGCTTCCGCTTGAGACCCGGCTGGAGCAGATCGACCGGCTGATCGACCTGACCGAGCAGCTATATCCGCGCCTGCGGCTCTATCTTTTCGATGCCAAACGGCTTTACTCGGCCCCGATTACGGTGTTCGGGCCGCTGTTATGCGTGTTCTATGCAGGCAGCCATTACATGGCTTTTCGTGACCGGGACCGGATCGAGGTCTTTACCGGCCATTTCGACCGATTGGTGCGCGAGGCCAGCATGACGGCCAGGCAGTTGCCCGATCACCTGCGGCAAGAGCGGGCGCGGATCGCCGGTTAGAGCTTGGGGTCCGGGTTGACCGTGTGCCCGTCCACCGCGATCACCTGTCCGGAAACGAGCCGGGCAGCGTCCGAGGCCAGGAAGACCGCCATCGCGGCGACATCCTGCGCCTCGATAAACCGGCCCATCGACGTGCCCGAGGCATAGCCTTGATAGACCTGATCGCGCGTCATGCCCTTTGCCACAGCTTCGCGCGCCAGAACACCCTCCATCCTTGGCCCCTCGACTGCGCCGGGGCAGATCACGTTGCAGCGGATGCCATGCGGGCCGAGTTCCATCGCAAGCGTCTTTGCCAGCCCGATCACGCCCCATTTCGCCGCGGCATAGGGTGCGCGGTTGGGATAGCCGTACTGGCCCGCCGTCGACGAGGTGATCAGGATCGCCCCTGCGCCTTGCCGCTTCATCAGCGGGGCCGCATGTTTCGCGCAAAGGAACGCGCCGTCGAGATTGACCGCGATGCAGGTGCGCCAATCGGCAAGGTCGACATCCTCGACCCGTGCGGTGGGTCCGGCGATGCCGGCGTTGCAGCAGAGCGTATCCAGCCCGCCCCATTCCGCGTCGATCCGGGCAAACATCGCCCGCAATGCGGTCTCGTCCGTCACGTCGAGGCAGGAACGCCCCCAATCCGACGGACAGCGATCCAGTGCCACCTGGTCGAGATCCGCCACCCACACGCGCGCGCCTGCGGTTGCAAAGGCCTGCGCCATCGCATGGCCCACGCCCGATGCGCCGGCAGTGATCAGAACCCGCGCGTTCATTCCGCCATCGGCACGGGTTTGCGTATCGAACTGCCCGCACCCTGAGGATACTCCAACCCAGACTGCGCGGCGGCGATCCGTGCCATTGAATCCTCGATTTCCTGCGAAGGCGCGCAGGGGCGCCGGGTTTCAAGGCTGACATGCAGCAGGAAGCTTTCGCAGGTGGCGATCAGCTCTTCACCCTCGTACATCGAGTGGAAGAGGTGCAGCTTTTTCCCCTGTCCCAGGAGCATCTGCGTACGAACCGAGATCCGCGCCCCGGCATGGCATTCGCCAAGGTGCCGGATATGCGTTTCGGCGGTGAAATAGCTGCCACCGGACGCGATGTAGTCGGCGTCGCAGCCGATGATTTCCATGAAACGGTCGGTCGCACCGGCAAAAGCGTCGAGATAGCGGCTCTCGGTCATGTGACCGTTGTAATCGGTCCAGTCGAGCGGCACCGCCCGAGCAAGTGTCAGGATCGGCTGCGCCAGATCGGCAGTTTCGATATCCGGCATCGCATCGCGCTTGCGGCCAGCATCGTGGGCGTTGAGCACCGCACCCGCACCCCAGTCTTGTGCCTTCAGCGCGCGCATCATGGCGACGAGGTTGTTGTCGCGGATACGTTCCAATTCGCGGATCGAGTGCATGCCTGATTGCGCGTCGGACTGGTCCGCGATGAGGTCGACCAGTTCGTCGGTGAATTCGGGTACGTCCATCAGCTTGGTCCATGGCCATTTCAGCGCCGGGCCGAACTGCGCCATGAAGTGGCGCATGCCCGCCTCGCCCCCGGCGACGCGATAAGTCTCGAACAGGCCCATCTGCGCCCAGCGGATGCCGAAGCCCATGCGGATCGCCTCATCGACTTCTTCGGTGGTGGCGATACCGTCCTTGACCAGCCACAGCGCCTCGCGCCAGACCGCCTCGAGAAAGCGGTCGGCGATATGGGCGTCGATCTCTTTCTTCACATGCAGCGGGAACAGGCCGAGCGATGAGAGAAGGCCCTTGGCCCGGTCGATGAGAGCGGCCTCGTTCGCGCCGGTCGTGACGAGTTCGATAAGTGGCAAAAGGTAGACCGGGTTGAAAGGATGCGTCACCACGATCTGGCCGGGCCGGTCCGAACCTTCCTGAAGCTCTGATGGCTTGAAGCCCGACGTGGATGAGCCGATGATCGCCCCCTCCTCGCAGGCGGCCTGTATCTGGGCATAGACCTTGAGCTTGAGGTCGAGCCGTTCCGGTACGCTTTCCTGGATCCACTCGGCACCCTCGACAGCCTCGGCGAGGTCGTCGTGAAAGCTGAGCGTGCCTTCGTCCGGCAAGGGCAGATCGCTGAGCCCCGGCAGGGACCGGCGGGCATTGTCCAGCACTTCGCCGATCTTGCGCTGAGCCTCGGGATCGGGGTCGAAAACCCTGACATCCCACCCGTTCAGCAGGAAGCGCGCCGCCCAGCCGCCCCCGATTACGCCCCCGCCAATGATCGCCGCTCTTGCCATTCGTCCGTCCCGTTTTGCGTAAAGACGCCGATGGGTCCGGCCATCGGCGACTGTGTCAGTGTTGTTCAAGGCGCCTCGCGCCTTGATCGCGTGGTCTATTCGGGCGGCTGCGGCACCATGCGCAGGGCCGTCAGATCATACCCGTTCTCGCTGAAAACCTGTCGCGCGGTATCGAGCTGTTCCTGCGAGATCTCCGGGCTGCGGGCCAGCACCCAACCGGTCGAGCCTGCCGGGTTGCCGACCACCGCCATCTCGTACCCGTCGGAAACATGCAGCACCCAGTAATCGCCGTTGAGGAATGGCAACCATGACAGGAACGGCACGAAGCTGACCGACAGCTTGCCGGGACCGGCCGGCCGCGCCACGCCTTCGGCCTGTTCGACCGGCCCATCCAGCGCGCCCTTGCGGCAGGTGTTCACCACGTCGATCTTGCCATCGTCGCGCTGCGCGTATTCGGCCGTCACGCCGACACAGTTTTCCTCGAACGAGTTCGGGTAACGCGCGATTTCGTACCACAGGCCCATATAGGCCGGGATATCGAGGGCCTGCACCGTCGTCATTTCGACGGATTCGTCACGATATCCGGCGGCGGATACATCCGCTGCGGACAGGCAGAACAATACGGTGGCGGCGGTCAGGGTCGAGCGGATCATGGAACCTCTTTCTTCACGTTGCGATCGACGGGGAAACGCCTGTTGCAACCGCTGCGTTCCGCCGCGTGTGTCAGGCCGAAGCAGGAGCGCGCTTGGTCAGGCCAAGCCGGGTGCGGACCTCTTCGGCGCCGATGACACGGGCGCCCATGTTCTCGATGATCGTGCCGGCCCTTTCGACCAGCTGCCAGTTCTCGGCAAGGACCCCCTTGTCGAGCCAGAGGTTATCCTCGAGCCCGACGCGCACGTTTCCACCGGCCAGCACCGCTGCCGCCACATAGGCCATCTGGTTGCGGCCGAGCGAAAAGGCCGAGAACGTCCAATCATCGGGCACGTTGTTGACCATCGCCATGAAGGTGTTGAGGTCATCCGGTGCGCCCCAGGGTACACCCATGCAAAGCTGTACCAGCGCCGGAGCGTCGAGGATGCCATCCTTGACCAGCTGCTTGGCGTACCAGAGATGTCCGGTGTCAAAGGCCTCGATCTCGGGCTTGACGCCCATATGGGTCATCATCCGGCCCATCGCCTGCAGCATGCCGGGCGTATTGGTCATCACGTAATCGGCCTCGGCAAAGTTCATCGTGCCGCAGTCGAGCGTGCAGATCTCGGGCAGGCATTGCTTTACATGCTCGACCCGCGCGGCGGCACCGATCATGTCGGTTCCCGCCTCGTTCAGCGGCAGCGGCGACTCGGACGAGCCAAAGACCATGTCGCCGCCCATTCCTGCCGTGAGGTTGAGCACAACATCCACTTCCGCCTCGCGGATTCGCTCGGTCACTTCGCGGTAAAGCGCCAGATCACGTGATGGCGCGCCTGTTTCCGGGTCTCGCACGTGGCAGTGAACGATGGCGGCGCCGGCCTTGGCCGCGGCGATCGCGCTTTCGGCGATCTGCTTGGGGCTGCGCGGCACGTGCGGGCTGCGATCCTGCGTCCCGCCCGAGCCTGTTACGGCACAGGTGATGAAGACCTCGCGGTTCATTTCGAGCGGCATTCGGACCCTCCCTGAGATGTACAGGGATATGCAGGGGGTTATCCCCAGGCTTCTCCCCGGATTCCGATTTGTCTTGGACCGAAGAGTGCCGCAGCCTTGTCCGCATGACTTGTCGGAAAGCGAATCGAACTTGATGAAATCCGCAAAAAACATCCTTCAACCCGAGCACAAACCGCTGAAGACCGCGTTGCTGGTGCTGGACGATTGCAACACGCTCAGCTTTGCCGCGGCCGTCGACCCGATGCGCGCGGCGAACCGGCTGGCCGACCGGCATGCGTTCGACTGGGATTACGTCACCGCACAGGACCGGCCCGCGATGCTGACCAGCGGGTTGAACGTCCCGGGGATCCCGTTGGCCCGTCTGGAGGGGTGCGAACTTTTGATCGTGGTGGCCGGGTTCAACCTGGCCCGGCACGCTACGCCCTCGCTGCTGGGCGGGTTACGCCGGATCGCGGCAAGCGGCGCGGCAATGGCAGGGATCGATGGCGGGCCGTGGCTGCTGGCCGAGGCCGGACTGCTCGACGGTCACCCCGCAACAACGCATTGGGAGGACCTCGAAAGCTTCAGCGCGCGTTTCCCGGCGGTCGATCTGCGTGCCGACCGCTACGTGGTGTCGGGCAACCGTTTCACCAGCGGTGGGGCCACACCGGCCATCGAGATGATGCTGCGCATCATCGCCGCCCGGCACGGCGCAGGGTTTGCCGCACGTGTCGCGGGGCTGTTCCTTTACGATGGTCCGGCGGCGGCGCCCCGGCCACAAAGCCGCCTGGGAACACATCGGCACAATGCGCTGACGGCCAAGGCCAACGCGTTGATGGAAACCGCGATGGACGACCCCCTGCCCCTGTCGGAGATCGCCACCCGACTCGGGGCAAGCACGCGCACCCTGCAACAGCAGTTCCGCCTGCGCCTTGGGACCACACCGCAGGATCACTACCTGCAACTGCGTCTGGCCGAGGCGCGGCGACTGGTGACCGACACCGACCTGCCGCTGATGGAGATCGCGATGGCCACGGGCTTTGCCTCGCAATCGAGTTTCGCCCGCGCCTTTCGGACGGCCCATGGCATGGCGGCACGCGACCTGCGCCAGCACCGCGCGACCGCCGCCGAATAGACCGCGCGCTCACTGGACAGGGCCGCCCGTACCTGTCACCACGGGCGGCACAGGAGTCCGGAGAGAAACATGCCACCCCGCAAGATCATCATCGACACCGACCCCGGCCAGGACGATGCCGTGGCCATCCTTCTGGCCCTGGCCAGCCCGGACGAGATCGAGGTGCTGGGCCTGACCGCGGTAGCGGGTAACGTTCCGCTGGAGCTGACCGCGCGGAATGCGCGCATGGTATGCGAACTGGCCGGGCGTACTGGCGTTCCGGTCTTTGCAGGCTGTGACAGGCCCTTGTCGCGCCCGCTGGTCACTGCCGAGCACGTGCATGGCAAGACGGGGCTGGACGGGCCGGACCTGCCCGACCCGACCATGCCGCTGCAACAGGCCCACGCGGTCGAATTCCTGATCGAAACACTGCGCCGTGAACCTGCCGGGACTGTCACGCTCTGCCCGCTGGGGCCACTGACCAACATCGCCACCGCCTTCCAACGCGCGCCTGACATCGTGCCACGCGTGGCCGAAATCGTACTTATGGGCGGCGCCTATTTCGAGGTTGGCAACATCACCCCCGCCGCCGAATTCAACATCTATGTCGACCCAGAGGCGGCGCAGGCTGTGTTTGCCTCGGGCGCGCCGATGACGGTCATGCCGCTCGACGTGACGCACAAGGCGCTGGTAACCGGAGCGCGGAACGAGGCGTTTCGTGCCCTTGGGACCAGGGTCGGCGTCGCCGTGGCCCAGATGACCGATTTCTTCGAACGCTTCGACAAGGAGAAGTACGGATCGCAAGGGGCACCGTTGCATGACCCTTGCGTAACCGCCTACCTGATCCGGCCCGATCTGTTCACCGGTCGCCATATCAATGTCGAAATCGAGACCCGGTCGGAGCTGACACTTGGCATGACGGTCGCCGACTGGTGGCGGGTTACGAACCGGAAACCGAACGCGATGTTCATGGGTGACCTCGACGCGCAAGGCTTCTTCGACCTGCTGACGACACGGCTTGCGCAGCTATGAGCGCCGCCCTGCATCTTGCGAAACCCGATGATCTGGAGCGCGTGCTTGCGCTGGTCACGGCCTTTCACGCCGAAGAGGGGCTGGACAGCACCGACGAGGCACGTCGTGCGGCCCTGCTGCCCTTGCTGGAGGGCATCCCGCATGGATGCGCCTACCTGATCGGGCCGGCTCGTGCGCCGCTGGGCTATGTGGTCATCACGTTCGGCTGGTCGCTGGAATTCGGCGGAATGGATGCTTTCGTCGACGAGATCTATATCCGCCCCGCCGTGCGCGGGCGCGGCATCGCGACCGAAGTGCTGATCAGCCTGCCGAAAGCCTTGTCAAAGGCCGGGGTCAAAGCGTTGCACCTGGAAGTGGATCGTGAAAATGAAATTGCCCAGCGGCTGTATGCCCGTGCGGGTTTCAAACTGCGCGATCGCTACGTACTGATGTCGCGCGCGCTGTGACGGCGCGTTTCCGCCGAGTGAACTGCGACGCAGGGAACCTCAGGCCATCCTGCCGGTTACACTCCCGGACCCAAGAAACCCTGCATCACAAAGGCGGGCCCGGGTTCAAAGCGCCGACCAACGCCTGACAGAGGCGTCCGGCACGACGGATGACCATGTCGGCCCTCCCGACCGCATCCCATTCTGCGCAAAGCAGCATCCTGAAAACCGGTTGCGAAGGGCTCAACAGCCCTTCGCCCCCTTACCTGTCAGCACCCAAGCCGCTCGGCGAGCATGTCAAAGCCTTGGGCGACCACGGTCCAGTCGCCCGTGGGTTCGACATCTTTTCGCTGCGCCGGACCATACTCCGTGGGGCGCGGGATGAAAGCCGTTTGCAAGCCAGCGTCCTGTGCGGCCCTGAGATCGTCATTATGCGCGGCCACCATCATCACCTTGTCCGGCTCCAGACGCAGCGCATGGCAGCTTGCCAGGTAGACGCCGCGCTTTGGCTTGTAATCCCCGGCGATCTCGGCCCCAAGAATGCAATCCCATGGCAGCCCGGCATAGCGGGCAAGGCGGGTCATCAGGGCAATCGACCCGTTGGAACAAGGGGCGATGATCGCGTGCGCCCTGAGCCGTTCGAGTCCGCCAACCACGTCGGGCCAAGGATCAAGCTTTTCCCAGGCTGCATTCAGCCCCACGGGGTCAGACACCGTCACGCCGAAATCGTCCGCCACGCGATGGAGGTTCTCAAGATGCAGATCACCGAGCGGGACATAACCCCGCGCGCCTTCGCGGATCCGTGCCATCGCGGGATCGTATTCGGCCCGCCATGCCTCGGCAAATGCGATTGCATCCACTTCGGGCAGCGTACGCGCCACCTCGCGCGCGACCGAACTGCGCCAGTCCACGCAGGTTCCGAAAACGTCAAATATCAGGGCTTCTACCATGGCCCGATCATGGCGCGCGATAATCCAGAAGAAAAGTCCGAGGCACCGCGCGAATCGCCGAAACGACCCCTGCGCCGGTCGGTGCGGTGCGCCCGCTAGAGATCCATCTCGAAAAACACGAGGATGCCATCGGCGACGGGCGGCAATTCCTGGTAAGGACCGCGGCGGCGAAAGCCCATCCTGTCGTAAAGCCGTTGCGCCGGAACCATCAAGCGCCCGGTATCCATGAGGATACGCGTGCAGCCCAGCGCCCGGCAATCGGCAACCAACTGGTCCATCAGCGCACGTGCAAGCCCGGTGCCGCGTGCCTCGGGCGTGACGTAGACACGCTTGATCTCGGCGTCTTCGGGGGTGAGCGTCTGCACAGTGCCGCAGCCGACCGGCACATCGCCGTCGAAGGCCAGACGCATCTGACCGGCGGGCGGGCGGAAGTGAGTCGCACCCTTCGCCAGAAGGTCCCGATAGACCTCTTCGGAGTAAAGCGTTCGGACCACGTCACTATCCGGGCGCGGCAGGGAAAGCAGGTAGCTCCGATAATCCCAGCACAACCGGTCGAACGCGGCCATTTCGGCCTCTGTTTCCGGCGTCACGATCCTGTGCATCATCCTGTTATCGGGCCTCCCCCCACGACGCGCAGGGGGAGCCTAGCACAGGAGACCGTCAACCGCGAAGGATCGACCGCCCCGCGTATTCCGCGGTTTCGCCCAGTGCTTCCTCGATGCGGATCAACTGGTTGTACTTGGCCAACCGGTCGGACCGCGCAAGGCTGCCGGTCTTGATCTGTCCGCAGTTGGTGGCGACCGCGAGATCTGCAATCGTTGCGTCCTCGGTCTCGCCCGAACGGTGGGACATCACATTGGTGTAGCGCGCGCGATGGGCCATATCGACTGCTTGCAACGTCTCGGTGAGCGAGCCGATCTGGTTCACCTTGACCAGCATCGAGTTGGCACAGCCACGCTTGATGCCGTCGGCCAGACGCGCAGGGTTGGTCACGAACAGGTCGTCACCCACCAACTGGACCCGATTGCCGATCGCATCGGTCAGGGCCTTCCAGCCCTCCCAATCATCCTCGGACATGCCATCCTCGATCGAGATGATGGGGTAGTCGTTCACGAGGGCCTCGAGATAGTCGACATTCTCGGCGCTGGAGAGCGTTTTCCCTTCGCCCGAAAGGACATACTTGCCATCCTTGAAGTACTCCGTCGCGGCGCAATCAAGCGCGAGGTAGATTTCCTCGCCCGGCTTGTACCCCGACTTTTCAATGGATTTCAGCACGAAATCCAGCGCCTCGCGAGTGCTGGCGATATTGGGGGCAAAACCGCCCTCGTCACCGACGCCGGTGGCCAGACCCGCGGCCGACAGTTCCTTTTTCAGGGTGTGAAACACCTCGGCCCCCATGCGCACCGCATCGCGGATATTGCTTGCGGATACCGGCATGATCATGAATTCCTGAATGTCGATCGGGTTGTCGGCGTGCTCGCCACCATTGATGATATTCATCATCGGCACTGGCAGCACGCGCGCCGCCGCTCCACCAACATAGCGATACAATGGCTGGGTCGTGAAATCGGCCGCCGCCTTGGCCACGGCGAGACTTACGCCCAGAATGGCATTGGCGCCCAACCGGCCCTTGTTCTCGGTGCCGTCGAGCTCGATCATCGCGCGGTCGATCGAAACCTGCTCGGTCGCGTCAAAGCCGACAAGCTCTTCGGCGATCTCGCCGTTCACAGCTGCCACAGCTTCGAGCACGCCCTTGCCGAGGTAACGATCCTTGTCGCCGTCGCGCTTTTCGACCGCCTCGTAGGCACCGGTCGACGCTCCGGACGGCACCGCTGCGCGCCCCATGGTGCCATCTTCGAGGATCACGTCTACCTCGACTGTCGGGTTGCCGCGGCTGTCGAGGATCTCGCGCGCATGGATGTCGATAATCGTGCTCATGTCTCTGTCCCGTTGAAAAGAATTTGCCTGCCTCTTAGCGGGCAAAACCCCAATGGAAAAGGGGCGCTTAGGCCGCAGAGCCATGTTTGCGCTCACGTCTCGGGCGCTGTTGCCACAGGACGCGCTCACGCCAGACGGTGTAGATGCCCGAGGCCACGATCACCGCCGAACCGGCCAACATCAACCCGTCGGGCCGTTCGCTGAACACGACGAACCCGATGATCAGCGCAAACACGATCCGCGTATAGCGGAATGGCGTCACGAAGGAGACCTCACCCACCCGCATGGCGGCGACGATGGCGAAATAGGCGGCCGCGCCCAGCAGGACGATACCTGCGAAAAAGCCCCAGTAGAGCGGCGACGGCGGCACCCAGGTCTGGTCACTGAAGAGCGACAGGATACCGGCCGCCGGAATGAGCGTGAGAAAGGCAAGGAAGCTGAGCTGGAACGACGATGTCGAGGCGGGCACCCGGCGTGTTGCGAGGTCGCGGATCGCGAGGCCCACGACGCCCTGTACCGCGAACAGCGAGCGCGCGTCGAACCCTTCGGTTCCGGGCCGAATGATCAGCATGACCCCGAAGAACCCTGCCAGGATCGCCGCCCAGCGCCGCCAGCCGACCGGCTCACCCAGAAACAGGGCCGCCCCCAGCGTCACTGCAAGAGGTGTCGCCTGCAGGATGGCGGATGCCTGCGAAATCGGGGTGAGCGCAATGGCCGTGACGAAACCCACGGTTCCGATCAACTCGCCAAGGTTGCGAAGCAGGACCGGACCCGAAAGAACCGCTCGGGTGAACAATCGCTGACCTTTCGCAAGGGTCAAAGCGGCAAACACCATCGCCCCGCCGGCGCCAAGGACCGTGATGATCTGCCAGGTCGGCAAAAGATCGGCAGCCAGCTTGATGAACATGTCCTCGAATGCGAAGCCAAGCATCGCCAGCACCATCAAAAGCGCGCCGCGCAGGTTCTCCATCGGGGCATGTCCGTACAAGGGAAAGAATCGATGCAGTCGTGACTGGTTTGCACGACGTTGGCAAGTCACCGCCAAGGGCTGGCAAACCGCTATGCGCTTGATGCAAGGCGGTCTAGGCTGGTGGCCAGTTTACCCAGTGACAAAGGATTCCCATGATGAAGAACACCCTCCTCTTCGCGACTATCGGTGTGGCGCTGGCGGCTGGCCCTGCACTGGCACAATCGGCTTGCCCGTGGGCCGGCGGGCAGTACGAATTCAAAGAGCATGGCATCTATGGCGACTTCACCGTCAATGCCGATTGCTCGCAAATGACCTGGAGCCGGCTGAGCGACGAACCGGAAACTTCCGCAATGGTGCGCAGCAAGAACGGCTGGGAAGGTTCGCTGGACAAGGCCGATTTCGAGTTGCTCGACGATGGAACCCATCTGCGCATTACCGGCAATGGTGGGGCGATGCGGCAGACGCGGGCTAAACGCGTGAATTGATGTCGCCCGCACTGGTGTACATCGGGGCTGCAAATGCTGCGGCCCCGAACACATTCGGGTGATGACCGGCCCGGAAGCTGATCTGCAAAACCCCTGCTTGCGTAGATCCCGTATCATGCAAAAAGGAGGTTATGTCGATGCGAATGCCAGCAATCATCGCATTCATGCTTACACCACTGCCCGGTCTTGCAGGGTATGCCAGCAGTTACGAAGTCTATCCGGTTTCGCCCGAGAGCTTTGAGGTCGTGACAACGAAAGGCCCCGCAGCTGGCGATTACTGGTGCGGAGCGGGTCAGTTCACCATCGCGCAACTGGGCAGATCCTCGACGCAGGACATCTATGTTGTGCGTGGCCGCGGCGCGAGCAGTTCGGCACCTGGCGAAACCTCGGTCCTATTCTCCTTTCAACCACCTGCGGGGGGCGAGGTAGAAAGCCTGTCGAACTCGGTCGACCTGATCGGAAACGCCCTGTCTGCCGCGCAGGCGCAGGCCTATTGCTTTGACAGGACGATCAAGGACTAACCTTTGCGCCGCGGAACCCCGTACAGCTCCAGCTTGTGGCCGCGCAGCTCGTAGCCGAGCTTGGCAGCGATCTTTTCTTGCAGTGCCTCGATTTCGGGATCCACAAACTCGATCACTTCGCCCGAGGTCAGGTCGATCAGGTGGTCGTGATGATCACGTTCGGCATCCTCGTACCGCGCACGGCCGTCCCCGAAATCGACGCGTTCCAGGATGCCGGCTTCTTCGAAGAGCTTGACCGTGCGATAGACCGTGGCCAGCGAGATCTTGGGGTCGCGGGCCGAGGCGCGTGCATATAGCTCCTCGACATCCGGGTGATCCTCGCTCTCTTCGAGCACCTGCGCAATGACACGGCGCTGGCCGGTCATGCGCAAGCCTTTCGCTTCGCAGCGGTCCTGGATCGTCTCGGGCATGACACTCCTCTTGCGGCACTGTCCGGGGCGGTCCCGGGGTTACAGGTTTAGCCTGTGTACCGCTCTGCCGCCACCCGCGTTTTGGCCCTGCCGATGCGTCAGGCCGGCGCGCGTTCGAGATCGGCCCAGACGGGCAGATGGTCCGACGCGATATGGGCGGGGCGCGCCTCGTGCACGCCATGCGCCGCAGCCGCGAGACCCGGGCTCAACGCTATGCGGTCGAGGGCGCCGACGGGCTGCGCCGACGGAAAGCTGGGCCGTGGTGGCAGGAACCGCATACCCGGGGCAAGAGCCTGAAGATGCGGCCCGCGGGACCATTCGTTGAAATCACCGGCCCAGACCGTCGGCATGGGCGGCAGGGCGCGGCAATCCTCGCGCAGATGAATGACCTGCTGCTGCCGCGACCGGGCCAGCAGCCCGAGGTGAACGCCCATCACCCGCAGCGGGCCGAGCGGCGTTTCGAATTCGACCCGGACGGCGCCACGCGGCTCGAACCCGGGCAGGTCATGATGACCGGTCTCACGCAGATTGATCCCCTGCCCCCGCCAGATCACGGCATTCCCATGCCAGCCGAGGCTTCCCGCTCCGCCAAGATCGGCAACCTGCCACCCGGCCTCTTCCAGCACAAAATGGGGCAGCGCTGCGGGCCGTGGCGGCAACCGCTTGTCCGCCTCTTGGAGAACCACGATCTGGGCCCGCAGGTGGTCCAATACCTGCAGCACACGGCGCGGCTGACGGCGCAGGTCAAGGCCGACGCATTTCTGGATATTGTAAGAAGCCAGCCGCAAAGGGCCGATGTCGGGAACGCTCATGACCGATAAATTGCGCCGCGCCCGCGGCTTGCGCAAGGGTCGAGGTGGTCGCCGCGCTTGACACTTGCGCGATCTGCCTCTCCCTTGGGCGCATGAGTGAGAAACGCCCTGTTGATGCCGCCGGAGCCGTTGCCCTGATCGGCGTCGCGGCATTGCTTGCTTTCAATCAGGTGGTCATCAAGGTCACCGGCGGTGGGTTCGGTCCCATCTTTCAGGCCGGGCTGCGCTCGACTCTTGGCGCCGCCTTCCTTCTGGTCTGGATGCGCGCCTTTCGCATCCCGATGAGCCTGCCCGCGCCGGCGCGCACAGGTGCATTGTTGGTAGGGTTGTTCTTTTCGGTCGAGTTCATGATGCTGTTCATCGCGCTCGATTTGACATCGGTGTCGCGCGTCTCCATCCTGTTCTACTCGATGCCGGTCTGGCTGGCGCTGGCGGGTCACATGCTCTTGCCCGGAGAGCGCCTGACAGGACGGCGGATGGTAGGACTGGTTCTTGCAATGGCCGGTGTCGCGCTTGCCTTTTCCGACCGGCAAAGCGGTGCGCCAAGCCTGGTGGGCGATCTGCTGTCCATTGCGGGCGCGATGTGCTGGGCCGGGATCGCACTGACGGTAAGGGTCACTCCGCTTTCCGAAACGAGGCCGGAAACGCAGCTTTTGTCCCAACTGGCGATTTCGGCGCCTGTTCTGCTCGTCGCTTCGGTCTTTTTCGGAGAGTATTTCCGTGAGCCGACCGCTTTGCATTGGGGAGGGTTGTTCTTTCAGTCGATCGCCATCGTTTGCTTGGCGTTCCTGCTGTGGTTTCGCCTCTTGGCGACCTACCAGGCGAACGGTGTGGCGTCGTTCAGCTTCCTGTCGCCAGTGCTGGCGGTGTTGTTCGGCTGGATTCTGCTGGGGGAACAGATTGGCCCCGCGATCTGGGGCGCGCTGGGGTTGGTCGCGGCGGGGATCTACCTGATCAACCGCCGCTGACCCATTTGCGATCAATACGGCATGGGGTGGGCGCGATGCGCCGCTTCGATCTCCTCGACAACCTCTTCGGATAGCGAAACCTCGGTGGCGCCCAGCGCGCGCTCAAGCTGCTCGAAGGTCGTGGCGCCAAAGATGGCCGACATCATGAAGGGTCGGGTGCGGCACCATGCAAGCGCCATGTGAACCGGGTCCAGCCCGTGCCGCTTGGCGATGTCTAGATAGGCCGCTGCCGCGTCGTAGACCCGAGGGCTCTCGCGTCCGCCCAGTTCAGGGTTGAGCGACTTGCGTGAGCCTTCGGGAATGGCGCCGTTCTGGTATTTGCCGGTCAGGATGCCCGTTGCGAGCGGGGAAAAGGCCATCAGGCCAACCTCTTCCTGAACGCTCAACTCGGCCATGTCGGTGTCGTAGAGTCGACAGAGAAGAGAGTATTCATTCTGGACCGAGGCGACGCGG
Source organism: Lutimaribacter marinistellae (assembly GCF_042648365.1). NCBI lineage: Bacteria > Pseudomonadati > Pseudomonadota > Alphaproteobacteria > Rhodobacterales > Roseobacteraceae > Lutimaribacter > Lutimaribacter marinistellae. Next base: position 31,396 of record NZ_JBHRXI010000025.1, on the reverse strand, counting down.
GGCGCGCCTGTTTCCTCGGCGAGCCGCAGCCATTGCGCGGTTCCCCAGGCGCTTTCATTCGAGAGGCCAAAGGTGCGGATGCGTCCCTTGTCGACCTCGGCTTGAAGCGCCTCGAGACAGTCGCGCATGTTGTCGACGATCTCGTCGCGGCGTTGTGGCGACGGATCGTAACGCCAATTCTGCCGGAACATGTAGCTGCCCCGGTTCGGCCAGTGAAACTGGTAAAGGTCGATGTAATCGGTCTTGAGCCGTGCGAGCGAGCTGTCGATTGCCTCGGGGATGGTCTTGGACGAGATCGGGGCGCCATCGCGGAAATGTTTCATCCCCTCGCCGGAATGCTTTGTCGCGAGAATGTAGTCGCCGCGCCGTGCGGGATTTTCCTGAATCCAGTTGCCGATGATTTCTTCGGTCCGGCCAACCGTTTCGGCGGACACGGGATTGACCGGGTACATCTCGGCCGTGTCGATGAAGTTGATACCCGCATCCAGCGCCCTGTCGATTTGGCGGTGGGCTTCGGGCTGGGAGGTCTGGGTGCCGAAGGTCATCGTGCCCAGGCACAGTTCCGAGACCATCAGGCCGGTCCGGCCCAGCGGGTTCATCTGCATCGCGTTGCTCCTGTCTTTGTTCGCGGGCAACCTAGCGGCGGCGAGCCAAGGCGCAACCCCCTTGAGCCTGTGCTCTTTTTCGGCCAGCCTCGCCACGCAACAGGAGGGACCCCGAATGCCGCAACAGATCACCAAGGGTATCAAGACATTGCTTGCCGAGGCCGAAGCCGTCGTCGAAACGATGCCGGTGAGCGATGCCAAGACGCTGTACGACGATGCCGACCACGTCTTTGTCGATCTGCGTGACATCCGCGAGATCCAGCGCAGCGGCATGATCCCCGGCGCGTTCTCCTGCCCTCGCGGGATGCTGGAATTCTGGATCGACCCCGAGAGCCCCTATCACAAGGATGTCTTTGCGCAGGACAAGACCTTTGTTTTCTACTGTGCATCGGCCTGGCGATCGGCGCTGAGTGCGAAGGCGGCGCAGGAAATGGGCCTGTCTCCGGTGAAACACCTTGAGGGCGGGTTCACCGAATGGCTCAAGCAGGACGGGCCTGTCGCACAGAAAGAATAGGCTCGGTTCGATGAAGTGCGAGATTTCTTGGCATCCGCCCCTGGTAGCCTTGAGAACAAAATAGGAACATACTACAATGAGGTCATGAGCCTCGATCTTTTGCGCCGCCGCCCCGCCCGCGACCTGCCCCATGTCGCCCCTCATCCCGAGGTAATCCTGCCGCTTGCCCGCCTGCACGAGGCCTGCGGCTCTGCCCGGCGTAGTTTCGCCTTGTGGCTGGCTGGCCGGATGGCAGGGCCGGTTCTGTGGATCGCGCCGGCCTGGAGCCCGGACCGCCTGCATCCGGACGGGATGAGCGATTTCGCCGATCCGGGCCGATTTCTGTTCGTTTCCCCGGACCGGGCCGAGGATCTGCTGTGGTGCATGGAGGAAAGCCTGCGCGCCGGGGCGGTCCCGCTGGTGGTGGCCGATCTGCCCGGGCCGCCCGCGCTGACCCCGGTTCGGCGGCTGCATCTTGCGGCCGGACAGGGCGGGCAACTGGGCTCTCCTCCGCTGGGCCTGATACTGACACCGGGGAATGGTGGTGCGCCGGGGGTCGAGACGCGGTGGCACATGGCACCAAGCCATGACGGGGGTGCGCGGTGCTGGACCCTCAGCCGTACCCGTGCCCGCACCCTGCCGCCCGCAACCTGGCAGGCGGAACAGGGGCCCGATCAATCCGGGTTGACATTGCGCCGATCCGGGAAGGAGGGGCACCCCAAGGCGTCCCCACCGCCACCCGCAATTGTTTCTGGTCAAACGATGCAGGCCGACCTAGCGTGCGGCCATGACTCACGCGATCCATGACAGCGCCTATTCCTGGCTCCGCCTAGCGATAACCCTGCTTATCGCCACGGTCGCGAATGTCGGCATATGGGCGGTGATCGTCGTGCTGCCGGATATCGAGGCGCAGTTCGGCGCAAGTCGCGGCGAGGCGTCCATGCCCTATACGATGACGATGATCGGGTTCGGGCTGGGCAACATGTGGCTTGGCCGGCTGGTCGACCGTCTTGGCGTGACTCGAGCCCTGATGGGCGCTGCCGTGCTGAGCGGGCTGAGCTACGGTGCCGCGACACTGGCACCGTCGATGGCGACGCTCTCGACCGTCCATTTCGTACTTGGGCTTGGCACGGCGATTGGCTTTGGCCCGTTGATCGCCGACATCTCGCACTGGTTCCTGCGCCGGCGTGGCATCGCCGTAGCCCTCGTGGCGAGCGGCAACTACCTGTCAGGCGCAATTTGGCCCACTCTTCTGGCCGGCATGTTGGCGGACGGTGGCTGGCAACAGGTCTATCTTGCGCTTGCCGTGATCAGCGTGGTGGCAGTCGTCCCGCTGTCGCTGCTCTTGCGCCGGCAGGTGCCGGTCGAGGCGCATGGCGTCGCTCAGGCCGCCGCGCAGATCAACGCACGCAGCGCAGGGCTTTCACCCCGGGCGTTGCAATACCTGCTGGGGCTCGCCGGGATCGGTTGCTGCGTCGCGATGTCGATGCCGCAGGTCCATATCGTGGCCTATTGCGTGGGTCTTGGCTATGGTCCGGCAGTCGGGGCCGAGATGCTGTCGCTTATGCTGCTGGGAGGCGTCGTCAGCCGTATCGTCTCCGGCCTGTTCGCGGATCGTGTGGGCGGAGTGATGACCCTGCTCGTGGGGTCAGTCCTGCAATGCGTCGCACTGTTCCTGTTCCTGCCCTACGACGGGATGGCATCGCTATACCTCGTCAGTGCGCTGTTCGGCCTTGCCCAGGGCGGCATTGTCCCCAGCTATGCGCTGGTCGTGCGCGAGTACATGCCACCCAAAGAGGCCGGTGCGCGCGTCGGGTTCGTCATGATGATGACAATTGCCGGCATGGCCCTTGGCGGCTGGATGTCGGGGTGGATCTACGACATGACCGGCAGTTACCAGTTGGCCTTCATCAACGGGATCGGATGGAACGCTCTGAACATCGCGATCATCCTGATGCTGCTTATGCGGTCGCGACCAAGGCGCGAAGCGGCGGCGGCCTGAGCCGCTTTTCGGCTCCGGCAATCAAAAATCGACATGAGACTGGCGCGAATCGCATTGCGCCTTGTTCCCAGCCGCGCATGGTAGGGGCGTCATGCGCCTGCTCATCTCATTTACCGCCCTCTTCCTTTCCGTCGTTTTGCTACAGCTTTCATCGGGCGGCCTCGGGCCACTCGACGCGCTGTCAGGGCTGGAGCTGAACTTTACCCGCGCCCAGATCGGTATCCTGGGTTCGGCGCATTTCCTCGGCTTTTTCATCGGCTGTTGGTTTGCGCCGCGCCTGATGGGCAGCGTCGGTCATTCCCGCGCCTTCGCGGCCTTCACCGCGATGGGGGCCATTGGAATGATCGCACACATGATCATCATCGACCCCTGGGCCTGGGCCGCGATGCGTGTCGCCTCGGGCCTTTGCGTGGCGGGCTGCTACACCGTGGTCGAGGCCTGGTTGCAGGCAAAGCTCACCAACGAGATGCGGGGACGCACGATGGGTGCCTACAGGGTGGTCGACATGACCGGTTCCCTGCTGGCGCAGATGGTGATCAGCGTGCTGGAACCGGCAAGCTACGTTTCCTACAACATTCTCGCCATCCTGTGCTGCGCGGCGCTGCTGCCATTGACCCTGACCCGGACGAAACAGCCCGAAACGCCCGAGGCACCCCGTTTGCGTCCGATGATGGCAGTGACCAAGTCGCCGCTGGCGGCGGCTGGTGTCATCGTTGCCGCGCTCTCTTCGGCGTCGTTCAGGATGGTCGGGCCGGTTTATGGCCAGGAAGTCGGGTTGAGCACGAACCAGATCGCATGGTTTCTTGCCGCCTTCGTTCTTGGCGGGGCGGTGGCGCAGTTCCCGGTTGGCTGGCTTGCCGACAAGTTCGACAGGCGTTGGGTCCTGATATGGCTTTCGGTCGCCGCAATCGCCAGTTCCATCATCACGGTAGGCGCACAATCGGCCGGTCATATCGCGGTGATGGGCAGTGCTTTCTTGTTCGGCGTAACGACCTTTCCGATCTATTCGGTCGCCGCAGCGCATGCGCATGACTTCGCCGCCGCCTCGGAGCGGGTAGAACTGTCGGCCGCGCTGATGTTCCATTTCGCCCTTGGTGCCATCGCGGCCCCCTTTGTCGCCTCAACGCTTATCGAGTGGTACGGGCCCCCCGCGATGTTCACTCTGATCGCTGCCGGTCACCTTGTGCTGGTTCTGTTCGGCCTGACCCGCATGCGCGCCCGCCCGGCCCCCGAGGCGCGGACGCGATATGTCTGGAGCCCGCGCACCTCGTTCACGATCGGGCGGCTTACCGGTCGCGCCCGCTCGGACGATGACGGAAACGGAAACGGGGGGTGACGGCCCTGCCCTGCTGGGATAAAGCTGCGCGCGCATCAAGACGAGAGCGGATATGGCACGGATACTCATCACCTCGGCGATTCCCTACATCAACGGGATCAAGCACCTCGGCAACCTGATCGGCTCGCAGCTTCCGGCCGACCTTTATGCCCGCTACCAGCGGGGCCGCGGCAACGAGGTCATGTTCCTGTGCGCCACGGATGAGCATGGCACGCCAGCCGAACTGGCCGCCGCCAAGGCAGGCAAACCCGTGGCCGAATATTGCGCGGAGATGCATGCCGTGCAGTCCGATATCGCGCGCCGCTTCGGCCTGAGCTTCGACCATTTCGGCCGGTCGTCGAGCCCGCAGAACCACAAGCTGACCCAGCATTTCGCCGGCAAGCTGGCCGAAAACGGGCTGATCCGCGAAGTGAGCGAGAAACAGGTCTATTCCAAGGCCGACGGCCGGTTCCTGCCCGACCGTTACATCGAAGGGACCTGCCCGAACTGCGGCTACGAAAAGGCGCGCGGCGACCAGTGCGAAAACTGCACCAAGCAGCTTGACCCGACCGACCTGATCAACCCGCGCAGCGCCATATCGGGCTCTACCGACCTGGAAGTGCGCGAGACAAAGCACCTGTATCTGCGGCAATCCGAGATGAAGGACCAACTGGACCAGTGGATCGACAGCAAGACCGACTGGCCTGTCCTGACAACCTCGATCGCCAAGAAGTGGTTGCATGATGGCGACGGACTTCAGGACCGCGGGATCACTCGTGACCTTGACTGGGGCATACCGGTCCGGAAAGGCGAAGACGACTGGCCCGGCATGGAAGGCAAGGTCTTCTACGTGTGGTTCGACGCGCCTATCGAGTACATCGCCTGTGCCGGCGAATGGGCCGAAGCGAACGGCAAGAGCGACGCGGACTGGGAACGCTGGTGGCGCACCGACAAGGGCGCGGATGACGTGCGGTATGTCCAATTCATGGGCAAGGACAACGTACCGTTCCACACCCTCAGCTTTCCGGCCACGATTCTCGGCTCGGGCGAGCCGTGGAAGATGGTCGATCACCTCAAGTCGTTCAATTACCTGAACTACGACGGCGGCCAGTTCTCGACCAGCCAGGGCCGTGGCGTGTTCATGGACCAGGCTCTGGACATCCTGCCCGCCGACTATTGGCGCTGGTGGCTTCTGTCTCATGCCCCCGAAAGCAGCGATGCCGAATTCACTTGGGAGAATTTCCAGGCCAGCGTGAACAAGGATCTCGCCGACGTTCTGGGCAATTTCGTGAGCCGTATCACCAAGTTCTGCCGCTCGAAATTCGGCGAGGCCGTACCCGAAGGCGGCAACTGGGGCGAACGGGAAGAAGCGCTGATCGCCGAGCTTACCACCCGCATCCGTGAATACGAACGGCAGATGGAGGCGATGGAGGTCCGCAAATCTGCGGCGACGCTGCGCGCGATCTGGGTGGCAGGAAACGAATATCTGCAAAATGCGGCCCCCTGGACGGTGTTCAAGACCGATCCCGAGCAGGCCGCGGCGCAGGTGCGTCTGGGTCTGAATCTCATTCGCCTTTACGCCGTCCTGAGTGCGCCGTTCATTCCCGAAAGCGCTGCCAGGATGATGGTGGCAATGGGCAGCGATGACTGGTCATGGCCGGGCGACGCGACCCAGGCACTTGGCGCGCTTCCAGCGGGTCACGCATTCACCGTGCCCGAGGTTCTCTTCGCCAAGATCACCGACGAGCAGCGCGAGGAATGGCAAGGGCGGTTCGCTGGACAGCGAACCTGACGCCCGCCTGTTCTCAATCGACGATCGGTTGGGAGATGATGTAGGTTTTTGGCTGCTGCGTGACACCACCACTGGCATCGCGCACGGCATGCCCGATTTCGGCACATGTGTCGAAATCGCCACCGGCGCAGGCTGGTTTCTTGCTCTGCAGATCTTCGGGCAGAGAGCGGACCGGGTTGCCGCAGCCCGCAAGCATCAAGAGGATCATGGCAGGTGCGATCGCGTAATTCATCGATTGGGTCCCTCGCGTTCGTTTCTGCCATTCTGCGGCAAATCACCGGGAAATCCAAAGGTTTCCTCGAAATGGCGCCGATACCGTTTCAGGATCGGCGCCAATGATATGTCGACAGGCCGACCGTCATCCGGGGGTCAAGCGAGTGCAGCCTCTATCGCGTCACCCAGACGGTCGGCTATCAGTGCCGCTTCGTCGTCCTCCATGATGAAGGGCGGTGCCAGCAGCACATGGTCGCCGTTCCGACCATCACGGGTTCCCGGCATGGGATAGCAGATCAAGCCGCGGGCCATCGCCTCTGTCTTTATGCGACCGGCCAGCTTGCGTGACGGGTCGAACGGTGCCTTGGTGCCGCGATCCGCGACCAGTTCGACGCCCCAGAACAGCCCCCTGCCACGAATGTCTCCCAGATGCTCGTGTTGTCCCAGCCGGTCACGCAAGGCGCGTTCCATCAACGGAGCGAGGGCACGAACCCGCGCCGGCAGGTCGCGCTCCAGCATCTGGCGTACAACGGCCAGCCCCGCCGCAGTTGCCACCGGGTGGCCGATATAGGTATGTCCGTGCTGGAAGAACCCGGTGCCTTTTGCGATGGCATCGTAGATAGCGCCGGAGCACAGCATTGCGCCGACAGGCTGGTAGCCTGCACCAAGTCCTTTGGCGATGGTGACGATATCCGGTCGCACGCCTTCACCCTCGCAGGCAAAGAGATGCCCTGTCCGCCCCATGCCGCACATCACCTCGTCGAGGATCAGAAGAACGCCGTACCGGTCACAGATCTCGCGGATCCGGGCGAAATAGCCTTCGACGGCAGGAACAGCACCGAGTGTCGCGCCCACGACAGGCTCGGCTATGAACCCCATGACCGTCTCGGGACCGAGGCGCAGAATCTCGGCTTCGAGCTCATCGGCGGCGCGCTGTCCATAATCCGCCAGGCTCTCGCCCTCTTCCCGTTCGGCGTATTCGTAACAGGGCGCAATATGGCTGACGCCAATCAGAAGGGGATCGAACTGCGCGCGCCGCCATGCATTGCCGCCCGCCGCAAGCGCGCCCAACGTATTGCCGTGGTAACTCTGCCGCCGTGCGATCAGGTGTCGCCTCTCGGTCTGCCCGACCTCCAGGAAATACTGCCGGGCCAGCTTGATCGCGGCCTCCACCGCCTCGGAGCCGCCGGAGACGAAATAGACCCGGTCAATCCCTTCGGGCGCATTGGCGATCAAAAGGTCGGCCAGCGCCTCGGCCGGTTCCGATGTGAAAAAGCCGGTGTGCGCGAATGCGAGCTGATCGACCTGATCCTTGATCGCGTTCTTGATCGTTTCGTCGGAATGCCCAAGGCAGGACACCGCCGCACCGCCCGAGGCATCGAAATAGCGTTTGCCCTGCGTATCGATAAGATAGCAGCCGTCGCCCGCGACCGCAGTCGGCAAGGTCGCGTGACAGTGGCGGGGAAATACGTGGCTCATGCGGCCCTCCATTCGAGCTCGTTGCGCAGCGAGGTTACCGCGGCGGCGTTATCTGTCCAAGATGTACCATCGGGGGCGGTCAGGTTGTTCTCGAACCCCACACGCAGGATCTCGGCGCCCGAGCGGGCGGCCGCTGCAAGGCAGCTCTGCTCCATCGGGCCAAAGGCGCACAGACCAAATCGAAGTGACCCGATCAGCGGCAGCAAACCGGCCAGATCCTGCGGATGCCCCGGACGCGGCGGTGCGTAGGCACCGAGCACGACGATCACCTCGTCCTGCGTCTTGCGTACGATCCCTTCGGAGCGCCATCGCGAGAGCAGTTCGAGATCGAACCCGTCATAGGCGATATGCTGCACCCGTATCCCCTCGTCGGCACAAAGCGAATAAACACGTGGCGCGATATCGGGGTCACGGTTGATTTCGCGGACCGAAACGCTCGCCCATCCGGGACGCAGCCGTGCAAGACACTCATACTGCTCCTCCGGGGAATAAAGGCCCGCGGACTCGGTCGTGATCTGTACCGCGAGCCCTTCGATGGCCGCCAAAGCGTCGAGCGCCTCGGCATAGCGCGCGGGATCGAGCGAGTGACGGCCCTCATCGTCGCGGACGTGCAGATGCAAAGACGAGGCCCCGGCGACTTGACAGTCACGGGCAGTTGCGATGATTTCGTTCAGACTGATCGGCAGCGCGGGGTGGTCGGATTTCTGGCGCCGTGCCCCGTTCGGGGCCACCATGATATGCGGGAAGGTCATGCGAACTCCTTGATGTTGCCCGCCTTATCGGTGTGTTCGTCCAGAAGCACCCGCGCGAATCCGACATGACCCCCACGCGGTTCGACATGCTCACCGGCGCGAACGTGGCCGGTCGAGCGACGGGGCGTGCCCGAACACGCGCTTGTAGACGCGCGCAAAAGTATCCGGTGTGAAGCCGTAGTCCAATGCGATCTCGGTCAAGGGACGATGCCCCGCAATCACCTCTTCACGCGCGTTTTCCAACCGCAGCCGGGCATAGACACGGCTGGGCGGTTGGCCGAACTCCTGGTCGAAGAGACGCTCCAACTGGCGTTGCGAAACGCGTTGAGACTCGGCGATCCAGGCTATCGGGACCGGCTCGAACAAGTTCGCGCGCATCATTCGCAGGCTGGCGAATACGGTCGGATTGACCGTCTGGTACCTCATGTCGAGCATGCGGCGCTGGCTGGCACGTCCATCACGTACCACGTCGATCACGAGGCGCGCTGCGATCTCTTCGGCTATTTCTGTGCCATGGCTTTTGCCAACGACCCACAACATCAGGTCGGACGCTGCCTGCCCGCCGGCACAAGTGGCAATGGCACCATCAATCTCGAAGAGCGAAGGACTTACCTGTATGTCCGGGAAATGCTCATGCAGATAGGGCACGTCCTCCCAGTGGGCGGCGACGCGTCGACCGGACAGCAGGCCTGCCTCGGCCAGGCGGACGACACCTGACGAGACACCCCAGACCGGATGCCCACCTCTTGCAAGGCGCCGCACCAAACCGGTCAAACCCGGCGCATTTGTGCGGCTTGCTCCCGCCCCGGCGACCACGACGATCGTTGCGTCGCGCGGAATGGAGTCCAGCCTGGTATCCGGGACCAGCTGGAATCCGTTCGATGCCCGCACTGGCCCACCCGAGAAGCTGACAGCTCCATAGCCGGGCGCGGGTTCCTGTATCACCCTTGCCAGCAGGCGAAGAACTTCGACCGCAGACGAAAAGGCCTGCATGGTGAATCCTTCGTCGAGTAGAAAGAGAAAATTGTGGGCCCTGTCCAAGTCATGCTCCTGCGGCATAGAGCGCAGACTAGCCTGCCTCCCGCCAGATGAAATAACGAAAAAGTTTGTCGCACTTGCAAGCAACCGACCAGAAAGCCTTGAGATACTGTCGGCTTCCGGTCATCCTCACGATGAGTTTGCAACCAACCGCACCACGCGGCGTTCCGCGATATTTGATCGAGGTCGTTCATGCCCCTTCCCCGCCAACTTTATTTGCTTGTCTGTGCTAGCCTTATGCTGTCGCTGCCTGCCCTGACGCCCTCGACTGCACAGGAGGGGGAGCCGCCGAAAGTCTCGATTGCCGCGGCCTATACGCAGGAGATCGTCGAGGAGGCGACATTCATCGGGCGAGGCGAAGCTATCGACAAGGTGGAAATCGTGGCCCGCGTCAACGGCTTCCTTCAGGAAACACTGGTCGGTGACGGTGCCGTCGTTGAAAAGGACCAGTTGCTGTTCCGCATTGAACCCGATCTGTACGAGGCGACACTGCAGGCACGGCGCGCCGACCTCGACAGTGCAAAGGCCAACCTGGAATTGACCAGCGTCGACCTGGCCCGAAAGGAGGAACTGGTCTCGCGCGGGGCGACGCCTGAGTCCGAACTGGATGTGGCCCGTGCGAACGAACTGGTCGCCGAAGCACAGATCAAGAGTGCCGAAGCCGCAATACGGCAGGCCGAGCTGGACCTGAGCTATACGGAGATAAAGGCACCATTTCCCGGGCGCATCGGACAAGTCGCAATAAGCGAGGGCGATGTGGTTGGTCCGAGCAAGGGACCGCTCGTCGCATTGGTCCGAGAGGAGCCAATCGACGTCGCCTTCTCGCTCAACGAAAAGCAATTCGTGGATGTTCTGGAACAGCTTGAGCAGACGGCGGCCTCGCTCGCCGAAAGCGGTAAAAGCCCCGTGGTGCGGCTGACCCTGCCGAACGGCACGGAACTGGATGAAACCGGAGAGATCATTTTCGTCGACAACCGCATCGACCCTCAGACCGGGACGATCGCGATGCGGGCGCGGTTTGAGAACAAGTCGCGCTTCATCCTCGACGGCGCCTTTGTCCATGTCCGCATTCAGGCGCTGCAACCTGTTACCCGGGTGTTGATCCCACAGGCCGCGATGCAACGTGACCAGCGCGGCCCCTTCGTGCTGGTCGTGACCAGTCAGCAGATGGTCGAACAGCGCTACATCCAGACGGGCGATACCGTGGACTCCGCCATCATCGTTCTGGATGGTCTGCGTGAAGGCGAAAGCGTCATCGTGGAAGGCCTGCAACGCGTCAGGCCCGGTGTTGCCGTCGATGCGGTAATGGCATCGGACGGAGAGTAAGCGCATGTTCTCATCGCTTTTCATCAGCCGGCCAAAGCTGGCGCTCGTCATCTCCCTTGTTCTGACCATCCTCGGCGGTATCGGGTACCTCGTGCTGCCGGTCGCCCAGTTTCCGGACATCACACCGCCGGTGGTCAACGTTTCGGCCAGCTACACCGGCGCCAGTGCCGAAACCGTCGAGAATACCGTTGCCGCCCCGATCGAGGCGCAGGTCAACGGCGTTGATGACATGATCTACATGACATCCACTTCGGCAGATAACGGGCTCTATTCGCTCAGCGTGACCTTCGAGGTCGGCACCGATCCGGATATCGCCAGCGTGAACGTCCAGAACCGGGTGGCTCAGGCGATGGCCTCGCTGCCGACAGAGGTGACGACATCCGGCGTGGTGACGCAGAAATCATCGACCAACATGCTGATGGTGGTCACGCTCACCTCGCCCGGCGAGACTTACGACAGCGTTTTCCTGTCGAACTATGCCTCCATCAACCTGAAAGACGCGCTGGCCCGCGTCGCCGGCGTTGGCAAGGCCGACGTCTTGACCGACCTGCAATACGCGATGCGCATCTGGATGGACCCGGACAAGATGGCCGCCCTGTCGGTATCTCCGGGCGATCTCATCAATGCGGTCAGGGAACAGAATGCCGAAGTGTCGGCCGGATCTATCGGTGCGCCACCGGTGCCCGAGGGGCAAGCGTTTCAGTATACGATCAAGACCAAGGGCCGATTGACAGCGGTACAGGAGTTCGAGGACATCGTCGTTCGCACCGGCGATGCCGGATCGGTTGTTCGCGTGCGCGACGTCGCACGTGTGGAACTTGGGGCCCAGTTCTATTCCGCCTCGGGCTTTTTCGAAGGGGAACCGGCGACGGTTCTGGGTATCTACCAAGCGCCGGGTGCAAACGCGCTTGCCGTATCCGAACGTGTGTTGGCCGAGCTTGAACGCCTGTCGCTCGCCTTCCCCGAGGATGTCGCATACCAAGTTCCGTTCAACACGACCGACTTCGTGGAACAGTCTCTCAATGACGTTGTGTCGACCCTGATCCTTACCTTCGTGCTCGTGATATCGGTCGTGTTCGTGTTTCTCGGCAGTTGGCGGGCCACGATCATCCCGGCGGTAGCCATCCCGGTTTCGCTGATCGGGACATTCGCGTTCCTTCTTGTCTTCGGCATGTCGCTAAACACCATCTCCTTGTTCGCGCTGGTCCTTGCGATCGGCATCGTGGTGGACGACGCGATCGTCGTGGTGGAGAACGTCGAGCGGATCATCGCGGATGAAGGCCTTTCGCCGGCCGAGGCGACGCGCAAGGCCATGGGCCAGATCACGGGACCGGTCATCGCAACCACACTCGTGCTGCTTGCCGTGTTCGTTCCGGTAACCTTCATGCCCGGCATCACCGGCCGGCTTTATTCGCAATTCGCGGTAACGATCTCGACCGCAGTCGTGATCTCTTCGATCAATGCATTGACCCTGTCGCCCGCGCTCTGTGCGCTTGTGCTCAAGGCACGATCCGGCCCGCCGCGCGGTCTGCTCGCGCTGTTCGAGCGCGGCATCGGCACCGTGCGTGGCGGATATCTTGGCATTGTGCGGCGGTTGCTGCGTGTGCCTCTTCTGGGGCTTGCGATCATCGCCGCTTTCGCAATCGGGATGGGGTCGATTTTCTCTTCGACCTCCAAAGGCTTTCTTCCGCTTGAGGATAACGGCTATCTGTTTGTCGATGTTCAGCTCCCCGATGCTGCGACCCTGTCCCGCACCGAAACCGTGACGGACCGTGTTGTCCGCCAGGTCGAGGAGATCCCCGGCGTGGCGAACACCGTTCTGGTCAACGGATTCTCGTTGCTTAATGGCTTGGCCTCGAACGGTGCGATGATCATCGTCAACCTTGAAAACTGGGAAGAACGGCAGACCCCGGAGTTGAGTGCAAACGGCATTCTCTCTCAGATACTCGGCATCGCCAATGGCGAGGCGGCGGCATCGATCGTGGCCTTCAACCCGCCCCCAATTCAGGGTCTCGGCATGTCCGCCGGCGTCGAGATGCAGGTTCAGCAGACCGGCGGCGGGTCGCCGCAGGATCTGTCTCAGGCGGTCGGTTCGCTTGTCTACTCTGCCAACCAACGCCCGGAAATCGCGCAGTCCTACACGACCTTCCGCGCGAACGTTCCGCAACTCTTCGTCGACCTTGACCGCGAAAAGGCAAAGACCCTTCAGGTCTCCATTGCCGAAGTGTTCCAGACGATGCAGGCGCAGCTTGGGTCATACTACATCAACGACTTCAACCTGTTCGGCCGCGTCTACCGCGTGATGGCGCAGGCTGATGGGAGCTATCGGGACAAGGTCGATGATATTTCGAATCTTTACGTCAGGTCGCAGACCGGGCAGATGGTGCCTCTTGGCACTTTGGTCGATGTCGAAAACGTCCTTGGGCCAGTTCTGCTGAAGCGGCACAACCTGTTCCGTGCAGCCACCGTCACCGCCGTTCCCGCGCCGGGATTGTCGACGGGTGACGCGATCAGGGTCATGGCCGAAGAGGTCGAGACCGCTTTGCCCCCCGGATACACCTACGAGTGGACAGGCACGGCCCAGCAGCAGTTGGATTCGGGTGGCCTCGTGGTCATCATCATGGCGATGGCTATCTTGTTCGGCTACCTGTTCCTGGTCGGACAGTACGAAAGCTGGTCGATGCCGGTCTCCATCCTGCTTTCGGTCATTGTGGCGCTGTTCGGCGCGGTGGCGGCGGTTGCCATCGTGGGATCCGATATCAACCTCTACACGCAGATCGGAATGATCATGCTGGTCGGCCTAGCCTCTAAGAACGGGATCCTGATCGTCGAATTTGCAATGGAGCAGCGGGCCAAGGGCCTGTCGATCCGTGAAGCGGCATCCGAGGCCGCGCACCAGCGTTTCAGGGCCGTCATGATGACGGCACTGTCGTTCCTGCTGGGCGTCGTCCCCTTGCTCGCAGCAAACGGTGCGGGAGCATCGAGCCAGAAGGCCATCGGCGTCGCGGTATTCGGCGGGATGCTGGCGGCGACCGTATTCGGCGTGATCCTTGTTCCGGTGCTCTATGCCGTGATGCAGGGGGCCCGTGAATGGATCAAGGGCTCCCCCAACCCTCCGGCAGAAGCCGAACCGCCGTCAGCATGACGGATGATTGTGTGTGATGCCTTGTGCGCAGCCCAATTCGGGCTGCGCGAAACGCCAAGGTTTGTATGCGGGTGTGTTGGCCGACGTTCAACCTAGCCCCTACCGGCATTGCGCGAAATGAGGGGCACCCTGCGCTGATCAGCGCTTTAATCGTCCCAGACCGGTGCGAGCCCCTTTGGCTCGACAATTCGGCCATCCGGCCGCCTCAAAGCGTCGATCCTGGCAATGTCTTCCCTGCTGAGCTTGATCTCGGCGGCGGCGAGGTTCTGGCGTAGTCGTTCCGGATTCGCAGTTTTGGGAATCGCGATTCCGTTCGGGTGCGCAAGTATCCACGCAAGAGTAACCTGAGCCTCCGACACACCATGCGCGTCAGCGATTTCCTGCAGCGCGGGATTTCCCAAAACGTTTCCTTGGGCCAGCGGAGAATAGGCCTCGAAAGGGATGCCGTTCGCCACCATATGCTCCATCAGACGGGTCTGGTCGATGAACGGGTGAACCTCGACCTGGTTCGCTGCAAGCGGACTGCCAAGCGCTTTGCGCGTTTCTTCGAGCATCTGGATGTTAAAGTTCGACACCCCGCCGTGACGCACTTTCCCGTCTGCTATCAGGCCATTCATTGCGCCCAAAGTATCCGCCAGTGGAACCTCTTTGGACGGCCAATGCAGTAAAAGGAGATCTACATAGTCCGTTCCCAGATCAGACAGCGACTCTTCTAGCTTGCGGACGAAGGTTTGCGGCGCAAAGTTCTCGGGAAGAATCTTCGTGGTAAGAAAGATCTGGTCCCGCGGCACGTCGGAACGGGCGATCCCCTTGCCGACCGCGGCTTCATTATCGTAGGCCTGTGCAGTGTCGATATGCCGAAATCCCTCGGAAAGGGCGGCGTCAACCATGTCGGTCGCGTCGTCTCCTTTGAGCTTGAAAGTGCCAAAGCCCAAGGCAGGTATCGCGGCCGGGCCGATCGCGGAAATGGTCATCAGTGACTCCTTTGGTGTCGTACATCCCGGCACCAACGCGCGCATCGCGCCGCGGTTGCACAGGAAGCATCACCAAAGGTCACCGTTCGCCCATGAACGTCCCCGCTGCGCTATAGCCGAAGCCCCCGACGTCGAAACTCCCCAGAACACCCTGGTCAGGCCCCAAAGGTCCGCGCGCAAAGGATCCCGTGGCAGAGCCGCTCAGACCGTCACCTGAAAGCGGCCCGTCAAACCGGTTCAGAGCATCGCCTACCCCGGAACTGCCCATGGGGCCCGAAAAGCTGCGCCCGTCGAAATTGTCGATGCTGAGGGTCCCGACACGCTCTGCAAAGTCGAAATCCATCGCCATGTCGCCCACGGCGACGTAGCGCCGCGTGCCGAGTTCACCATCAACGGCGACGTTACCGATCGCGTGCCCGCGCCACTCTCCGCGGCCCGACATGGGCAGTTCGGCCGCGGTCGGGATGTCAGCGGTCACAAAAGTCCCGAGGTGCACCATGTCTGTCCTGCTGCCGCCGGTGAGCGAACTGTCACGAAACTCCGTCTGCGTTCCCCACCAGCCCCATTGCATGAAATCGCAGCGGCAAGGCGACACATCTGCACCCGAAAACAGATTGTCCTGTGGCACCAGCCCGGCCGAGACGACATATGTCCCCGGATCGCGACCCGTGAAGCCGATTTCGGGATCATAGGGCTGATGCGCGATCACCTCTTCGGTGCGCGAAAACATGAACGTCGTATTGCCACCTTGAACATTCGATGGTCCGGTCGAATTCGCCGCGAAACGTGTGCTGTCGAGGAATGCGGAGCGCGCGGCCGGAAACTCGCCTTCCCCGTCAAAGCCGAACCCGTAGGAAAAGGCGAACGCTGCCGGGTGAGTTCCGGTCGTGTCCGCCACATCGATCGTTCCGCCCAAAGAGGCGGTAACCGGATCGAAGGCAATGAAGGCTCCGCCGGGATAAATTGAGCGGAAGGGCGTTGCAGATCCCTCCTGACCTTCGACCATGCCGGCGGCGAAACCGTGGACCAGCCTGTCGTCGGTGATCGTGCGATCGAACCCATCGAGGCGCTCGCTCATCGTCAGGAAGGCCGGAACCGTTGCCGAGCTGTATCGCTGAGGATCGGCCGGTGAAGCAATCGGGTCCATCAGCCCCGCGTCGATAAACGTGTTCTCGTCGGCCCAGTTGTTTCGGGCAAGCCCGCCGTTCAAGCCCGAACCGTATACGAACGCTTCGGCATTCCGACCCGCTATCGCGGTAAAGATCGTCGGACTCTGGATCTGGTTCGATCCGGTGCCACCACGCATGAAGTTGATTTCTTCCTGAGCGCTGAACCTGTAAGAACCGCGGCGGGTTCCACCGATACCCAAGGCATCCTCGCCAGTGCCGGCAAGGTTGCCGAAGACGAAGCCGGTGTCGCTGACAATCATCGAACGCTGATCGGCGCCCTGCCCTTCAATTCGAAGGGCGCCATAGAGAGTTGTCGGCGCATAGCGCGATTGACCCGTTTCGATCACGTAGAACGGAGTTTCCGCTGCAGCCGACAGAAATTCGTTGCCGAATTCGAACGCGACCTGCGGGTTGAGCAGCGGGACGTCAGACCTGAGGCCCATGCGCGTGCGGGCGTAATCCTCGCCCAGCTCGTAAGTTCGCAAATCCGCAGGTTGATCGGTCGAGGGAAAGAAGACTTCGCGCGGCGTCGGCTGCCCGACCACGACATCGAGAGATCCCGGCGACTCGGTCTCGTAGTCGGAAAGCGCAAGATGATAGATGGCGATGCCGTCCGGTCCACGCAGGATCGTCCCCCCAACGACGTCGCGCTGGTACGTTTCGGAATAGCGCGGTTCAATCGGCGTTTCGCCCTCTTCGACGGGATATGGCAGAGAGATATCGCCCAATTCGATCCCGACCGGTTCACCGTCCTCGCGCAGGACCTGCACGGTGACCGTCTCTGGCGGCACGATGCGCGAGATGCCCTGCGCCCATGGATCCTCGATGACGACACCGCTGGGCGTCGTGTAACTATCCGGCGTGCCGAAGACGCCGGTCAGCGTTGCACGGTCGTAGATCGGCCCCTCCGGCTCCGAGCCGACATCCTCGCGGATGAAATCGGATTGCGCCTCGTCCAGAACCGAAACGGCCAGTTGCCGATCCGTGCTGGCGATGCCAGGTTCGTCCGGGTCAGGTGCAATCGCTGTCGAGACCATTTCCAGACCGGGATTGAGTCGCAGCGAATAGGGGCTTCGATCCGAGTTCTCCCGAGGAATCCCGCTCTCCGCGACATCCCTGTCTGTGGGTATTTCGATCGCCCCGCCGTTCTGGCCACTCTGACCTTGCAAACGCCTCTGGAGCGTACCGCGGTCAAGCGTCTTGAGCTGCACGATGCGCGCATTTACGCCCTGCCCCGAGCGCGAGATCACAAAGGAATGCCCGGGTTGGTAGATGCGCGACCTGCGACCATCCGGGCCGGTAAATGTCAGTTCGTCACCGAAGACGAGGTTCGCGACGAGGTCCGGGCACTCGCCGCTGGACAGACAGGCGGGTTCGAGATCGATCTCGGCAATGGCTCCACGCACACCGAGAATGCCGACCGGCGTCTTGAAGCGGACCGGCTCTTCGTTCTTCGAGAGTTTGCCACCCACGAAACGCAATGCGCCCCGCGTGACCTCGGCGGTGAGAGAACCCGTTCCGTCGGACGGATTGTAGACGAATTCGTCGATCACGACCCTGGAATTCGAGCCCACCGTGAACGTGGATCCGTCCACGAACAGAACCTGAACCAGACCGTCGCGGTTGGTGATGATACGGTCCTTGAACGCGATGTCATCTCCGATAACGACTGTGCGCTGGCTTGCGCCGCGCTCAAGCGTCGAGGCGGTATTGACGGCTGCGGACGTGCCGATGCTCTCCTGGGCCAATGCAGCAGTGGATACCAATGCCGTGCCGGCCATCAGGGCCGCAAGCAAGGGGCGGTGAAGCATATCGCGCATGGTTCAGAACCTCTTCTTCACACCGTATGTGAGAGTGACCCCGTCATAGTCTCGGGTCGGGTAGTTGGAGTTCTGCCTGTAGTACTGCCCCGTCACGTAGGCGGAGAATTGATTTTCAAGTGGAATGCCAAGACTCGCCTCAAGCCAAAGACCCCTGTCGTCTTGCGCGTTCACGGGGTCGATCAACGGATCGGGACCGGCAAAATCGCGCGAGATGCCACCTACGGCAAGCAGCAGCGACCAAGGCTCGTTATCCGCGAGGATGCCATCGGTTGGCCCGCGAAAATCGTGGTTGAGCTTCGCAGTCAGGCCGTAGCCGCGAAAGGTGTTGAAATCGGTCTCCCCGTCGACCTGGCGAGCCTCGAATGCAAAAGAGCCGGTCCAGCCCGGACTTAGAGACCGGATTAGCTGCGCCCGGAACCGGTAGGTATTGCCGTCCTGCAAGGTCGCATTGGGATAATCTGCGGTATTCGAGTAGTTGATCGACCGCGCCTCGATCTGGGTCTCTAGCAGGGTTCTGTTGTCAATCTGCGTGCGCAGCCGCAACCCAGCCCCACCGATCGTCGAATAATGGCTTCCACCAAGTGTCGATCCGCCGACAATGCCGTAGACGCCAAGCCGCGACTTGTCCCATCCCCAGCGACCTAGATTGAAGGACGGGCCGAACGCAACCTCGAGGAAATTCAGATCGAGACGGCTCAGTTCAAAGAACTTCGACGCGTAGAGTGTCCCATCAACTTCGAACAACGCACCTTGTGCCGGCAGGTCATAGGTGTAGTGGATCTGGCCAAGGGCGAACACACTGGCGTCCGACTGCGCCTTCGCGCCGGGCCCAAGGTTGATCGGGACGCCACCGATTATGATCGAGTCGCGGTCGGGTGCGAAATTGGCGTTGGAATAGGCCTGCATACCGAAATCAATCGAAGCTGAGAAGCGATACGGCTTCGACGCCTCTTCGACCGAGAGGGAAAACTCGTCCACCTTGGCCCGGACGGCGGGCGGCAAGTCCTGACCTCGGACAGCCTCAAGATAGTGTTGCGCGGTCTCGATGGCCCCGATGCGGTAATACAAGACCGCCAGTTCCAGCTGCACCCTGGGCAAACCCGGATTGAAGACGAGTATTCTCTCCATCGTAGAAATTGCAGCTTCGATATCGCCAACTCTTGCAGAGATCAAAGCATACTCGAACGCGATGTCGAGATCGACCGGATTGGAGAGCGTTGCCTGAAACAGCGCCGCCCGCCGCGCTTCGAGCGCGGCGAAGGTTTCGGCAGACGTGTCGGCCTCCTGCGCACCGGCGGGCGCCGCGAGACAAAGACCAAGAACAACACCCTTTGCAAAATAAAGAAAATTGCGTCTCTTGGGTAATAAATGCCATGCTGCCAGCATAACTGGTGAACTTTCTGAAAATGAACCCCTTACTCTCCACGCATAGACGCCTTCCGCAACAAATTCAATTTTGCAAACCTCGGGCTGCCTTCCGTTCCGTCAACGCCAGTGAAGCTGTGACCGTCGGGCAACATTTGCCTGCGCTATCTGCCAAGGAAATAGGCTGAGATGACCACGGGCGATCATCGGGTCAGTCGACGTCGGCGTGCCCTGGGACGTTTGTTGCCGCTGACCATCCTGACGGTCTCGGCCCTGCTGTTCGGCGCTGCATGGAGGATTGCGGAACCCGAAGCGGCAGGTCATCTGCGCAACATCGCGTATGACGAATACCAGAAATGGCACCCGCGCAACTTCGATCCCGACCTGCCGGTCCGCATTGTGGCGATTGACGAGGCCTCGCTGACGCGATTGGGTCAATGGCCTTGGCCACGCAGCCGGCTTGCCGAACTCGTCATGAAACTGGGTGCGCTCGGCGCGGCGACTGTGGCGCTCGACATCGTGTTGGCCGAGCCCGACCGGATGTCGCCGGACCAGATCGCATCGCTGGTTGACGACGATGCGGAGCGTGCGCGGGTGACACGAGCCCTTGCTGCCTTGCCGGATGGTGACGCGCGCATGGCAGACGCGCTTGAATCGGTGCCTTCCGTCCTTGGGATCGCACTCACGAACGAGGCCCCCCGCCAAAGCCCCGGGGGACTGCCGCCCAAGGCGGGCTTTGCGGTGGCTGGCGATCCGCCGCAGGAGTTCTTGCCCGTCTTTTCCGGGATGACAGCGCCGTTGCCCGGCCTTGCCAATGCGGCCACCGGACTGGCCGCGCTGAACTGGATGCCCGGGCGCGACCAGATCGTCCGCGACGTTCCACTGCTTTTTGCGCTGCCCGACGGCCGATTGGTGCCAAGCCTCGCCGTCGAGGCGTTGCGCGTGGCACAGGGCGCAAGCACCTTCGTCGTTCGAAGTTCGAATGCCAGCGGGCAGAGCGCGATGGGTGCCAGAACCGGGGTAAACGCTTTGCGTATTGGTGCTTTTGACGTGCCGACCTCGCCCCGAGGATCTCTTTTGCTGCACTACACACCTCCGCAACCCGAGCGGTTCATTCCGGCCTGGCGCGTTGCGCTTGACGATGTTTCGTCTGACGAGATCGCGGGTCGTATCATACTGATCGGCGCCACGGCGCCGGGGCTGTTCGACATACAGTCGACCCCGACGGCGAGTTCGGTGCCCGGCATCGAGATCAACGCCCAGGTCATCGAGCACAT
Source organism: Lutimaribacter marinistellae (assembly GCF_042648365.1). Taxonomy (NCBI): domain Bacteria; kingdom Pseudomonadati; phylum Pseudomonadota; class Alphaproteobacteria; order Rhodobacterales; family Roseobacteraceae; genus Lutimaribacter; species Lutimaribacter marinistellae. The sequence continues at coordinate 10,628 of NZ_JBHRXI010000025.1, read as the reverse complement.
CATCACGGGAACAGAGCTTGGGCGCCCGGACTGGGCCGAAGGGTTGGAATTCATGGCTTTCGCCACGCTGGTCCTCTTCTGCGCCGTGCTCGCGGCCTTTTTCTCTCCAACGACCGCCGTGATGACGGGCGTCGTCACGCTGGCAGCCGTTTCGATTGCCAGCTACCTGGCATTTGCACGGCTCGATCTGTTCATCGACCCGACATTTCCCGTCATCGGTTCAGCGATCACTTTGTTTTCCACCACGAGCCTTGTCGCGATCCGCGAAAGAGCCGAGCGGCGATGGGTGCGCGAGGCTTTTGGCCATTATGTCTCACGCGACCTTGTCCGCGAACTCGAAGACGACCCCGAGGCCTTGGCACTTGGCGGAGACCTGCGCCCGATGAGCGTTCTTTTCTCGGACGTTCGAGGCTTTACCACTGCCGCCGAAGGCATGAGTGCCGCGCAACTTACCGAGTTCGTGAACGCGCTCTTCACGGCACTGACCGATGTCATCATCGAAAACCGTGGCACCATAGACAAGTTCATGGGCGATGCCGTGATGGCATTTTGGAACGCACCGCTGAACGAACCCGACCATGCCGCGCGTGCCTGCCAGACCGCGCTCGAAATGCTGGATGCGCTTGAACGCTTCAATGCCGAAAACGCGCATCGCTTCCCTGAAACGGGCATCGGAATAGGCATCAATACCGGTGAATGCTACGTGGGCAATTTCGGATCACATCACCGTTTCGATTATTCGGTCATTGGAGACGAGGTGAATGTCGCGTCGCGCCTTGAAGGTCAGACCCGCCCCTATGACGTTCCGATCCTCGTGGGCGGTGCCACGGCCAAGGCGGCCCGGTCGCGCGGCTACGTTCTGACGATGGTCGACGAGGTGCAGGTGAAAGGCCGGATCGAACCTGTCGAAATCTACGCTCTTTTGGGTGGGCCCGACCACCCCGTGGACCAAGCGAGACTGGAGGCCGGCGAGATGGTAGAGCGGATCGCCCTGGCCCGTGCCCAAGGCAACCTCGAAGCCGCGCGTGAGGCGTTGGGCGCTGCTCGCCATACCGAATTCGCCGCAGCCTTGGCGATCCATGCCGACGCTCTTGCAGCCATGTCTCGCAATGAAGGCTCGACGCTGGCGGGAAACACCGGCTAATCTACCCATACGAACCGCATGAAAGCGGTCAGAACAGGGAGAGAACCACGTGAAAACGCTTGCAGCAGCCGCCTGCGCCATCGGGATTGTCGCCGCACCCGTCGCCGCCGAAGAAACGCTTCGTGGCGTGACGGCCTTTGCCCAAGGCACGACCTTCTCGAGGCCCTTCGAGGCCTTCGTCGAACGAGTTAACGAAACCGGAAAAGGCGTCATCCAGATCGAATATGTTGGCGGACCAGAAGCGGTGCCGCCATTCGAACTGGGGAATGCCGTCTCGAGCGGTGTTGTGGACATCGCGAACGTGACCAGCGCGTTCTATCCCAACTTGCTGCCCACGGGCGATGCGTTGCACCTGGCCACCAACACCGTTCAGGATCAACGCGAAAACGGGTGTTTCGACAAGATAGACGCGTTGCATCAAGAACAGATGAACGTGAAGTTCCTTGCCCGGACGGGCGACCACATCCAGTTCCACCTTTATACCACCAAGCCGGTAGAGGGGCTGGACCTGAGCGGATTTACCATCCGTACAACGCCCGTTTATCGCGCCCTGCTCGAAGAACTTGGTGCGACACCCGTGCGTACGGCACCGGGCGAGGTCTACACCGCATTGGAACGCGGTGCGATCGACGGGTATGGCTGGCCTGTGCAGGGCATCCTCGACCTGGGATGGGATGAGCAGACCAAGTATCGTATCGACCCGGGATTTTTCCAGGTGGACGTGAATTTCCTGGTGAACCTCGACCGGTGGAACGATCTGTCGGACGAAGCCCGCGCTGTTCTGGAAGAGGCCGCGCTCTGGACCGAGGCCCGCAACGAGGACAACATCCGCGTCAACGAGGAAGAGGCCGCAAAACAGCTTGAGGCGGGGATCGAGGTGATCACGTTCGACGAACAAACCGCCGCGAACTACTTGGAAACGGCCCAGAATGCCGGCTGGGCCATCGTCGAGGGGATAGACGCCCAGATCGCATCGGATCTGCGCGCCTGCCTGAACGACTGACAAAGGGACCGCCGCGGCCCCCACGGCCCGGCGGATTCTGATGACCAGCTTGAACAGTGCATTTGACAGGGTTCTGCTCGCCTGCGCGATCTTCGCCGCGGGTATATTCGGGGCGACCGCGGTTTTGATTTCCGTAAACGTGGTTTTGCGAAATCTTGGTGCTGCAACGATCTACGGACTGCTGGATGCGGTCGAATATGGATTGCTGGCGGCAACATTCCTTGCTGCTCCTTGGGTCCTTTCCCAAAAGGCGCATGTGTCGGTCGATCTTGTCACATCCGTCCTTCGTCCAGCGACATCCCGCAGGTTGTCGCGTGCGGTTTCACTGACGGGTTTCACGGTTTCGCTCGTCTTCCTGCGATACGCGGTCGAGGCGGCATGGCGTTCGGCCGAGCGCGGATCGATGATCCGAACTGCTTTCACGATTCCTGAATGGTGGGTGCTTGCGATCGCTCCCGTTGCGTTCGTTCTGATTTGCATCGAGTTCCTGCGACAGGCCGCGCATCCCGACGAGCGGGCCGAGAAAGCGTCCGGGCTTTGATGGACTGGCCGCTGTTTCTTACACTCATGATGGGTGGTCTTGGCGCCATGCTCCTTGCCGGGTTGCCGGTTGCATTTGCCTTTCTGGCCGTGACGATCATCGGAGCGTGGGAGGTTCTGGGCGGTGAGCGCGGCGTGATCCAACTTGCTCGCAACGCCTCGACGACAGTTGCAAACTTCCAACTGGCGCCTATCCCGCTTTTCATCCTGATGGGCGAATTGCTGTTCCAGACCGGCGTTGCGCACAAGGCAATCGACGCGGTTGAACGGGTTGTCACCCGAATACCGGGGCGATTGTCCGTGGTTACGGTGTTGGGCGGCACGATCTTTGCCGCGCTTTCGGGTTCAACCATTGCCAACACCGCGATGCTCGGCTCGACGCTTCTACCCCAGATGCTGAAGAAGGGATATGCCCCTACCATGGCGATGGGGCCTATCATGGCCTCGGGCGCGATTGCGATGCTGATCCCCCCTTCCGCACTCGCGGTTCTCGTGGGCTCGCTTGCCGGCATCTCGATCGCCGGATTGCTGGTTGCCGGGATCCTGCCAGCGCTCATCCTGGCAATTCTCTTTCTCGGCTGGATCGTTCTTTCCGCCATTCGCAACCCCGACTTGGCCCCTGCGGATGAAAGCGTGATCGACATGGCGCCAGCAGAACGCTGGCGGCCATTCCTGATCTACGTCGCCCCATTGTCCATTCTTTTCGCCGTCGTGATCGGCAGCCTGCTTTTGGGCTTTGCCACGCCAACGGAAAGCGCCGCTCTTGGCTCTATCGCGGCACTGGGTGTCGGGGCCGGATATCGCGCTCTGACATGGCAGAAGCTGGCGCGTGCCATGCTCGAGACCGTAAAGCTCAGCGTGATGATCCTGTTCATCATCGCCGCCAGCCAGACATTCGCGCAGGTTCTATCTTTCTCCGGGGCTACCGGAGGGTTCATCCGCCTGATCGAAAGCTTCGATCTCACGACCTTTCAGATCACGCTGGGCATGATCGCCCTGTTGCTGCTTCTTGGATGTTTCATTGACCAGGTTTCGATGCTGATGGTGACGGTCCCGATTTTCGTTCCGCTTTCACAGGCCGCCGGGATCGATCCGCTCACGCTTGGTGTGCTCTACCTGCTGACAATGGAGATTGGCCTGCTGACCCCGCCATTTGGACTTCTGCTTTTTGTTATGCGGGGAGTGGCTCCGCCACAGATCGGCATGCGCACCATCTACGCGGCTATCCTTCCCTACATCGTCATGAAAATCGCGGTTCTGGGGCTTGTCATCACTTGGCCGCCAATCGCGACCTGGCTGCCCGGGTTGCTGAACTAGAGCTTGCGCAAATCGGCCTTGCGCGAAATGTGGGAAAGCACGTACGTCGCAACTGTTGCCAAAAGCCCGAGGCAGAGTATCTTACGCGAACCGCATTCCGGAGAGGAAACCCGAACTTACCTGCACGGTGGCATGACAAGACAATTTTTCCTGCCCCTGAGGTTCATCGGTCCGGAAGCCGTAGTCCAAGGGAGAAAACATGAAAAATCAAAGCATTCGGATGGTCGCCGCGATCGGCGCAACAGTGTTGGCGACAGGCGCGTTCGCCGGGAGCCATGAAAACCGCGACGGCTGGCCCGAGAGCTTCACGGTCGGCACCGCCTCGCAGGGCGGCACCTATTTCGCTTACGGGTCGGGCTGGGCAAACCTCGTTTCCGAGGAGCTCGGCATCACCGGCGGCGGCGAAGTTACCGGTGGCCCAATGCAGAACATGGCGCTGGTTCATACCGGCGAGGCCCAGTTCGGCATGACCACGATGGGCCCGGCAGCGGAATCGCTGGGTGGCACCAACCCGATCGCGCCTGGTCTGCAGATGAACAAGGCTTGCGCGATGTTCCCGATGTACCAGACGCCGTTCAGCGTGACTGCATTGTCATCCTCGGGCATCGCTTCGGTCGCCGACATTCCAGATGGTGCGCGTATCGGGTTCGGTCCGGCCGGTTCGACCTCGGACACCTATTTTCCGCGCATGATGGAAACGCTGGGTGTGAATTTCGAGCGTCGCAACGGCGGCTGGTCGGATCTCGGCGGGCAGCTTCAGGACGGCCTGCTGGACGTGATCGCTTTCGCCGCAGGCGTACCGGTGCCGGCGGTCAGCCAGCTTGAGGTTCAGACCGACGTGAACATCATCGAGTTCACCGAAGAGGAGCAGGCCAAGATCATGGAGGCCTTCCCGGTATCCGAGTTCGAGATTGCCGCCGACACCTATACCACGCTCGAAGCACCGGCCAGGTCGGTTTCGATGTGGAATTTCGCAATCGCCAACTGCGACCTGCCCGAAAACTTCGTCAAGGCGGTGGTTGACGTGGTCATGTCGGACAACGAGCGAATGGTGAATATCCACCGTGCAGCCCGTTCGACCCTGCCCGAGAACTGGGACAAGAACAAAGTCATGATGTGGCACCCAGGTGCTGCCGCCTGGTTCAAGGAAAACGCGGGCGCCGACATTCCGGATGACCTGGTGTATTCCGGCGGCTGATTGCGGCCTGCCAATGGCATGAAGAAACGCGTCCCGGATCAGCTCGGGGCGCGTCATACCAAAATCGGCCGATGACAGGCCGCAACAATAAATGACTGGGGGATTGTCGGCCATGTCTGACGAAAAAGCGGATCACATCGAACCGGTTATCGCCGAAGGTGTGGATGATGAACCCGTAGAGGTGAACCGCCGCCAATATGTCGGCACCATGGCCTGGGTCGCGGCAACCTTTTCAATTCTCTACGCCGCGTTTCACATGGCTGCGCTGAACGGCGTCTCGATCTCGGACTACACGGGGATAGAAATCCCGTTCCTGCCGCAATTTCCGCTGGAAACCTGGAATTTTCGCATCGTGCATATCGCTGGCGCCCTTTTGCTGGGTTTCCTGTTGTTCGCTGCCTACAGTTTCCCAAGCGGCGACGAGGACCCTCGCACCACGCCACTTCTCACGATCGCGGGTTACGCGTTGCTACTGCCGGTTGCGGTATCCTTCTGGACGGTTCTGGGTTTCATCGCTCGTCTGAACAGCGGCGACCTGCCCGAAATGGGCGGTCTTGTCACCTGGCCCGCGTTCCCGGGCACCGAGATCTATGGGCTTGAACTCTGGTGGTTCGGAACGCCGTTGTTGATTGCAACTCTTGGGGCGATCCTTCTGAGCTGGTTCGAAAGACGCCCGCGCGGCGCGCTTGCCGCGTCGGACCTGGTGTTGGCGCTGTGCGGCATCGTCGTGGCGCTTTACCTCATTCCGATCTATTCCACCGCCGCGCGCAACTCTGTCGGGACACCATTCGTACCGATCGGTGTCGCGTTTGCTGCTACCGCCGGATCCGCCCTCATCCTGGAACTGACCCGGCGTGTCGCCGGTCTGGCACTGGTCATCATCACCGGCATATTCCTCGCCTACACGTTCACGGCCCACCTGTTGCCCGGCATCCTCGCCGTGCAGTCGGCCTATACATGGCAGCGTTTCTTTGGACATGTCTATTCGGACGCCGGTATCCTCGGGCCGACCACGGCGGTCAGTTCGACTTATATCATCCTTTTCATCATCTTCGCGGCCTTTCTTCAGGCCAGTAAGGTCGGCGACTATTTCGTGAACTTCGCATTTGCCGCTGCCGGACGGGCGCGCGGAGGTCCGGCCAAGGTCGCGATCTTTGCAAGCGGTTTGATGGGCATGATCAACGGCACCAGTGCGGGCAATGTCGTCGCCACCGGGTCGCTGACCATCCCGCTGATGAAAAAGGTCGGCTACAGGCGCGAGACCGCCGGCGCGATCGAGGCTGCGGCCTCGACCGGCGGGCAGATCATGCCGCCGATCATGGGTGCTGGCGCCTTCATAATGGCCGAGATCACCGGCATTCCCTACACCGAGATCGCAGTTGCCGCTGTCATCCCGGCGATCCTGTACTTCGTGTCGATCTATTTCATGGTCGATTTCGAAGCCGCCAAACTGGGTATGCGCGGCATGCGTGACGATGAGCTTCCGAAGCTCAACCAGATGCTGCGCCAGATCTACCTGTTCATCCCGATCATCATTCTGATCGTCGCCTTGTTCATGGGCTATTCCGTGATCCGCGCTGGCACACTTGCCACGATATCCGCAGCGGTCGTCAGCTGGCTTACACCCCACAGGATGGGAATACGTTCCATCCTGAAGGCGCTGGAACTTGCCGGGCACATGTCGATCCAGATCATCGCGGTATGTGCCGCAGCGGGCATCATCGTGGGCGTGATCAGTCTGACGGGTGTCGGTGCGCGATTTTCGGCGCTGCTGCTGAATCTCGCGGGCCTTAGCCAGCTGTTGGCGCTCGTTTTTGCGATGTGCATTGCGATCCTGCTGGGCATGGGCATGCCGACGACGGCGGCCTACGCCGTGGCCGCCTCTGTCGTAGCGCCGGGCCTTGTTGAGATCGGCATACCGCAACTCACCGCCCATTTCTTCGTCTTCTACTTCGCCGTCGTATCCGCGATCACGCCACCGGTTGCGTTGGCCTCTTACGCGGCAGCGGGCATTTCGGGCGCGAACCCGATGTCGACTTCGGTGGCCTCCTTCAAGATCGGGATTGCAGCTTTCATCGTGCCGTTCATGTTCTTCTACAACAGTGCACTGCTGATGGATGGCAGCTGGGCAGAGATCCTGCGCGCAGGTGCGACGGCCGTGTTCGGTGTCTTCCTTCTCAGTTCCGGTGTTCAGGGCTGGTTCGTCGGAGCGCGCCCGGCGTGGTTCCTGCGCGCGGCGCTGATCCTTGCAGCCTTGTTCATGATCGAGGGTGGGCTGATAACCGACCTGATCGGAATCGGAACGACGCTGGCCGCCTACTTCGTTCAGAAAATCCTGGCGCCACCACCGGATGCGCAGATCGAGGTGCGCGGGGCGGACTAACGCCTCGCCAAGTCTTTCCGCGTCCTCTCAGGGGCGCAAGGAAACACCAGCGGCTTCGAACTGCGACGAACTTTCGCCGACGGCCAGCCGCCCTGCACTATCCTGTGTCAGGGTCGACGTGAACAATATGATACCGACAGTCAAAACAAGGGTCGCGCCGACAAGGCGCGCTCCATTCTGAAAGCCGGTAAGGCGTTGCGCGTCATCGCCAATTCGACGTTCCACCTGCGCACGCCCCCAAAGCGCCGCTACCCCAAGCGCCGACATGGCGATGGCCATACCCAACGAAATCGCGCAAACCATGATAACGGCCGGAACGATCAGATCGTTCGCAAGACCGTAGAGCATCACGATAAGTGCCCCCGTACATGGCACCACCCCGACCGCAAGAGCCAGCCAGCCCTCGGATCGACGCCCCCGCGCTGCGGCAGCGGCACATGCCGAACATCCGGCATGGTGGTCGTGGTGGTGATGGTGGCCACCTTCGACCGTGCGTGTCGAGCGCCACGCCGCGACCGCCCGCCAAAGCATGACCGTTCCGATAGCCATGATCGTGGCGTAACTGGCAAGCCGCACCATCCGGTAGTCTGCCGGGGCCGCACCGGTCAACTGCCGGACAGTCAGGTCAAACGCCACGACGCAGATGACCGCCGAGAAGACATGCACGACGGCGATGCGGGCGCCCATCAGCATGCCACGACCAAGGTTGCCGCCCTCGCCTACGAAATATGAAATCACGACCGTTTTGCCGTGCCCGGGTCCAAGTGTGTGCAAGAACCCGTATCCCAGCGACAGAAGCAGCGCGAAAAAAGTGGCTATGGAAAACCCATCCCCCCTGCCAAGAGCCGACATGGATGACGTGAACAGGGACGAGACCCAGACCTGCATGCGCGCAATCCATGAAAGGTTCGGGTCGGAGTAAGTCACCTCGGTGAGGTTTCCCGGAATACCGGTGATCTGTGCTGCGTCGAGGCCGTAGGACGCCATCACTGCTTGGCTTCCGTCTATCAGAAACAAGTCATGCGCAGCGGGGCTGTGCCTGAGGGTGCCTTGTAGGCGCACCGGCTCAAAGCGCTGTTCGACCGCCAGCCCCTGGGGATAGTTCACATGAATAATCTGGTTGGGCGGCGGCGGGGGCGTGTGAATACAGGCGCCCACCCACGGCACAAGAAGGAACTCCACCACGTTCTCTCCGTCCCATTCCAGCGGCAACACGTAGCCGTCCATCAGTATCTCGCGGTCCACAAGGGCCGTCGAAACACTGGTGGCCGCAGCTCGCCGACGTTCCATGACGACAAGACGCTGTTGCAAAAGCTTCTCCGGGTCGAGCCCGTAAACGGAGAGCCTGTCGCGCGCCGACTCCGCTAGTTCGCGCATTTCGTCAGTGGCTTCGCCGATTTCGAGCGACTGTTGATAGCGCAGCACATCACGCAAGTCAGACCGCTGGCCAAAAGTCATCTCGATGAACGGATCATCATAAGGCGCTACCTCGGGAACCAGTTCCTGCCAGGTCGCGAATTGCGGCGCGGCCCGCGCGCCCTGGGGCAGAAGCGCGCCAAGCAGCATCAAGGTCAACGCAGCGAAAAGCACCCCGTGCCAAAACCGTGTCTGGTGCTGCATCGCTTGCTCCTTGTTCCGCAATCGCCTTAATCATACAGCGGAAGACCGAAAAACCGAAGACGAACTCGCCTGAAAGGCGATCCGACATCAGGAAACCCTAATTCCCATTCCAATCGTTCGTAGCGAGCGAACATCGCGGCGTGCATCAGGTCGCTGGTAGCGCCTTACAGACGGTCAGCCGCCCATTCCGCGGCGTCGCGATGAATTGGAGTTTGCGTTGAACGCTGCATCGGCTTCGTAAACGCGGGCCGCTACGCCAAGTCGTTTTGGTACAGGCTCCAAGGCTTTGGCGGGCATGCTGCACCTTGATCTGCGTCACCGCGAGCCCGATCAAGAAAAAGTTGCCTAACCTCCCTGATCACTTAAGGTAACCATGATGTAGCGCGCTATTTTCCGCGGCTTTTCTGAACTTGAGGGACGGCAAGGGATGGCAAGAGACGAATTGGACCGCGAAGGACTTGAGCTCGGCAGCCTGACGCAATCTCAAGTTCGGGACCTGATCATCGACACCGCGCCCGAAGTCCTCCTGATCGAGACCGCCGGCCTGAGCCAGGTGCGGCTTCCCGAAGGATCCAGCTTGGAGTTTCCGCTGCTGCTGGACGACGCGTTGATCCTCGTTCAACCAGACGGAACGCTAATCATTCTGATCGGCGCCGAAGAGGCGTCGCTTCGGATATCGGCGGATGCGACGACGATCCCACTTCAGCGACTGTTCGACGTCGCGACTCCCTCTTCGGATTGGGAAGTTCTCGGTGACGTGGTCCGCGTCCCATTGCACTTTATCGCCAACCCGGGAACACCGGTCAAAGGATCGGCTTTCGAAACCGCCGTCTCGATAAACGATCCCCTGATCGGTCTCGACATCAACCCGCTTCTTCCACCTACCGATTACGCGTTGCCCGAACGGTTCGACCGTCTTTACGCAGGTAACCGGAATGACGGATCCGGCCCCGCCAACCTGATCATCGTTCCGCGCCCGGTCACGGCCATCGAAACCGACGGCCCCGTAACCGTATCACTGAAGGATTCATTGATCTTTGTCGGGGATCCTTCGGAAGTATCTGCAATACAATCCGTTTCCTTCGAATTACCGGGTCTCCCGGCAGGTTCGGTTGCCACCGACGGCACATTGACGCCTGTTGCCGATGGCACCTTTATCCTTTCCTTTTCCGGCACCCTTTCCGGGTTCGACGCGCTCCAGGTCATTTTCCCAAGAGACTTCTCCACACAAAGTCGTTCCGACGCAGCGGAGGGTCCGCTTCCCGGTAAGGTCACCGTCGAAGACCGGGACGGCGAACTGACCGAATTGCCACTGCCAATCCGCGTCACGCCCGAGGGGGATGTGACGATCGATGACAGCCTGCCGGACACGGTGCCGGACGAGACCGACGATCCGACGCCGCTGGTGCCGGCGGAGCTGCTC